>NZ_PVNP01000206.1 GCF_002993365.1 Marisediminitalea alba
TCACTGGTTGCTATCTTATTGGGTATGGTAGTCGTCTCTTCGAATAAACATCGGCGCTTCCAAGCTAATACCGACACCAGAAGCGTGCTGTCATTCCACTATCTCGGTCTGAGAGCTATTGCTTGCCGAATAAGATTCACTATGCGACAGTGGAAAGCTGCACTCAAATGGTACAGCTCCATAGTTGACGCTGCCTGGGCCGCAGGCACATGAAATTAAATTCGTGGGGATCCCTCAGGGTCAGAGTTAATTAATTCCTAACAAATTAATTAACTCTGACCCCTTTATTTAATTAACTCTGACCCCTTTATTGCTCGTCTTCATCTGCATCATTCACCCAGCGATTGCGGCCAGTTCGCTTAGCCTTATAAAGGGCTTTATCGGCGGCTTCCACTGAGGGGAGGGTGATCCTGCCATCCTGTTGCTGGCCAACAGAAATACCAATGCTTACGGTAACGTGGTCGGCAACGCCGCTAAAGTCGTGAGGAATTTGCGCATTTTTAAACGCATCCAGAATATTCCGGGCTACCGTTATCGCCCCTTGTTCGTTGGTATCGGGTAACAGTACGGCAAATTCTTCACCACCGTAGCGGGCTAAAATATCGGTTTTACGGGGCATCTGTTGCTTGATCAGCGAGGCCACCTGCTTTAAACACACGTCGCCCTGACTGTGACCATAGTTATCGTTGTATTGTTTAAAATAATCCACATCAATCAGTAATACGGTTAGCGGCCAGCGTTGTCGGCTAGCCACATTGAGCGCCTGGGAGTAGTAGTCGTCGAAGGCACGGCGGTTAGCGATACCAGTGAGCGCATCGCGCAGACTCATTTCTTCCAGGGTATTCTTTTGTAATTCGATAGTAGTGGCAAACCGTTCAAAGCTCTGGGCCAGTTCTGTAATTTCGTCTTTGCCGCTCACGGTGATGAGGTGTCCCTCCCCGGTGGAGCGTTGTTGTACCTGCTTGTTAAGGGTCTTTAAGCGATTCACTACTACCCGCTGGATAAATACGGCAAATCCAATGTAAGCAAACAGTACAATAATAAACAGCAGGCTGGCCTGCTTTACCTGTTGCTCAACCAGTCGGGAAGTTTTCGCCGCCTGGCCTAGTACAGCCTGGTTTAGCTGATGAGATTCAAACTCATTTAAGCGGGCGTAATCGGCAATCAGGTTACGTACAAAGTTACTTCTGCCCTGCACCCGGCCAAGGATCTTTAATTGCAACTGACGCTGCGCAATCAAGCCAGAATTAGGATGTAACACGGTTTCAGATAATGCCGCGATGGCCAGTTGTGCACTTTGTTGTTGGTCTGCCGGCAGCGTATCGGCAAGTTCAGACAGGGAGATAAACAAGTGATCCAGATTGCTCTGACGTAGCCGTATCTCGCTTAACTGGTCGAGGCTGGTGAGTTCAGCAGAGAGCAGCATGATACGGGAAAACAATAAAGACCAGGACGTGCTGGCAGTTGTTGGGTTGCTGGCAATCAGGTCCGTATCGATCTGGCGTTGCAGAGCGAAAAGTTTTGCCGTTAACCGATCGATTTTGTTATTGATGGCAATTCGCTTTTCTACTAACGCATTGAGTTCATCCAGTTCCCGTTCAACCGAACTCAGCTGAGACGTAATATGGTGGGTTTGCTCATGCTCCTGCGATAGTTTGTGTAAGCCGTCCAATTGTAGGGTGATGGCATTTTTAGCAATTCTACGCATGGCCTCTGAATTGGCCATGGATAATTGTTCTGTGCCGCTCAGTAACAGGTTCATCTGCGAATACAGTTTGCCCGATTGAATAACACCGGGCAGCGATTTATCCATCATTGAATTTAAAGACTGTTCGAACGAGGACAGTTTCGAATAGGTAGTATAAGCCAGGATCATAACCGCGATAATCAGCGTAACCAGACTCAAATTAATGATCCCTGATAGCGAGTACAATCTCCTGAGCCTAAGGCGTTTGCTGACGGCCGGCCGTCCCTGCTGACTGGTCATATCAGCTGTCTCTGCCATTAACGAAGCTGACTCTGCCGGTTGCGGTGGCCGAAAGCGTTGACTGACGTCGTAAAACACTGATCACGATGTCGGCAATCAGTGGGGTAACCTGCTGACTAAAGGGGACTTCTGTTCCGCGTTTGAGACTGTCGTAACCGTCACCGCCATTTGCCAGATAATCGGAAGTGGCAAGCGAATAGATACGGCCGGATTCCATAGGCGAGCCATTAATAGTGAGCTCTTTCACACGATTGCCAGGCGCCGAAGAAAGCTGCACTTTAAACTGCATACCAGAGACATGTGGGAAACGGCCTGAAGCGTCTTCAACCCTGCTCACGCCGTTTTCCAGTGCTGACTTTAAATCAGCCCCGGTGATCCTCAGCACCCGGATATGATTTCGAAACGGCAGTTCGCTGGTAATATCCTTACGGGTTAACAGGTGCCCTTCACGATAGCTGCGCTCGCCACGGATAGCACCACCGTTGATGATTGCCACGTCGGTATGGCTGGCTTCCTTTAAGGCATCGCTCACCAGGTTTCCAAAGCCATTCTCACGGGTACGCACAGCTTCTCGCGAAGTGTCCATTTCGGTTGAGAGGCGGGCCACCTGTTCACTAAGCAGCGCGGTAATTCGGTTATCGTAGGTGGCCACCTGTTCGGCAATCACCGGATCTTTCGGGTAGTCGCTGAGAGGGAGTTGTATCACTTCATACTGAGCCTCGCCAGGATTGCCTTGTGGCCATTCAATGTTCACTTTCGCTGCGGCGGCTTCACTGGTAACGATGACATAGTTTGCCCGTGGCTTTTCATCAGGCGCCACCGGCTCAACATAGTAGGGATCGCTGCGCAGCACCAGATCGACTTGCGATTGGCCTAGTAGCTTATTAATAAAAGGCAATTCGTCTGAAATCATTAGCACTACTAATTCTGCGCCGCGTTCACGCAGCGCGTTGGCACGGCTGATTATGGTGTCGTAGGGAGAGTTAATCTGCAGCCGGTGCATTAAGTACTCTTCTGAGGAGGCGCTGGCTATCACCGTAAGAATGCCAACCCTGACACCCCCTCTTTCAAGAACGATATCCTGCCAGGTACCTTCCAGCTCCCGCCGGGTGATTGGATCGGTTACATTGCTTAACACTACCGGGAAAGCCGCCTCATAGGCGCGAAGCGTCAGCTCATCCTCAAAGTAACTAAACTCCCGCTTAGCGACGCCCATGGCATCCGGTTCGATGGTGTTGAGGATATCGATAATATGCGCACCGCGGTCGAAGGATGAAAGCATACTGGGGGCCAGGCTACCACCGCCAAATAAGAACAGACTGGGCTGTCGAGTGTTTCTGGTTTGCTTAACCAGAGTAGCCAGATTGGCGTAACTGCCATGCGGCGGATTAATGATCAGAGGCAGTTCAGCTGTATAGATCACGGTAAGCTGTTTAGACTGACACGCAGTAGCTATAAACAGTGAACTTACACACATCAAACCGAGAACAAGGGTATAGCAGCGAAACACCTGGAGCTGACCTCTTTGGAGACTTCTTAACCGCTTTCTATCGTAACACTGATATTTTTATGCGGGGTAGCTAAAAAGCCATAAGGTATAAAAAATAATGCGTTCGCGGTACTATTGGGTATGGATTTATCACAGTTGATGGATATATGAGCAATATAATTGAGATCTCGTCGACACTGGCTGTTGCCGAAAGCGAAATAGAGCTGCAGGCCATTCGTGCTCAGGGCAGTGGCGGGCAGAACGTAAATAAGGTTAGCAGTGCTATTCATTTACGCTTTGATATCCACAATTCGTCCTTACCCGATCCTATTAAGCATAAGCTGCTCAACTGTAACGACAGCCGGGTAAATTCCGACGGCGTAATGATTATTAAGGCGCAACAATTCAGAACCCAGGAGCAGAATCGCGAGGATGCCATTGCCCGTTTAGTGGAATGGATTAAGGAAAACACCAAAGTACAGAAAAAGCGCCGTCCTACCCGGGTAAGCAGAGCCGTGAAGGCTCGCCGCAAAGATGCCAAGCAGACCAACAGCCAGCGTAAGCAACAGCGTCAGAAAGTTCGCTGGTGATCCCGCCGTCTGTCGGATAACCTGGCAACGTCCTAAAATGTATAGCGTAAGCTCAATTTGGCTGTGGTACCGCTATAAAGGTTATTAACCACCCGCTTTTGCTCGCTGAGATAAGAACGGTCCGGGTAATTAAGAATATTATTCAGGCTGAATTTTGTGCTCAGGTGCTCACTGAAGCGCCAGCTGAAAGACTGGTTCCACGAAAGGACTTTCTCTCTGATAGTGTCCTGTTGGGCATCGGCGCCTACATCATCCAGCGCTTCACTCTGCCAGGCCAGGTTAGTGGTATATTGCCACTGGTTATTCTTTACCAGCAGGTTGAGCATCAGGCGGTGCTCAGCCCGCTCAGGCATGGCAATGGAGCGGTCAGCCAGATTGGCTTCAGTATCTGAGTAGGTGTAAGAGGCTGTGATATCAATCAGAGTCAGCCCGGTATCGGTAAACTGCTGTGACCAGTAGGTTTGCACACCGCGGATAAAGCCGTCCTTGCCATTTTCCACCCGGGTAACATCGTACACAATGCCGTCGAGTTCTTCTGTAACCCTGGAGTCATAAAAGAAGTCTGCGATATTGTTGTAGTACACCCCGGCATAGAGTTTACCTACGTGGGTGTGAGTATATTCGAGTCCGGCAAACCAGTTAATAATGGTGGTGGCCTCAAGATCCGGTGAGCCTTCCGTAATGGTGCGGGTGGGGGGATTAATGCGGCGGTAACGTACCGTATCAAAATACTGCGGGCGCATTAACTGCTCAAAATAATTAAATTTGAAACGGGTGGAAGCGGATAACTGGTAGCGCAACTCCAGTGAGGGTAGCAAATGCTGATAGCTGTTACCGCCTTCTACAAATGCCGCATCAAAGTGGCTGAAGGTCTCTTCGATAGTGAGGCCGGCCACGTCGACGCTGGTGATCTGATCACCAAGATTAGCAATCCCGGCTTCTGTGGGCCCGCTCACTGCACCACGAGTGCTGGTTTTGGTTTTCTCGTAACGCAGACCAAAACGCCAGAACCAGGATGCCCGTTGCTGGTAAGCATCGATATAGGCTGAACTTACTGTTTCCTCGCTGGTATAGATATCCTGAATAGACTCTAAAAAGGATTGGGCCGGGTTAAAGTTAAATTGTTCGTGATTAGCGGCGAGATAGGTTTCACCCAATAACAAGTCCATACCGGCAGGTATTGTGGTTCGGTCTTCCATAATCGCTACCGCCTGATTACTCCCCAGCACCTGAGTGAGGCTAAACCGGTTGTCAGTAGCGGTATAAACTGAGCGGTAATTGTCGTTATCGCGCTCTTTATTGCGCCAGGTGATGCCACTGCCAACCCACACTGGTCGTCCGGCAAACTTAAACTGCTGGCTCCAGTCGGTAACCAGAGCATAGTCGGTATCTGTTGTGGTAGTCAGTGTCGGCCGGTAGTTAGCAAACCAGGACTGACTGGTATCAAATACGTCGGCATTGGTTACGGTGGTAGCTGGCAGATAAGGGCTATCAATAGAATAGTTAGCGGTCAGTCCCTGATCAACAAAATTCCAGGGCAGCCAGAGTCGCTCGTTGACCCAGCGGCTATAGTAGATGCCAGCTTCAAACGCGCTGGTATCGGTTTCGTAATTAACGCCCAGGCGATGACGATGAATATCCCTGGCGGTTTCCATTCTGTGAAAGTAACGGCGAATACGCGAGTCGGACACGCTGACATCGCTTAAGGTGGAGTCGTCATCACCGAGTTCGGCGCTATCAATGGTGCCGGCGCCAATTTGGTATTCCAGTCGGTTACGGGTGGCGATATCATCGTAGTTGGTCGACATGCCTTCATAGGTAAAATAGGTATGCTGTGAAAGCACGTAGTCAGCGCGCCACTGCATATTGGTGCTGGTGGTATCAAACTGGTCCTGGCTGTAGCGGGGGAAACCCAGTAATAAAGCCTGTTGTTCCGGTGCCTCAGGTGCATCTATAGATAGCCAGCGGGCCTCATAAAAATCGACTATTCGCTCCAGACTGTTTCGTTGGGCGTTAAACTGTAAGCGCCAGCGATCGAAACTTTTGGCCAGCTTAATGCTGCCGCCAGGCGTATATTGCCGGGCCACGTCCTGATAACTAAGGTTGGCCTCAATTTCTGCATTATGGGCTGCGGCCCTGCCTTTTGATAAACGAAACTGACCACGAAAGTCCACGCCTTCCGCATCGGTCACCGCACTGAAGAAGCGCCCGGGAGTCTCGTTACCCTGATATTCAGAAGCAATGGGATTACGCTTGAGCAGGATTCGATCGCGTTCCCTGGCGCTTTGATTGGTCGCATCATCAGAGGGTCTTGCTACGGGCGTAGCTGTGGTTTGCGCAGACGTGGTGCCGGTAACCGACAACGCAGTCAGAATGACAGAGAGTAACGATAGTTTAAACGGTGTACCGACTGCCTTAAGGCCCCTAAGGCCTTTTCGGGTATCACTAGACATTAATTTCCCTTCAAAGAAGAACAACAATAAAAATAACGGTCGTTTTCAGGCAATAGGTACTTAATCAGTGGGCGAGCTGAGCCGAGTTATTTTGGTCTGCGCAGCCAATAACCAGTTCTGCTCTTTGTGGCAGATTATGTGTGTTGACGGACCGCATTGTTAGTATATTTTGCGTGCCCGCCACTGCACTGATTAGCGGCGTAACGGTAGCTATTTATCGGGTGAAAAACGAGCTTAATAAGATAAGCACACTGTGAATAACGTTCAATGGAGACGCACTTTGTGTAAATTATACGATTGGTTAAGAGTTTTGGACGTCCGGTGCAACATGCTGCTGGGTCAGGTTGTAAGCTGGCTAACATCAATTAGCCTCGGAAAATTACACAATGCTATTTAGTTTTAAACCTTGTTTCGGCACGCCAAAGCTGATCATTACTCTGGCCCTGTTAGTGATGACTCTGAAACTGTTTACTCCGCACCAAGCACAGGC
Organism: Marisediminitalea alba; assembly: GCF_002993365.1. Classification (GTDB taxonomy): domain Bacteria; phylum Pseudomonadota; class Gammaproteobacteria; order Enterobacterales; family Alteromonadaceae; genus Alteromonas; species Alteromonas alba. The sequence continues at coordinate 7,010 of NZ_PVNP01000206.1, forward strand.
CTCGGTGGTGTTGGAAGAACCGCATTTTTGTGGCCCGTATCGAAGTGAAGCTGAAACCTTGCGAAACATTGTACCGGCTTTATATGAAGTAGTGTCTGGTGCGCCAGATGAGGAACGTAACTGGCCGCTGCTCCACGATCTGTTTGCACCCACAGCTACCATCACACCGTTGTTTCATCGCGATGGAATGCCGGATATTTCAGTACTGACCGCTAGTGAGTTTGTGGATCTCAATAAACTACTGTTTCAGGATGTGGGATTTTATGAAACCGAGACTCATAATCAAACTATTCAGGTAGGACATATGGCAACGGTTATCAGTGCCTACGAATCCCGGGAAACGCCTGATAAACCGGTGTACTCAAGAGGAATTAATACTTTTCAGCTGGTCAACGACGGCCGGCGCTGGTGCGTGGTCTCGGTAACGTGGGACAGTAATAAAGGCGGTCACGATATCGCCGGGAGTATTGCTGAGGTGTTTGGTACGGAATAGAGGCAATGGAAGAAGATCCCGGATATTTTCTGCGAAAATTCCGGGAAGACATTGGGACCCCGGATAGCTTCTGCGAAGCTTCCGGGGTATAAAAACGCGAGAGCGGTTAGGTTAGCCGAATAATTCTGGAGATCCCGGATAACGCCTTTGGCATTTCCGGGATGTAAAAACACTAAGGTGTTTTTACACCTTAAACTGTCTGATTGAGCTTTGTAGTTCTTCGGCCAGGCGGGCAACTTCTTCGCTCGATTCTGACGTTTGTTGTGCACCCACGGTGGTTTCTTCTGCGATGCCAACAATTGTTTCCAGCTTTTCAGAGATATCCTGTGATACCAGGTTTTGCTCACGAGCTGATTGCTCAATCTGGCTGCTCACATCGTGAGCCCGTTTAACGGCCTCAGAAATAATGTCGAGAGCCTGGGTGGCCAGTTCGGTTTGTTCAACACATTTAGCAGTTTGCTGTTTGCCCTGATCCATCACTGATACGGCTTTCTCTGCGCCTTCCTGCAGGACTTCGATCATGGCGTTGATTTCCTGTGTCGATTCCTGTGTGCGGCTGGCCAGGGTGCGAACTTCGTCGGCTACCACCGCAAAGCCGCGACCTTGTTCACCGGCGCGTGCTGCCTCAATAGCGGCGTTCAGTGCCAACAGGTTGGTTTGGTCGGCAATGCCACGGATAACATCGAGGATGCTACCGATGCTGGCACTGTCCTGATGAAGTTTGTGAATAACCTGAGCGGCATCTTCTACATCGCGGGCCAGTACTTCAATGGTGGCCTTGTTCTCCAATGAAATATCACGAACCTTGTTCGATTCCTGGTCGGCATTACGAATCTCAAGCAGCGTATCTTCAGCATTTTGCGAGACCATTTGTGAAGTGGAATGCATTTCTGTGGTTGCCGTGGCTACCAAAGCAATTTGCGCTTTTTGATCCTGAATGGACTTGGTGGTTTGCGTGGTAACGGCTGAGGTTTGCTCTGAAGCCGCGGCGAGCTGCTCGGCGCGCACGTTAATACCGCGGATAAGCTCTTTAAGGCTGAGGATTAGCTTATTACAGTTTTTCGCCAGCTGACCAAATTCATCTTTGCTGGAGTCATCCAGGTTATGGGTCAGATCGCCGGACGAGGCGATGTTAAGTAAGTCGTTGACCTTTTTAAGCGGAATGGTAATGGCATTAACGGTTTTATAGCCGGTAAAGAAGGCAATAATCAGTGATGCCAGAACAATAACCACTACCAGTGTGGTACCAAAACTAACGTTACTGGTAACCTGTTCTTCGAGAGTTTTCACTTTAGCATTGGTCAGGTTAAGTAGCTGCTCAAGCTCGCTTACCGCGTTGGCCGCCATTTCTTCAGACTTACCAAGGGCTTGTTCGGTCTGGTTGCGCAGTTCTAAACGCGATACATGCAATTGCACCACGCCATCGCTGCCGGTTACCGCATCGATAGCATCATTAACCAGCGACTCAACTTCTTCCAGCGTGCCAGACGAATCCTGGCCATTGGCAGCGCTAAGCATGGCGTCGAGCTGTTCACGAATGGCATCCACGGCAAATTTCACTTCGTTACTCAGGGTGTCGGCACGCACCAGTGTCTGGGTTTTAATGTAGTCAGACGTCACTGTGATAAGCGTCAGCAGACGGGTTTCCAATTCGCCACCGAGTTCTGAGGCGCGGCGCAGATTAGCATTGCTTTGTACTTCACGTAAGTCGCTAAAATCGAGCAGGTAAGTAGAGGCGTCGTCGGCATTATCCTCGACGTCCATTAAGCGATCTTCGACATCGTTGCGACGGGATAAATAGCTGTTGTGGCTGGCATATAAACCGTTTACTGTAGCCAGGTACTCTTGCGAGATACCATTTACGTTTTGCAAAGCGGCGCTAAGTTTTGGATCGTTTTTTACCGTTGATGCCAGTGCACTGTAAGCGTTGGTAAAATTTTGACTGGCTTCTTCGAATTGTGTTTGTTTTTCTTTGACTGTTGACAGTTCATCAGACACATAAGCTTCGAAAACCAGACGGCCCATGTTTAAAAATGAAGCTTTAAGTGTATTGCTGCCGATAACTGTGGGGACTGCCACGGTATTAACTTCACCCACATCATGTTGCAGTGAACGAAGATTAACCAGAGACACTCCGCTGATAATTAGCAGCAGCACACTTATCGTGAAGAAGCCGAGAATGACCCGTGCTTTTACCGTTAAATTCATTGTAGCTCCCAGAGCAATATTATAGTTTTGGTGTTCCAAACAAATATGAACTGTGCCTGTTCGGAGTCTGGTGTTAACCGATTTCTTTGATATTGCAGCGTTGTATCCCCTCAAAGCACGCAATAAAACCGGATAATCTGTTGCAGAGGTGCTTTTTCCTCCGCACGATTAGTTATACCAATCTTTTAAAACTGATACAAAAGTATTAGAACCTTTTGAGCGGATTTTCGTAACAACCCTCGCTTCCTTATCGGACAATTCAACCAATAGTTAAGTGATTTTATTACGGGTTGCCTATTACTATAGTCGCTGAAATGTGGTTAGGCAGATACCGAAATGCATTCGTTGGTTTCTTTGTGCCAGAGGGTCATGGCGTTGCCCCAGACGTAACCCGTATCTAGCGCTACAAACTGGTCAGAAGAAGTGAAGCCTTGCAGTGCCGCCCAGTGGCCGAACAAAATGCGCTCATCGATGTTTAGTTGCGGATTGGGAATGTCAAACCAGGGGCGCAGAGAAGAGGGGGCGTCCTTCGGTGCTGATTTTACCGATAAGTTAAGTGCCAGTGAGGGGCGTACAAAGCGCATTCGGGTGGTGGCATTGATGATAAATCGTTGCCTCTGTTTACCGCTGAGTTTGTTATGCCACTTTGGCGGGCCGTCACCGTACATATTTTCGAGCAGTTGGCACCACTTCACGCTTTTGAGTTGTTGGGCGATTTCCTGACTGTATGTCAGTAGCTGAGCTGTCGACCAGCCCGGATATAAACCGGCGTGCACCAAGGTGTGTCTTTCATCAAGCGCCATTGCCAGCGGCCATTGCCTTAGCCAGGCGGTGAGCTCTTCAATATCCGGCGCTTTCAACAGAGGCTCGAGGTTATCACTGCGCTTGGCTTTTTTTATTCCTTGCGACACCGATAAGAAATGCAGGTCGTGATTACCCAGCACGCTATAAAAACTGCTACCTAATGAACGCAGATAACGCAGTGTATTCAATGAGTCCTCGCCACGGGCAATCAGATCGCCCACGGCATACAGGCTGTCGCGGCCGGGCTCAAAGCTAACGCTGTCGAGCAAACGGCGAAGCCCGGCGTAACACCCCTGAATGTCGCCAATTACATAGGTTGCCATTACTATAAGTTAGTTGATGATATTGGGTAGTGCGAGGCGGAATGGTTCTATTGGGACTCTGAAAACATCGCCGTCGGCGGTTTTCATGTCGTAATATCCCTGCATAGTGCCTACTTCCGTATCAATTACGGAGCCACTGGTATATTGAAAGCTGTCACCGGGTTCAATGGTGGGTTGTTTACCTACCACACCTTCACCGCTGACCTCGGTTTGTTTGCCGTTTGCATCCGTTACCAGCCAGTAACGGTGAGTCAGTTTCACCGCAAAGCTATTGTGATTGATCACAGTAATCTGATACGCAAAGGCATATTTATCGCTGTCTGAGGGTAAATGTTCTGGTAAATGCCGCGTTACAACTCTTACGGTTACCAGGTCGGCCGGATTATGTTCGGTCTTCGGTGCTGTCATGTTCACTCACCCAATTCGCAATGGTTGCAAAATCATCGAGCGACAGTGTCTCAGCCCGTCGGGTTGGATCAAGGCCAAGCGCTTCTAACTGTGCTTCGTCAATACAGTCTTTAAGACTATTACGTATGGTCTTTCTGCGTTGATTAAACGCCATCGTGCAAACACGTTCAAGCATTTTTACATCACTAACCGTTACCACCGGAGTTTGATGGGGAGTAAGACGGACCACGGCCGACTCCACCTTCGGCGGCGGCACAAAGGCACCTGGCGGCACATTGAGTACCGGCTGAACCTTACAGTAATACTGCGCCATTACCGACAAACGGCCGTAATTTTTATTACCCGGGCTGGCAGCCAAACGGTTAACCACTTCCTTTTGCAGCATAAAATGCATGTCGCCAATAATCCCGGCGTGGGAAAAAAGGTGAAACATGATGGGCGTGGAAATGTTGTAAGGCAGATTACCAAATACTCGCAAGGGCGCATCCGGTTTGGCCAGGTCGTTAAAGTCTACGGTCAGAGCATCCTGTTCGACAATGGTGAGTTTGCTGCCATGGAAAGGGTGATGACGCAGGCGTTTGGCCAGATCCCGGTCCAGTTCGATAACCGTCAGTGCATTAACCCGCTCACAAACCGGATCGGTAAGAGCGCCCAGACCAGGGCCGATCTCTACAAGATTCTCGCCGTCCTGCGGATTAATAGCATCGACAATTTGCTCAATCACAAAGGTGTCGTTTAAAAAATTCTGGCCAAACCGCTTACGCGCGGTGTGGCCTAAATGGGTTTTATTCATTGTTGATGATGAGCCAGTTCAATTGCTTTATTCAATGCTTTGGTAAAACTGCCGCTGTCGGCCTGGCCTTTTGCTGCCAGATCCAGCGCCGTACCATGATCTACTGAGGTGCGAATAAACGGAAGACCCAAAGTAATATTCACCGCCGCACCAAAGCCTTTATATTTTAGCACGGGAAGTCCCTGGTCGTGATACATGGCCAGCACCACATCGGCATCTTCCAGGTATTTTGGCTGGAAAATGGTATCAGCAGGCAAGGGCCCGGTGAGGTGAATACCTTCAGCGCGCAGTTCGTCCAGTGCAGGGCTAATGGTTTCGATTTCTTCGCGGCCAATGTGGCCGTCTTCACCAGCATGCGGATTCAGGCCGCACACATAGATATGCGGTTTGGTGATATTAAATTTGAGCTTCAGATCGGTATGAATGATATGAATGACCTTGTGCAGGCGCTCGCGGGTAATCGCTCGGGAAACATATTCCAGCGGAATGTGGGTAGTGGCCAGAGCGACATTTAAACCTTCGGTTGCCAGCAGCATCACCACATCAATGGTATTAGACTGATGGGCAAAATACTCAGTATGGCCGCTAAAGGAAATTCCCGCTTTATTAATGATACCCTTGTTTACCGGCCCGGTAACTACGGCGTCGAAGTCGCCCTCAATGTTGGCCTGGCAGGCCTGACGCAGGGTTTCCACCACGTAGTGGCCGTTATCGCTGCTTAATACTCCGGGCTCAACCGGTACGGCAGTCGGAATCGCCTGAATAAACAGTTCACCTGGTGCCTGAATGCGTGTTTCACCGTGGGTGTATGGCGTTAGCTTGAGCGGCATATTTAATGCCGCAGCGCGTTCCTGCATCATGGTTTCGTCGGCAAAAATAACCAGCTGTGCGGGCCATTCCTGTTGCGCCAGTTCGATAACCAGATCGGGGCCAACGCCAGCGGGTTCGCCTGGCGTAATGGCAATTTTAAGCGGTGTCATAGTCAGACCTTAATTTTAATCACTAAGGACTTCGATATAAGCCGAGTCACGCATTTCACGTAACCAGTTCTCACTCTCTTCTGCAAATTTACGGTTAAACAGCAGCTGGTGGGCTTTATCTTCCTTGCGTTGTTCTGTGGCATCGTCGATACGACGGTCGAGCAACTGAATTAAATGCCAACCGTGTTGCGTACGTACAGGTTCACTGTACTCTCCGGGCTCCAAATTAGCCAGTGCTTCTTTGAACTCGGGCACATAGATGCTCGGATCTGACCAACCCAACTCACCGCCACGCAGGGCTGAACCCGGGTCCGCTGAATGCTCTTTGGCCAGTTCGGCAAAGTCGGCGTCGCCAGCCTGAACCTGTTCTTTAAATTCGACCAGCATGCTGCGGGCACGCTCTTCACTCAGAATAATGGACGGCTGGATCAGAATATGTCGGGCGTTAACTTCTTCTACTTCCACAACCTCAATACCACGGGTATCAAGAATTTTCAGAATGTGGAAACCTGCGCCACTACGAATTGGGCCGATTACTTCACCTTTACGTTTACCCTGCACTGCTTCGGCAAACAGAGTAGGCATGGCGTTAATGTTCATCCAGCCCATGTTACCACCGTCCAGGGCTTCAGAGCCTGAAGAGGCGGCAATAGCAAGACGAGAAAACTCAGAGCCTTCATCCAGCAGGTTTAGGACTTTATCGGCTCGTTCGCGGGCATCGGCTACGTCGGCATCGGTGGTCTCCGGCGGAAAGCCAATCAGAATGTGACCGAGTTCATACTCAGCCTGCGCAGAACCCTGTTGTTCCATCAGGTCCACCAGGTTAGCGATTTCCTGCGAAGTAATATAGATTCGACGACGCACGTTAGCGCGACGTACTTCACCCATAATGATTTCTTCGCGAACCTGTTCGCGGTAGTCATTATAAGCAATGCCCTGGCGGGTAATTTCATCACGCAGTTGCTCAACCGTTGCGCCTTCACCGGCGGCGATGTTGGCAATGGTCTGGTCGAGCTGTGGATCACTTACCCGGATCCCCATACGCTCTGCCATTTGCAGTTGCAGGTTTTTCAGGATCAGGCGCTCAATGGCCTGAGTGCGCAGGGCTTCGTCAGACGGCAGGCGCTGATCTTTGGCTGCCGCGTCTGCTTTTACTTCATTAACCAGTGCCCTTACTTCACTTTCCAGTACCACACCCTGATCAACAATTACCGCCACTTTGTCGAGCAGCTCGGTTTGGGCCATGACGGGTAAGCTCATTACCAGACTTAAAAACAAACCCCGAATAAAATACTTCATAAACTCTCTTGCTTGTTGTTAATACTGCCGTGTTCCCTTAAGGGATACCGGCGCATTTAATTTAACACGTAAGGCTGTCGATAGCCGAACATGCCGTCCTCGAGCATAGCCCGATTCGACCGGGATGAACCGATCCCTTTAAAAATAAATTGCAGAGCAATACTTGAGTCAAACTCATTGGTATTTTGCTGGCCCGCTACATCGTAACGGTTACTCAGACTTCGCTGGGCAACAATCCGTAATGCCCAGCAGCAGGACTCATACTGTAACCCAAAATAGTTTTCGATGCTTCTGTCTCGCTCTAAATCGCGATAAGAACGCCCGACTACCTGCCAGTTCTCGCCAATCGGCCAGCTCGCCGATACGCCAAACTGATCGATGGTTTCCCCCGACAGATCGCGCACAAACCGGTGACTCAGTTGCACCAGCCGTGTGGCGTCGAGACGATATTCCAGTGCCATACTGCTGCGTTCAACCTTGTCATTGTCGGTGGCAATTTGTACCGCCGAATGAACAAACCAGCTGTCATCAAAACGCCAGTCCAGTTCGCCGGCCAGCGCCGAGCGGTTGCGATCGTCCACTGCCGTGGTGACCTGTGAGTCCGACAGGTAGAATATCTGACCCAGGCTGATAACAAATTGTTCCCGGTTGTTGTCATCAATTATTCGAGACGTTGCTCCTACCGTGATCTGGTCATTATCACTGATACGGTCAAGACCGGTAAATTCCTGGCCGCGGAACAGCCCGTTCACATCGGTTAACAGCGCGGTGGTGTCGTATAAACCGATATTGCTCTGGTCTTTAAATGAGGTATACAGATACTGAACTTTGGGCTCAAAAGTAATGGTTACATCATTGCCAAACAGCTGGTCATTCTTTTCCAGGTACAGGGTGCTGAACAGTCGGCCCTGATAGAGAGTACGGTTAACCTCTTCGTCCAGTTCGGTGTTGGCTATGTTGGTTTGTTTGTAATAGGTATTCATGGCCGTTAGTTCAGCCGTTACCTCACCCCAGTAACGCTGATAGGGGAGCGCAACGGTGGGTGCCAGGTGCCAGCGCAGGGCATCTGGCCTGGTCTCCTGGGCATTATCAAAATACGCCAGCTCAGAATCCACCTTAAAGGTCAGTAACTCACCGAGGCTGTTACGCCACTGCAGTTTCGCTTCCGGCAGGGCGCGGTAAATGGCATCAAAATCGCCCAGGGTTTCAAAATCACGTAAGTACAGGCTCATATCCAGCGACTGACTGTAATAATCCATGCCAATGGTGCGGTTGATAGTGGTATCGGAGCGATTGAAGAAGTCCGAGCCCAGGTCAACCACATAGTTGTTGTCGCTGATGCCGTTGAAATCCACATTAAGCTGCCAGTTATCCGACAACATGCCGTGATGCTGCAGGCGATAGAAGTAGCGGCTGTCGTCGCTGGCAAGCTTTGTATCATTGTTAAGATATTCAAGATGCATCTGACCACCGGATGCGCGGGTCAGATAGCGAAATTCTGTTTTTAACTGTAAACCACGGTTGGTCATCAGCCGTGGCGAGATGGTCATGTCGTAATTCGGCGCAATATTCCAGTAAAACGGCTGCTCATAATCAACGCCGGTAGCGCTGGAACTGCTGATGATCGGAAACAGTAAGCCGGTTTGGCGTTGGTTACTCACCGGAAACGCGAAATAGGGCAAATACAGCACCGGCACATCGCCCAGATAAAAACGGGTATGGCGCGCCTCACCGAGGGTGTCACCCGGTTCAATACTGATTTTAGAGGCTTCAAGCCGCCAGTCTTGTTGGTCCAGCGGACAGGTGGTAAAGCTGACATTATGCAGAGCGATACCTTGCTGGGTGCCTATATCAATCTCGCCGGCGGCACCATGGCCAACAAAACCGGTAAGCTGATACTGCGTATTTTCCAGCTTTAAGGTTTGCTCAACCGAATCAACCGACAGTAAGTCACTGCTGACTGTCAGCGCGGGACTGCGGTAACTTACGTTGCCACTGGCCGATAGCGCGCGGCCATTGTCGGTCACCTCGGCTGTGTTGGCGTGAATAATGGCACTGTCGGTCACGATATCCACATCACCTTCAAACAGGGCAAACTGGTTTTCGCGGATTTCTGCGGCGTCAGCAGTGACCTGCACCTGTTTTTTTTGGAGCAGTTGAGAGCTGTCAAAGGGGGCCGGTATGGCCATACACAGCGCATTGTTATCAATAGCGGTCCGGGCATTTGCCTGCCAGGCAAGACTGTTTAAACCTGCTACAGCAAGCCAGACCAAGGCACCATTCATGCGCCGTTGGCGGTTGACTGGTTGTCTGGGAGCCCGGGTGTTTCGTTGGCCATGCTGCTGAGCAAGTTGTGTAGTTTTCGACAGCAAATTATTATTCTCGGTGCTTCTAAGGATTATTCGGCTGGTAGGGGCGCCGATGTCTGTTCTGATAAGGCGCTAATTCTATGCACTTCGCCGCCAATTACCAACAGCAGACCCTAAAAAAATCGAAAAATTCATATCTTATCCCCATTTATTTGCTTTAAAGCAATGATGTGGGCGACTTCTCAAGCGAATAACCATTGGTTATAGTGCTTAACATCTTATCTTTTTTCTGGTTGTTACGCCTGTTTATCAACCAGTCCGGCGCGGGGCGTCGCAGTTGTAGGGGGAATGCATGCCGATTTGGGGCAGATTACTGGGTTTAATTTTCGGAATGATGTTTTTAAAAATACCGGGCGCCATTCTGGGGTTCTTTGTCGGCTATATGTTCGACAAGGGCTACAGTCAGGATTTCGGCCGTATGGGCGGTTTCGGACGCTTTTTCTCCAGTCAGGATGCGTTGCAGCAACAGGCTATCTTCTTCCATAGTTTGTTTGCTGCCCTGGGGCACCTGGCAAAATCTGATGGTAAGGTTACGGAATCAGAAATAAAGGTTGCCTCACGTCTGATGGACGACATGCAACTGCAGGGACAGGCTCGTCAGGAAGCGCAACAGGCTTTCCGGGAAGGTAAATCGCGGGATTTTCCTATTGCCGATATTCTCAAGCAATTATATGAATCCTGCCATGGCCGCCGGGATATTCTGCAAGTATTTCTGGAAATCCTTATTCAGGCGGCATTTGCCGATGGCCGGCTGGCCAACGAGGAATACCGGGTGCTGGAGAAAGTCGCTAGAGCACTGGGATTTGTGCGTCGCGATCTCGATTACCTTATTGCCATGTTTGAAGCCGAGGTGCGCTTTCGAAGCCAGGGGCGCGGTAGTCATCAACGTCAGGGCAGTCAGCAGAACAGCGGGCCATCACTGGAAGATGCCTATGCCGTGTTAGGGGTAGCTGCCAGTGATGATGAAAAGGCTATCAAACGGGCTTATCGTAAGCGAATGTCGGAGCATCACCCGGATAAACTGGCCTCTAAAGGGTTGCCGGAACAAGCGATGGAAATCGCCAAAAATAAAGCCCAGGATATTCAGGCTGCTTACGAGCTGATAAAAGAGCGGCGCGGCTTTAAATGAGTCAGAAAATGCTGCCTCCCGGCGCCGCCGATCTTGACCTGATAGAAGCCTTTATCGAAATGCTGTGGCTCGAAAAAGGCTTAAGCGATAATACCCAACAAAGTTATCGTCGGGATCTGTGTCATGTGGCGGGCTTCCTAACCAGTCGCTCTACCAGTCTGAAGCAGGCCAGTCTCACCGACATGCAGGACTATCTGATGTTTCGCGAGCAGCGGGGACTTTCGGCGCGCAGCACGCAGCGCAACATTAGCGCTATGCGTCAGTTTTACCGCTATCTGGTTACGGATAATCAGCGTAAGGATAACCCGGTGAGTCAACTGGCTATCCCCAAAGCTGCCAAGAAGTTACCCGGGACGCTGAGCGAGGCCGATGTTGAGGCGTTGCTCGATGCGCCGGAAATGGAAGAACCCATTGAGTGTCGTGATAAATGCATGCTCGAGGTGCTGTATGCTACCGGCCTGCGGGTCAGCGAGCTAATTGGCCTGCGCTTGTCGGAAGTCAGCTTACAGCAAGGACTGGTGCGGGTGATGGGTAAAGGCAATAAAGAGCGCCTGGTACCGCTGGGTGAAAATGCCCTCGATGCGCTACAGGACTATTTACACAGTGCCCGCCCGCAATTGTTAAAGCATCAGACCGACGTGGTGTTCGTGAGTAACCGTGGTGTACAGATGACCCGCCAGACATTCTGGCACCGCATTAAACACTATGCAGTGAAAGCCGGGATCCGTACTCAGTTGTCTCCCCATACGCTGCGCCATGCATTCGCAACGCATTTACTTAATCATGGTGCCGACCTGCGGGTGGTGCAAATGCTATTGGGCCACAGCGATCTGTCAACCACGCAAATTTATACCCATGTTGCCACAGAGAGACTTCAAAACCTGATTACAGCGCATCATCCTAGGGGATAAAACAAACTATTGGCAGGGCCGATTCGATGAGCACCGGGGTAATTGTCGATGGCAATCATCGCCAGAGCGGGATTTTTTGATACACTAGAGCGAATTTTACGGTTAAATGCCGGTCTTAAAGAAAACAATGTGCTGCAAATTCAGCACCCCAGAGGCCGTTTAGGCCATAATCCGAGTGGTTTTCAGGAGTGATTAAATGAAAGTGTTTCTTCGCAGTTTACTGGCAGTGCTGAGTGTTGTTTCAGTTGCTGCAACTGCAAATGTGCTGGCCGATGCGGCAGATAAAGAGAGCGTTAAAGCAAAAATCGAAACCACGCTGAAATGGCGGGTAGATGCCATCGCCGACTCACCTGTTGATGGCTTACTGCAAATCAGCACCGAAAACGGCCTGTTTTACGTTAGTGCAGACGGCACCTATTTACTCCAGGCGCGGGTTTACAATCTCGACGAAGAAATGCGTAACGAAACCGAAACCGCGCTGGCTGAAATGCGTCTGGATGGTTTAAAGCAATTTGATGATTCCTACATCGAATTTAAAGCTGAAGACGAACAATATGTGGTAACAGTATTCACCGACACTACCTGCGGATATTGCCGTAAGCTGCACGAGCAGATTGCTCAGTACAACGAAGAAGGCATTACCGTAAGGTACCTGGCGTATCCTCGTGCTGGCCTCAACAGCCCGGTCTATCGTCAGATGGTATCGGTCTGGTGCTCCGCCGATCCGAAAAAAGCTATGACCAACGCAAAATCAGGCAGCAGCGTAACGCCTAACAGCTGTGATAACGACATTGCCGAGCAATTTCGTTTTGGTCGCAAGATTGGCGTAAATGGTACGCCTAATATCGTACTCAGCGATGGCAGTATTATTCCTGGTTACCAACCGCCGGAACAGTTGCTATCGGCGCTTAAACAGATCGCCGGTTAATTGTCTTACCGCCTACCGGATACCATTCCTCTCGGGTATCCGGTTGCTTCACCAATCAGAATGCTTTTCAGTTTCAGTAACGAATCACAGCGAATTTATGAGTTTACACATCAGGCGCCGGCCGTTAACCGATACCTTTGACACGGCAATACATCCGGTTCTTGAGCGGGTTTACCGTGGCCGTTCCATTCAGTCTGCCGAGCAATTAAATACCGGTGCCCGGGCACTGCTGCATTATCGCGATTTACTGGGCTGCGACATAGCCGCCACGCGCATTGCCGATGCCATTAGTGAGCAGCAATCGATAACCATTATCGGTGACTTTGATGCCGATGGCGCGACCAGCACGGCGCTGTGTATGCTGGCTCTGGGGCAAATGGGGGCAACCCGGGTGGATTATCTGGTACCCAACCGGTTTGATTTTGGTTACGGGCTTTCGCCACAGATTGTCGAGGTGGCAGCCGAGCGGGGAACGCCGTTAATTATCACCGTTGATAATGGCATTTCATGCCATGCAGGGGTTCAGCGGGCCAACGAGCTGGGCATGGAAGTGATTGTGACTGATCACCATTTACCTGGCGAAACCCTGCCTGCCGCTACCGCCATCGTTAATCCTAATCAGCCGGATTGCCATTTTGCCTCGAAGAACCTCGCCGGTGTTGGCGTGGCGTTTTATCTTATGCTGGCGCTGCGAGCTGAACTGGAAGGGCGCGACTGGTTTAACCGCCAGGGGCTTCAGATGCCTAATTTAGCCAATTTACTCGACATCGTGGCAGTAGGCACAGTAGCGGACGTGGTGCCGCTTGATCAGAATAACCGTATTCTGGTGCATCAGGGCTTACAGCGGATCCGTGCCGGACAATGCCGGCCGGGGATTACTGCCTTACTCGACGTAGCTCAGCGTCATGCCAGCCGCCTGACGGCAACGGATCTGGGCTTTGTAATAGGCCCCCGGCTAAATGCGGCGGGTCGTCTGGATGATATGGCGGCCGGGATAGAGTGCCTGCTTTGCAGTGATTCCATGGAAGCCCGGGCGCGGGCGACGGAGCTCGACCGGCTTAACCAGCAGCGGCGAACCATTGAACAGGAAATGAAACAACAAGCACAGGAAACCCTGGCGTCGGTGCAACTCGACAGCAGTGCACCGCCAGATGCCATCGTGCTGTTCGATGAGCATTTTCACCAGGGCGTCATCGGGATCGTCGCGGGTCGGCTGAAAGATGAATATAAGCGACCGACCATTGTGTTTGCCAAACAGGATGATGAAATTATTAAAGGCTCGGCGCGCTCCATAGCCGGGGTCCATATCCGCGACATTCTGGAGGCCGTCAGTACCGCTCACCCGGGCCTGATTGAGAAGTTCGGCGGACACGCGGCAGCCGCCGGATTATCAATCCAGACTGCCAATCTTTCCGCCTTTACCGCAGCCTTTACCAGTCATGTTAAAGCGGCTCTGGCTGACATTGACGACCCGAATATCATCCTCAGTGATGGCGAACTGGAGCCACACATCCTTAATTTGCCCACCGCCCAGGTATTGCGCCAGGCCGGTCCTTTCGGCCAGGGCTTTCAGCCGCCGCTATTCGACGGTACTTTCCAGCTTATTCAGCAGCGGATTGTCGGTGAGCGTCACCTTAAGATGGTACTGGCTCACCCCGACAGCGGCGAGGAGTTCGACGCTATCGCGTTTAATATTGATTCCGATGTCTGGCCTGACCCTAATGTTAAGCAGGTGCAGTTGGCGTATCAGCTGGATGTGAATTACTATCGGGGCAGGGAATCGCTGCAACTGCTGGTGGAAGCTCTGGCTCCGGTGGCCTGACAGGTAATGAATTGCTATGAGTGTGGAAAAGCTGCTAAAACGTCATCAGTCACTGACTCACAGTGAAAACCTGAAAGTGGTTTCTCATGTACAGCGTCAGGATGGCGACTGGGTTCGCCATACCGTAATGATTGAAGATGTCGATGCGCCCTTTGTGTTTAAACGCACCAAACCTTATCAGTCGCTGCAGGGAGCCCGGGTGAATATGACCTACTACCGCACGGTGGAAACCGTTGCTGGTATGGAGTTTGAACAGATGAAAGTTGTGCGGATCAAGCGGGCATAATCATGGCTAACCACTGGTTGAATGCCTATGTTTTGCATCGACGCCCCTATCGTGAAACCAGTTTTATTGTTGATTTCTTTACCCTCGAACTCGGCCGCGTCAGCGCCGTGGCCCGTGGTGTGCGCAGCGCCAAATCCGACCGCCGAAGCCTGCTGCAACCCTTCCAGGCGCTGCGAGTACAGCTAAGCGGCAAAAGCGATTTAAAGAACCTGACTCAATTAGAAGGCAATGGCGCTTTGCGCATGCTCACCGGAAATGCCCTTTATTGTGCCCTGTATGTCAATGAGATCACCAACCGGGTATTGCCTGGCGGTGTCGAGGCTGCAGAGCTCTACAGTGCCTATGCAACAGCCCTGGCAGCATTGCAGCAGGAACAGGCGGCTGCCGAGTATATTCTGCGTCAGTATGAACTGGCACTCTTGCAGGAGCTTGGCGTTATGCCGGATTTCACTACTGACGCGGCTTCCAATGATCCCATCGAACCGTCTTTTCATTACGAACTGGTGTCGGAACTGGGGTTTTGCCAGGTTAAACAGGCCAGCAAACTCAGTTTTTCCGGTACCGAACTGCTGATGCTGGCTGAACAGGATTTCAGCCCGCCGGGATTAAAGGCGGCAAAGCGCTTATGCCGGTTAGCTCTGCATCCCTTTGTGGGTGACAAGCCATTGAAAAGTCGTGAGCTCTTTTTGGCCTCCCGCTGAATCACTGCTACAATACGCGCCACTTCAGTTTTGTTATGTAATCTAGGACCCTGGGAATGAAAGATATTCTGCTTGGCGTTAATATTGATCATATCGCTACGCTGCGAAATGCGCGTGGTACCTCTTACCCCGATCCGGTGCACGCTGCGGATATCGCAGAACGCGCAGGCGCAGACGGTATAACCGTTCATCTGCGGGAAGACCGTCGCCACATTAAAGACCGTGATGTCACGTTACTCGCGCAAACCATTAATACCCGCTTAAACCTAGAAATGGCTGTCACCGAAGAAATGCTGGCCATTGCCGAACAGGTTAAACCCACATTTTGTTGCCTGGTGCCCGAAAAACGTGAAGAGTTAACCACCGAAGGCGGGCTGGATGTGGCCGGCAATCTGAGTCGTATGACCGATGCCTGCCAGCGCCTGGCCGAGGCGAATATTCTGGTTTCCCTGTTCATTGATGGCGATGAGCGCCAGCTTGATGCCGCTAAAGCAACCGGCGCACCGTATATCGAAATTCATACCGGTCATTATGCCGATGCAACCAGTGAAGCGGAGCAGTTGGAACACCTGGCGCAAATCCGCCGTGGTGTGGAGTATGCCGATAATCTCGGGCTGCAGGTTAACGCTGGTCATGGCTTGCATTACCACAACGTAAAACCGATTGCGGCTATCCCGCAGCTTATCGAACTCAATATTGGTCATGCCATTATCGCCCGAGCTGCGTTTGACGGTTTGCACAAAGCCGTGGCGGATATGCGCAGCCTGATGCAGGAAGCGCGTTTACAGGCATACATAGGCTAACCACCACCGGAGCTGACCATGGCCATTGCAGGCTTGGGAACTGATATTGTCGAAATTGCCCGTTTTGAGATGGAGGATGGCTCCCGGGATCGCCTCGCGCGTCGGGTGCTCACACCGGATGAATGGGCCATTTATTCAGCGCACAATCAGCCGGTACGGTATCTGGCTAAACGGTTTGCCGCTAAAGAAGCCGCGGTAAAAGCGCTGGGCACCGGGATTGGTCGCGGTATTAGCTGGCAACAATTGCGTGTCAGCAATGACGAAGCGGGCGCGCCAATTCTGCATTATAGCGGTGAGTTTGCCGAGAAATGCAAGATTAAAGGTATAGTGAGTGCTTACTTAAGTTTATCTGATGAACAACATTACGCCGTGGCAACGGTGATCCTTGAAACACCGTGAGGCAAGGTAATGGTTAGCATTTATCAGGGCGGCGGTAAGCGTCGCGCCAGCGGAAAACGAAAAGGGCCCGCTCAGGTAGCTTCTGCTACGGTGACGCTGGAAAAGTGGGATGCCCGCGGGCGCGGTGTTTGCCGAACCCATCAGCCGGTACTGTTTGTAGATGGCGCGCTGCCCGGTGAAACCTGTCAGGTAGCCATTACGCGCAGTAAAAAACAAGTCTGCGAAGGTCATGTAACCAAAGTGCTTGAGCCTGCCCCGGCGCGGCAAACGCCTTTTTGCCCGGTATATGAGCAATGTGGCGGCTGCCAGTTGCAGCACGTTGAGCGCGACGCTGCCTTAGCCTGGCGACAACAGGCGCTGGATGAGCAAATCCGGCTCACCCACTCGTTAGACAAGTTACCCTGGGTCACACCTTTACGCAGCGCCGGTGACCAATACCGGCGAAAAACGCGCCTGGCCATTGATGCCCGCAAAGGCAAGCCGCTGGCGCTGGGATTCAGAGCGGCAAAGAGCGATAAAGTGGTCAATGTCAACCATTGCCCGGTGCTTGAACCTGAACTTAATGATCTGTTAGCGCCGTTACATAAACTACTCGAGCAGCTATCCGGGCGCACCGCTATTGGCCATATAAGTTTACTAAGAGCACAAAACGGTATCGGCATCACATTTCGCTGCACTCAACCTTTTGCAGGCAGCGACCGCGAATTGTTAATGACCTTTGCTCAGACAAATAAGCTGTTACTGCGACTCGACTATGGTGATCACAGCGAAGCCTTGCATAAGCCGGTAGATGAGTTGTTATGCGCCACCACCGATGCATTATCGCTGGCGGTTACCACCGAAGATTTTATTCAGGTGAATGCAGAGGTAAATCTGGCCATGGTTGAGCAAGCGCTCGACTGGCTGGCGCCAGAGGCGCAGCACAACGTACTCGATCTGTTTAGCGGTTTAGGTAACTTTTCCTTGCCCCTGGCAAAACGTTGCGCCAGTGTTACTGCGGTGGAAGGGGTTTCCACAATGGTGCAAAAAGGCGAAAAAATTGCCCGACAACAAGGCATTACTAATATTCAGTGGCGCACTGCCGATTTAAGTAACGAGGCAGAACTTAACGCTCTGGCACTAAAAAAATATCATAAAGTGTTGCTGGATCCGTCCCGGGAAGGGGCTATGGAAGCCTGCCAGCAAATTGCCAAAGCCAGAGTTGAGTCAGTCGTGTACGTATCTTGCAATCCGGCAACTTTTAATCGCGATCTGGCACCGCTGCTGCAAGCAGGGTATCGGATCGTGAAACTCGGCATAATGGAAATGTTCCCGTATACCCAGCATATTGAGTCGATGGCGTTACTCGAACGCGTGGCTAAAGGGTAAGAGGTAAATATGGTTTCAACCCGCACAGTGCATGAAGAACACCGGCCACCGTTTGAAGAATGGCTGGCGAGTCTTAATCTGTCTGAAAGTACCGCTCAGAAGCTGCGCGATATTTCGCATATGCCGGATAAACTGCTGGTCGGTCAGGAGATGGTGGAAATCCTTCACCAGCTCAACATGGACGACGCAACATTGCAGGCCGCGCTGGTTTATCCCTATTGTCAGCAGCATGAGTTGTCTGATGCCGAGGTGGCGGAAAACTTTGGTACTGAAATTGAGCAACTGGTAGTGGGTGTACGCCGCATGGAAGCGATTCGCATGCTGCATAACCGCAAACAATCCGAAAGCAAGCTCTCAGCACCCGATGAGCAACACATCGACAGTATCCGTCGTATGCTGCTGGCCATGGTGGAAGACGTGCGGGCGGTTGTGATTAAAATGGCGGAACGGATTTGCGCCCTGCAACAGGTTAAAAAGGCCGACGAAGAAACCCGGGTTATGGTTGCCCGGGAGTGTGCCACCATCTATGCGCCACTGGCTAACCGTCTTGGCATTGGTCAGTTAAAATGGGAGCTGGAAGATTTAGCCTTTCGCTATTTACATCCAGTCACTTATAAACAAATCGCTAAACAGCTGGATGGTAAGAGGCGCGAGCGCGCCGAGTATATCGACAATGTAGTGGACTCTTTGCAGGACTTGCTCAATAACGAACACATTAAGGCCGAGGTTTACGGGCGACCAAAACACATCTACAGCATCTGGAAAAAGATGCAGAAAAAACGCCTGACTTTTGAGCAGCTTTTCGATATCAGGGCAGTGCGGATCATTGCCGAGCGGTTGCAGGATTGCTACGCGGCGCTGGGCACTGTGCATGCCCACTTCAAGCATATTCCCAAAGAATTCGACGACTATATTGCCACCCCTAAACCGAATGGCTATCAGTCGATACATACGGTTATTGTCGGCCCGGAAGGTAAGCCGGTTGAAATTCAGATCCGTACCCAGAAGATGCACCAGGATGCTGAACTGGGTGTAGCGGCGCACTGGAAATATAAAGAGGGCAGTGCTGGTAAGGTTTCTGGCTACGATGAGCGGATTAACTGGTTACGTAAAATCCTGCAATGGCAGGAAGAGGTGGCCGAGTCGGGTGACTTTGTTGAAGAACTGCGCAGTCAGGTGTTTGACGACCGGGTATATGTCTTTACACCGCGCGGTGATGTGATTGATTTACCGCAGGGGTCAACGCCGGTGGATTTTGCCTATTACATTCACAGTAATGTAGGGCACCGCTGTATCGGCGCTAAGATTAACGGCCGTATAGTGCCCTTTACCTATCAGCTGCAAAGTGGCGATCAGGTGGGGATCCTGACCGGAAAAGAACCCAACCCGTCGCGAGACTGGCTGCATCCTGGTTTAGGTTATGTCCATTCGTCACGGGCCCGCGCGACAATTCACAGTTTCTTTAAGAAACAGGATAAAGAGAAAAACCAGCAGGCGGGTAAAGAGCTGCTGGAGCGCGAACTCCAACGCGCCGGTCTGCCGGTTAAAATGGCGGTCGATGCCTGCGAACGATTTAATGTGCCCAGTACAGACGAACTGTTTGCTGCAATAGGTGCCGGCGATGTGCGGGTAATGTCGGTGGTGCATCATCTGCAACAGTTAGTGGCGCCGCCGCCGGAAGTTGAAGAACTGAGCCCCAAGGTTAAAACGCGCAAAGCCGCGCGGGGCAAAAATAAACCTGACAGTGTGGTAGTACAGGGCGTGGGTAACCTGATGAGCCAGCTGGCTAACTGCTGTCAGCCGGTGCCCGGCGATCATATTTTGGGTTATATCACTCAGGGGCGCGGTGTAAGCGTGCACAAAGACAGCTGTGAGCAACTTCAGAACCTGCTCAATCAGCATCCGGAACGGCAAATTGAAGTGAGTTGGTCAGAAGATCTCAACGTCGGTTATGAAGCGAATCTGGACATTGAATGTAATGATCGTACTGGTCTGCTGCGCGATATCACCACAGTGCTGGCTAACGAAGGCGTGGCCCTGCTCGGCGTAAACAGCCTGAGTGACAAAAACAGCCACACTGCACTGATTTCGGTATCGGTAGAAGTCTCCGATGTAGAAGCGCTGAGCCGCCTGACGAATCGTTTGCGACAACTGAAGGACATCATTGATGTCAGACGTAAGACCCACTGAACCGAAGGCGGCGTTAGCCCGCCTGCTTGATATCATGGCGCGCCTGCGTGACCCGCAATCGGGCTGCCCGTGGGATGTGCAACAAACCATGCAGTCGCTTACCCGTTATACGATTGAGGAAGCTTATGAGGCCGTTGATGCCATAGAGCGGGGGGCACCGGATGAGATTAAAGATGAACTGGGTGATCTGCTGTTTCAAATCGTTTTCTACGCGCAAATTGGCAATGAATCACAGCAGTTCGACTTTACGGACATCGCGAATGCAATCAGCGATAAAATGGTGCGCCGCCATCCCCATGTGTTTGGCGAAGCAACCACCGATAACGCCGGTTTAACGGAGCAATGGGAAGCCATTAAGGCACAGGAGCGTAAACACGTCCCGCAAGCCCTACTGGACAGTGTCCCCACCGGTTTGCCGGCGTTAATGTATGCCCAGAAAATTCAGAAGAAATGCGCGCGAGTGGGGTTTGACTGGCCAGAGGTTGCCCCGGTGGCTGATAAAGTGCGCGAGGAAGTAGCGGAAATACAGGCGGAGCTGGATGCGCCGAAGCGCGATCAGCAGGCCCTCGAAGCTGAAATTGGTGATGCATTATTTGCCATGGTAAACCTGGCTCGTCATTGTAATGTGGATGCTGATGCCGCGCTGCGCCGGGCCAGCCAAAAGTTTGCTAATCGTTTTGCTGTGGTTGAAGCGATGGCAAAAGCAGAAAAAGGCGCACTTGAAGCGCACTCGCTGGATGAGCTTGAACAACTATGGCAGCGGGTAAAACGTCAGGAAACATCTGCCTGATATCGCTTTTTGTAATGTTTTATTCTGCAGCCCGGGCAGCAAGGTAAGCGCGTAACGGAGCCGGACTCTGGCTCCACAAAGGGTTTTCAAAGGTTTGCTTGATGCCAGGATTTTCCAGCTCAAATATTTTTCGGTTGGGGTCGGTGGCCAGCTCCAGCGCTCGTCGATGATTGTAGTGTTTGTCGAAATAGGTTTTAAGTTCACCGCTATCCAGCATTCTTAACAAACCCGTATACAGCCGTTTTACCAGTTTCGGATGTTTTGGCGATACAAAAAAATATTCGTAGCTGGGATAGCGCAGCAACAGGTTATCTTCGAGTTTAACTAACTTGTCGGCATGTCGTTCGAGGTCGTTGGAGACTTCGATAACATTACGCGGAAAATAGTCCACCATGCCTTTTTCTACGGCGATAAACATATTGGCAAACCACAGGCTCCAGGGGAGCCCTTCAACCTGATATCCATTGTATTTTAGCACCGTTAAATCCGGCCAGTCTGCGCCCTGTACCCCCAGATAAGACTGCAGGGTTGATTTGGTTACATCCTGCGGATAACTGCCTTGCTTGTATTTATGGATAACCAGCACCCGATAACCGGCGAGGCCTTGCAATAAGGGAAAACGTACCGTAAGCAACTGCTTTTCCCGCTCGGCTGAGGTAGCGCTCCACATTACCTGCGCCTCGCCACTCTGGAGCTTTATAATTTGTCTGGCCTGGGGCATGGGTTGGGGATGTGGTTCTGCCACTGCCGCCCCAAATTCTGGTGTTAACTCCAGCACCTGTGCCAGGATCTGCGCGTGATAATACCCGTAGGCTTCATCGGCAAAGGCGCGGGTGAAAATCACTTTTTCTGGCGCGTCGTTAGCGAAGCCTGCCGGGCTGAATAACACGGCGAGCAGGATTGAAAATGAAAAGGGTTTCATAAACAGCAATATATGTTTGAATTCGTTATCAAGATTAGTCGACGAATAAAGCTTGTGCCAATTTAATTTTTTGCTGTGTTGGGGGTATGCTTTTTGTGCAAATGCTGTATAATTCGCGCCCTGCCCAGTTACACCCACCTGTGGGAAGGTGGAAGAATCATCAGACTCGAAGGGGTCAGACAGTTGATTTTAGGTAGGTTTGAAACGTTGTTAATCGCTTAACAATGCTTCTTAACCAAAGTAACGACGAATTATTTCGGTGAATTTTAAAATGAAAACTTTTGTTGCAAAGCCAGAAACGGTAGTCCGTGACTGGTATGTGGTAGACGCCACAGACAAAACTCTGGGTCGCTTGGCTTCTGAAATCGCACTGCGTTTACGTGGTAAGCATAAGCCTGAGTATACTCCTCACGTTGACACTGGTGACTACATTGTAGTTATCAACGCTGAGAAAATTACTGTAACTGGTAACAAAGCGCAGGGTAAAATGTACTACGCTCATACTGGTTATCCTGGTGGTCTTAAAGAGACTAACTTTGAGAAGCTGCTTGCTCACAAGCCAGAAATGGTGCTTGAAAAAGCGGTTAAAGGTATGTTGCCAAAAGGTCCTCTGGGCCGTGCAATGTTCCGCAAGCTTAAAGTTTACGCAGGTGCTGAACACAAGCACACTGCTCAACAGCCTCAAGTATTGGACATTTAAGGAGCTTATCACATGGCAGATACTCAATATTACGGCACTGGCCGTCGCAAAAGTTCTACTGCTCGTGTATTCCTGCGTCCAGGTTCAGGAAACATCACAGTAAACTCACGTGCTCTTGACGAGTACTTTGGTCGTGAAACCGAGTGCATGGTTGTTCGTCAGCCACTGGAACTGGTAGAAATGACTGAAAAGTTTGACCTGTACATCACTGTTAAAGGTGGTGGTTCAAATGGTCAGGCTGGTGCAATCCGTCACGGTATTACCCGTGCACTGATGGAATATGATGAAGCACTTCGTCCAGCTCTGCGTAAAGCAGGCTTCGTTACTCGTGACGCTCGTCGCGTTGAACGTAAGAAAGTGGGTCTTCATAAAGCACGTAAGAAACCACAATTCTCAAAACGTTAATACGTTTATACAGAATGCAAAAACCCGGCTTATGCCGGGTTTTTTTATGCCTGATGTACAGGGATTTTTACGCTTCTACGCAGACCGCGAAGCGCCCGCTGCACAATTGTGATAATTAAATGTAAAAAATATGTTTAAGGCCGTAAATCTGACTACGACTTTCGTCTCAGGCTGCATTACCGGCCTGATTTGGCGCAAATATTTATCCAGTTAATTCCAGTAATTCCTTGTGTTTTGAGGGGGTTTTCTTTTATCATTTTCGGTCGAAAATTATGACAATCTTTCGTGCTAAATCGCCACCTTGCTAAAACGCTCTGGCGATACGGACACGACAAGTTTAATGAAAGCCTGTAAAACCCGCCTGGGGCGGTGGTTTGCGGGTTTTCATATTATCCAAAACCTGGAGAAAAGTGGATGAGCAATGTATCTGTAGATGCAAAAGAGTCTGCGCTGAGTGATAACAAACCGCAAGATAATCCGCGTCGTCGGTTTCTAACCGTTGCGACATCGGTTGTTGGTGGTGTGGGTGTAGTAGGTGCAGCTGTACCTTTCGTTGCGTCCTGGAATCCGAGTGCAAAAGCGAAAGCGGCCGGTGCTGATGTGGAAGTTGATATCAGCGCAATCGAACCTGGCCAGCTGATTCGTGTTATGTGGCGAAGCAAGCCGGTATGGATCGTACGTCGTACGCCTGAAATCCTGGCAGAACTTGGTCAACACGAAGATCAGTTACGTGACCCTAACTCTGAAAACGAGCAACAACCTGCATTTGCGCAGAACCAGTACCGCTCAATGAAAGAGGAATACCTCATTCTGGTAGGTATTTGTACGCATCTTGGTTGCTCTCCACAACACATGAAAGATGGTGCGTTTGAAGAATACGTCGAAGGCGTGCCAGAAGGCTTCTTCTGCCCGTGCCACGGTTCTAAATTCGATATGGCCGGCCGCGTTTTCCAAAACGTTCCAGCGCCATTAAATCTGGTTGTTCCACCGTATCAGTTTGTTGACGACACAACAGTGATCATTGGTTCAGAAGCGGAGGTTGCGTAACATGCAAGCATTTCTAGCCTGGATTGAAGCACGTATCCCAATGATGCGTGTGGCCAACATGCACGCTATCCAGTATCCGGCACCACGTAACATGAACTTCTGGTACGTGTTCGGGTTTCTGGCCACCATTGTATTAGTAAACCAAATCGTAACCGGTATCTGGTTAACCATGAACTTCAACCCAACTGCCGAAGGTGCCTTCGCGTCGGTTGAATACATCATGCGTGAAATCGATTACGGATGGATCATCCGTTACATGCACAGCACCGGCGCGTCAGCGTTCTTTATCGTGGTATACATGCACATGTTCCGTGGCATGATCTACGGTTCTTACCAGAAGCCACGCGAGCTGCTGTGGATCTTCGGTATGCTGATTTACCTCGCCCTGATGGCTGAAGCCTTCATGGGTTACGTACTGCCATGGGGTCAGATGTCTTACTGGGGTGCACAGGTAATCGTATCGCTGTTTAGTGCCATTCCGGTGATTGGTCCGGACTTAGTACAGTGGATTCAGGGTGACTACGTTATCTCTGGTGCTACGCTTAACCGCTTCTTTGCGTTACACGTTATCGCATTGCCACTGGTTATTGTTATCTTAGTGTTCCTGCACATCATTGCACTGCACGAAGTGGGTTCTAACAACCCTGATGGTGTGGCTATCAAACACAAGAAAGGCAGCCTGTCTGAAGACGAAAAAACCAAGTTTGAAATTCATGAGTACTACACCAGCAAGTATGACATCGCAGATGATGTTGTACCCTTCTTCCCGCACATCGTGCTGAAAGACCTGGTGGCGTTTTGTATCTTCCTGGCGGCGTTCACTTACATCATGTTCTTTGCGCCGGAAATGGGCGGTAAATTCCTTGAGCATCCAAACTTTGAAATTGCTAACCCGCTGAAAACGCCTGCGCATATCTTCCCGGTATGGTACTTCACGCCGTTCTACGCGATTCTGAAAGCGGTTCCGGATAAGCTGTTTGGGGTTATCGCGATGTTTGGTGCGATTATCTTCCTGTTCCTGTTACCTTGGTTCGACCGCGGTACCGTTAAGTCATGGCGCTATCGCAGCGGTCTGCATAAGCTGAATCTGCTTGTGTTTGCCGGTGTGTTTATTTTCTTAGGTTACTTAGGCGGTACGCCTCAGGAAAACTGGAAAATCACGGCGTCGCAAATCTTAACAGTGATGTATTTCGGTTTCTTCATCCTGCTGTTTATCTACAGTAAAAATGAAACAACTAAGCCTGTACCAGCGAGGATCCCTAAATGAGAAAACTAATTTGTGTACTGGCGTTGCTGTTGCCTGGGATGGCTCTGGCCGCTGGCGGCAACGTCCACCTGGACAAAGCTAACTACGATTTGAGCGACAAAGCGTCGTTGCAGCGTGGTGCGAAATTATTCATGAACTACTGCCTTGGCTGTCACGGCCAGCAGTATCAGCGCTACCAGCGTACGTTCAACGATCTGGGTATTCCGGAAGAACTGGCAGAAGAAAACCTGCAATTCACCGGTGATAAAATCTCCGATTACATTGAACGCTCTATGCCGGCAGAGTCTGCCGCTCAGTGGTTTGGTGCGGCGCCGCCGGATCTGACACTGGTTGCTCGCGTTCGTGGTGCTGACTGGATTTACACTTATCTGCGTTCTTTCTACGTGGATGAGTCGCGTCCGTTTGGTGTCAACAACACAGTATTCCCTGAAGTAGGTATGCCACACGTGCTGCAACCACTGCAAGGTACGCCGCGCATGGTTGAAGAAGAAGCAATGGTCGATGGTGAAACAGTGATGCGTCACGCCGGTATTAAAACCGATGGTGACGGTGCACTGACAACCGCAGAGTACGACCAGGCTATTCTGGATCTGGTTAACTACCTCGAATACACCGGCGAACCGTTCCGCCTGGAGTCAGAGTCCATTGGTAAATGGGTACTGATCTTCATCCTGGTACTGTTTGTATTTGTATTCATGCTCAAGAAAGAATTCTGGCGAGACGTTCACTAATCGTCAGGGTTTTATAGTATAATAAATGACAGGGGGCCTCTCGCCCCCTTTTTTTAGTTTATGTTGGCCGCAAATTAGCGTTCAACCATGCTCGATTTAATGTATCTCGGAGGAGAATGAATGGCCGTAGCCGCGAATAAACGTTCAATCATGACGTTGTTCTCAGACACGATTGACATCTATAGTCATCAGGTTCGTATTGTATTGGCCGAAAAAGGCGTTGGCGTTGAGATCAGCTACACCGATCCCACTAAACTGCCTGAAGACCTGATGGAGCTGAATCCTTATGGAACAGTGCCCACTTTGGTTGATCGTGAATTAGTGCTGTATAAGTCTCACATCATCATGGAATACCTTGATGAGCGTTTTCCTCATCCGCCACTGATGCCTGTTTATCCGGTATCCCGTGGTCAGAGCCGCCTGATGATGCACCGCATCGAACAGGACTGGTACAGCCTGGCAGCGCAAATCTTCCGTGGCGAAGGTGATGTGGAAACTGCCCGCAACGATTTACGCGAAGCGCTGTTAAGCCTGGCACCGGTATTTGCCGAAATGCCTTACTTCATGAGCGAAGAATTCAGTCTGGTAGATTGCTACCTTGCGCCGTTGTTATGGCGTTTACCTGCCCTGGGCATTGAGCTTAACGGTGGTGGCGCTAAAGACATCCACGCTTACATGAACCGTATCTTCTCAAGAAGTTCGTTCAAAGCGTCGCTGACTGATCAAGAACGCGAAATTCATAACCCGTTATGAGTCAAATGACCTCCAACCAACCGTATTTGTTAAGAGCGTTTTTCGACTGGATTGTTGATAACGATCTCACGCCCTACATTGTTGTAGACGCCACAAATAGTCTGGTTGATGTGCCGCAGGAATTTGTTAAAGACGGTCAAATTGTGCTGAACATCTCGCCGTCTGCCTGTGTTAATTTCTATCTGGATAAAGATGGTTTGTCGTTTCAGGCCCGTTTTAGTGGCCAGCCGCGCAGCCTGAGTATGCCTTGTGAGGCAGTTCTGGCTATCTATGCGCGTGAGAATGGCGCCGGTACGGTATTTGCTCCTGAGGGCATGCCGGCTGATGAGCCCGAAGCAGACGACAGCGCTCCGGTTCTGGAAGAAGCAAAAACAGACGCTGAGGTACCGCCTCAGACGCCACCAAAACCTCGTGGTAAACCTAATCTGAAGGTCATTAAATAATCTGGCGTGAATAGATAATCAGTAAAAACCGGCTTAACCGCCGGTTTTTTTATGCCTGAAAATTGTGATTTTTCTGTGAAACTTTTGCGAACTTTGTCGGCCATGCTTAGCGCTATGAAGAACGGGGGATAGCACGCATAAGCGTGGCTCCGATTTTCTAATCCTCGGTATCTGTTGCTGTGTACAAGTAATCCAGTGAACTATCGAGGCCTGAAAATTATTACGCGCAAAAGGAATCTCTATGAAACTAAAGCAACTGACACCCTTAATGGTCGCCACCGGCCTGACTGCAATGAGCGGATTCGCTCAGGCCGCCGAGCTTGAAGTTACCGTGCAAAACCTCACTCGCGGTATTTATTTTACGCCCATTTTAATTACGGCCCATAGCCCTGATCAGCAGCTTTTCAATGTGGGTGAAGCCGCCAGCACCGAGCTGCAGGCGATGGCTGAAGGCGGCGATATTTCCGGATTGGAAATGGCCGTCGATGCATTAAGTGCCGATACAGTCGCTAATCCAGCTGGCGGTTTATTAATGCCAACCGCAGCCACGACAACGACTTTATCGACCATGGACGGCAACACCGCATTATCTATCGTTGCCATGATGCTGCCGACTAATGATGGCTTTATTGGTCTGAATAGCTGGATGATCCCCGATGAGCCGGGTACTTACACCGTGTATCTTAATGCCTACGATGCGGGCACTGAAGCCAACGATGAAATCCGGGGCGGCGGCGCACCTGGGGCGCCGGGTCTGCCTGTTCCACCGCCGCTTGAAGATCTGGTGGGAAATGGTGGTAGTGGTGTAACCAGCGAAATCACCAATGCCACGGTGCACATTCACCCCGGGAATCTTGGCGACAATGATACCGAGGCTGGCATGTCTGATATTTCCAATACTGTCCAGCGCTGGTTAAACCCTGTTGCCATGGTCACCGTTACCGTATCAGAGTAGGAGGTCCCATGGTTATACAACAACGATTCGGACTTTCACTGGTCGCGTTAAGCTGCCTGGCCCTGACTGCATGTGATCATAACGATGATAACGAGCCTGCCCCGGTGCCACCCGCTGATGTCTCGTATTCCTATGAGGTGACAGTACAAAACATAACGCAGGGACAACCGCTGTCGCCGGTAGGTGTAGCGCTGCATGGTGATGCGGTGATGTGGGAAGTAGGCATGCCTGCCTCAGCGGCTCTGGAAGTACTCGCTGAGGGTGGTGATAACAGCGATTTTACTGCCTCAGAGGGCGTAATGGCCTCTGCATCAGGTGCAGGGCCTATTGCGCCGGGTAGCAGTGAAACCATCACTGTCACAGTGATAAATGAACCTGATACGTTTATCAGCGTTGCTACCATGTTGGTTAACACCAACGACGCGTTTGCTGGCGTTACCGGCCATGCTTTGGGTGAGCTTGAAGTGAACCAGAGCATGACCATGGTATTGCCCGTCCTCGATGCAGGTACCGAGGCCAACAGCGAGGTGGCGGGCACTATTCCCGGCCCGGCTGATGGCGGGGAAGGCTACAATGCTGAACGGGACGATGCGGATTTGGTGAGCTTTCACCCTGGCGTGGTTTCGGCTCAAGATGGCCTGAAAATGTCGGTGCTTACTGCTGCGCATCGGTTTGATAACCCGGCGGTAAAACTCACCATTACCCGGGTTGAATAACCACCGCAATAAAAAAGTGGAATAAAGTTTCCTGTCTTCCGGTCTGTTGATTAATAACAGGTACGCTGACTGCGTCTGCAGTCAGGCAACAGACCGGGAGAGGGAATGATTCTAATTGTCAGCGATAATCGTCATCATTGTCGGCCGCTACTTACTTGCGTTGAGCGGATCAGCGAAAACTGTGAACTGGTATGCACTTCATCCGGGGTCATTCAGCGTTGCCTGCAAAAACGTTACCCGGTAATCATTATTGACAGCTACAGCAAGCTTGCCGAACACTTTGAGCTGATTGCCCAGCTACAGACTAAGTTACCCGACAGCGCAATCATCGTTATGGCTCATCAGGGCTGTGATTCAGAGCGTATTGTCAGCCTTGAACTCGGTGCCCAGGACTATATTGAGTATCCGTTTAATCCGGCCGAGGTACAGGCCCGGATAAGGGTTCAGTTACGCCGCGCCGCCGGTCGAACCGGGGCGGATAAAAGCAGTGAGCACCCGGTTCGTATCGGTCGCTTTTATATCGATAACAGCTATCACCGTGCCGAGCTGGACGGCCAGGCATTACCTCTCACCGCCAAAGAATTCTCGTTGCTGCATTTCCTGGCCAGTCATCCGGATCAGGTATTTTCCAGAGAGCAATTGTTAACCTCAGTCTGGGGATATCATTATGGGGGCTTTGAACACACAGTGGCCAGTCATGTAAACCGCCTGCGTGCCAAGCTGGGGAAAACCAAAGCCGGCGCTCATCTGGTCGAAACCGTATGGGGTGTGGGGTATAAATTTAACAGCGACTGTTTACAGTTATCCCAATCCGCTTAGGGATTGGGGAACCAGTAAAATGAAAAAAGCCCGTTAACGTAACGGGCTTTCTTGTGGGCTTTTCTGGTGAAAATCAGCAGGCTTAATCTGCGCTTTCAGCCATCAGTTTCTCTGTCAGATAGGTGAACTCAAGGGCTACCCGCTTAGCGGTTTCTTGCTGGTTAGCCGCTGCTGAATGACCACCATCAATGTTCTCGTAGTACAAAAACGGCTTGCCGGCGGCCTCAAACAGTTTGGCCATCTTACGGGCGTGTCCGGGATGTACCCTGTCATCCTTGGTGGAGGTCACAAAGAAAGGTTCCGGGTAATCCGCATCGGCATCAAAGTTGTGGTAGGGCGACATTTTTTCCAGCCATTCGCGCTCTTCGGGCACTTCTGGTGAGCCGTATTCTCCCACCCAGCTGGCGCCGGCCAGCAACAGGTGGAAACGCAGCATATCGAGCAATGGTACCTGCACTATCACCGCATTCCACAGGTCCGGGCGTTGAGTTAGCATGACCCCCATTAGCAGACCACCGTTAGAGCCGCCCTGGATCCCCAGATGTTGTGGAGAGGTCAGTTTGTGATCAATCAGCCATTCGCCTACTGCGATAAAGTCGTCATAAACCACCTGACGTTTGGTTTTCAGACCGGCCTGATGCCATTTAGGGCCGAATTCACCCCCGCCACGGATATTCGCCAGCACAAAAGCACCGCCTCGTTCTAACCACAGTTTGCCCCTTAAGCCACTGTAGCTGGGTCGCATAGAAATTTGAAAGCCGCCATAGCCATACAGCAGAGTAGGCGTTTTGCCATCGTGCTTAATGCCTTTTTTATGGATCACGAAAAACGGAACCATGGTGCCGTCTTTCGATTTTGCTTCTTTTTGCTCTACTACCAGATCCTCAGCGTTAAACCAGCTGGGCAGGCTCTTTAAGGTTGTCACTTCGCCGCTTTGCGGTGAATAACTCATTAACGAATCGGGCGTCAGGAAGCCTTCGTAATTGATCAGTACCGTTGCCTCATCTTTACCAGCAAAAGAGACCGACAGCGTGCCATTGGCAGGCAAGTCCAGTTGTTCCCGTTGCCATTCATCGCCGGCTTTAGTGATGGCAAATACTTTGCCTACCACATTGTCGCTTAAAGTCATCAGTAACTGTCCCCGGGTCATCGAGACACCTTCGATAGCCTGACGATCGTTAGGTTCAAAAATGACCTCAGGCACCGTTTCAGAGGTCATTTCGCCTGCTTCAGTGAAAGGCATCGCCAGCAGACTACCGGTAGAATAATGCGTGGTACTGCCAGCGGCTTCCACGGTCCAGTCTTGTTTGATGGTAAATATCAGTTGTCCTTCAAACAAACCCACGATATCGGCTTTATCTGGCAGCGGAAGACGCACAGCATCTTTACCTGCCGGGAATATATAGTTTTCGCGGGTAAAGAAAGTGGGGGCAACGACTACCCCTTCCAGGCGGGTGCCATCATCCCGTTCCTGGGTGTAAGGAAATACGCCAACATCAGTTTTATTGCCGCTGAACAGCTGTGTTGCTTCGCTAAGTGGTGTGCCGCGCTGCCAGCGTTTTACCGTAGAGGGGTAGCCGGATTGCGTTAGGGTAGTGCCATCACCGCCCCAGTCTGTCGCCACCAGCAGTGTATTGTAGTCAACCCAGGCTACGCCGGATTTGGCTTCGGGCAGGGTAAAGCCGTCATCCACAAAGCGCTTGGTAGCAAGGTCAAACTCACGGATCACCACCGCGTCTTTGCCGCCATTGGATAAGCTAATCAGGCATTTGTAATCGGCTTTTGCCTTGGCGGTGTAACAGTTGGCGCCTTTATATACCCAGTTTCTATCTTCGCGTTCGGCCAGTTGGTCGAAGTCGAGGATAGTTTCCCATTGGGGAGATTCGGTAGCATAACTTTCGAGTGTGGTTCGGCGCCACAGGCCTCTTACATTAGTCGCATCCTGCCAGAAGTTGTACACATAGCCATTACGGATGGTGCCGTAGGGAATACGCTCGGAGGAGTTAACCACTTCCAGCGCTTGCTCATTCAGGTCGGCATAAACTGGATTAGCCTGAAGGTCGGCCAGGGTGCGCTGGTTCTGGCTACGTACCCAGTTGAGTGCTCTGTCGCCTTCGACTTCTTCCAGCCACAGGTAAGGATCTTCAGTGGTGGCAGGGACGGCCGGGGTTACCGAACTGGCGGTGTCCTCTGTAGAGCTTTGTTGCGCGGTCATACAGCCACTCAGCGCGAGGGCGGTTGCCACAGCAATGCTCAAAGAGCGGATCAGTTCCATGTGTTCTCTCCTTTGAAAGATGGCCGCTCACCACTCAGCAGCGGGTGATAACGGCAGGCTACTCTATTGATTGTTGGTTACATCGTCAGGGTAGATGTGGCGAGTTACCGCTACACCAGAAATAGCGTTGCGGTGCCCAAAAAGGCAAAGATACCCACTACGTCGGTGATGGTAGTCAAAATCACACTACCAGCCAGCGCGGGATCAATGCGCAGCTTTTTCATAACAATAGGTAGTGTAGCGCCTGACAGCGCAGCGGCAATCATGTTCATCAGCATTGCGAAGGCAATGATAATTCCGAGTGTAAGGTCTTGTTTCCAAGCGGCTATTACGGTGGCAATCAGGACTGCCCAGATAACACCATTAAGCAAGCCTATAGCGAACTCCTTGGTGATCAGCCAGCGTGAGTTAGACGGATTAACGTGGCCCAGAGCCATACCGCGGATCACTAAGGTGAGGGTTTGGTTACCTGCGACGCCCCCCATGCTGGGCACAATAGTATTGAGAATGGCCAGCACTGCCAGTTGACTCAGCGTCGCTTCAAATAAATCGCTTACCGCAGCGGCCATCAGGGCGGTAAGCAGGTTAACGCCAAGCCAGACAGAGCGTCTGCGGGTACTTTGCCAGACCGGGGCAAAGGTATCTTCTTCATCATCCAGACCGGCCATACTCATCATGGAGTGTTCGGCGTCTTCACGAATAATATCCACCACGTCATCAATGGTGATCCGGCCGACCAGACGGTGTTTATCGTCCACCACCGGTGCCGAAAGCCAGTTATACCGTTCAAACATGCTGGCGACTTCGTCATCGGGCATATTCACGGGAATAGCTTCTGGCTCTTCGTCCATGACATCCGATACTTTGGCTTCCGGATCGGTTGTGAGAAGCCGTGCTACGGGCACAATACCCACCAGATTATCGGTGCGGCTGACCACGTAAAACGTATCGGTATTTTCCGGCAGCTCACCTTTCAGGCGCAGATACCGCAGTACCACATCAATGGAGACTTCCGGGCGCAGCGTAATGGTGTCGGTGTTCATGATGAAACCAGCGGTTTCTTCACCGTAGGACATCGCTTGTTCTGCGCGGTGGCGGTCCTGGGCATCCATGGACTGCAGCACATCCTGCAGCACTTCTTCAGGCAGACTCGACAAGGTTTCGGCGAGGTCGTCGGTGTCCATGTCTTCGAGAGCATCGACCACCTTGGCGGGCATCATTTTGGCAATAATACCGTTACGGACTTCCTCGGAAAGCTCTTCGATGACATCGCCATGAAAATCACTGTCGAGTAATTCCCATAAATCATCACGGGTTTTGGTAGGGCTGGACTCAAGAATCAGCGCGACATCGCTGGGGGGCATCTCGTGCAGCTGCTTGCGCACAGAAACAAAGCGACCCTCAGACAGCGCCTGATTGATGGCACGTAATTGCCCTCGCGCATAGTTCGCTTCAATCGCTTCTGCCACCCGTAATCCTTAAGTATATCGCTATGTCTGTAAGGGTAACTCAGAGGCTGATTTCTGTCATGGATTAAAACGTTAACTGGCGCTTTTTTATTCTATACAACAGGTTTTAGCGTGACTTCTATAGCTAAAGGTTATGGTTGTTAACATAAATTATACGATATTTTATTTTACCATCTGTTATAAAGAATATTAATAACCCATTTAAAACAATAACTTATACTAAAGTATTAGGTGCGGCGCCGTGGAAATTTTAAATACCAGAAATAACAATGCGCTGGCAGTAGTCTTTCCTTCTGTCATAAAACATCAGACTAACCTGACAAACCTCAATCGTTGGTGGGATAAAGTAGCTCTGGTTGGCAAAATTAACAGTTTGAATGTGCCTCAGAGTTTGTTAGCTAACATGCTGGATACTAAGGGGGAATTTGCCGACCTACAGGAATTGCTGATTGAAAATCTACTGGCTGAGCAGCTACAACAGGTGGGGCGCAAGCACCGCT
The DNA here is from genome assembly GCF_002993365.1 of Marisediminitalea alba. Lineage (GTDB taxonomy): Bacteria > Pseudomonadota > Gammaproteobacteria > Enterobacterales > Alteromonadaceae > Alteromonas > Alteromonas alba. Next base: position 41,016 of record NZ_PVNP01000206.1, read on the forward strand.
CTTTGGCCCAGACGCTGATTGATATTCCCAACCGTAATTTGTTTGAACGCACCGCCGATGTGGGCTTTCTGGCCACCGATACCCGGTTTGTCAATTTTTTGAAAGCGCAGCACAACATCACCGATAGCCAAACCGCAACTGATACTCAAAACATCGTGCAGCATATGCAGGAATACGCAGCAAAATATTCCGTGTACGACGATGTGATATTACTCGACCCGCAGGGCCGCGTAAGAGCCCGTATGAATAGCGCGGTGGCCGGGCAATTAGGCACGGATCCGGTAATCAAGGAGCTGGTAAGCAGTGGTAAAGACTACGTGGAGATTTGCCGTTATTCTGCACTGTGTCCGCATAAAACGGTTGCTTCTTTGTTTCTCGCGCCGGTCAGGGATCCGCATAGCAACGAACTGCTTGGAGTGCTGTGTTTAAGCTTTAAACTGGAAGATGAAATGACTTCGCTGTTTGCTGACCTGGATGATGGCAGCGGACTGCTGATGGCGTTACTGGATGCTCGTGGTAAGGTTCTGGTGTGCAGTGATCAGTCGGTATTAGGGCGGGGTGAGCAGGTAGCAACGAATGGTCAGGGCTCGTTAATTACGCTTAACAACCAGCAATATTTTTGCACCGTGGCACCAACCCGGGGTTATCAGGGATATACAGGGTTATCCTGGCAGGGATGTGTGTTAATGCCTTTTACACAACCTGCGGAACAAGGAGAGCAGACAGACACAGCAGCGGCTGAGCAGGACGTTACCCGTTGGCAGGGATTTTCTGCCACGCTCAGCAATATTCAACATCGTTCCCGGGTGGTTACGGATGATCTCGATCTGGTGGTGCTCAATGGCCGTATCGCGGCGGCCCGCACCGATGCGGATGAGTTTATTCCGATACTGGAAGAAATTCGTCAGATTGGCCGTCAGATGCAGGGCATTTTCAGTCGCTCCGTGAGCCAGCTGATGAGTACTGCATTAACTACCCACTACAATGCACTGAGCGCTCAGGCAGCTTTGGCGATTGATATTATGGACCGAAATTTATACGAGCGGGCCAATGATTGCCGCTGGTGGGCATTAACGGACACTTTTACACAGGTGCTGTCTGCACCTGATTTTTCGCCGCAGGCAGGCCAATCCATAAGTGATACCTTAGCTTACATCAACGATTTATATACGGTGTATCAGGGGATCTACGTGTTTGATAAAAGCGGTAGGATCATTGCAGTATCAAATCCCGGCTTCAAAGCATGGCAAGAAACCCAGGCAACAGAGCACAGTCGTTGGCAAAGCGTTATGGCCCTGACGGACACGCAGCAATACTGTGTGTCGTCATTTCACCCTTGTGATTATTACCAGCAGCGACCCACGTATATTTATAATGCCGCAATTCGCAGTGATAACCGTGTCGTTGGGGGGATAGGTTTGGTGTTCGACAGTGAACCCGAGTTTCGGCAGATGCTGGACGATGTGCTCAATAGCAGAGATTCAAAACGGATGGGGATTTTTGTAGAGCGCAGCGGTAAGGTAGTCTCCGCCAGCAGCAATGCGCCCTGGCAGGCGGGCTGTCAACTGACGCTTCCTCAAGATATTGTTCGTTATCGTAGCGGTGAACAGGGAGCGGGTATTTATACTCTCGATGGGCAGCAGTACGTGGTTGGTTTTGCCGTCTCAAAAGGTTATCGGGAATATAAGACCACGGATGGCTACCGCAATGAGATTGTGGCACTGATGATTGAGAAAAATGCTGGCCAGCCCGGGTAGGCCAGGCTGGTATTACTCCCGGCGCATTGCTTCAAATAATGATGGCTCCCAGGGGCGCATGGCCATGAGCAAGCCCATATGTGTGCGTTCACTGATCGGTAAGCGGGCATCTTCTTCATTGAGTTCGGCCGCTTCCCGGGTTAACTGATTGAGCCGGCGCTGGATAATTTCCACCGAACTCGCCGAATAGCGCCCACGCAGGTAAAAACGAAAAGCCCAGGGTTCGTTTTTTTTCGGCGCCATAAATTTTACCATCACTTCCTGCTCCATAAACCTTTCCAGGGGGCCGCCCGGGATCCAGCGAAAATCCTGCGCAATCAACAGGCGGTAGCGATTACCGGGCAGAAACTCAATCAATTTCAGACGATCCAGTTTTACCATCAGGCGCACGGCTTCGGGCTCGCTGATAGCGTAGTAATCAATGATCTCGTTAAATTGCCAGCCATCGCGCACGCACACCGCGGCCAGCAGCAAGCGTGGATTCTCAAGCAGTTCGCGCTCCTGCGCCTCAGATAGCTGGGAAACCCGAGGCTGAGTCTGGGCAACCTGAATAAACACATCGCTCAGGGTTAACCCTAACGCCTCACAAACCTGCTCCAGGCGCTCCAGGGTAAAACTCTGTTGGGAAAAGCAGCGTTTTATACTCGCTTCACTTAGTTGCAGCTGTTCAGACAGGGATTTATAGGTCATTCCCTGTTCCTTGAGTAATTGCTTTAAACGCTGTGTTACCTGCTTAATCTGACTCATAGTATTAAAATCCGATACCTTTGGTGTAGGAATATACTACAAATTTTAATTGAGTTTACTTATTTTCTACCGAGGATTAGCTTGAAGGGGAACCAACCAATGAAGGATTATGACCATGAAGAAATTAGTTATTGCGTTACTTACCAGTGTTGTTATTAGCCAGGGGGCTATAGCGGCGGACTCCGTTGATCACAGCGGTCAGGCCAGTAAACACAGTGTACTGGCCAGTGTGGAAGGTGCTGCTTCAACGGCTTCGGTAGCCAGTGCCGTAGTCGCAGCACCGGTGATTGTTACTGGCATGAGTGTGGTGGCCGTCGCCGACTCAACCCACCAGTCGGTTAAAGCCCTTCATGCCAAACATCAGCAAAACACAAAACCTCTCACTATTACTACCCGCGTGATCACTCGCGATCCACCGCCTTCAGAAGTCGTAGTTGAACAAACGGTAAAACACTAAGGGTTTACCCTCAGGGTTCACCCTCAGGGTTAATCCGACAAGGAACAGACTATGCGAGTCATTATAGCAGCACTATTGATTTTACTGACTGCCGGCGCACAGGCCGGCAGTCAGGCCCCGTCGAAATCGGTATTTCAACCAGAGCAGATCATCGACTTTGCCAAGCAGGTCGAGCAGTATGCGGCAGAGCACCAAGCCCATGCCTTTATTATCGGCCGGGTCGGCCGCCCGGAAAAAGAGCTGCCCAAAGGCATTCATTTTACCCATACGGCGGTGGCGGTTTACTCTGCCATTACCCTGGATGACGGGAGTACAGAATACGGTTACGCCATTCATAATCTTTATCAGCGCGCAGACGACCCGGGCCGCAGCGACATTGTTATTGATTACCCGGTGGATTTTTTCTGGGGCGCACAAACGCTTAAAGCCGGTATCGTAATACCAACCCCGGCGGTGCAGGAACGGCTCATTGCACTAATCAGTGAACAAAAGCATCTGGTTTTGCACAACCCCCGTTATTCGGTAGTGGCCAATCCTTTTAATAGTGAAAGGCAAAACTGCACGGAGTTCACCCTGGATATGCTGCAGGCGGCCATGTACCAGACCGAGGATAAAAAGCGAATTAAAGCCAATAATGCCGCTTACTTTAATCCTCAGCGAGTGCATATCAGCCCGCTAAAACTGGCCCTGGGCAGTATGGTAACAGATGGGGTAACCACTTCTGATCACAAAGGGCGGGTTCGCACAGCTACCTTTACCACTATTGGCCACTACTTAGCGCAGTTTAACTTGTCTCAACATGCCGTGGTGCTTTATGCCAACGGCCGTACCCAAGCTATTTAACCGAGGATATCAATATGAACATCTCTGCTCAGACGCTGACAAATACCCCCACCAGGGCTTTTCGGATTGCTGCCGTGGCGGCGCTTGTCATTGGGGTTGCCAGTTACCTGATTGGCTTATTTAACGCTTACATGCAGCTTAATGAAAAAGGCTATTACCTGACCGTAATGCTACTGGGACTTTTTGCGGTGGTGTCTTTACAGAAAACCATTCGTGATAAAATGGCCGGAATCGAAGTGACCCGTGCCTACTTTATTGCTTGCGGCGTAGCAACTGTAGCCGCTATCGCGCTGTTAATTGTGGGGCTATATAACGCGGAACTGGCACTCAGTGAGAAGGGCTTTTTCGGGATGGCCTTTGTATTAAGCATGTTTGCCGCTATCACCGTGCAAAAAAACGTGCGGGATTGTGCTGAAGCCGAAACGGATACGGCTACTATTCAATCAACCACGAGCCAGGCAGCCACTTTTTCTGCCGAGGCAGAATAAGTCGCCCTGTTGGCGACTTATTCGCTATTGACGTTCAGGCGATAAACTAAACAAGGATTCAGTGATGAGTAAAAGTTTTTGGATAGCGTTAATAGCGGCCTTTGTTGTTATTAATGAAATACTGGTGGACTGGGTATTGGCTATATCTGTTGGCGACTTCGGTGTGGCAGAAGGGTTTTCTGAGGTGACGCGGTATTTAACTGTCGACAGCCTGCTGTTTGCTGCCGGATTCAGAGTTATTCCCTACGGCGCTTTGCTTCTGGTGGGACTAACTACCAGTCTGAAACGTTCCGTGCCAGGCAAGCTCGCTCTTTGGTTCGCGCTGTTAGCGATTGCGGCAATCCACTTTTCTGGCTACTGGGGTATGCAGCATTCACTTTATACCCCGGCCCACACATCTTCAACGTCTGCGTTGGCCCTTATTTTTGTACCTATCCACGCGGCATGGATAGGGGCGCTTACCGGTGGGGCTGTGTTGATGGGGGCGAAGCTCGGGATACGGCTCTTTAAACGGTAAAATATCGGAGTAACCACGTAATGAACTGAGTGATGCCAGGGGCGGCCCTGGCATTTCTGATCTATTCAGGGAAAAAGCTATTATTAATTAATGGAAACAGCGTAAGGGAATAAGTTAATGGAATCCTCCACCAGTGAACTGGTTAGCTCGCTAAATGCATACTGGCAGGCTTTTATCGTAAAGCTGCCAGCTATTGCATTAGGGGTGTTGATATTGATGCTGACCTTGTGGCTCGCCGGACGAGTTTCACAAGCATTGATAAGACCTGTTCGTTACCTTTCTTCCAGTCCGCTATTGCGTTCGGTCAGCCAGCGCGCGGTGAGTCTGATTCTTATTCTGCTGGCACTGTATATCTTTTTAAAGCTCTCCGGCCTTTCCGAGTTTGCCGTGGCAATAATGAGCGGAACCGGTGTACTGGGGCTTATTCTGGGGTTTGCCTTTCGGGATATCGCAGAAAATATGATAGCCAGTTTGCTATTAACGGTGCAGCGCCCGTTCCGTATTGATGACGTGGTGCAAATAAATAGTTATACCGGGGTGGTTCAGAAAGTCACAACACGGGCCACTACGCTGGTGGATTTCGATGGCAATCATATTCAGATACCCAACGCCGTGATTTACAAAGGAACCATCAAGAATCTCACCGCAAACCCTAAAATGCGTGGCCAGTTTACCTTAGGTATTGGTTACGATGCCGACTGTCAGCAGGCTCAGCGGTTAGCGTTACAGCTAATTGGTGAGCACCCTAACGTACTAAAAGAGCCTGAGCCGTTAGTGTTGGTTGATGAGCTCGGCTCGGCGACGGTAAATCTCAAAGTGTATTTCTGGATCAATGTAGAAAGTACCAGCGTAATTAAAATGGCGTCGGTATTAATGCGCGACCTGGTGGAACTGTTTACCGCTCAGGGTATCAGCATGCCGGATGACGCCCGTGAAGTGATTTTCCCACAGGGCGTGCCGGTAACAATGGTGAATAATCAGGAGCAGGTCAGCGATAACAAAGAGCCGGTTAAACAAAGCCCGGCCAGCAAACCCGCATCCGCCCCCAAGAAAAGCCAGGCCGCTCATGATGACGTCTCCAGTGAAAATGATGATATCCGCCGCCAGGCAGAAGAAGCCAGGGCGCCGGAGCAGGGCGCGAATATATTGTCTTAGTGCTGCGTATCGCATTAGAAATTTATCTCATAAGGCGCACTGAAGCCTGCCAGGTCTCTGCTTTTAATGTTCTGTTAATGTTGCTGTAGGGCTCTTTTCATTGTTACTAGCTATACTTAATGAGGTCAAACAGAAGGAGTTCGATATGATAATAACGCGATTCGTGCCAACCTTAACGACACTGACTATCCTGATGACTTCGTCTGTCGCTGCATCGACTATCAATGGGATTAGCGACTACCTCACCTCACAAAACACACATGATGTCAGTTTCAGTCAATATAGCATTGGCATTCAGGCGAAAGGCCTAAATGAAGTGCAAAATACAATTTTTGCTTTGCCAGTCTGCAATCCAAATAGCATCGATTTGGCCATGCTCGCAGAACCAAATCAGCTAGCGTGTGATTACTTTAATCCTGTGGTCAGTCACAATAAACAGGCTTTAGTTGCAGAGTACCAAATCTCTCCCGGCCCGGGGAAGTCGGTAACATTCAAAGGCTGGCCTGTATGGATTAGGGATGGCAATGCGCCTTCACCCAGCCACTTCGACACGGATTCAGCGGATAATCGCCATGTGAGAGTGGAGTTTCGATTTGGATTTTAGGTGAAACAAATCGGCAGGTTGCAACTGAAATTAAATGACCAGACTTTGCCATCCGTAATTAAACAAACCACAGATAACCGCTTCGCTGAGGTTATCTGTGCGTGCTACTCGTCTTCGTTAAAACGGCCAACAATCAATGTTTCCACTGCTGCCATGGCGGCTTCGGCATCCGGGCCTTCGCTGATCACATCAACCTGTTCGCCCTGATGACTTTCCATCAGCATTAAACCCAGCACGCTGTTGGCATTAGCTTCTTTATCCCCTTTTTTAAGGGTGATTTCGGCATCAAACTGATTAGCCAGTTGTACTAACTGTGTGGCTGCGCGGGCATGCAGGCCAAGCTTATTAACGATGGTAAGAGTTCTTTCTACGCGCATTATCGGTTTAACTCCCGGTGACGGATTTGCACATCCGGATGCTTATCGCTGTATATTTTGGCCAGTGACTGGGCTACAAACACCGAGCGGTGCTGGCCTCCGGTACAGCCTATAGCAATGGTTACATAGCTGCGATTATTCCGTTCCAGGTGCGGCATCCAGGTATCCAGCAGGTTTTGTATTTGCCAGATAAACTTGGTAACAATGGGTTGAGAGCCCAGAAAGGCCTCAACCGGTGAATCCAGCCCGGTTAAATGCTTCAAATCAGGTTCCCAGTGCGGGTTAGGTAAAAAGCGCACATCAAACACGTAATCTGCGTCTTTGGGGATGCCGTGCTTAAAGCCAAAGGATTCAAATACCAGTACCAGTCTGGAGCTTTTCTTACCCAGAATTCGCTCCCGGATAAGCTCAGCCAGCTGATGAATCGATAAGCGGTCGGTGTCGATATACAGGTCAGCACGCTCCACAATAGGCGCTAGCAGTTCTTTTTCTGCCAGAATGGCATCGGCCAGGGATTTATTCAACTTGGCCAGTGGGTGCAGGCGGCGGGTTTCACTAAAACGCTTCACCAGCATGTCATCGCTGGCATCAAGGTAGACGATGGTCATAGACCAGGATGAAGGTAGGTAATCAAGGATTTCCACCAGTTCATCGGGATCCTTTGGCAGGTTACGCACGTCGATACTCACGGCTACCTGATCGTATTCGTCGACCACGGTATGGGTGAGGGTAGGGAGCAGGTTTACCGGAATGTTATCAACGCAGTAGTAGCCCAAATCTTCCAGGGCCCTTAGCGCAACGGATTTGCCGGAGCCGGAGCGCCCGCTGATAATAATGAGTTTCATGGTTTGTCAGACTCCCTGCCGGACTACTGTGCAGCCTCGTCGCATAGTGCGGCGATAACCTGTTCCTTCGATTCGGCGTTACGGATGGTTTTTACAATGCTTTTCTGGCTTAACTTGCCGGCAATCGTGGCGAGGGTCTGCAAATGCCCCTCGGTCTGGTTTTCTGGTACCAGAATGGCAAAAAAGATATCAACCGGTTTATCATCAATGGCGTCAAAGGCAATGGCTGGGTTGGTGGTTACTACCACGGCTGTTACATTGGAAAGATTAGCCAGTCTGCCATGCGGTAACGCTATGCCATTACCAATGCCGGTGCTGCCCATTTTTTCGCGACTGAGCAGGGCGTTAAGCGCGTCTTCTTTTTGAATTTCGGCGTTGGTTTCGGCAGCAATATCGCTGATGATTTCTAAAATTCGTTTTTTACTGTTGCACTGGACCGCACATTCAGTGCGATCCAGGCTAACTAAGGCTTGAATATTCATAAGGTTAAATTGGGCCTAGTGCTTTTTGAGCTTTTCCTTATGCTTAATTACCTGGCGATCCAGTTTGTCGACCATACTGTCTATCGCGGCATACATATCTTGATTTTCTGACGAGGCAAATACTTCCGCGCCACTCAAATGCATCGTGGCTTCGGCTTTTTGAGCAAGCTTTTCCACGTTGAGGATCACATGCACATTGGATATGTGATCAAAGTGGCGCTCCAGTTTACTAAACTTGGTATCAACATAATTACGCAAAGAATCGGTTATCTCGATGTGATGACCTGTAAGATTTATTTGCATAGTTCGTCTTCCTTATATTTCGGCCTAAATAAGGCTCTTGCGTTGGTTAGACGGTGGAATCGACAAGGATTCCCGGTATTTTGCTATTGTCCGCCGGGCAACTTTTATACCTTGTTCGGCCAACAATTGAGCAATTTTGCTGTCGCTTAGTGGTTTACTGGGCTTCTCGGCGGCAACCAGTTTTTTAATCAGAGCGCGGATGGCAGTAGATGAACATTCTCCGCCCGACTCGGTGGCTACGTGGCTGGAGAAGAAATACTTCAGTTCAAAAATACCGCGGGGGGTGTGCATGTATTTTTGAGTGGTTACCCGCGAAATGGTAGATTCATGCATATCAACCATTTCGGCTACGTCATTGAGGACCATAGGCTTCATCATTTCCGGGCCGTGTTCGAAAAAGCCCATTTGCTGCTGCACAATGCAGTTAGCAACCTTGAGCAAGGTTTCGTTACGCGACTCCAGGCTCTTGATAAACCACTTGGCTTCCTGCATATGCGAGCGAATAAACTGGGAATCTGAACTGTTGCGGGCCTGACGGCTCATGGCAGCGTACTGCTGATTTACGCTCAGTTTTGGCAGGCTGTCGGGATTGAGTTCAACCACCCAACGGCCTTTTTTCTTGGTGACCGATACGTCGGGAATAACGTACTCGGGTTCCTGAGTAATTAATGCACTGCCCGGACGCGGATTAAGGGTTTGCAGTAAGCGCATTGCCTCACGCAAATCATCTTCCTTCAGGCGTGATTTACGCATTAAGGTGCGATAGTCCTTGCTGCCCAGCAGGTCGGCATAGTCTTCAATCAGGGTTTTTGCTTCCTTGAGCCATGGCGTGTCGGGAGCAAATTGTTTTAACTGGACCAGTAGACACTCCTGCGGGGTACGTGAGCCTGAACCAATCGGGTCGAACATTTGGATCCGTTTCAGTACGCATTCAATTTCGTCCACTTCAACCGGTTCTTCCATATCTTCAGTATTGACGCTCTGCAGGATATCTTCAACTGTTACGGTTAAATATCCTGATTCGTCAATCGAATCAATAATGGCAATCGCAATGGCACGGTCTACATCGCTGAAGGGCGTGAGGCGCATTTGCCAGAGCAGGTGGTCCTGAATATTGTCGGTGGTTTCACCCTGAAAAACATTCTCATCGTCGTTGGAAGCAGGGCCTGGCGCTGGCGCTGAGGAGGCCGAATAATATTCATCCCAGGTGCTGTCGATGGGTAATTCGTCGGGCAACTCGTTCTTTTCTAGGGCCTCATTGGTGTCCATGCTGGTCTCGGTGCTGGCGGTTGCTGCGGCATCCGCTTCCGCATCGAGTTTACTTTTCTCAACCGTATCGTTGTCGCTGTTGTCATCAACTTCCAATAACGGATTTGAATCGAGCGCTTCCTGGATTTCCTGTTGTAAATCCAGAGTAGATAGTTGCAGCAGTTTAATCGCCTGCTGCAATTGTGGCGTCATAGTAAGTTGTTGACTAAATTTGAGCTGTAAAGATGGTTTCATCTACTTCTGTTCTTAACGCCTTGCTTATTATTGATCGGGACAAAATTTGTTGTCTATATGCATCTAACTATAGCCTGAATTGCTCACCCAGGTATACATCCTTGACCTTTTGATTACTTAAAACCTGTTCGGCGGTGCCCTGGGCGATTAATTCCCCCTGACTCACAATGTAGGCTTTCTCGCATACGTCGAGGGTTTCCCGGACGTTGTGGTCGGTAATCAGGATACCAATTCCACGGTCACGAAGATGCTGTATGATCTTCTTTATATCATTAACCGAAATTGGGTCAACTCCCGCAAAGGGTTCATCGAGCAAAATAAATTTTGGATTCGCCGCCAGTGCCCTGGCAATTTCTACCCGACGCCGCTCTCCCCCCGACAAACTCATCCCTGTACTATTACGTATATGGTTGATATTGAATTCATCAAGTAGCGCATCGGCTTCATTTTGCTGTTCGGCAGAAGAAAGGTCTTTGCGTGTCTGCAATATTGCCATGATATTGTCAAAAACCGTTAACTTTCTGAAAATAGAGGCTTCCTGGGGTAGATAACCAATTCCGTTGCGGGCACGTTCGTGCATGGGCTGGCGGGTCAGATCCATCTCGTCGATGCGAATATCGCCCTTATCCAGTGCCACCAGGCCTACAATCATGTAAAAAGTGGTGGTTTTACCTGCACCATTGGGGCCTAACAGGCCAACAATCTGGCCGGCAGATACCTCAACGCTAACATCCCTTACTACCTGCCGGGACTTATACGACTTAGCTAAGTGGGTGGCGGTCAGGGTGGTCATTCGTTGTCATTATCCTGTTGGTCGTCTGTGCTATCACTGGCCTTGCTTTCGTCGCGCACGGCTTCAATATCTTCCAGACTAAACACGGTACGCACCCGGCCATCTTCACTGCCGCTGCCGTCACCGGTAGCTTTTAGTTGCTCTTTTTCCATGTCGTAAACGATGGTTTCACCTTTTACTACACTGGTATTCTGATTCAATTCGGCATCACCGGCCAGCGAAATAGTGCGATTCGCCACTTCATAACGGATCTCAAATGCACGGGCTTCCACAACCCGGCCATCGTCCAGAGTCTGGCTGTATACAGCAGGTTTGCCAGTAGCAATAAATATTTCCTTGCCCTTGCCGCCGCCAGCTTCTACTTCTACCCGGTCGGCCTTAATGCTGAGCGAGCCCTGGGTAACCTGTACATTATCAATCAGGATAGACTTTTTATTCTTACCGTCGAGGAACTGTGACTCGGAAAACACCTCGATGTCTTTTTTGAAATCAGACTTGGCTGCCATGACCACCGCCGGCGAGAGCGTCAGCGACAGGCTAGTTAGCAGGGGAATAAGTCGTTTGCACATGTTGATTCAACTCATAAGTTTTATTCAATAGGTTGGCGCGAAGTCCGTTACTAAATATCAGGAAATCAGGCCCCGAAATTTCCACCCTGGCGTCGGAAACCATGGTTTGTTGGTCCAAATCTATCTCAAGGTAGTCTGTGGTTACCCGCTGTACAAAGTCAGCCTGGTCCTTACTCACAATCACTACGTTATTTTCCAGTTGTATCATATTGTTATCATACAACGTCCCTTCGTCGGCGACTACCTGCCAGGGTGGCTCGCCAGACTCCTGGTAAATGGTGTACTGCGGCGCTAAAAACAACACAAAGCCCAGCTGCTCGTAGTTTTCCATGGTAGATGAAAATACTTCATGCACGCGCTGACCCTGTTCGTTATATAAGGTGGTGGTCAGGTTACGGGCTTTATAACTGGGTGTAATGGCCAATACATCCTGATCCGGGGGGATAAGCGGTTCTTCTGCCAGAAACCCGGGCAGGTAAAGCAGTGTGGCCAGAATAAACAGGCAGGCAATGCTCAGGCCTACTTTACTCATACACTGGCTCCTAAAATACCTTGTAACTTATCGTTGGCCTGCAGCAGGGTGTCACACACTTCTCTTACCGCACCAAAGCCGCCTGGCAGGGTGGTTACCCAGTTTGCCTGCGCAATCACCTGTGGGTGGGCATCCTTCACCGCAATATTAACTGCGCTGTGGGTATACATACCGGTATCCGGCATATCATCACCAATCGCGGCCACCTGTTCCCGGCTAAGCCCCAGTGAAGCAATTAACTCAGCCAGCGCGTCGGCCTTGTTTTCTTCACCCTGGATTATGTGCGACACCTTTAATGATGTCATACGGTCCTTAACGATAGCTGAACGCCGGCCGGTAATTACTGCCACTTCAATGCCGGCATTAACCAGCGCTTTAACGCCATAACCATCGCGGGTATGAAAAGCTTTTAATTCTTCGCCCTGATTGCCCAGATAAATGCGTCCATCTGAGAATACACCATCCACATCGCAAACCAGCAGCTTAATCTGTTGCAGTTGCTGATAAAACGCATGAGGAAGTTCAGTATACAGGGTTTTAACCATGCTCATTACAGTACTCCGGCTTTTAACAGCATGTGCATGTTAAACGCACCTACTGGCTGGTTGTTTTCATCCACCACTAACAGGGCGCTGATTTTGTATTGTTCCATTAAGTTAAGTGCCTCAACGGCGAGGTCTTCACCGCGGGACGTTTTACAGCCACGGGTCATCACTTCTTCTACGCGGGTAGTATGAATATCCACCCGGGCATCCAGCAGGCGGCGTAAATCGCCGTCGGTAAATACGCCAAGCAGGTTGCGCTGCGTATCGGTAATACCGGTTAGTCCCAGACCCTTGCGGGAGATTTCCAGCAATGCTTCAGACACCGTTGCTTGTTCAGGGACCAGCGGAATTTCATCACCGGTCAGCATAATATCTGCAACAGTGAGTAACAGTTTACGGCCGAGACTGCCGCCTGGGTGCGATAAGGCAAAATCATCGGAGGTAAATCCATTGGCGTCCAGCAGGGCCACCGCCAGGGCATCGCCCATTACCAGCGTCACGGTGGTGCTGGTGGTAGGCGCCAGGCCCAGCGAACAGGCTTCCTGCTCTACGCCAATGTCGAGTACTACGTCTGCATGTTTGCCCAGGGTACTGTCGGCGCGGTTGGTCATGGCTATCACTGGCACATTCAGGCGTTTTACTACGGGCAGCAGGTTGAGTAGCTCACCGGTTTCGCCTGAGTTAGAAATGGCTAGCAGCACATCGTTAGCGCCCAGCATGCCCAAATCGCCGTGATTGGCTTCGCCCGGGTGCATAAAAAATGCCGGTGTACCGGTACTGGCAAGGGTGGCGGCAATTTTATTACCTACATGACCTGATTTACCCATGCCACAGACGACCACCTTGCCCTGACAGTCTTTGAGTATTTCGCAGGCTTTCACAAAGCGCCCATCAAAACGTTCGCACAGCGCGGCAATGGCGGCTTGTTCGATTGCGACAACGCGCCTGGCCGATTCAATAAAGGAAGATTGTTGTGAAGTCATTAGGCAAATAACCAAAACTGATAACCCAGGTAGCAGCCTGCTAGCAGGGCCGCCTCGACACGGTTGATTCGTCGTGTCCCACGGAAATTAAAACTAAACACTAATAATAGCAGGGTCAGTCCCAGCATCACCAGTGCGTCCCGATGTGCGGCATTTTCGTCAAGTATACCCGGCGCAATGAGCCCAGGCATACCGAGTACCGCCAGCAAATTAAAGATGTTCGAGCCGATGACGTTACCCAGGGCGAGGTCGTCTTCGCCTTTCAGCACTCCGGCTACACTGGCCGCCAGTTCCGGCAAACTGGTGCCCAGAGCTATTATGGTTAACCCGATCACCAAATCGCTCATGCCAAAGTACCTGGCGATATGCACGGCGGAGTCTACCATAAACTGGGCGCTCACCGGCAACAGCACTAATCCCATACCTATCCAGAGTACAGCATGTGAGGTTTCCACTGCTTCGGGAATTTCATCGCTGGTTTCATTCATCAGTGGATCGCCCTTATCGACCAGCAAAGAAATCCACGCCATCCCGGCTAACACGAAGATAAACAGCAGAATAAGAATGATGCCTTCCTGTGAGGATAATTCGCCGTCATACAGGAAGTAAACGGCAATCAGGTTGATTACCAGCAGCAATGGGAACTCCCGTTTAAGGGTTGTCGACGATACCAGCAAGGGCTTGATGAGGGCAGTAATACCAAGCACCAGGCCAATATTTGTGATGTTTGAACCCAGCGCATTACCGACTGCGGTGTTTGGATTACCGTTGATAGACGCCACCGCTGAGACCACAATTTCTGGTGCAGACGAACCCATGGCCACAATTGTCAGACCAATCATCATGGGAGATATGCCGATGTTTTTGGCCAGAGCAGAAGCGCCGTAAACAAATTTGTCGGCACTCCAGCTTAATACCGCGAGTCCGGCCAGAAAAATAGCTACCTGAAGTATCACAACAAAACCTGCTTCCATCGAAAGTTGTATTCTCGCAAAAAAATGCGCTTATTCCTATGTTTAGCCTGACAGAAAAACGCGTAAACACGGTCTTATTAAAGGCGGGGCGATATCTACCAGGTGAACTTTATAAGCTTGCGGGGCGTTTTAATGGCAAAAGAGGGAGATTTTTTATGCGGAAGTCGCATCGTCATGGAACGTATGCTTGTGTAGAGTGTCACAGAGTTAGCCGTAATTATAGTTAATAGTAGTTGGCAAGTAACTGATAAAACGCCGAATTAAGCGCTGGGCATAACTGGTTATTAAATATACCTACATGAATGTATGTAATCGGCTTATACTATGGTAGAATCCTTTGCACAGTAATCGGTAGCAGCTTCAGCGAATATTCAGTATCGATTCTACAGCATAGAACAAAGTTATTCGTTAAATAAAACGGAAATTCCGTGCGAATAAGCGGATAATGAAAATCTAATATACTTCGCTGGTGGGCTATATCCTGCAGTGGCTTCGTGATACAAGTTGTAACTTTTTCGGTTTAGGCAGAATAAGCAAACCGACATACAATGAACGCGGAAAAGATAAACCGAGGTCGGGTAGTGTAACCGGACTTCAGGGCTAAGGCCTGCACAGGAAATGCAAAGTAACATGGACTATTTAGTCGACGTAAAAAATATGACCTTTTCCCGTGGGGAGCGCGTTATTTATGACGGCATTTCTCTGCGTGTGCCCAAAGGCAAAATCACTGCTGTGATGGGGCCGAGTGGAATAGGTAAAACCACGTTGCTTAAGCTGATAGGCGGACAACTCATACCTGACGGTGGTGACATTACCTTTGACGGTGAGTCCATCCCGGCAATGAGCCGCAAAGCGCTTTATCATAATCGTCGTCGTATGAGCATGCTGTTCCAGAGTGGCGCATTGTTCACCGACATGACAGTGTTTGATAACGTCGCTTTTCCGCTGCGCGAGCACACTAAATTATCAGAATCGATCATCGCCACTATCGTTGCGCTTAAGCTACAGGCTGTAGGGCTGCGTGGTGCAGCGCAGATGATGCCCAGTGAACTATCCGGCGGTATGGCCCGACGGGCAGCGCTGGCCAGGGCTATCGCGCTGGATCCGGATTTAATTATGTACGATGAGCCATTTGCCGGCCAGGACCCGATTTCCATGGGTGTGCTGGTAAAGCTGATCCGCGAGCTTAACGATGCTCTCAACCTCACCAGTATTGTGGTAACCCACGATGTTACCGAGGTACTGACAATCGCCGATTATATTTATATTCTCGCCGACCAGCGGGTGATAGGAGAAGGCACCGCCGAGCAAATCAAAGGCAGTGATTCAGAGTTGGTACAACAGTTTCTGCAGGGCAAGGCTGATGGTCCGGTACCGTTTCATTACCCGGCAGACGATTTACGCGCAGCATTTTTGGGAGAAAGCGATTGAACTGGATACAACAAACCGGTCGCCACACTCTGGAACGGGTAGCTGCATCTGGCCGGGCTGG
Organism: Marisediminitalea alba; assembly: GCF_002993365.1. Taxonomy (GTDB): domain Bacteria; phylum Pseudomonadota; class Gammaproteobacteria; order Enterobacterales; family Alteromonadaceae; genus Alteromonas; species Alteromonas alba. The sequence continues at coordinate 56,982 of NZ_PVNP01000206.1, forward strand.
TTTAATGCTGTTTGGCGCGCTGTTTGCTGCGCCCAGCCTGAAGAATATACCGCTTACCATCCGCCAGCTGTATGTGGTGGGTGTACAGTCACTGGCGATTATTATTGTGTCAGGCCTGTTTATCGGCATGGTTATGGCTTTGCAGGGCTACACCATTCTCACCGACTACGGAGCTGAAGGCAGTCTGGGCCCCATGGTGGCGCTGTCGCTACTGCGTGAATTAGGGCCGGTGGTAACCGCCCTGTTATTTGCAGGGCGTGCTGGCTCGGCGCTGACCGCCGAAATTGGCTTAATGAAGGCCACTGAACAATTGAGCAGTTTAGAAATGATGGCGGTGGATCCGCTGCGCCGTGTGGTCGCGCCCCGTTTTTGGGCGGGCATGATAGCCATGCCTATGCTGGCACTCATTTTTTCTGCAGTAGGTATACTTGGCGGTCATTTGGTTGGCGTTGACTGGCTGGGCGTTGATGCCGGTAGTTACTGGTCAATTATGCAGGCAACCGTCGATTGGGACAAAGATGTCATAAATGGGGTGATAAAAAGCCTCGTATTTGCCCTGGTTGTGACCTGGATTGCCATATTTAAAGGATATGATTCGATACCAACCTCAGAAGGTATCAGTCAGGCAACCACACAAACCGTGGTGTTTTCGTCATTGGCAGTATTAGGGTTGGACTTCGTGCTCACCGCCCTGATGTTTGGTATTGAATAAGGGGGCTGGGTACGATGAATCGTTATAAAACGGAATTAATGGTAGGTGTGTTTGTCTTAATGACTATCGCAGCCTTGTTACTGCTGGCGTTAAAGGTAGCTAATCAGACGGTGGTAACCGACGGTGATACCTACACCCTGTATGCCAAGTTTGAAAACATTGGTGGCCTGAAAGTACGTTCACCGGTAAAAGTGGGCGGCGTTACCATTGGTCGCGTAAATGCAATCAAGCTGGATAAAGACGATTACAGTCCGGTCGTTGAGTTAACTATCCAGAGTGAATACAACGAGTTTCCGGAAACCAGTTCGGCGTCAATTTTGACCTCTGGTTTACTCGGCGAACAATATATTGGTTTTGAACCCGGATTTACCATCGATGGGGTTGAGAATCTGGCTGAAGGTGACTATATCGAGGACACCAGTTCAGCGTTAGTGCTGGAAGAACTGATTGGTCAGTTCCTGTTCAGCCGCAATAGTGAAGAATAGTGACAATAAGCCGGTCTTTACAAATAAGTATCGCATCGCATTGTGAGGTTAGGAGAGAGAAGTTGAAAGCAAAATTAGCCGCATTTTTTACATTACTGGTGATGGTTGTCCTGCCGGTAAGTGCTCAGGATTCTTTGCCAGAGGTTAACACCCAGGACCCGTATAAAATGGTGGAGCAGGTTGGCAACCGCACCTTTGAGCGGATCAAGGCGTCGAAAGACGATATTACCGCTAATCCGGAAATCTTGCGCGATATCATGGAGCAGGAGCTGCTACCTTATATTGATTATCAGTACAGTGCTTTTAAAGTGCTGGGCAAGCATCTGGATATGAAGAAAACCGATCGCGAGACACTGATTGAATATATTCGTGTGTTCCGTCAGTACCTGGTAACCAGCTATGCCGATGCACTGAGCTACTACGACGATCAGGAAGTGGTATTCGCCCCGGCTGAAGAGTTCGATGGCGATAAAAATGTTACTGTCCGGGCGTTGATCCGCGACGGTGACCGCCCTGATATTAAAGTGGCTTTTAAAGTGCGTAAAAGCGGTAAAGCTGACGAGTGGAAAGCTTACGACATGGTTGCCGAAGGTATCAGCATGCTGCAAAACGAAATAAAGCAGTATGAACCGGTAATGCGTACCGAAGGTATTGAAAAAGTAATCGAAATCATGCGCGAGCGCATCGCTAAGCCTATCCAGCTGAAATCACTGGATGGCAGTACCCGTGAGGCAGATTAATAGTGGCCGATAAACAAACCATCAAGCTCAACGGCGCTCTGGATCGTCAGACCCTGAGTCAGGAATGGTGGTCTTCGCTGGGCAATAGTGAACAGCAGCGCCTGCGCGCTGCTAAACATTGCGAACTGGACTTTCAGGATGTGCAGCGAGTCGACAGTGCCGGCCTTGCATGGACACTTAATGCCATTCGTGAGGGAAATGCACAGGGGGTGAAAATTACCTTGTGCAACCTGCCGGAAAAAATGCTTAAATTGGCAAAAATCAGCGAACTCGACGACGTATTGCCGGTCGGGTAAAAACCATACTGCCGGAGAGTCATGGACACTAAAGAAATAGAAAGCTTACTGAAAGAAAAACTCGACTTAGCCGAAGTTTATGTCAAAGGTGACGGCTCACACTTTACCGTAATTGCGGTGAGCGATGCCTTTGCAGAAATGAGCCGGGTGAAACGCCAGCAAGCGGTATACGCTCCTTTAAACGCATTCATTGCCGATGGTTCAATGCATGCTGTATCGATTAAAACCTTTACTGAAAAAGACTGGCAGCGCGAGCGTCAGTTTAATATGCCGCAATAACCCACGCAGGATTCACCAGTGGATAAACTCATTATTAAAAAAAGTCCGCCGTTGAATGGCGAAGTGGTTATTTCTGGCGCTAAAAACGCCGCCTTGCCATTATTAATGACCAGCTTGCTAACGGCACAGCCCTGCAGGTACAGCAACGTTCCTCAACTTAAAGATATCAGCACCACGCTGGCGCTGTTGAAAGACTTAGGCGTAGGCGTAGAGCAACAGGACACCAATACCGTACTGTTGCATGCTGCTGAACTTTCCAGTGATACCGCTTCTTATGAATTAGTTCGTACTATGCGCGCATCCATTCTGGTGCTCGGCCCGCTGCTGGCCAGATTAGGCACGGCCAATGTGTCTTTACCCGGTGGCTGTGCCATTGGTGCCAGACCGGTTAACCTGCACCTGGAAGGCCTGGAAAAAATGGGCGCGGTTATCAATGTGGATGAAGGTTATGTACGTGCCAGTGTTGATGGCCGCCTGAAAGGCGCGCGTATCTTTATGGATATCGTGAGTGTGGGGGCTACCGAAAACCTGATGATGGCCGCGGCACTGGCCGATGGCGAAACGGTTATCGAAAATGCCGCCCGGGAGCCGGAAATTGTTGATCTGGCCAACTGCCTGAACAGCATGGGCGCACGTATCTCCGGCGCCGGTACCGATAAGATTCGAATTCATGGTGTTGAAGCTCTAAACGGCTGCGACTACGCGGTATTACCGGATCGCATTGAAACCGGTACCTATCTGGTTGCCGCGGCAGTAACCGGTGGCCATGTTAAATGCTTAAATGCGGCTCCAGAAACGCTTGATGCTGTGCTATCCAAACTGCAACAGGCCGGGGCAGTGATTACCACCGGTAAAGACTGGATTGAGCTGGACCGTAGTAACACGCCGTTAACTGCGGTAAAAGTAAAAACCGCGCCTCACCCGGGCTTTCCTACCGACATGCAGGCCCAGTTTGTGGCGCTTAATGCCGTTGCAAAAGGCACCGGCGTGATTACCGAAACCATCTTTGAAAACCGTTTTATGCACGTGCCTGAGTTACAGCGCATGGGCGCGGAAATTGCACTGGAAACCAACAGTGCGGTAAGTAAAGGTGAGTCTTCGTTGAAGGGCGCGCCGGTAATGGCAACCGACCTCAGAGCTTCAGCCAGTCTGATCATTGCCGGACTTGTCGCAGAGGGCGAAACCCATATCAGCCGCATTTATCACCTGGATCGTGGCTATGAAGCCATCGAGCACAAACTGGGCGGTTTAGGCGCAGTGGTATCGCGGGTTAGCGAATAACCTGCGTTATCTGCTAGTCACACCGGCCATTAGCGGCCAGAATATTTCGTACCCGCTGTTCGTCAAAATGAATCCCATGTTTGTCGAGAGCGGGTAGGAAATCATCCAGAGAAGCCCCCGTGATCGCACCAGGAAATGCCTTTTCAACATTTTGCCGGGCAATATGCAGCGACAGGTGGTTGTTACCTTCCGCAAGAAGAAATTGTGCCACCATACCCATTTCTGCGCCGCGTCGGATCACATTTGAGACCATATTGATCGCTTCGGGTGTGCCCAACTGCCATTCACTGATAATGGCTATAGAGGCAAAGTGATTAAGACCTTGCTCGTGGCGGAATCGGGATACGTCGCGAATATAATCTGCCGCACATTTCTCCGATCAGGTGCCACGAAAAAACAACAACAACAGGTTACCGCTGATATGAATGGAGTAACTCCCGTATTTAAGGCTTGGGCTGGAGTCGACCCTGGTAATCACTTCTACCATTAAAATTGTTCCTGAACTGCAGATCCATTACCTCAATAATAGATGAGTAATTCAAAAACAGCGTAAGTTTTTTTAGTAAAAGACTACTGAAGCTGTAGTTCTGCCACCGTCACCTGAATGGTAAACAGGCTGGCATTACGGCTGACTTCCAGCTCCAGCACGGTGCCAGGTTGGGTTTCCGCTATCATATCCAGCGCTTTAGAGGCACTTTCGAGGCGAATACCATCAATTGACATAATTATGTCGCCCGGGCGTAAACCGGCCTGAGCGGCGGGCGAATTGGCAGCTACTGCTTTTACCTCAATGCCGGGGCCGCCGCGTAACTCTTCACCGATAAAACCTAACTGGCCACGAGTCACTTTGCCATTGGTGATAATCGATTCCATCACCCGTACCGCCAGCTCGTAAGGAACCGCGAAGTTGATACCGTCGACGATGTAGGTGCCACGACGTTCATCACGGACCTGGAAATTAGCGTTGGTAATGCCCACCAGGTAGCCGTTGCTGTCGACCAGTGCGCCACCAGAGTTACCCTGATTAAGTACCGCATCGGTCTGAATAAAGTCAACGTAGCTGTTGGAAAGACCAGTTCTGCCGGCGCGGCTCACAATGCCCTGGGTAATGGTCTGACCGAGGTTGTAAGGGTTACCAATGGCCATTACCACATCACCAACGCGTAAATCCGGCTCTTCTAACTGGGGGATAACATGCAGGTTGTTTTCGTTCACCTTTAGCACGGCTAAATCGGTAAGCTGATCGGAACCGATTATTTGCGCTTCGGCAACCCGGTTATCCTGCAACGCCACAAAAATACTATTGGCGTCTTTAATTACGTGATGGCAGGTAAGAATATAGCCTGATTCGGTCATAATGACGCCAGAGCCCAAACTGGTACGTTGCCGCGCCTGATTATAATAATTGGGATTGTTCTCAATACTCACGCTGTAGATGTTAACTACGGCAGGAGCGGAGCGACTCAGGGCTGGATAATAAGTTTCCCGCTTGGCACTTTGTGGCGTTTGCGCTAACCAACTGGTGCCAAAGCCGGTACCCTGGCGTAAATCCGGCACCAGAAACAGGATCAGTAAAGCCACAACCAGTCCTAAAAAGACTGAACGAAAAATATATGAAAAGAGTTGTCTGCTCGCCACGTTAATTCTTATTCTGCTTGACGTTGGGCCTGCCACAACCCAGAGAGATTGATAATAATAACAAGCATAACATTTTCGTCAGGAAGGTTATAAGTAGTTTTGCCAAACAACTGCTGTTATCCGTATTAACGTTTCTATTAACCCGTTATTCCGGTAATCCAAACTACCTCTGTTATGCCGGAATATTTCAAAGAAAATATCCGGGATCTCCTGAACAGTTTTGCTCACTCAAAAGGATATTTACGGGTAGCCAGGTAGTTAAGGAGATACCGGCTCGGGGGCCGGTATGACGGGGTATATTGGCAACATAGGTAATCTCCGCATTTTGTCGGGGTGCCGACAGCACCCAAAGGGGAGGTGGCTCCCCTTTGGAAACCTGCCAGTTCTTAAATCGCGAAAAGCGTACTGTCAATGGGCAGGTAAAACCTATCGACCAGAGAGGGCGTCCTGCCCTCGCTGGCCGGAGTCGTCATCCATGACGCCTCTACGCTTTTACTGGTTCTGCCCATTTCCAGTATCTCGCGATAACAAGAACCAAAGGAAAAGCCCAAAACGCGCTGACGCGCTCGTTATTGCCATCATCCAATACTCCGTCATCCCGGAATTTTCGCAGAAATTATCCGGGATCTCCTGAACAGTTTTACTCATTCAAAAGGATATTTACCGGTAGTCAGGCGGTTAGGGAGATACCGGCTCGGTGGCCGGTATGACAGAAATAAAAGTCGTCATCCACACATGCACCTCCTCCGTCATCCACACATGCACCTCCTCCGTCATCCACACATGCATCTCCTCCGTCATCCACACATGCATCTCCTCCGTCATCCCCGCATGCTCTTGAGCGGGGATCTCCTGAACAGTTTTACTCATTCAAAAGGATATTTACGGGTAGTAAGGCGGTTAGGGAGATACCGGCTCGGTGGCCGGTATGACAGAAATAAAAGTCGTCATCCACACATGCACCTCCTCGGTCATCCCCGCATGCTCTTGAGCGGGGATCTTCTGAACAGCTTTGCTCATTCAAAAGGATATTCACGGGTAGTCAGATAGTTAAGGAGATACCGGCTCGAATGCCTGTATGTCTTTATTTTTTAGGCCGGAATGACGGTGATGTTTGAAGGCGGCACTGAGGCCGCCTTTCATCAATAGTAAAGGTGAATTACTGGCGAATAACCACGTACAGTGAGGCATTACCACGACGGACGTTCATAGCGATAACACCTTTAGTGTTTTCGATAGCGTCACGGAATTCCATCACGTTGGTTACCCGTTGGCGACCTACTGCTAACACTACGTCTTCTTCACGCAGGCCAATACGCAGTGCTGGAGAACCTTCAGCAATTTCGCTAACCAGTACCCCTGCATTACCGTCGGCATCTTCGCCATTGATAAGTGTTGCACCTTGCAGCGCTGGATGGATTTGCTCGGCAACTACTTCGTTTTGTGTTGCATCATCCAGAATAACATCCAGCTCCAGTGTTTCACCTTTGCGGATCACTGTTAGCTCTACTTCAGCGCCTGCGCCCATGCTGGCAATTTTGGCACGTAATTCAGCAAAGCTGCGCAGTTCTTTGTCATTTACCGCTACAATGATGTCACCAGCCTTAACACCGCCTTTGTCGGCGGCAGAGTCGGGCTGTACTTCACTAACGAATGCGCCCTTGTTCACTTCTGAATTCATGGCTTCGGCCAGGCCCTGGTCTACATTACTGCCCAGAATTCCCAATAAGCCGCGGCGAACTTCACCAAACTCAGCGATTTGATCCACCAGGCTCTTCATCATATTGGCCGGAATCGCAAAGCCGATACCAACGTTGCCGCCATTAGGACCAAAGATTGCGGTGTTAATACCGACCAGCTCACCGTGCAGGTTAACCAGTGCGCCACCCGAGTTACCGCGGTTGATAGCAGCGTCGGTTTGAATGAAGTCTTCATAACCACCGATGTTCAGGCCGGAACGCCCAAGCGCACTCACAATACCTGAGGTGACTGTTTGCGACAGACCAAACGGGTTACCAATGGCTACCACAAAATCGCCTACCCGGGCTTTGTCTGAATCGGCCAGAGGCAGGGCGGTGAGGTCATCCGGATCAATTTTTAACAGGGCTACGTCGCTCTGCTCATCGGCACCTAGTTTCTTAGCCGTAAACTCACGACCATCGGTTAGCTTTACGGTAATTTCATCCGCGTTAGCTACCACGTGGGCGTTTGTTACAACATACCCCTTGTCCGCATCAATAATAACGCCAGAACCCAAACCCCGGAACGGGCGCTCCTGAGCTTGCTCTGAAGGCCCGCCGAAAAAGTAACGGAACATTTCCGGCACCTGCTGGCGTGAGGTTTGAGTACCTTCCACGGCGATGCTCACTACCGCAGGCATCGCTTCTTCCAGCATAGGCGCCAGGGTTGGCACTTCTTGTTTGCTGTCACTAAAAAAGGGAAGAGCAGCTTGCGTGGATACCGACATACCTAATGTACTGGTAACCACCGCTGATACCAACACAAGCTTTCGAAAAGACTTATTCATAGACACATACACTCCTAGTCTCATTGCGAATCGCAATTTCCTAACCACAGACTGTATATTTGCCTGAAAAGTTCCGCGGGTTATTTTTTCTCTTCGGCAGATGGCACAGTATTGCCGACGAATAACCCCGAACTGTGGTTAGCAAAATCCAGTGGCTGGGTATCGCTGTTCGCGTTCGGTTTAACCTTTTCCGCACCTTTAATGTTGTTCCGTAAATAGGCTGTGGTGTGTTCGCCAAAAAACGGGACCGCCGGCGCAGCGTCTGAATCCGTGGTTTCAAGCAGGTCTTCGTATTCAGATAAACTCTGTTTAAGGCCATTACATTGTTTTTCAATAGCCTCGATGGATTGTTTTACCTGAAAAATATGGTGCTGCGACTGCTGTGCGAGCAATTCCTTAATGGCCTTTTCTGCGGCCTCGTTGGCTTTCACTGCCCCCTCTTTGGTGTACATAAACCGGGCAACAAAAAAACCAATTATTAAACCAATTGCCAGCATCGCTAAGGGGATAACCACTTCCATTATTTTCTCCAATGTAACTGTTAACCGGAAAGTCCTGACAGGTTTTATCAGGGCTTACCGCTGCCAAACTTCGACAGTAGACGCGTAGTATGCTGCATACTATGCATAACTCAGACTATAGCAAGAGCTAACACACTTTGCGCTGACTTATTGTGGCAAAATGTGTCGTAAGAGGCCTTTTTCGGGCAACTTTCCAGGCCATATGAGTTCCATCTATCGCACTATCCGTTGCTTTATACGGTGTTGCGTTGGTGTTAGTGCAAATTTAAGGCATAATAGCGCTCCATTCAGGGCTGAGACGCCCAACCAGTCAGTGTGGCAAAACACTGAGTAGTGCTGGCAAGTTAACATCACTCATGTGTTTATCCCTGTCAGTGCAATGTTGATGGTCTGCTACCGGGCCTTTTGTGAACAAATCAGTCTCTACAGGAGAATAGCAGGCGATGACGCCTTGGGAAAAATATCAGCAAGACCTGACTCGCGATGACTTTAAGCACGATCCGGCCCAGGAAAACGCCGTACGTGAACTTCAGCGCTTGTACGAAGATTTGCTTAGTCAGCCCGCTTCACAAGGTGGCTTTGCCAGTAAGATAAAGTCGTTGTTTGGTGGCAAACCGGCCGCAACGGCGGTGCAGGGCATTTATTTTTACGGTGGCGTTGGCCGCGGTAAAACCTACCTGGTGGACACCTTCTTTCAGTGCCTGCCTTTCGAAAACAAAATGCGGGTGCATTTTCACCGCTTTATGCACCGTGTGCATGAAGAGCTCAAGCTGTTGGGCGGCAAACAGGATCCGCTAGATACCATTGCTGCCAAACTGGCCAGCGAAACGCGGATCATTTGTTTTGATGAGTTTTTCGTTTCTGACATTACCGATGCGATGATCCTGGGTACCCTGATGGAAGCCCTATTCGCCCAGGGTATTGTGCTGGTGGCGACCTCTAACATCGTACCCGATGAGTTATATCGCAACGGTTTACAGCGAGCGCGGTTCCTGCCGGCCATTGCGCTGATCAACAAACACTGTAATGTGGTGAATGTTGATAGTGGCGTGGATTATCGGTTGCGTACCCTCAAACAGGCTGAGATCTACCATTATCCGCTGGATGAGCTGGCTCTGGTAAACCTCAATAACTACTTTGTCCAGCTCGCCCACAGTGAAGGTGATCAGGATGCCACCATTGAGGTGAACCATCGCACCCTGCAAACCCTGCGGGATTCCGACAGCGTATTAATGATAGACTTTAAAGTGCTGTGCGAAGGCCCGCGCAGCCAGTCTGATTACATTGAACTGAGCCGTTGTTACCATACCGTATTGCTGGCTAACGTGAAGCAAATGGGTCAGGGGAATGATGACGTTGCCCGCCGCTTTATTGCCATGGTTGATGAGTTTTACGAGCGGCATGTTAAGCTTATCATGTCGGCAGAAGTTGCTCTGGAAGACCTCTACACCGAAGGCATGCTCAATTTTGAGTTTAAACGGTGCCTGAGCCGCTTGCAGGAAATGCAGTCCCATGAATATTTGGGCAGAGAACACTTACCTTAAATTATAAAAGTCGTTAAAATCGGGGCATTAGCCCTGTATAAATGCATTCGCCAGCCTGGGCGCAGTGCGTAGCGACCAAGCTGGAAACAACAAGAGATACCTAAGATGGGAAGAGCATTCGAAGTAAGAAAAAACGCCATGGCCAAAACGGCTGGCGCCAAAACCAAAGTCTATTCTAAATACGGTAAAGAAATTTACGTATGTGCTAAAAACGGCGGCCCGGATCCGGATACCAACCTGTCGCTGAAACGCCTGATGGAAAAAGCTAAAAAAGACCAGGTGCCCAGCCACGTTATCGAAAAAGCCATTGATAAAGCTGCCGGTGGCGCAGGTGAAGATTTTGTGCCGGCACGTTACGAAGGCTTTGGCCCGGGTAACTGCATGGTGATCGTGGACTGCCTTACCGACAACAACAACCGTACCATTACTGATGTGCGTAACTGCTTTACCAAAACCGGGGCTAAAATTGGTGCCCAGGGTGCCGTAGCGCACATGTTTGAGCATCAGGCGATTTTCATTTTTGCCGGTGACGACGAAGACGAAATCCTCGAAATTCTGATGGAAGCCGATGTAGACGTTACGGATGTAGAGTGCGAAGACGGCAAAATCTCGGTGTATGCGCCACACACTGAGTTTTATAAAGTAAAAACTGCGCTAACCGACGCCAAGCCCGATCTGGAATTTGAAGCGGAAGAAATCAGCTTTATTCCACAAACAGAGGTCGAAATCAGCGAAGATGACATGCCCATGTTCGAGAAGTTCATGGAAATGCTTAACGACTGTGACGACGTTCAGGACGTTTATCACAACGCCATTACTCCTAATTAATTGGCTGGCGGGCTGCCAGCCCGCCCAAAGCTATAAAAGCACACATTGGCGAATACCCGTTGTGTGCTTTTTTATTGTCAGCTTCAATACGTTATCAAACCGCCACAGCTAACCTTCCAGTAAAAATTCAGCGTCTTCAAAGGCCGTTTGAATATACTTTACAAACACACTCAGGCGCATGGCCATATGGCGATTAGGCGCATACAGTAATGAAATTAATAACGGCGCAGGTTGCCAGGCCTGAAGTACCGGCACCAGTTGCCCTTTTGCTATGGCCTCACCCACAATAAACGTAGGTAGCAGCGCTAAGCCCATGCCTTTTATCGCCGCCTGCTTTAACACATCACCATTATTGGAACTCAGTACTCCATTGATGCGCACCCTTTGCGATTTGTTATGGTATAGCAGATCCCAGTAATTGCCATGCACCAGGTTGCCATATTGCAGGCATGGTAGTTCTTTTAAATCATTCGGCGAACCTGGCGTACCGTAGCGTTGCAGAAATTCCGGAGCTGCGCACAGGCAACGAGAGGTATAGGTAATATCATGCTCAATCAGCGCCGGATTGTTTTCTGGCGGGCCGATGCGTAGCGTCATATCAAACTGGTTCGACAGCGGATCGCGCTTTTCATCGGAGAGGTCCAGTTGCACCTGAATTTGCGGATACGCTTGCATAAAATCCAGCACCACCGGCGTGAGGTGGGTGAGGCCAAACGACATCGGTGCGTTTATTTTAATGGTACCGGAGAGGGATTGCTGATTGTCCTGTAGCTGTAACTCCGCGTCATCGAGATTTTCCAGCACTGGCAGGATATTGGCCAGATAGGCTTGCCCGGCATGGGTTAAATCCACTTTGCGGGTGGTGCGATTAAATAAACTCACTTCAAGGCTATCTTCCAGCCATACCACCTGGCGGTTTATTTGTGACCGGGACAAGCCCATTTGCCGGGCGGCACCGGCGAAGCTGCCCTGACGAGCAACGTTAATAAAAGCACGCATAGCACCAAGCTTATCCATTGTTTCACCCTTTATTGTTGCATTTCATGCGACAGTGTATCTTTATTTGTTATTATTGTCCTGCCTTTTGATGTTGATAAGATGGTCATATCAACATTAAGGAGCCTGTTATGGAAATTCGTAAAGCGGCCGAAAGAGGCCAGGTTAATTTAGGTTGGCTACAGTCACAGCACTCATTCTCGTTTGGGCACTACTACGATGAACGCTTTATGGGCCATGGCCCGCTGCGTGTTATCAATCAGGACGTGGTGCAGCCTGGCGGTGGCTTTGGTGAGCATGGTCACGCCAACATGGAAATCATCTCTTATGTACTGAGCGGTGAACTGGCGCATAAAGACAGTGAAGGCAATGAATCGGTGATCCGCCCCGGTGATGTGCAAAAAATGACAGCCGGAACCGGCATTCGCCACAGCGAGTTTAACCACAGTAAACAGTCGCTGGTACAGTTTCTGCAAATCTGGGTAGTGCCTGACCAGGTCAATGTAGCACCGGGTTATGTGCAAAAGCACTTTGCCGGGTTATTAGAGCCGGCTGAGGCTCCAACGCTGATATTCTCGCCATATGGCGAAGGTGAATCACTGCGGATCTATCAGGATGTCAGTGTGCTGGCCGGTAAACTGGTTAATGATAGCCACTGGCAGTATGCGGGTAACCAAAACCGGATCGGCTGGTTACAAGTAGTAGAAGGCAGTGCGCAGGTCAATGGCGAAACCGTTTCAGCCGGTGATGGGGTTGCCTTTGTTGCCGGCGAGGCAGTTGAGGTGAGCAAGACTAACGATTTGCAAATCCTCTATTTTGATCTGCCGGCGAAATAAGCCATGGCGTGAGGTGGCGAACTTAGCTACAATGCGCGCCGGAGTTGGCCAGGCAATCGCCGCTTTCGCAAGAAAGGGGAGGAAAGTCCGGGCTCCACAGGGCAGGGTGCCAGATAACGTCTGGGCGGCGCGAGCCGACGACCAGTGCAGCAGAGAGTAAACCGCCTAAGCGCTTCGGCGCCGGTAAGGGTGAAAGGGTGCGGTAAGAGCGCACCGCGCAACTGGCAACAGTTTGTGGCACGGTAAACTCCACCCGGAGCAAGACCAAATAGGCCTCCTATACGTGCGGCCCGCACGGGAGGCGGGTAGGTTGCTTGAGCCAGTGAGCGATTGCTGGCCTAGAGGAATGATTGCCACTCGTAAGAGAACAGAACCCGGCTTATGGCCCAACTCCACCTCCTATAATCAAGGGGTCAGAGTCTGAGGTATCCCCACAAATAATAATGCAATATCAATAAGATAAAAAAAGATAGGAACATTCATGACGTTTGGTGATCAGATCAATCGCCAAAAATCACCGAGACCAAACTGCCATGAATGCCCTATCTATTGTGAACAATGTCATATCGCTTGTCAGCTATAAAATGCATAAAGCGCGTCGGGATGTGGTAACGGCGTGCGTGAAAAGCCTTCTTCATGGAAGCGCAGCAAGCGTAACGAGTATTGGTCGTGGGATTAGTACTAAAGCTTATGAAAAACATCGGATTAAACGTGCCGACCGCTTGCTTTCAAACCCGCATTTATTAAGTGAAACACCGTTTATCTATGCATCTATTTGCCAACTATTTTGTGGCAG
>NZ_PVNP01000207.1:0-630 GCF_002993365.1 Marisediminitalea alba
TTTCACGGAGTAGCCACAAAATACTTGGAACACTACCTGGGTTGGTTCAGGTTTATGGATAATCCAGAAAACCTTAACGAAAACAGGCTCTTTTCGATTCAACAACAGTTAATCCGAACATAGCCGCTGAGAATTGCACGGTACGATTGCTGATAAAAGCAATCCTTGCTTACAGCGAAAGATTGCCCGCGCCGCGCAAACCACGGGAAGAAATTACCACAGTTGGTTGATAGCCATGGACACAAAAACAACCAATAGCGGTGGGACGCTAAAACAAGAAAAAAATACCGGCGTTAACACTGCCCCGAGCTTTTATTTTTGCAACAATTAACGAATGGGGGCTAACGCCCTAATTTGGCGGCACAAACGCGTGGGCTACACTGCGAAGCAGAGCCCGCGTGTTTGTGTCCCCAACATTTGTTTGTTATGCGTGCGAGACTCCTGCCCCTCGCGGCTTTGCCGCCACCGCCCGCTACAACAAACTGTTGATTTAAATAATAACAATTACCTTAAAACAACCCTGGGCGAAAAGCCAGATGATAAAGCGACTGCTAAAGAAGTGAGCTAGCTGGCAAAACTGATTGTGCCGAATGCTGGTGTTACCGAACTAAAACAAACAAGCGTTGCTAA
>NZ_PVNP01000207.1:681-70533 GCF_002993365.1 Marisediminitalea alba
CCTTGCCCTAACCTGCTACCGCCGCACTAAACACATGACAAATAAACAACGGCGCATAACACCTAGCACACGGGCAATAGCGAAGGGCCACTTTTTTGCGCTCTTTGCAAAAAAGGGGAACTGCGCGTTATTGTCCGGTGCTGCGCCTTGTTAGCCCTAACACTGAACGTTCGCAGCTTTGCTGCCCTGCACCAAGATGTTTGCATTTCTTAACTGCCCTTCCCTGATTTGCTTTTACCTTAAACAACCAACAGAAAAACAACAACTGATTTTTACATTAACCATTTGCTAGAACTGAAAAAACTGCGTTGCCAATTAAGCTGAGAATTGCACGTTACGATTGCTGATAAAAGCACTTCTTGCTTACAGCGAAAGATTGCCCGCGTCGCGCAAACCACGGGAAAAAATGACCACGCTTAGTTGATAGCCCTGGACACAAAAACAACCAATGGCGGTGGGTCGCTAAAACAAGAAAAGATACCGGCGTTAACACTGCCCCGATCTTTTATTTTTGAATGGATTAACGAATGGGGGCTAACGCCCTAATTTGGCGGCACAAACGCGTGGGCTATACTGCGAAGCAGAGCCCACGTGTTTGTGTCCCCAACATTTGTTTGTTATGCGTGCGAGACACTTGCCCTTCGCGGCTTTGCCGCCACCGCCCGCTACAACAAACTATTGCTTTAAATATTAACAATTACCTTAAAACAACCCTGGGCGAAAAGCCAGATGATAAAGTGGCGGCTTGAGAAGTGAGCTGGCTGGCAAAACTGATTGTGCCGAATGCTGGTGTTACCGAACTAAAACAAACAAGCGTTGCTAAAGCAGTGTTGAAAACTTATAACGGCAGGCACTGATACAACCTATTGAAACAACCTTGCCCTAACCTGCTACCGCCGCACTAAACACATGACAAATAAACAACGGCGCATAACACCCCAATTAGGGGCACAAATACGTAGGCTAAAATCCAGAGCGAAGCGGCGGGAGCCTACGTGTTTGTGTCCCAGCGAACGCAGTGAGCGACTATATTGGATTGTTAGGCGACAAACTGCCCAACAAACCTTAAATGACTAAAAAAGTAGCCAGCACAATAAAGGGAATTATTAGTGGCATTACACACATAGCAATAAAACCTGATGTGTTGCCATTTTTCTTTGCTTTGACTCCATCCCTAATTGAGAGCAAAACAACGATTATGAATGCGATGCCAATATAAGTATTGTGATGGGTAAAATCGCCAAAAGTTGAAAAAATGAAAAGCGGCCCGAGTACTGAGCCTATCCAAGCTACCGCAACACCAGCAGCATTTAAATATGTTACATATGGATCTCTGTAAAAAGCCACTTGTCACCTAACGCCCGCATAACGGGCAAAAACACGTAGGCTACAATACCAAGCGAAGCGCAGGGAGCCTACGTGTTTTTGTCCCTAGCGAGCGCAGCGAGTGGTTAATGCGTTTGTTATGTGCGCTTTAATATTACCTTTTTACTGTTTATCGAGCCTAACTTTACCGTGAGCAAACAACAAATATTTGGGAGCAAAACCAGTAAATAATATACTCCCTGAAACATGTAACATTAAAACGCTTACAGCAATTGCTATTAAACCAATATAGTGAAAAGGCTCTAGAATTAAGGCTGTGATTACAGAAAGCAAAGAAAAAACTGACAACACGACCAGAAAAAAGCACAAAGCCCTGATTACTGGGCCTAACTTCTGCAATTCGGAATATTCCTCGTCCTGAGTATTCATAGCTTTCCCATTAGCACATAACTACTAAATAGACACCAATGAAGTATGTTTAAAACCATCATTTTGGTGCAATTGTAATTTTTTGTGAGTGTAGATTATCTGAAATCCCCTTTACATAAAAGAGTTAGGTCGATTTGGTGTTTTTTGTTGGAATTAAATACACCAAACCCTATTTATCTCATGGTTTGGTGCAAAAATCTCAAAAGTGAACGTAAACCCTCCAAACGTTCAGTATTTACACGTTACTTTGTACTTTATGCTGGTTTCATTTTAGCCTTCACTAACTTTATGAAATCTCAGTTTTTACGCGAACTTTATGAGTTTATGCTAACCCGGGGGTATGCTAAACGTACCATAGAAACCTACTTCACCTGGATCACCGACTTCATTCGCTTCCACAACTATGCACAGCCAAAGGATATGCACGCTGAGCATGTGGAGGCCTACCTTACACATTTGGCTGTCCGTCGTCAGTGTGCAAAATCCACTCAGGCTACAGCGCTTAACGCACTGCTGTTTCTTTATAACAAATATTTGGATAATCCCTTACCCGAAGACATGACTTTTCTCAACAGCAAGCGGGAACGCAAACTGCCGGTAGTGCTCACACAGGATGAAGTAAAAGCGGTTCTCGGCCGAGCAAGTAAGCAGCATTATCTGGCAATGGCCCTGCTGTACGGCAGCGGGCTGCGTCTGATGGAGTGTGTCCGTTTACGAGCCGGTGATATCGATTTTAACTACAAATGCATTCGCGTGTGGTTTGGTAAAGGCGGTAAGCACCGGGTGGTCACATTGTCAGAGGCCTTAATTCCGCTGCTTCAAACACAAATTGAAAATGTAGAGCAAACCTTAGTGCGCGATTTAAACGTTCCATCTTTTGCCGGGGCCTGGCTGCCCAAAGGTTTACGCAAAAAATATCAATCCCGCAACAAAACCGTAGAGTGGCAATACCTGTTCCCATCCCAAAGATTAAGTATTGATCCGGAAAGCAAGCATTTGCGCCGTCATCACATCGATGAAAAACAACTGCAGCGAGACGTTAAACGAGCCAGTCTTGAAGCCGGGATCAAAAAGCATGTTACGCCCCACACGTTAAGGCATTCGTTTGCAACACACCTGTTGGCCGCGGGGGCAGATATTCGAACTGTACAACATCAATTAGGTCATGCAGACGTACGTACTACGCAAATTTACACGCACGTCCTGCAACAGGGTGGTAATGGGGTTATTAGCCCGTTAACACGCTTAGCGTTATAAGGCTATTCACCTTATCACTCTTTATCGTAAAGAATATCCATAACGTCGGCCAACTCGGTTTTACCGGCGCGTACTTCTTCTTCCGTCATGTCGGCAATTTCATGAGGGAAAACCAGCCACTCATCACTTTCATTTACGTAGTAGTCAGGCACGATGTCTGTTTTATTATTTTTTGGCTTGTAATACGGGCAGGCAATACGAATATCTTTTGGCATATTCAGGCGCATCAGCTTTTTAATTTGCTTAATCAATGCGTCTACACTTCGGCCCGAGTCAAATACATCATCAACAATCAGCAGTGCGTCTTCGGCATTCGCATTTTCAATCAGATAATGCAGGCCATGTACGCGAATCTCTTTGCTTTGCTTGTTAATGCCGTAATAAGAAGAGGTTCTTACCGCTATATGGTCGGTGGGAAATTTTTTAAACTCAAAAAACTCCTGCACAGCAATACCAATCGGCGCCCCGCCCCGCCAGATCCCGATAATAAATTGCGGACGAAAACCGTCCTTATACACTTTTGAGGCAAGTCGAAATGAATCCTGAAGCAGATCCGCCGACGTAATAAAGACTTTATCCATAGAATCGGTAACCGAGCGAAAGAAAAGAAAAAGATTATAGAAAATTTTATGCCACAATGCACGGCAAAACCCAAAAACCTGACCATTTAATCAAGTTTTTACGATTCCTGCTGTAAAACTTTGGCCGGCTGCACTTTCATGGCGCGTTGCGCGGGATACCAGCTCGCCAACAGGCATAATCCTAAGGAAAACAGGGTCACCCAAACCACCTGATACCATTGCATATCAATGGGTAAGCCAGGCCCGTCTGCAGATAACGCCAGATAAATCCCTAGAAGTTCCAAAATATCGTTGATATATACAACGGCTAAAATGCCCAGCACGGCACCAATCAGTGCGCCTTTCAGGCCGTTGAAAATGCCGTTTAGCATGAATATGGCGCGCACCGTGGCTACCGTCATGCCTTGGGAGAGTAAAATGGCAATGTCACCACTTTTTTCAGAAACAACCATCACCAGGGCAGATACAATGTTAAATGCCGCCACCGCAATAATCAGCAGCAGCATTAAAAACATCATGTTCTTTTCCATTTTTACCGCATCGAACAAAGGCCCCTGGCGCGAGCGCCAGTTACTGGTGGAATAACCCGCCTGTTCAAGTTGTGCCACCACACCCTGATAATTAAACGCATTGTTTAAAAACAGGCGCACATCCGCCGGGCTGTCTTTGGGTTTACGCAGTAGCCGGGTTAAATCATCAAGCCGTAAATAAATCACTTTGTCGTCAAGCTGTGAGCCCAGGTTAAATAACGCAGCTATCGTCACCAGGCGCTGACTCGGCATGCGGCCAAATGGCGTATATACGCTGGCTCCGGCAGCCATTACGCGTATTTGATCGCCCACATTCACGCTTAACTCCTGCGCCAATGCACGGCTGATAATAGCGCCAAACTTAATCTCTTCAAGGCGCTCAAAATTACCTTCCAGCATGTAGTCGCTCACAATGCTATGGTTGGCCATTGTTTGCGGGTCTACGCCTTGCAGTTGCACGCCGCGCAAGGCCTGGCGTGATTGCACCAATCCTTCTGCTTCTCTGAACGAGCTCGCGGCCCGCACTTCACCTAAGGGAAGTTGTAGTACGTCATCAACACTGGCGTTATGCGCTACTACCTGTGGCACAATGCCTAAAATCCGCTGGCGTAGCTGGGCTTCAAAGCCATTCATTACCGAAAGCACAATGATCAGCGACATAAGCCCCAGGGCAATCCCGGCTACCGAGAAGCGGTTAATAAACGCTACAAAGCTGTTGTGTTTGCCTGCGGTGGAGTAACGCAGTGCTATATAGGCAGAAAGCGGATAGGCCATGAAATTTCACCTGTACCTGGGCAGTGGGGGCTTGGTATTCATCCTTCCCTGCACTACTCTTAATCAATACGGTACGTTGTACGTTTTAATGATAAACAAAGACTTAAGCTCGGTGCATAATACGTGTAAGCTACCCTGCACACAAGTCAGCCTGGAGAGTATTGTGGAATCGTTAACCCTGGCAGAAAAACAAGCTCAGTTTAATGAGTTTTTCTTAATCAGCCACGCAATTAAGGTCAATATGCGTCAACTCGACAAGCACTTTGCCCTGCCAGACAACGAACAACTCGAAGACCACATGCCCTACGCCTTTCGCATTGCCAGCGAGATGGCATCTATCGAATCCCAGGCGCTTCGCCCGTTGCGCAACCTGAGTGATCACGCTTCCGAACTGGTGAATTACCTTAACCATCAGTCTCGCAAAATCGATTTGATGATGTCGTATATTTTACATCAGCAGGACGATCCGGATTATCGCTTTGAGAGTATCAGGTTCGGCGGCGGTGGCGTTATCATTAACCACCCTTTAGCACTGGATGTTGGTACTCTGGCAGAACTTAAATTGTTTGTATCAGAAGAAGCCGCGGCCATTTTTTGCTACGGCGAAGTTATTACTTGCCAGCAGGAATCGGATGGCTACCATATAGCCTTCATTTTTACCCGGATCCGCGAACAGGATCAGGAACTGTTAGTCAGAGCCAGTTTGCATTTACAAACGCAGCAGCTTCGCAAGCGCAGCCAAAATAAAAACGCTTAACCTGCAAGTAAAAACTTAAACGCTCAATAAAAGAATCGTTAAGGAATCATGACAACCACGCTTAATTCTTTGCCACTGCCCAAAACCAAGTCGTCAGCCGGTTTTCAGGACCAACAACAATGGGGGCAGTTGCAAGGCAGTAGCCGCGCGCTTGCCGTAGCTCAGGCCAGTCAGCAGGCCGGCCGCCCTATCGTACTGGTCACCGCCGATACGCCTTCGGCGCTCAAACTCGAAAAAGAAATCCGCTATTTTCAGGGCAGTCAGCACAGTGTTCCGGTTACCCTGTTCCCAGACTGGGAAACTCTGCCTTACGATACGTTCTCGCCGCATCAGGATATTATTTCCCAGCGACTGGAAACCTTGTTCCGGTTAACCCAGGAACCCAGCGGCATCTTTATTGTGCCCATCAATACCCTGATGCAACGATTGGCCCCGGTAGAATACATTGGCCAGCATTTATTGTTGTTAAAGCGTGGCCAGCAACTGGATCGCGACCAGTTCCGCCGACAGTTAGAGCAAGCCGGCTATCTGCATGTCAGCCAGGTAATGAGTCACAGCGAGTTTTCTATTCGCGGCAGTATTATCGACCTTTACCCCATGGGCTCTAAAGATCCTTACCGCATTGACCTGTTCGATGATGAGGTCGACAGTATTCGCCTGTTCGATCCGGATTCCCAGCGCTCAAGCAATGCAGTCGATGAAATTCGCATGTTACCGGCCCGGGAATTCCCCACCGATAAAGCCGCGCTCAACCTGTTTCGCCAACAATTTTTAGAGCGCTTCGACGCAAGCAACAGTGCCGAGTCGGTGTTTAATCAAATTACCCGTGGCACCATGCCAAGTGGTGTGGAGTATTATCTGCCGCTGTTTTTCGAAAAAACCGCCACGTTATTTGATTACTTTCATCCCGACACGCTTATTATGCTGCATGGCGATGTCAGCGATGCCTGCGAATTCTTCTGGGCCGACCTGAACGAGCGCTACGAGCAATACCGCTATAATAAACACCGCCCGTTGCTGGCGCCCATGGAACTGTTTTTACCGGTTAACGAATTATTTGCCGGCCTCAAACAATGGCCGCGGGTCGCCCTGGCTTCACAGCCCCTCGACGAGGCTGCCGGTAAACACAATCTGCATTGTGAGAAGCTCGACGATATCGCCTTAAACCCGCAAAAGAAGCAGCCCGCACAAGCCTTATTAGCCACTCTGTCAGACGCCAGCGAGCGCGGTGCCAAAGTGCTGTTTTGTGCCGAATCACAGGGCCGCCGGGAAAACTTACTCGGCATTTTAGGCAAGTATCAAATCAAGCCTGTAGAGTTTGCCCACTTCGACGATTTTCTTACCAGCCATGAAACCGTAGGTATTTCCATCGGCATGGTAGAACACAGTTTCCGCTGGAAAAACCCCGACGGTGAGCTGCTGTTTATTACCGAAACCCAGTTACTCGGACATAAAATCAGCCAGCGGCGGTTGCGAACCGCGCAGAAGCCTACCGACGAAAACGCCATTATTCGCAATCTGGCGGAGCTGTCTGTGGGTCAGCCGGTGGTCCATCTAGACCACGGCGTAGGCCGCTATATTGGCCTGCAAACTCTGGATGCCGGTGGCGTTACTACCGAATTTTTAACCATTGAGTACGCCAAACAGGCCAAGTTATATGTGCCAGTGGCCTCGCTGCACTTAATTTCGCGCTACAGCGGTGGTGAGCAGGATTCAGCACCGCTGCATAGCCTGGGCTCCGATGCCTGGGAAAAAGCCAAGAAGAGAGCGGCCGAGCGCGTGCGCGACGTCGCCGCAGAGCTCCTCGATGTGTACGCCAAGCGTGCTGCCAAGCCCGGCTTTGCCTACCCCATTACCTGGGAAGAATATCAATCCTTTGCCGACAGCTTTCCGTTTGAAGAAACCGCCGATCAGATGCAGGCCATCAATGCGGTTATTCAGGATATGGGTAGCCCACAGGCCATGGACCGCCTGGTGTGCGGCGACGTAGGCTTTGGTAAAACCGAAGTGGCCATGCGCGCCGCTTTTTTAGCTGCTAATCAGGGTAAACAGGTGGCCATTCTGGTGCCCACAACCCTGCTGGCGCAGCAACACTTCGAAAACTTTAAAGACCGTTTCGCCAACTGGCCGTTCCGCATCGAGGTAGTTTCCCGTTTTGTTAGCGGTAAAGCTACCAAGTCAGTTATGGACGGCATCGAAAACGGCACTGTGGATATTGTGGTGGGTACCCATAAACTGCTCAGCGACACGATTCAGTTTAACGATCTCGGCCTTGTCATCATCGACGAAGAACACCGCTTTGGCGTACGCCAGAAAGAGAAGTTTAAAGCCCTGCGCGCCGATGTGGACATTCTTACCCTTACCGCTACGCCCATTCCGCGTACGCTGAATATGGCCATGTCGGGCATGCGTGATTTATCCATTATTGCCACCGCCCCGGCTAAACGCCTGGCTATTAAAACCTTTGTACAACAGCGCGATAAAGCGGTTATTCGCGAAGCCATCATGCGTGAAATTCTGCGCGGCGGTCAGGTGTATTTCCTGCACAACGAGGTAGAAAGCATTGCCCGCACCGCCGAGGAAATCGCCGAAATAGTGCCGGAAGCCCGCATTGCCGTAGGCCACGGTCAGATGCGTGAGCGTGAACTTGAGTCTGTAATGAGTGATTTTTATCATCAGCGGTTTAATGTGCTGGTGTGTACCACCATTATCGAAACCGGTATCGATGTGCCCACCGCCAACACCATAATCATGGACCGTGCCGACCATCTTGGTCTGGCGCAGTTGCACCAGTTGCGTGGCCGGGTTGGCCGCTCACACCATCAGGCCTATGCCTATTTGTTAACCCCGCATCCCAAGCGCATGACCCGCGATGCCGCTAAGCGCCTGGAAGCCATTGCCAGCCTGGAAGACTTAGGCGCAGGCTTTGCCCTGGCTACTCACGATCTGGAAATTCGTGGTGCCGGAGAGTTACTCGGCGAAGACCAGTCCGGCCAAATCGCCAGTGTGGGTTACTCACTTTACATGGATATGCTGGAACAAGCGGTCGATGCCCTTAAAGCCGGTAAAGAGCCGTCACTTAGCGATGCTAACCGCCTGCATACCGAAATCGAATTGCGCATCCCGGCGCTGTTGCCGGAAGATTACATTGCCGATGTGAATACCCGGTTGTCCCTGTACAAGCAACTGGCCAGCTGTAAAAACAGCGACGATATCGAAGCCTTCCAGATTGAATGTATCGATCGTTTTGGCCTGCTGCCGGATGCCGCGAAAAACCTTATTGCAGTGGCCGAGCTTAAACTCAAAGCTCGCCGCGTAGGTATTCACAAGGTCGAAATGACCGCCACTGGTGGTACTATCGAATTTAACGAAGACACCCCGGTAGACCCCGGTTTTATTATCCAACTGGTACAAACCCGCAATAAAATGTTTAAGTTTGAAGGCAGTCAAAAACTGCGGATCGTGAAGAAAACCGAGACAGCCCGCGAACGATTAGCTATGGTGGACGGGCTTATAGAAGAATTTGCCAGGGAGATCAGCCAGGCATGAGGCGTATAATTGGTAGCCTGCTCGCACTCAGTTGTATAACCGCTTACCCGGTACACGCTAACGAAGAAGACAAATGGTGGTTCGACATCGAGGTAATGCTGTTCGCCCGCGATACCGCGGTGAGCGATCTGGCCGAACGGTTTGAACGTCAACAGGTATTAAATACACCCAACACCGACTGGGATTTACTCACTGAGTATTACCAGCCAGACATTACCATGGTGTATAACTCATTACCGGTTTGCAACGCTCCTACATCACCACTGTGGGCAGAGGCGCCCTCACAGGAAGAAATCCTGCGCGATTATTATATCGAGCCGGAGCCGGTAGAACCTGCATTAGATGACCAGGCAGGGCTTGTTGAAAGCGGCAATGAGGACAGCGAGTTATTCAGTGACGAAAACAGCGAAGTCGCAGATGACGAACAATTTTTGCTGGCTGATGAAACCACTCAGGGCATAGCAGCTGCAGAGAATACCTTTGTTGAACCAGAGCCTGAGATTATTCCCCCTGCGCCTGGGGCCATTGCTGCCTACTGGTTGTCATTTAACTTAAATGAAGAACAGCTCACGCCGGTAAGCGTAAAGCGCCGCCCGCTCAATTGCGTTACGCCCACAGAGCCAAATTTAAATCCGCAAAGCTGGCAGTGGCAGCAACCGGATCTCTACGTGCCGCCGCGTCAGCAAACGCCGCTTTATGTGCACGGAGCCGATTTTAAAAGGGCTAGTGGCCCGCATTTGCTGTCAACTAATCAGCTCTCACAGGATGATATTTACACCAGCATTCGCTGGCGCAAAGGTATCGAGCGACTGGCTCACTTTAGCTGGCGTCAGCAGGTAAAATTTGGTCAGGACAAAGCCGAAACCCTGCGTTTATTTGCCGGTCAGAACTTTGCTCAGCAGTTTACTAAAAATGGTGATCTGCGCCCGCAACAATTGCCGTCCGGTGAAGATCCATTGGCAGAACAAAACGCCGAGCTGGCCGAACCGGCAGATAGCTTTTTTACCGAGCTGAATCAGCGCCTTAATAACCCGCAGCCAATCAGTTTTGCTGGCATGACAGCACCACCGGAAACCAACGATGACGGCGATACTCAGTCAGATGTGAAGCGTTTATCCCCTATCTGGGAGCTTGACGGCTTTATTCAGATATACCTTAAATACATCAACCGGGTGCCCTACCTGCACATTAACAGCGAGCTGTTTTATCGGCAGCCTGTGCTTTCGGCCACTAGCCTGCCCGGCGCTGCGCCGGCCTACGAGCTGGTCTCTATTCCGTTTTCCCAGCAGCGCCGCGTGATCAGTACACAACTGCATTATTTTGATCATCCGCTGTTTGGCATGCTGGTACAAATACGCCGTTACGATCGCCCCGCAGCGCCGCAACCCGCCGAGGAACAAGACTAATCATGAAAATCTATACCAAAACCGGCGATCAGGGTGAAACCCAGCTCTACGTCAACAAGCCACAAAAAGTGGCCAAAGACGACGCCATCATTGAATGTTACGGCAGTCTTGACGAACTCAATGCACAAATTGGCCTGTTAAGCGCTCGCCTGCAGGCAGATGAACTGGGCAGTGACAGCGACTTAGCCATGCTGGCAGCCATTCAGAATGCCCTGTTCAACGTTGGCTTTGCGGTATCGGCCAGTTCTACCCTGGCCCCGGATGCGGTGGTGGATTTAGAATCCCATATTGATGTGATGCAAGCCGACTTACCACCGCAAACCAGCTTTATTCTACCCGGTGGCTGTGTGGCTGCTGCGCAGGCTCATGTTTGTCGTACTGTGTGCCGCCGTGCCGAGCGACGCATGATCAGCATGGCCAAACACACCGAAGTCTCTGAACTCGCCCAGCAATACGTTAATCGCTTATCCGACTGGCTGTATGTGTTTGCCCGCTATCTGAATGCCAGAGCCGGTGTAGCAGATGTGCCGGTCAGCCGCTAGGCGTTTATAACCGGGTTACGACCACCACACCAGTAATAACCAGTCCCACCAGAATATTCAGCATGGTGCCCTCGCGCACCATGGTCTGAATGGGGATCCGGCCGCTGC
Source organism: Marisediminitalea alba (assembly GCF_002993365.1). Taxonomy (GTDB): domain Bacteria; phylum Pseudomonadota; class Gammaproteobacteria; order Enterobacterales; family Alteromonadaceae; genus Alteromonas; species Alteromonas alba. The sequence continues at coordinate 11,941 of NZ_PVNP01000207.1, forward strand.
CATATACAATGGCATTGGGCGCCGTGGCTACCGGCATCATAAAAGCACAGCTGGCACTAATAGCGGCAGGCATCATCAGCACAATAGGATCCACGCCTATAGCGGCCGAGGCACTAGCCAGAATCGGCATCAGCAAGGTTGCGGTGGCGGTATTAGAGGTAATTTCGGTGACAAAACTCACCGCCAGGCAGAGTACTAACAAAGTCAGTACAATGGGCAGAGCCGATAGTCCGGTCAGTGCTTCACCAAGTAATAAACTTAAACCCGAAGCGGTAAACGCCTTGGCCATGCAAATACCGCCCGCAAACAGCAGTAACATGCCCCACGGGATCGCCTCAGCGGTTTTCCAGTCGAGCAGTTGATCGGGCTTTTCTTTATCGCCGTTGGGTACCAGAAACATCAGCACAACACCGGCAATGGCAATAGTGCTGTCACTCACCAGCGTCATACCCGTCCATACCGACCAGTAAGGGCGGAATATCCAGGCCAGCGCCACAATGCCAAACACGATCAGCACCCGCTTTTCCGCCGGGCGCCAGTCACCGGCCTTTGGTAAATCACAATCCGGCATATCACTTAATTTGCGGGTCAGCCAGAACGCCATTATCGGAATAGCGATCAGTACTATGGGTACACCGGTCATCATCCAGTTAATAAAACTGAGCTCCGTGCCGGTGGTTTGCTGATAAACACTCATAAAGATAATATTCGGCGGTGTGCCGATGGGGGTCCCCACTCCGCCCAGACTTGCTGAATAAGCGATGCCAAGTAACAAGGCAGCGGCCAGTTTAGGCGAGTTCATCGACGTGATAATGGCCATGGCAATGGGCAGTAACATTAAGGTGGTAGCGGTATTGGATATCCACATGCTCAGAACTGCCGAGGTGAGCATAAAGCCCAGCACCAGGCGCTTGGCACTGGATGCGCCGCACAAGCGCAGCATATACACCGCAATGCGCCGGTGCACGCCCGACTTCTCCAGTGCTTTGGAGAGCATAAAGGCGCCCATCAATAGCAGGATCACATGGCTCCCCAGCGCCGATGCTGCCTCTTTGTAATCAATCACGCCTGCCATAGGAAAGGCCACAAACGGGATCAATGAAGTCACCGGAATGGGCAGTGCTTCAGTTACCCATAAAATGGCAATTAACAGCGTTAGCGCGGCCGTCAGGCTGAGTGCCTGCTCAAAGCCATTTGCCGCCAGTACGCCCCATAGCAATGCGCTGACCACTGCGCTGAATACGATAACCTTATTTTTAACTTTCATAGCGTTGCCACACCTCACAGGCTTGCTGGTAGGTTTGTTCTGCCGTTGCTGAGAGCTGCCAGCCGCTAAGCCGGCTCAGGCGATGAGAAGGTTCAAGCGTGTTCGGCAGGCCGTTTAAAATGGCCTGCGCTCCGGCAGTATTGTTGCACGCCAGTACCATATCACAGCCGGCAGCCAGTGCCTGCTCGGCGCGCTCAGGGTATGTACCGGCCACAGCTGCGCCTTCCATGGATAAATCATCGGAAAAAATCACCCCGTCAAAGCCAAGCTTGCCACGCAAAATGGTTTGTAACCAGTAAGGCGAAAACCCGGCGGGCTTATCGTCGATGGCCGCAAATCGCACGTGAGCTGGCATCATGGCATCAATTTTTTGCCGGGCGATGAGATTTGCAAACGGCACCAAATCCTGCTGCTGTATGGTTTGCCAATCCCGCTCATCCACCGGGGTATCAATGTGTGAGTCTGCCACCACGCTGCCATGGCCAGGAAAGTGTTTACCGGTAGAGGGCATACCTATGGCGTGCATGCCGTCTATCAGGCACCCCGCCAGACGGCTCACTACCTCTGGCCGGGGCGAGAAACCGCGATCGCCAATAACATTAGATACACCGTTAATGTCCAGCACCGGTGCAAAACTAATATCAATGTCCAGCTGTTTAAGCTCGTAAGCCATAATCACGCCGCAGGCATAACTTAATGCGTCGGCGTCATTATCATTATCGGTTAGCAGCAGTATCTGCCCCATGGCGGGTAGCCGGGTAAACCCGGGGCGAAAACGCTGTACCCGGCCGCCTTCATGATCCACCGCGATGATCAGCGGTTTACCTGCCGCTTCACGAATGTCCTGTATCAACACCTTAAGTTGATCTACCGACTCATAATTGCGCGTAAACAGGATCACCCCACCGGTAAGCGGGTGCGCTAGCATGTCGCGTTCATCTTGCTGTAAACTGAGGCTGCGACAATCGATCATTACTGGTCCCATGCTGACTCCTGGACTCCAATGCATTGTTTTACAATGCTAAACTGCTTAGGACGCGGCGACAAACAAAACTACAGGCTTCACAAGTGCCGCACAGCGCAATGGCGCTAACTGCAAACCAGAAACTTTGCCTGAGGCTATTGTGAAGCGCGGGTGATATAAGCCACCAAACTGCCGCCGAAAGGCTTTAAGCATAAGAAAAAACAGGGAGTATTACACGTGTTAAATTGGTTAAAACGGATTACGTTAGGGGTCATCGGCCTACTGGTTATCGCTGTCATGGCGGTTTACTTTACCCTTCGTCAGTCGCTCCCGGCCTTAGACGGTGATCGCATTGTCAGTCAGGTTCAACAACCCGCCACCTTATCGCGCGACGCCCTCGGCCAGGCAATTATTCAGGCCGATTCACGCAAGGAAGCCATGTATTTACTGGGCTTTGCCCACGGCCAGGACCGCTTTTTCCAAATGGATCTGCAGCGACGGGTTGCCGCCGGCGAGCTGTCTGAGTGGCTGGGAAGCATGGCCCTCGATGTCGATAAAACCGGTCGTTTTCACGAATTTCGTCGCCGCGCCAATACCATCTATTCGCAGTTACCTCAGGCGCAAAAGGACATTCTTATCGCTTATACCGAAGGCGTTAATCAGGCGGTCGCTGAACAGTCTGCCCGTCCCTTCGAATACATTCTGACTAACTTTGAGCAGGCCCCCTGGTCACCCCAGGACAGCATCCTGGTGATCCTCAGCATGTACCTCGATTTACAAAGCGGAAATGTGAATCGCGACCTTACCCTCACCGAAATTAAGCATCAGTTTGGCCAGCCCATGGTCGATTTTATTTTGCAGCCGACTCAGTATCAGGCTGCGCTGGATAACAGCCAGCTCAGCGGTGATGTAGAAATTCCATTGCTCAAAACGCGGCCGGCCGCAGTGAGCAACAATACCGCGCAAATGGCCTTTCGCACCGAAATTGGCAGTAACAACTGGATTGTTGGCGGTGCCCTAACCGAAACCGGCGACGCGCTGCTGGCCAGTGATATGCATTTAGGCATGCGCGTACCCATTATCTGGTATCGCGCCCAGCTCAATTATGCGGTGGAGCAATACGATGTGTCGCTTACCGGTGTTACCTTACCCGGCGTGCCTGGCGTCATTGCCGGCACTAATGGTCATATCGCCTGGGGTTTCACCAATGCCTATGTGGATACCGCCGACTGGGTGCTGATTGACCGCAGCGAAGTAACCGCCGTGGATGAAACCATCAGCGTGAAAGGTGAGCCAGAAACTTATCAGCGGCTAACCAGCCAGTATGGCCCGGTTCGTCAGTTAGGTACGCGCTTTTACGCCTTAAAATGGACCGCTCAGGAACCCTACGCGGTTAATCTCATGCTTAACCAGCTAGACACCAGGCTGTCGGTGCTGGAAGCCATTCCGGTAGTCAGAAAGCTTGGCATCCCGGTGCAGAACATTGCGCTTGGCGACACTGCCGGTAACATTGCCTGGATGCCAGCCGGTGCCGTCCCTGGCCGTAAAGTGCCACATAACACGGCCATTACACCACAGCAGCTGGACGGGTTATGGAACGTCGATGAAATGGACCTGCCAGTGGTGATGAACCCGTCATCACATCGTATATGGACTGCTAATTCGAGGGTGATAGGCACTGACGACCTCGCCCGCTTTGGCGACGGTGGTTATGCCCTTGGCGCACGGGCTCAGCAGATCCGCGACCGCCTGTTCGATTATGAACAATTTGACGAACAACGTTTCTATCAAATCCAGCTCGATAATGAAGCCCGTTTTCTGCAGCCCTGGCATGCCCTGCTCCGGCAGTTGTTAAAGCGCAATTCCGGTTACTTTGCAACTGATATTGAAGCACTGGATAACTGGCAAAACTGCGCCTGCGCTGATTCGGTGGGCTACACCCTGGTGAAGCATTTTCGTCGTCAGGTAATAAACACCACATTTGCACCACTTAATGAAGCCCTTAAACCTAAGCATCTGAGTCTGCGGTATGTATCCAGTAACCTCGAACCGGCTATCTGGCAGCTGATTCGCAGTGATAACACCCAGTGGTTACCTGAGGACCATAACGACTGGCAAAGCTATATGCTGAGTCAGTATGAACAGGCGCGCCAACAGTTACTGGATAAACACGGCGCGTCAAAAGACTTATCGACCCTGGCCTGGGGCAAGGTCAATAAGCAAGCCATTACCCATCCTTTTGCCGGGCAGATCCCGGTATTTGGCAAGGCGTTAAACATGCCGGAAATTCCTGGCTATGGCGACACCTTTATCCCAGCGGTTCAGGCCCGCAGTTTTGGGGCTTCCCAACGATTTTTTGTGCGCCCCGGCCAGCTTGATAAAGCGGTATTAACCATTCCGGGCGGGCAGTCCGGTCATCCGCTTTCGGCATTTTACAAAGCCGGTTTCGATGACTATGCCAAGCATCGCATGACCCCACTATTGCCAGGTAAGCCTTTGCATACGCTCACTTTTATGCCAGAGTAAACGACTAACCGGTAATTTGAGAAAGGCCACAATGACCCCTGCAATAAAACTGCTCGAGCGCGGTAAACATGCTCACCAGGTGCTCAGGTATGAGCATGATAAACAGGCCGAGTCCTTCGGCCTGGAAGCGGTTGAAAAACTTTCCCTGGAGGCGCCCACTGTGTTTAAAACCCTGGTGGCCGAACTGGACTCGGGTAAACTCGTGGTCGCTATTGTACCGGTCACCCATCAGTTAAACCTCAAACAACTGGCTAAAGCGGCCGGTGCCAAAAAGGCACAAATGGCGCTACCGGCCAAAGTAGAAAGCACTACCGGTTACGTGCTTGGCGGCGTCAGTCCGTTGGGCCAGAAGAAAGCCTTACCCACATTTATCGACGAAAGCGCAACTCAATTCGAACTGATTTACTGCAGTGCCGGTAAACGCGGGCTGGAAATCGAACTCGCCCCGCAATTACTTGCCAGTCTGACCCGCGCCGCCTTTGCGCCGCTCGCCGCGTAGTTTAGAAAGTCTTTCTATGAAATGCCCGCGAACGCAAAGTGAACTCACCCGCATCAACGTGGGTAAAGTTCCTGTCTTTGTGAGCGAAGCCTGTGGCGGTGTGTTTTTAGAAAACCAGACACTCGCGCTATTTGAATCACCACAGGAAGAGCGCGGCCGCGCACTGGAAACGCATCTGCGCCAGTTTCATCATGCCCTGCCCGCACTGGATGAGCGGGTTAATTGCCCTGCGTGCGATGACACAGTAATGCTTCGCCGTTTTTACAGCCCACTGCATGTGGTGGAAATTGATGAATGCCCTGGCTGCGGTGGCATATGGCTGGACAGCGGCGAATTACCCCAATTACAACAGTTAATCCTTAACCCTAAAGAGCGTGCGCTGCTACGCCAGCAATTAATGAGTGAACACCGTCCTGCAAACATTGAGGGGATGGCGCATTTGCGGGACAGATGGATAAAGCGCAGTGACAAAATAGATAAACTCTTTGAACTGGCCGACTACCTGACACGCTGGTAGTAATTTATTCGTCTTTAGTTACAGGTGCCTCACCTGACTGGCGAAAACGTTCCTGCCACAATGCCTTGGCCTGTTTAATATCTGCCTCGTCTGGGGTTTCTGTGTCGCTAAGCTCACGCGCAATATCCATAATGATGGCATCACGGGCAGCAATCAGCCGGTCTGCCTCAGCAAATAAATCACGGGCTTCGGGGTATTTGTTTTTTAAGGCGTCAATCCCTTTCAGTTCATAATAATGCTGCTCAAAAGCCTCGTTAAACAAAGCGCGTTTAGCATGAAAGACCAGATATTCACGGCCCTTCTCTGAACGGATAAAAGAAATATCCCTATCGGTCAGCTCGGCGGCTTTGGCCACTTCTATGGCTTTTTGTTGCCATAGCTCAATGGCCGCCTGGTCGTCATTTTTTAACGCAGTGGCCATGCCTGCTACCAGATCACTTGCATGCAGAATTTGCTGCCGAAACGCCATTGACGCCAGCTCTGCCTCATCATACTCCGGCGTGACGGGCTCATCAGACCCATTAAACTGCCAGAAAGCGGCCATGGCCAGCAGAATTAAGCCAATAACTACGACGATTTTCTTTGAAAACATAACAACCTGTACAACATATTGGAAAGAAATTGAGAAAGGATACTTTACTACGCCTGAGCACAAAACGTATTGCGCGACTGTACCGCTCTATGTCCCGATGGCTCGGTTAACAGCAATAGTGGTGATAAAAATGACGAGCCGGAAGGTACCGGCCCGCATTTTTGATACGAGGTTTACTCTGTCGGTGGTTTGGAATTTTCCACGCGACTTTTTAACTTCTGACCCGGACGGAATGTCACCACCCGACGCGCTTTAATCGGAATGTCTTCGCCGGTTTTTGGATTACGGCCAGGACGTTCGTTTTTGTCGCGGAGATCAAAGTTACCAAAACCGGATAGTTTCACTTGTTCACCGGATTCCAGTGCGCCTTTGATTTCTTCAAAAAACGCTTCCACTAAATCTTTAGCGTCCTTCTTATTAATACCCAGTTTTTCGAATAAGTGTTCAGCCATTTCGGCTTTGGTTAGTGCCATAAAATTTACTCTCTTAACGCTGCCCCGAATTCCGACTCAAGCCCTTGAATCACTGAATCTACCGCTGCTTGTATTTCCGCATCTTCCAGTGTTTTACCCGGATCCTGCAGGATTAAAGACAATGCCAGGCTCTTTTCACCGTCAGCAATTCCCTGTCCTGTGTACACATCGAACAAGTTTAGGCCAACTAGTTGATTTACGCCAATTTTTTCAACAAATTTTATTATATCGCCTACTTTCACGGTTTGTTTGACCGTAATAGCGATATCACGGCGGTTTGCCGGGTACTTCGAAATCGGCTGTGCCTGAGGTAATTTGCGGTCTGTAAGGGCCGCTAATTCAAGTTCAAACACAAACACTCTTCCGTTAGTGCCCAGTTGCTTACTGAACTGCGGGTGTACCGCGCCCAGCCAGCCAACACATTTATCGTCCAGGTAAATCGCCGCCGACATACCCGGATGCAATGCAGAATGCGTTTCTGTATTAAAAGTGACCGTTTTTTCCTTTCCAGTCAATGCTAAAAGTGCTTCAACGTCTGCTTTTGCATCAAAAAAGTCTACCGGCTTGTCATTAGCATCCCAATGTTCATCATAACGACGACCAGCAACTACCCCTGCCAGCATCGGTTCCTGACGAATGCTGTTAGGTGCTTCTGCATCCGGAACAAACCGCAGGCCGGTTTCAAACAAACGAATACGCTGTTGCTGTCGCTTCTGGTTATATGACGTCGCCTGTAACAGTCCCGGCCATAAACTTACCCGCATAATTGACATGTCCGCCGATATAGGATGTGGCAGCACAAGGCCATTACTCTCAGGGAAAAGTGCATTTTGTATTTTTGGATCGACAAACGAATAGGTAATGGCTTCGTTATAGCCGCGGTTCAGCAATACCGATTTCACTGCATTAACCGATAACTGCTTCTCGGTTGCCGGTATCATCGACAAGGCAGCTACCGGTGCCTGATTAGGAATATTGTTGTACCCGTATACCCGGGCCACTTCTTCGATTAAGTCTTCTTCAATCTCAATGTCAAAGCGATAGCTTGGTGCCGTAGCTACCCAGCCTTCATCGGTTTCTTTGGCATCCAGCCCTAAACGCGCAAGGATTTCGCTCACCGTGTCAGCGGCAATATCAATACCCAGCACCTTAGCTAAGCGCGCTTTGCGCAAAGTCACTTCGGCACGAGTCGGAATATCACTTTCGCTTACCGCTTCAACCACCGGACCGGCTTCACCGCCGCAGATTTCTAAAATCAGCTGGGTAGCGCGCTCCATTGCCGTGGCTTGTAATTGCGGATCCACTCCACGCTCATAGCGGTGTGAGGCATCGGTGTGCAGACCATACTGACGGGCTTTACCCATAATCGCATCCGGGTGGAAAAACGCGCTTTCCAGCAGAATGTCGGTAGTATTTTCGTCGGTACCGGAATGCAGACCACCAAAGATACCAGCCATAGCCAGCGCTTTGTTGTCATCGGCAATTACCAAAGTGTTATCTTTTAGCTCAACTTCGGTTTCATCCAGTAAGGTAAGCTTTTCACCGGCCGTTGCCATGCGAACATTAATACCGCCTTCAATGGCAGCCAGGTTAAACGCATGCATCGGATGACCCAGCTCCAGCAGTACGTAGTTGGTTACGTCGACAATCGGGTCGATACTACGGATACCGCTGCGACGCAGTTTCTCGGTCAGCCAAAGAGGAGAATCAGCTTTTACATTTACGCCTTTAACCACCCGGCCAAGATAGCGCGGGCACGCCTGAGGTGCGCTTAAGCTAATGGCGAGTTTATCTTCAATCGCCGTAGCAACCGGTGCAATAACCGGCTCGCACACATCGGCTTTGTTCAGCACGCCCACTTCGCGGGCAATCCCACGCAGGCCAAGGCAGTCAGCACGGTTAGGGGTAAGGTCAACTTCGATAGTGACATCATCCAGACCAAGGTAATCACGGATGTCTTCACCTACCGGCGCGTCCAGCGGCAATTCAATAATACCGCTGTGGTCGTCACTCACGCCCAGCTCAGAATAGCTGCACAGCATGCCAAACGATGGCTCGCCACGCAGTTTGGCTTTTTTGATTTTAAAATCGCCCGGCAGTACCGCGCCCACTTTGGCAACGGCAACTTTTAAGCCCTGACGACAGTTTGGTGCACCGCAGACGATATCAACCAGTTCATCATCGCCTACGTTAATTTTGGTGACTCGCAGCTTGTCAGCGTTAGGGTGCTGACCACATTCCACTACTTCACCAACCACCACGCCGCTGAATTCACCAGCAACCGGTTCTACACCATCAACTTCCAGACCAGCCATGCTCAATTGTTCGCACAGCTCATCCCGTGATACGGCGGGGTTAACCCACTCTCTTAACCATTTTTCACTGAATTTCATTTTGCTTTGCCTTAATTGAACTGCTTGAGGAACCGAAGATCGTTTTCAAAGAATGCGCGCAGGTCGTTAACGCCGTAACGCAGCATGGTTAAACGCTCTACGCCCATACCAAAGGCAAAGCCGGTGTATTCTTCCGGGTCGATGTTCACCGCCCGCAGTACATTAGGATGCACCATACCGCAGCCCAGAACTTCCAGCCACTGACCGTTTTTGCCCATCACATCCACTTCGGCAGAAGGCTCGGTAAACGGGAAGTAAGACGGACGGAAGCGCACCTGCAACGACTCTTCAAAGAAGTTTTGCAGGAAGTCATGCAGAATACCTTTGAGCTCGGTAAAGCTGACATTCTTATCTACCATCAGGCCTTCTACCTGATGGAACATTGGCGTGTGAGTCTGATCGTAGTCGTTACGATAAACACGGCCTGGCGAGATGATCCGCAGTGGCGGCTTCTCGGCTTCCATGGTACGAATTTGCACGCCAGACGTCTGCGTACGCAGCATGATTTCAGGATTGAAGTAGAAGGTGTCATGGTCGGCACGGGCCGGGTGATTGGCCGGAATATTCAGCGCATCAAAGTTGTGAAAGCTGTCTTCCACTTCCGGGCCGGTTTTTACCGCAAAACCCAGCTCGCCAAAAAACTGTTCGATTCGCGCGATGGTGCGCGACACCGGGTGCAGGTTACCGTTTAACTCGGTACGTCCCGGTAAGGTCACATCAACCGCTTCTTCAGCCAGTTTTTTGTTTAACTCGGCACTGCGCAAGGCGTCGCCTTTGGCGCTGATGGCCTGCTGAATTTCTTGTTTGGCTACGTTAATTTTTTGTCCGGCAAGAGGACGCTCTTCGGCCGACAACTGCCCTAACCCTTTTAACAGGTCGGTCAGTTTGCCTTTTTTGCCCATGAACTCAACTCTAACCTGGTCGAGCGTTGCTGCGTCACTGGCAGCGTCAATCTGCGCTTTGGCCTGACTGACTATCGCTTCAAGCTCCATGATTTCCCCAACTTGGTACTTAATATGCTGCTAACACCCACCGCTGTTATTGCCCTGTGCGGGACAGCCGCAGCAGCGGGTAAATAAAAGGCCGTTATTTTACACAAAGGATAAAAGCCGCGGCTACCCTAACAAGCTGATTTCAGCAAATAAAATCAAAAAAAGCGGGAAATGGGGCGAAAACCACCCTATCCGGCGATTTTTTTGCTCTGTCAGGCTACTTTATTAACGGGAGTATCGATTTAAACTGCTCCGTGTCAGCCCTTTCAAGCAATTCGAATAAGGCCATTTCCACCCCGGTGAGCTGTGCCCCGGCGCCCTGCATTTTTTGTAGCGCCAGTTGTTTGTTGGCCGGGTTGCGGGATGACACGCAATCACCGAGCAAGTGCACCTGTTTGCCACTGGCCAGTAAATCGATCACGGTCTGATACACACAGATATGCGCTTCAATGCCGCACACCAGCCATTGTGAGCGATTCAGAGCCTTAACCTGCTGGTCAATACTTTCGGTGCGAAGTGCGCTAAAGGTGGCTTTTGCAAAGGCTTCTCCGGCAGGAATAAACTGATTCAGCTCCTCTACCGTGGCCCCGAGTTTATCGGGTAACTGCTCCACAAACAGCACCGGGATGCCCAGGGTTTGCATGGCTCTGATCATGGTGGCTATTGAGTCAATCATGGCGTCGCTGTTGTCGACCAATCTTGCCAGTTTGCCCTGCACATCAATAACGATAAGGCCGGTTTCCTGCTGTACTAACACAAGCTACTCCTGTTTGATAAAGACGCTCTGACTATAGCAAATAACCACCTGAATGTATTAATACCAACCTGTATGACTCAACTGGTTACTGGTCGCAATTTCTTGTTTGTTTATCGTGCATAGCGGCTTTTTTTTGGTGCAAAACCGTGCAGATTGCTTTACGACGACCGCTTTTGTCACCTTAATTCCGTGAGCACCTCAAAAAAATATCATGCCATTCTAAAACAACATAAAATCCTGAAATATATAGTTTTTATTTCAATTTCATGGAATTTGCATTAATTGTATTACTTTATACTTTTGACTAATTAAGACCAAGTGGTCAGGTTTTGGCACGCGATATGCTCTGCCGTGGCGGGACTTTTCCATAACACTCACAGGGAATTCTATGAAGCACACCTATTCGTTTAACCCCATCGCGGCCGGTATTGCGTTATTTTTTCTTAGCAGCCAGTTCTCCGCTTACGCTCAGGAAGCATCCGAGGTCAGTGAAGCTGACGTTGAAAAAATCGATGTTCTGGGTAAAAAAACAGACTACTACTCGATTATGCCGGATGGCGAAAACAGCAGCGCATTTGGTTTGGGCAAAAGCCTGTATGAAACGCCGCGCTCCATTACCGAAATCAGTGAAGATTTGGTCGACAAATTTGCTCTGCGTAGCGTGGATGATCTGGTTCGTCTTACTCCTGGCGCATTCACCAGTTCGTTTTTTGGCATTAAAGGTGCCATGGATATTCGCGGCGAGCCCGCCGATAACTATTTCCGGGGCTTTCGCCGAATAGCTAACCCCGGCGCGTTCAATACCATTGTTCGCGGTGCTGAAAAGCTCGAAGTCATGCGTGGGCCGGTTTCACCGTTATACGGTAGCGGTAGTGTGGGCGGACAGCTTAACTATACCCCTAAATCGGCCAAGGTTGGCGGCAGTAAATACATCGATGAAGTCACCGGTGAACTGTCGGTTACCGTAGGTTCTTATAATCAGCGGATCATTTCCGGTAGTCTTGGTATTCCACTGGAAATCGGTGGTAAGTACGGCGGATTGCAACTGTTTGCTGAAGTGGAAGATTCTGAGTCTTACTTTGACGGCTACGAGCCTTCGAGCGAACTCATTCAGGCCGCCGTTGACTTTGATTTGTCTGACAATACCACCTTACAGTTTGGCCTGCAGTATCAAACCACCGACAGTATTCAGGTACCAGGCTGGAACCGGGTTACTCAGGATTTAATTGATAACGGCACTTATATTACCGGGGCGGCTCCTGTTCGTAACTCCGACAACCCTGTTGGTGCCGATACCCTGTTACCTCAGGAATCTTCTTTTATTGCGCCTTTTGCGCCGAGCTTCCTCAACAACGCATTCAGCAACGTAAACAGTTGGTGTACGGCGGCAGATGCCGGTAGCGGCAACGCGATGTATAACGGCTTTGCAGTGAGCTGTGCCGGTGGCTTTGGAAACTTTTTAGCCGACCGCACGCTCGACAACCCTTATGCACTAACCGATGTTGGCACGGCACAAATTGATCATCAGACGACCTTCATCGACGATAATGACTATGCCGATACCACGGCAGTAACCGCTTATTTTGATATTACCCACGAATTTGACAGCGGCACGGTATGGAAAAACGAAGCGTTTTACGACTACATGGATCACACCAAGTATCAAAGCTGGGGCTTTACCGCTTATTACCCGGATGCTTATTTGTATGAATTGCGCAGCAGCCTGACCTTCGAATACGAGGGCGATAGCTTTATGGCTAACAGCATTGTCGGCGTTAATTATCGTTATGAAGAGCTCGATAATTACGCCGCGTGGATGGATGAAACCTTCGACTTTCGCGATATTATTGTTGGGCCAACGGCTAACGACCGGATCTCCCCGGCATCATTCGATCCATACCAGAATGCCACTTTACTGTATGACGCCGACGGCAACGTCACCGGCGTGGAAGGTACACTAACCCGTAATTTCAACGAAGTACATCTGTCTAAAACCGCTAACGCAGGCACCTTCTTCCTGACCGACGTAACCTACGGCAACCTCAACCTTTTGCTGGGAGCCCGTTACGACTACTTTGATGTGGAGTCTGAAAATGGCTGGGTAGCTTACTTAGGTGATCCCCAGGGTAACGGCGTGATCTCAGGCAGTGATACCGCGTTCAGCTTTAATACCAGCTTGTCATACAATGCCGATGGTATCATTCCTTACGTGACCTACTCAGAGTCGAACTCTCTGAGTACCAACCAGCTGGGCGGGATCATTCCAACCACCATTGAAAACAGCCAGTATATTCAGGAGTCGACCCTGCAGGAAATCGGGGTGAAGTTGAACCTGCTGGATAACCGCCTGTATACCGCTATCGCCTGGTACGATCAGGACAAAACCTACCGTGACAGCCAGACCGGTGCCCTGGTTGCCGTGTACGGAGATGGTCTGGAGTTTGAAATGCGCGCGCTGGTGAATGAAAACCTGTCGATACTGGCAACCGCTACCCATACCAATACCGAAGAAGTCAGTAACGGTGCACTGGCAGTTATCAACGGTGCTGACTTTGCCGCTCAGAATGGCTTGAACCCGGAAGATGTGTATGGTGGCCGGATTGCGGGTCCCCGTTCGGCATTTGTGGGCATGAACACCCGTATGGAACGCGGCGGTTTACCAGATAATATTGTCAGTATTTATGGTACCTGGGCTCAGGAACTCGGCGAGGGTGATGTGACCGGTAGCCTGGGTCTTACCTGGGTAGATGAAACTTACACCGACATTATGCAAACGGTAATGTTACCCAGTTATAGCATTGTAAATGGCTCGGTCAGTTATGCACAGGGTCCTTTCACCGGACTGCTGCAGGTTAACAACCTGCTGGATGAGGAATATTACACTTCAGCAGATTTGTTTGACTCTGTGGTCGTTAAGCCCTCAGCCGGCCGCACCTTCTCGCTAACGCTAACTTACGCTTTCTAAGCGCAGCTTAGCCGACCAAAAAAAGCCCCGGCGTTTGCCGGGGCGCTTGTATTAGCTGTTCAGCGAATCAAATTCCTGACGCGCCTTGTCTCGGCTCATGCCATATTTTTCCTGCATTTTGCCGTAGAACTCTTCGAAGTTCCCTTCCATTTGCTCCACTTCGTCATCGGTAAGTTTACCCCACTTCTGCTTTACTTTACCGGTTAACTGATTCCACTTACCTTTCGCAATATCGGTATTCATGTCTTGCTCCTTGTCTATGAAAAATTGCGCAAGCGTTGAAAAACTGATGCGCGTATGAAAACAACACAAGAACTAATGCGAGAGTTGTACCAACAATTAAATTTATATATTTCAACATATTAAGAATTACGGTAACAAGAATGAAACCATCATAGAAAACTCTTACAGGCTGTTAGTGCAAGAGTTACAAGGCAGGTTGCGAATGCAACCTGCCGGCTGGCTATTTTTGAATTTTAAACACCAGACTGTAGAGCACCGGTACAAACACCAGCGTCAGCAACGTGGCAAAGCCTAATCCAAACATGATCACCACCGCCATGCTGGCAAAGAAGTCATCAAATAACAGCGGGATCATCCCCAGGATGGTGGTAATCGCCGCCATACAAACCGGTCTCACCCGACTGAGTGTAGCGTTAAACAGCGCAGAGTAAGGCGCTTTGCCCTCTTCCAGTTCCAGCTTCACCTGCTCAACTAAGACAATACCGTTTTTGATGATCATGCCCGACAGGCTCAAAAAGCCCAGCAAAGCCATAAAGCCAAAAGGTGCACCGGTGATCAGCAACCCATAGCTAACGCCAATCAATGCCAGCGGAATACAGGCCCAGATAATGCCGGCAATGCGGGCGGAAGCAAACAGCAGCACTGTGGTAATAAACATGATGAGATAACCTATCGGTAACGAACCAAAAATGGCTTTCTGTGCTTTACTGGAGGCTTCAAACTCACCGCCCCACTCCAGTTCATAGCCATCCGGTAATGGGATCGCTTCTATCTTGCCCCGCACCCGGGAGAACAGTTTAGCCGCGGTTTCATTGCCCAGAATATCGTGATCGGCCATAACCGTTAACGTGCGCTTGCGGTCGCGACGCATGATGATGGGATCTTCCCAACTGACAGCAAAGCGTTTTACCACCTGCGTAACCGGAATATACTGCTGGGCCGTGGCCGAATAGATCTGCAGGTTTTCCAGGTTATCGGCGGTTAAGCGCTCCTGCGGCGGTGGCCGGCTGATAATCGGCAGTAAATCCGTGCCATCGCGGTACACGCCTATTTGTGCGCCGGAAAAACTGGTTAACAGCAGATTATCCAGATCGGCTTTACTGATACCCACCCGGCGGGCCGCCGCTTCGTTAAAGACAGGACGGATCACTTTTGTTTGCTGACGCCAGTTATCGCGAATATTACGCGTTCCGCTATCGGCAGCGAGAATTGCTTTAGTTTCCTCTGCCAGACGGCGTAGCTCGGCGGGCTCCGGCCCACTGAAGCGCGCTTCAATCTTAGCATCGGTGGAAGGACCAATTTCCAGCCGTTTGATCTTATAAAAGACTTCGCTGAATTCCGTTTCCATATAATCGCGCAAACGCGGCAACTGAGCTTCCAACGCCTCGCCATCGCGCATCCGGATCACCAGTTGTGAATAGGTCGCATAGCTTTTCTCGGTCTGGTAAGTGAGCATAAAGCGAGTCAGGCCCTGTCCGACCGTCGAAGTGACTTCTTCCACGCCATCTTCGTTTAACAGGTGTTGTTCGATATGATTAATTTTCTCAGCATTCACGCGAATGTCGGTACCGGCCTTATGCCAGATATCCACCAGAAACATAGGCGTGGTGGACGGCGGGAAAAACGACTGTTTAACGCTGCCAAAGGCAATCACCGCACTGACCAGCAAGGCCACCATGGCCACTACAGTCACCACCCGAAACTTAAGCGCTACATGCAGAATGGTGCTGAATACGTCAAAAATAAGACCATTGTAGAGCTCTTCGCTGCCTTTAAGTTCATCTTCGCCGGCGTTATCGGCATCTTTAAACAGCAACGAGGCAAAAAATGGCGTGAGGGTAATGGCGGTCACCCAGCTTAGCAATAAGCTGACAAACAATACCCAGAACAAACTACCGGCGAATTCACCAGTGGCATCACTCGATAGCCCGATAGGCGCAAAGGCAATAATTGCAATGACTGTGGCCCCCAAAAGCGGCCACATATTCTGACTCACCACGTAAGAGGCCGCCTGGGCTTTGCTGTAGCCCCTTTTCATGGCGATGAGTATGCCTTCGGTCACCACAATGGCGTTATCCACTAGCATCCCCAGCGCAATGATCAGCGCGCCCAGCGATATACGCTGGAGGTTGATTTCCATTTGCTGCATAAAGATAAAGCTGCCGAGCACGGTTAACAGCAGGATAAGGCCAATCAGCAGGCCGGATTTAACGCCCATGAAAAGCAGCAGCACGACTATTACAATGCCAACGGCCTCGGCCAGGTTAAGAATAAACCCCTGCACCGAGTTATCCACTTCGATGGGCTGATTGTAGATAAAGCTGGTTTGCATCCCGACCGGGCGCATATATTCAAGCTCGTCGAGCCGTTGCATAATGCGCTCGCCCACATCCACTACGTTAACGCCATCGGCAAAGGATATGCCTAGCAACAGGGACTGCTCACCGTTGTAATGGATAAGATTCGACGGCACTTCTTCGTAGCCGCGGTAAATACGCGCTACGTCACCTAAGTAAATGCGCTCTGAGGCGCCGGTCTGGCTAATCAGCAGGTTTTCCAGCTCCTGTACGGATTCAAATTCGCCGGTAGGATTGATACGGATGTACTCGTCACCAATTTTGACCTTACCCGCATTTGAGACCTGGTTCTGGCTCACCAGCAACGCGCTGATGCGGCTGGGGCTTATCCCCAGTGAGGCAATCTGTGAACGAGCAATTTCAACAAACACCTGCTCCTGTTGCTCACCCTGCACGGTGACCTTGCCAACGCCGTCCACCAGGATCAACTCCCGCTTAAGGTAATCCACATAATCGTTGATATCCTTGTATTGGTACCCTTCCCCGTTGATGGCTATCAACATACCGTACACATCGGCAAAATCATCCATGACCCTGGGTGGGTAAACGCCGGATGGCAGAGATGGCGTAAGGTCGTTTATTTTACGACGCATCTCTTCCCAAATCCCGCGCAACGCCTCTTTGCGGTAGATGCTTTTCATTTCTACGGTAATTTGCGACTGGCCCGCCGTAGAAATCGACGTGATATTGTCGACGTATGGTAATTCCTGAATGGCGTTTTCGATGGGGTACGTCACTTCCTCTTCAACCTGAGTAGGCGAAGCTCCGGGATACTGGGTGATCACCATGGCTTTTTTAATGGTGAACTGAGGATCTTCGAGTCTGCCCAGGCCAAAAAAGGCAACAGTACCGCCAATGAGCAGGATCAGCGTGACCAGCCAGCTCGTGGTGCGGTTTTTAACAAAATATCCGGCAATGTTCACCCTTACAGCCCCCGCTCTTTATGCCAGACCCGAATGGTTTCACCAGCCTTTAAGCGGTGCACGCCAGCGGCCACAATTTGCTCGCCATTTTGTAATCCGCCGGTTACCACAAAACCATCGTCGGTGATACTACCTAAGGTAACGGCGCGTTTTTCCAGTTGGTTACTGTTATTCACCACAAACACGTAGCTCTGCTCGCTTGCGCCGGTGCCATCTGAAAAAATGGCCGCGGCGGGCACGTTCCAGCCGCCGTTTTTCACTTTCATGATCTGATCGAGTTGCGCTCGGACAGTCGCCGACATGCCGGGAAACACATTAAAGGTTTCCGGGCGAGCCAGCTGAAATACCACTTTGTAAGTATTAGTCGCGGCATCAGCGTCGGTATCGTATTCTTTTAGCTTGGCTCGGAATACCTGGTCGGGGTGAGTATCAAAGCGAACCTCCGGCTGATACTGACTGTCTTTATCCACATTCGACAACATGTCTTCGGGAATCTGCACAGCAACATCCACGACGGTATTTTTCTGCAACGAAAAGACCGGTTGCTGGGCGGTGATGCTTTCGTAATTTTCTACAAAGCGCTGTGCAACCTGACCAGCAAAGGGCGCGTGTAATTCGGTATAGGCGAGGTTTGTCCTGGCCGACTTTAATGTCGCCTCGGCTACTTTTAGCTGCGCCTGCGCTTCGTCAAAACCGGCCTTAGAAGCCAGTTGTTTATCAAGCAGGGTTTTAGCGCGATCAAACTGCACCTTGGCCAAATCGTAATTGGCTTTAGCCTGATCCACGGCTATCTGATAATCAGTGGGATCCAGTGTGGCCATGGTATCGCCGGTTTCAACATGCTGACCGGCAGTGACATACAGTGAGTTGAGCTCACCTGACACGCGAAAAGCCAGTGTTGCTTCCTCACTGGCTTCAACCACCGCAGGAAACTCTCGGTAACCACCGCGGTCCACACTACTTAAGGTAATGGTTTTCACCAGTTTATCATTTTGGTTTTCGGCGGCGGTGGTTTGTGCTTCACCACTGCAACCGGTAATCGCAATTAACAGCGCAGCAGCGACCAGGCTGCTGCGAGTCAGACTCATGAAGTTCACTTAATCTCTCCTGATATTAGGCACTGGCAATATACGCCAACTTAAACCAAAATTATATTTAATCTATTTTACTAAAAACTTAAACTTAATTTATGACACTAGAGCAATTACGCATGTTTGTTACTGTTGCTGAGCATGGCAGTATCGCCAGAGCGGCTGAAATACTGCACAAAACCCAGCCGGCTTTATCCATTGCTATCAAACGTTTTCAGGAGGAATTACAGCTTTCCTTGCTGAAAAAAAGCGCCAACCGTTTGCAATTGACCGCTGACGGCCAACGTTTATTGCCCCATTGCCGTTACCTGTTACGTCAGGAAAAGGATATCGGCACACTTGCTTCTCATTTAAAACAGGGCCATGAGAGTAAAATCGAATTCGCTTTTGATACTATATGCCAGCAGGACAGTTTTTTCGACGCCATCATCACCACCCAACAAGGATTTCCGCAAACCGAGTTATATCTTTCGGCGGTGCAGCGCTTAGGAGCGATTCAGCGACTCATCGATGGTACGGCGGATATCGCGGTCTCCCCTTGGACCCATTCGTTTCACGAACTGGCCAGCTTTGAAACCCAGCCCTTCGGCCGCTTCGAAGTGGTAGCCGTTATCCACCAGCGACTGCTCAAAGAGTTTAACCGCTTGCCCACGTCCTCCAGTCAGCTCAGGGACATCCCGTTACTGATGCCACAGTCTTTTGATATTGATCTGAATATTGAAAAAGTCATGGGCGTGGTGCCAAGCTCAACCATTCGAACCAACGATACAACCACCCAGAAGGGCCTGTTATTGCGCGGGGCTGGCTGGGGTTATATTCCGCACAATACCATTACCGAAGAACTGCAAGCGGGCACGCTGATACAACTGGTATTGGATGATGTGACCTCATCCATTCGTGGCGAGATAAACCTGGTAAGGGAAAAGAAACGCCCCCGGGGGCCAGTGGCGACGTTTTTATGGCAGGCATTAACGGCTATGGCTACATCTTAACCGGCCGTTAAGCCGGTTAAGCATTACTGATTAACGGTTATCAGCCACCTTGCTTTCATTCCCGGCAAACCAGTCGAGGCGCATATCCCAGTGATAGCGATGTTCCGGTAACAACGGCGGTTGTTCGGCATCGATTTCGCTCAATACGTTAGTCGCTTCGGTGATGGTGGCATCACGGCCAAACAGGTAGCTCTGCTCCTTCACGATGGTCTGATAAGCTTTGTTCAGCGCCAGGGCTCGTTCCGGGCTTGGTGTGATAAGCTCGTACACCGAGTTGGCCTGTTTTACTTTTGCTTCGTTTAGCTTACCTTCTGCGTTAAACCAGCGTGCCAGCATTTCGGCGTTCTGGCGGAATTCATCACCGCCTCCAACACGCCTCATGTAGGTGAGAAATTCACCTTCCTGCTCATTGATATTGGGCACGTCGTCAATTTCGTGCAGATTGATGTAACCCCAGCCTTTGGCTCCAGGCACCTTGCGGGCAAAGGAGAAAGTCTGATCAAAGGTTGAGCCCACGGTTTTATGACAGCCATTACAGAAAGCCAGCTCCTGTTCATGCTGCGGGCGCAGTTGCCCCTGTTTATCCTCAATATAAGCATTCAGTGTCCAGCCAAAGCCGTTATCAATGCCCTTTTCCTCGCCCAGATAACGCGTTTGCGGAAGCTTTTCAAACGCTTTGTCTTTGGCTTCCGCATAATAAGCCGAGGCCAGACTCTCTTTGCTGCGAAACAGTGATTTTTGCATGTAGCGCACTTCTTTCATGCGCGGTGCATTGTAAATTTGCCCCTCGTCATCCACCCCAATATAACGCACGGTGTGCAATAGCTCTGTGCCCTGCGGATACAGCTGATAGCTGAGTTCAATACTGCTGGCATCGCCAACATAATGACTTTGACGCTGAATGTGAGTGACTGCCTCACTGAGCGCGCCGTCGCCATTTAAATCCATGCCGATAGTCTGTTCATTGAGTGGTGGCACCGCCAGGCTATTCACATCTTTAAGAGCCATTTCCAGCAGTGTCAGGTTGGCCAGATACACATCTTCACTATACTCGCCCTGACGCTGCTGAAACGCGGCGGGTAAACGGATCATAGCATCACCGGTTGAGCCGTTAGTGGGCCAGAACGTACTTGGGAAAGGCTTGTAGTTATACGCCACCCAGCCGCTGCCATCATTAGCAATACCATGCTCACCAAAGGCTTCATCGGGGTAACTGAGTTGCTTGATCTGCATCTCATCCGGTAAGCCATTGGCGGTGCTGGCGGTGTAATTATCTTCGCCGATATAATCCAGAATCGTTTCATCACTGATGTCGGCAATCAGCTCGCGGCGGTCCACAAACAGGTTTTTCCAGCTGTTCGTTAGTCCTACATCCGAAAATTCGTAATTGCCCTGCAAGGTACCATCGCCCATCTGGTTGGGCCGGTTCTCGCTTTTATCGTAACTCTGGTGGCAGGCGTAACAGGGGTTATTCTGGCCGTTGGTTTTGGTATAGCACTGCGGCGGAATAACCGACTCAGGGTTATACACCTCATTGTGCTCCATGTACGCCAGTGCGGGGATGTCATCCCCTTCTGAATAGGGATAAACCGTATCTTGCGCGCTATTATGTAGCGCGCTTTCGTCGTTACAGGCACTGATAAGCATGGTGCTCAGCAGTGTTAGCAGTGATAGTGATATCGATGTTTTTTTCATAGTTTTATAAACGCAAAAATCCGGGTGCCAGGCACCCGGACAAATTGGAAAGGGTGTTACTTACTTCTGAGCTGGCTCATACATCCACAGGGTGTTGTTTTCCTGGAAGCCGTCTTCGCCAATCAGAATGCGGCCATCGTTCATTACGATAACGTTATCCGGCTGAGACAGCTGATCCACGTCACAACGCTCTGCACCAGTCAGGCTCGAACGGTAAGTAGAACCCATTACCACAGGCTCAATGCGAGAGATATTGTAATTCTCGCCAAGGCGGGCACGGTATACACCACCACAGTCTTTAACCCGGGTAGACAACTGCATGTCACCTTCACCGTCAACCATGGTGTTATCGATGTCGGCAATGCCGATATACAGGTAAGCATCAGTAACGATTTCACCTTCGATAGTATCTACACCCTCAACGGCTTCCTGAGCGCGCTTCTGATTGATTGAAATACCTTCCAGCTTACGCCATTCTGCCGTTGCGCCCATGGCTTTCGCCGCCGCACGTGACTCAAGGAACGCCACACGGTCATCCATTGGCTGACCGGCAGTCACTTTACCACCGCCGTTGGCTACGGTTGGATAAGTCGCATCGCCGTTGGCCCAGGCGGCAACATCAGCCAGCGTGATATAAGAGCTTTCGCCATCAACATAATCGTCGGTGCCGATACCATTGTACTCATCAATCCAGGCACGGATGGTCAGGTTGTCGCCACTGGCCAGCTCTACCCACTCAACATCAAAGCCAGTGGTAGCCGGATCGTTCTGGCCCACATCCTGAGTCAGTTTCGCACCATATAAGGTACCGGCGCTTAAATCTTCAGCTACATCAGCAACAAACTTGAACAGCACGCCGCCGGTATCGTCCTGAGACAGATACACAGTGCGGCCATCAGGCATTACCGTTGAGTTTTCGTGCTCATAACGGCCCATCGCAAAGTGCTTCACAATCACCGGCTCGTCGGCAGCAGGCTCAGTGACTTCAGCAATGTAACCATAGTTATACGGGTTTGGTACATCTGGTGCGGTCATTTCCCACATGCGGCCGATACGTGCGTTGGTAGCCACTTCATTGGGATCATTCCAGCTGGCATCAGTGGTGCTGTCGACAGTTGAATCAACTACCCACTCTTCTGATGTCAGTGGTGTACCCCACGGTGACATTGAACCAAAGCAGTTAGCGGCGGTGCCCCATACTGGTGAGAAGTCGAGCATCATGACATCGGTAACTGTCCACATGCCCTGTTCATCACGTTCGATCTGCATACGGCTCATGCCACCTGGCAGCTCTTCCCAGTTAGAAAACAGGAAGCCCTGGCCATCGCCCGTTGGCAGGAAGCCGTTAAAGTCAGGCATATCGTTTTCCAGCACCAACGTTCCGCCATCAAGGGTATAGATGTGGCCCAGACCTTCAGGCAGATCACCGTTGTAAGTGTCACCAGTCTGACCTAACACCTGATACTGACCAATCGCAGTGGTGACCAGTTGCTTTTCTTCTTCCGATGCTGGTACCGGTGAATCCGGTAAAGTAGCTGGCAGATTATTAAAGTTAACGCCGGCTAGTACACCTACAGTACCGGTATTGATTGGCATGCTGTTAATGCTGTTAGTAGCAGTATTGGTGCCCGACGGGTGCTGCACGTTAAAGAACAGATCGCCCTCGTCAGTCAAAAAGATACCGGTGACTTCAGCACCCAGTGGTACGGTAGCGATACGGGTTAATTTACCTACAGAATCGCCGCTCTCTCCCTGCGGGCCTTGTTCGCCTGGTGCGCCCTGTGGGCCTTCAGCACCCGTTGCGCCATCAACACCGTCATCACCGTCCAGTGAACAAGCTGATAACCCCATTGCAATGGCAAGCGCCAGCGCAGAGTAACGAATACCGCGAAATAGTTCTTTTTGCATTATTTTTTCCATCTTGTGTGTGCATGAATACAGCGGCCTGAGTGCTGTACCCGGATTAAATTTGCGCGCATAGCTTGAACACAAGGTGTGAAAATGCGGTGAAAGCCACATGACAAATAGGTGAAGGTTTTATTAATACAATATAATAATCAGCAAGTTAGAAAAGCGTTGCGGTGATAAGACAGGCCAGCAGCCATGCAGCAACCACCTCTTTTGAGCAGCGGTTAGTGCGCCTGTGCTTTTTCGTAAGAAAGCGATTTTTAATTGCGGGCTTAAAAACTACGCGGCCTGCCTGACGGCATTAAAGCCTTCAATAAAGCCACTGATAAATTCAGGAGCAGCCAGCCCGATTAGCAGGCATAAGGCAGATATCAGCATCATATTGCGGTTGTTTTTTCTGTAGCCCAGGGTCATTAAGACGATAAAGAGAATAAGGCCGGTAATTTCCAGATAGACCATGGTTAAATCCTTCTAACTTATAGTGATAGTACGGCAAGCCGCGTACCAGACAATTTGATCGCTGTTATTGCAGTGGCCAGCTTCTATATAGCTGAAGTGCTAGTATTGCCGGTTTTGATTTTTGTGGTCAAGTGTACCAGCTGTGGAATCTTCATTGCAGAAACGAAAAACGGCGAGCATCCTGCTCGCCGTTTTCCGAAAGAACTTAAACTTAATTAGTTAATAATTAAGCTAATGCGCCTTTAGCCGCGTCGACTAATGCGCTGAAAGCCGCTTTGTCATGAACTGCGATGTCGGCAAGGATCTTACGATCGATTTCGACAGACGCTTTTTTCAGACCGTTAATGAAACGGCTGTATGACATACCGTTTTGACGAGCCGCAGCATTGATACGTGCAATCCACAGTTGACGGAATTGACGCTTACGCTGACGACGATCACGATAAGCATATTGACCAGCTTTAGTTACAGCCTGTACCGCTACGCGATAAACGCGTGAACGAGCACCGTAATAACCTTTAGCTTGTTTTAAAACTTTTTTGTGACGTGCACGTGCAATAGTGCCGCGTTTAACTCTTGCCATTATTCAGTCTCCTCGATTAAACGTAAGGCAGCATGCGCTGAACTAATTTAGTATCAGAGTCATGAACCAGTTTTTTGCCACGCAGGTGACGTTTACGCTTAGAGCTCTTCTTAGTCAGAATGTGACGTAAGTGAGACTGTTTGCTTTTAAAGCGGCCTGAGCCCGTTTTCTTGAAACGTTTGGCAGCACCACTAACAGTTTTCATTTTAGGCATTGCTAAAACTCCGCATTGTTTAGGGTGGCTAATTATCGGTGTGCAGTCACCTTTATAGCCAGTTAATGTTTGCAGCAGGGTGTTTTGGGGTGCAGATTCCCAAAAACTTTAAACCACTACTACTTCTTAATTGGAGCGAGCACCATGATCATCTGACGGCCTTCCACACGACGTGGGAAAGACTCGCAGTTAGCAATGTCTTCCAAATCGCCTTTAACACGGTTTAAAAGTTCAATGCCAATCTCTTGGTGAGCCATTTCACGTCCGCGGAAACGGATCGTGACTTTGGCTTTATCGCCACCTTCCAGAAAGCGACGCAGGTTGCGCAGTTTTACCTGGTAATCGCCTTCATCAGTGCCAGGGCGAAATTTAATCTCCTTGACCTGAATTTGCTTCTGTTTTTTCTTTTGCTCTTTCTGAGCCTTCGATTTTTCGAAGAGGAACTTGCCGTAGTCCATAACTTTACAGACTGGCGGCTCAGCGTTCGGACTAATTTCAACAAGATCTAAACTTGCTGCTTCGGCAGAACTCATTGCTTCATTTATCGAAACAACGCCTACCTGGCTTCCATCAGCGCCAATTAAGCGCACTTCTCTTGCAGTAATTTCATCGTTAATCCGGGCTTTATCACCCTGAGCCTTATTGTTAGCGCCTTTAATGTGCTATTCCTCCAACTACTTTAATCTTTACCTGATTCCCTGTTTTCAACAAATTATATGGAAATCAGACACTTGCTTATTTGCATAGTACAACGACAGCCACGCTGCATAATTAGATGCGCGAGTATACCGTTATTTGATGATTTTTCCAGCGATTTCTTCACCCGCCAGCGTAATAAAGTCTTGTAAAGGCATACTGCCTAAATCTTCACCACGACGAGAACGCACGGCAACCTTGCCTGCTTCCATTTCTTTATCGCCAACCACCAGCATATAAGGTACGCGTTTTAGCGTATGTTCACGAATTTTAAAGCCAATCTTCTCATTTCTCAAGTCGGTCTTCACTCTAAAGCCCTGAGCTTGCAGTGAATCAACCACCTGTTGAGCATATTCGGCCTGGTTATCGGTAATGTTCATCACTACCATTTGCTTGGGTGCCAGCCATAACGGGAAGAACCCGGCATACTCTTCAGTAAGAATACCGATGAAACGCTCCAGCGAGCCCAGTACCGCACGGTGAATCATAACCGGTACTTTACGCTCACCGTCTTCTGCCACGTACGACGAACCTAAGCGGCCTGGCATGGAGAAGTCAGCCTGCACGGTACCACACTGCCAAGCGCGGTCCAGACAGTCATACAGGGTAAACTCGATTTTCGGGCCGTAGAACGCGCCCTCACCCGGTAAGTATTTAAATTCAATATTTTTGCTGTGCAGTGCGTCGGCCAGGGCTTTTTCAGCTTTGTCCCAGATTTCGTCACTACCCACTCGTTTTTCCGGACGGGTCGACAATTTAACTTCGATTTTTTCAAAGCCGAATGTGCCGTAGGCATCATAAATCATGTCGATACAGTTACACACTTCATCGAGCATCTGTTCTTCGGTACAGAAAATATGCGCGTCGTCCTGGGTAAAGCCGCGTACCCGCATTAAGCCGTGCAGAGCACCGGATGGTTCGTTACGGTGACAACAGCCAAACTCAGCCATACGTAATGGCAGATCCCGATAAGACTTAAGGCCTTGGTTAAAGATTTGCACGTGACCCGGGCAGTTCATAGGCTTAATGGCATACTCACGCTTTTCTGATTCGGTGGTGAACATGTTGTCAGCGTACTTGTCCCAGTGTCCGGATTTTTCCCACAGGGTGCGGTCCATCATTAATGGTCCTTTCACCTCATCGTAGGCGTACTTACGCAGCATATCGCGCACGAACTTTTCCAGCTCGGTATAGATAGACCAGCCATCGTTGTGCCAGAACACCATACCCGGTGCTTCTTCCTGCCAATGGAACAGATCCAGCGTTTTACCGATTTTACGGTGATCGCGCTTTTCTGCTTCTTCCAGACGTGTCAGGTAAGCTTTTAACTGTTTCTTATCTGCCCAGGCTGTACCGTAAACCCGTTGCAGCATTTTGTTGTCGCTTTTGCCACGCCAGTAAGCACCGGCCACTTTCATCAGTTTAAAGTGATGGCAAAACTTCATGTTTGGTACGTGAGGACCGCGACACATATCCACGTATTCTTCGTGATGATACAGGCCTGGCTTGTCATCCTGGCTGATGTTTTCATCCAGAATTTCAATTTTGTAAGGTTCATGGCGCTCTACAAACGCATCACGGGCTTCCTGCCAGCTAACGGTTTTCTTAACTACGTCGTAGTTAGTCTTAGCCAGTTCCAGCATGCGCTTTTCAAGCTGCTGAATATCTTCCTGGGTCAGCGAGTGCTCCATATCCACGTCGTAGTAAAAGCCGTTGTCGATGACCGGACCAATGGCCATTTTAACATCCGGATAGAGCTGTTTGATTGCATGCCCTAATAAGTGCGCGCAGCTGTGACGAACGATTTCCAGACCTTCTTCGTCTTTAACGGTGAGGATCTGTAAGTCTGCATCGTGTTCAATGATATCAACCGCGTCAACCAGTTCACCATTCACTTTACCGGCAACGGTGGCTTTAGCCAGACCAGGACCGATATCGTTGGCAACATCTAAAACTGAGACAGGGTTATCGAAGGAGCGCTTGCTTCCGTCAGGAAGAGTAATAACTGGCATGAAATATCCTTACAGTGGTGACACCTACTCTGTGCCACTTGTGTTAACGTCTGATGTGAAAATACCGCCGACCGCGGCTAAGGGTAAGTTCCCAATTAGGCTCGGATTATAACCATTGAGACGCCACATGCAATGACTGAGTGACCGGTTTGGCGGTGATTTAACCCCGCGCCGTGATTTCGCCGTTTTTTTCACCGGTATTTTACCTTTGCGGGCAGCGCTGCACCGAAAAAATGCTTTCAGTGCAGTCTGAACCATCACTGTTTAAATCCCGCCGGAAAACCATTCAATTCAAAGCCCCACAGTGCTGGCAATAGCCAGTACACCGCAAAGGACAATAAAATAATCGAAATAAAGTTCATCCAGATACCAGTTTTAAACATATCGGCAATTTTCAGGTAGCCGGAGCCAAACACAATGGCATTGGGTGGCGTAGCCACAGGCAGCATATAAGCACAGGAAGCAGCAACGGTCACCGCCACCATCAGCGTATAAGGATGCACATCCAGCGCCAGTGCCATGGGTGCCAGTATGGGCAGCAGGACAGTGGTTGTAGCAAGGTTTGAGGTTATCTCAGTCAGGAAGTTAACCGCCGCAATTAAAATCGCCACCAGTAAAAACAGCGGTAGGGCTTCCAGCAATACCAGGTGCTGCCCTATCCAGCTGGCCAGCCCGGACTTCTGAAAGCCACCGGCAATGGCAATTCCACCACCAAACAACACTATGGTACCCCAGGGCATTCTGACCGCTTCTTCCCAGGTCATGATGGGCTGCGTTTTATCTTTCGAGGAGAACAAAAACAAGGTCGTCGCGGCGGTAATGGCAATAATGGTATCGTCGAGCTGCGGCACAAAGTGTTGCAGATAAGAACGGAACACCCACATCAACGCGGTACCCACAAAGACCGTGAGCACCAGCTTTTCCTCGTAACTCATGGGCCCGAGGGCCTCGCGCAGTTTGGCAATTTCCTCACGTCCGCCCGGAAACTGACTGTCTTTGCAGGCAAAGGCAAAACGAGTGAGGTATACCCAGCATATGGTCAGCAACACTACGCTGATAGGAAAACCAAACATAAACCAGGTAGCAAAGCTGATATCAATGCCATAGATCTGCTGCAGGATACCGGCTAGCACCAGATTAGGCGGTGTACCGATAAGCGTGGCCATGCCACCAATGGAGGCCGAATAGGCAATCGCCAGCATCAGCGCCTTACTGAACTGCTCGCCCTCTTTGGGGTTTAGTGCTGAATGGCCCAGAAACTGACTCGCCACAGCCACGCCTATGGGTAACATCATCACCGTGGTGGCCGTGTTGGAAATCCACATCGACAAAAACGCGGTAGACAACATGAAGCCGAGGATAATACGTGGCACGTTACTGCCAACGACATAAATGATAGTCAGAGCGATACGCCGGTGCAGGTTCCAGCGCTCAATCGCAATCGCCAGAATAAAACCACCCATGTATAAAAAAATGTATTTGTGGCCATAGGAAGCCGTGACATCGGCGATATTCACACCGCCAAATAGCGGCAACAATACAATGGGCAATAATGCCGTTACGCTAATCGGTATGGCTTCGGTGATCCACCAGATTGCCACCCACAGGGTAACGGCCAGCACAGCCACACCCTGCTGACTCAGATTGTCAGGACTAAATCCCAGTAAAACACCCAGAAAAACTGCTGGGCCGAGCCCCAGCCCTACTTGCTTGGTTGAAAACGCCATAAGAAGAAACAACGTATTGTTATGGTAGTAACTTGTTATAAAGACAAAAAAAGTACATTAAATCAAGCGCCCTCGTTTGTTATGTTGAGCGATTTGTCGGATTCAGACAGTTTATGTCGCCGAAAACACTGCTGATCGTCGCGGCTGGAACTGGCAAACAGGCAAATATATTCCATACTCAAAAAAAAGTGTGAAGATGCATATAACCATGTGGCAATTTATCAGCGAACAAATCAGTGAGCACTCCGGCCACTTATTTGTCTGTCAGAACCGTCAACCGGTAGCCGGAGGCGACACCCACCAATGCGCGGTTATTCGCGATGACAGCCAGCGCTACTTTGTTAAATACCGTACTCTGACCTCGGTAGACAATACCGAGCTGGACGCCGAGGCCGATGGTTTAAAAGCGCTCGCCAATGCGGCCTGTATTCGTACTCCAAAAGTGATTTGTTACGGCGTGCTGGAAGAAGGACACCAGCTACACGAATACCTGGTCATGCAGTATTTCAAACTGTCGCAAAGCGCCAGCGAAGACTGGCTGACCTGCGGTAAACAGCTGGCCCATTTACACCGCACTACCAGCGGCCCGGAATATGGCTGGCCACGGGATAATTACATTGGCCGCTCGGTACAGGTGAATACTGCCACCGACAGCTGGGCCACTTTCTTTGCGGAAAGCCGCATTGGGGCTATGCTGGAACTGCTGGCGCGGCAAGGCCATGTGTGGTGTAACATTGATGTTTGTACCACGCAGATTTACCATTTTCTGCAGGACTATCAACCACAGCCGTCCTTGTTACATGGCGATCTGTGGAGCGGTAACCTGGGTTTTCATCACCATCAACCGGTGTTATTCGATCCAGCTGTCTACTTTGGCGACAGAGAAACCGACGTCGCCATGACCGAACTATTTGGCCGCCTGCCCGATGCGTTTTACGAGGGGTACAACGCTATCTGGCCGCTTGATGAAGGTTACCGGAGCCGACGCAAACTATACCAGCTTTACCACATCCTTAATCATGCCGTATTATTTGGCGGTCATTACCTGCAGGCCGCGCAGGACGACATAGTACAACTGAATCAACAACTACTATAAGGGCAGTTCATTGCAGGAGTCTGGCTGGCAGCACCGTATCAGGGGGATGCTATATACCCTCTGGTTATTAGTGTGTATTACCGCTTGTTCACCGCATCAGGTGAGCGACGATATCAGTGAATACAGCGAACGGCTGGGGCGGGTACTGGATACCGGGCTAACCGCTGCAGAAGAGCAACCAGCACCTGACTATCCACAGCGTGAAATGCTGCACTCGGCGCCGGCGCAGCTGGACATTAACCTGACTCGTTTTTATCAGTTGCAGCAGTGTGAGCTGGGCAACCTGGTGGCCGAGCGCAACACGGCGCTGGGAAAAATACAACATTATTCTCAGCGTCTGGTGTATGAACGCCAGCTATTAGCGGCATTATCAGACTGCATTAGCTTTGTAAGCCAACAAAACGATGAAGCTGTCCTTGAATTGCTCTCTACAATGCAAAGCTGGTATGCGACCAAGCAGGCTGCCTACCCTGAGCACTGGAGTAATATGCTGGTGCTCAGCGACGAGACCCGGGACGCCTTCAGCCGGCCTCAGCCAGCTCAGCTATTTACCGATACCGTAGACATTGCCGGCCAACTCACTTTGTTCCGGCAGCTCGACAGTTACTTATCGCCCGACAATGGTTTAGAGCTGAGCCTGGAAGCACAGTTGCAGGTGATTGGCGCCACTCGCCTGCCCGCTTCCGTATGGCAGGCTCAGCATCAGATAGCAACGCGCTTGCCCACTCTTACCGCACAGCTGGATCCCCTGCTTGCTAACACAGCCTGCCCCGATGGTAGTGCCACAGAGCAGGCAAACATTTTACGCAATGTGTTTTACCTGTTTTTCATTGAGCGGATCCAGCCCCTCGGCGGTCATATCAACGATTTTAACTATCAGTTTGCGCCGCTGCTAAACAAATGGCGCGAGGAAGAAGCGCTGCCCGAATCGTTCCGAACGTTTTTAACCTCTCAGCAAACTCGTTTTGTCGCCTATCAGCAGGCTATGCAGGACCATGTAAAATTATGGCAGCGCTTTTTGGGGCGCTGTCACCTATCCCCCACCGCGCCCGGTTAACGCAATATCAGCTACACCGTATGTTGCAGCGAAAGGTAGGACCCCAGCCCGATGGTAAACAGAAAACAGCCCCACAATGAGTGCTCAATGACTACCACCGCTGTGGAGCGGCTTTGCAGATAGCGCATACCAAACATGGCGCCACCCACCGCCGACAGCGCTACTGCCAGCCAGTTACCGTATATGGCATGGGCAAAACCAAATAAAAAGGTACTCGCCCCCAGCCGCAGTGAATGCGTGGGCAGGATAGCTTTATAGCGGTGAAAGAAAAATGTACGGTAGATAATTTCCTGCGGGATCACTGAAAACAGGGGGTAAAGCAGTAAAGTTAACAGCCACAGGGAGGTTTGTTCAGCCGGCCATTGCAGAAATGACTCCGGTAACCAGAAGTACACAATGGCTGCAGTTGCCAGCGCCCAGGGTAAAAACAGGCGCAGCGAAGCTTTAAGATGAGGTTTACCTTCCTGCCAGTTCCATAACCGGACCCGTTTAAAGGTCTGATCAGACACCAGCAGCCACAAACAAACGCCGCCAACACCCGCCAGCAATACCAGCAGATAAGGACCAAATTGTTTTACCCCGGCCAGAAACAGCAGCGGCAGTACAATAAACAGGCTGAACAGCTCAAGCCAGCGTTTTGCTTGCATTAACGAAACCCACAACAATATGAAAAATTTATGACGCTATAGTGAATTTTATACTATTTTCTTATGACAAACGATGAGTCAGCGCATTTTTTATACTTTTTACCAAGCTCTGAAGCCCTTCTTTATAAAGGCTGTAGAGGCAGATGAGCTACGCAATATGTATGCACAATCGCCCAAGACATCGGGCGGTTAGCCAAAGTGTCGGGAAATCAACTGGTTGAAGTAACGGCTATAGCGGGCATCGCACTGTTTTACAGGTGTTGGTAGCGCAAAGGCCAAAATGAAAGGTAAAAGCTGCGGTGTTCGCGGTAAATATTACCGGCCAGTATGCCTGGCATATTTACCGAGTAGATTTTCATAAGTTATTAACTATCCACTCTTACAGCATGACCAAGGGTGTCAGAGAGAATGCGCCGGATCTCATTGCCAAGCTCACGGAAAAACACCCGCCCCGGCGCGGTATTCCGCCACACCAGATTATGCTGACGCTCAATTGGCGTATCTTTTAATTCACACACGTGCAGTTCGTCCGGTTGATGTAGTTCGGAGTGAACATACAGGCCCGGCAAAAATGCCACGCCCATCCCCATAACCACCATTTGCCGCAGTGTGTCTAAACTCGTTCCTTCATAATCCCGAGTTACCTGCGCGCCGATTTTCATGCAGATCTCATGAACCTGATGGTGAAAATGGTGGGCTTCTTCCAGCGTTAACACCGTTTCGCCATGAATTTGCTCCGGCTCTATATAACGAAGGCCGGATAAAGCATGATCGCTGGGGACAACAAACTTAAGTGGCTCAATAAACAGTTTACTCGCTACCAGTTGCGACGATTCGTGGGAGCCCGGCGAGATAATGATATCAAAATGTCCATCGAATAAACCCTGCACCAGTTGCGTGGGCGCAGCTTCCCGCACATAGAACTTTAGCTTGGCGTACCTTTTGTGTAACTGCGGCAAAATAAATGGCAGCAAATATGGCCCTAGTGTTGGCGGCACCCCGAGTCGGTAAGTAGTTCGGTTACCACCGGCAATGTCACGAGCTTTTTCCTCAAACCGGATGGACGACTGCAGCACATCTTCGGCCAGCGGTAACAAGGCACGGCCTTCCGGCGACAGCAGCGTGCCACTGCGGGAACGTTCAAACAGGGATATGCCGAGGCTTTTCTCCAGCACGTTAATCTGCGAGGTCAGGGTTGGCTGACTTATGCCTAATACCTGCGCCGCGCGGCGGTAACTTAGCTCCCGCGCCAGTGCCACAAAGTAGCGAAACTGCGTGTAGGTAACTGACTTGGTTGAGGTGACCATAAACTTAAGTCCAAATAAATAATGCCAACATATAGCCTTAGGCTATCACGAAGTAAACTATTTTTCTATTAACCTATCAGGTAACAATGATTTGGTATTTTATATAATTTTCTATTTTCATATTTAGGAGCGACTAAATGGACCACGTTATCTCTGGTGTTGCAAAATTCCAACAAGAAGTTTTTCCAGAAAAGAAGGCAGCGTTTAAAAAGCTCGCCACTGGTCAAAATCCTGAAGTGCTTTTCATTACCTGTTCTGATTCACGTATCGACCCAAACCTGGTCACGCAAACAGAGCCAGGCGACCTGTTTATCTGCCGTAATGCCGGTAACGTAGTTCCGCCACACAGCAACCAGACTGGTGGTATGACCGCCTCTATCGAGTTTGCTGTTGCAGCGCTTGGTGTCACCCACATTGTTGTATGTGGCCACTCTGACTGTGGTGCAATGAAAGGTGCTATCGCTCCGGAAGCGCTTACCTCGCTACCTCATGTAAAAGAATGGCTGGGCCATTGCCGCGTTGCTACCGACGTAGTTAAAGAGCGTTGTGGCTGTGACTCACTGAATAAAGATGACCACTTACAACTGGTGACCGAAGAAAACGTAGTGCAGCAACTTCAACATCTGCGCACTCACCCTGCGGTAGCGGCTAAAATCGCCACTGGTCAGGTACAACTGCACGGTTGGTTCTACAATATCGAGACTGCTGAAGTACTTAACTACGATGAGAAAGCCGGTAAATTCGTGCCCATGGAATCTGCTTTTGCCGCCGAGGAGCAATTGGTAGTAAATAAATAACAGGGATCTTGTAAATGAAATTGGACCTATCTTTCAGTGAAATAAAGAACGATTTACCCGCGAGTATCGTGGTGTTCTTCGTTGCCCTGCCGTTATGTCTGGGTATTGCGCTCGCCTCTGGTGCGCCGCTGTTCTCCGGTATTATTGCAGGCATCGTCGGCGGTATCGTCGTCGGTTTTTTTAGTGGTTCACGGCTGGGCGTTAGTGGCCCGGCTGCGGGCCTGGCAGTAATTGTATTTGACGCTATTGCCACACTGGGCAGCTGGGAGCTGTTCCTGGTTGCTGTGGTGTTATCCGGTGTTATTCAGCTCATTATGGGCTTCGCACGGGCTGGTTTTATTGCGTATTTTATTCCTACTTCAGTGATCACCGGTATGCTTGCCGGTATTGGTTTACTGATCATTCTTAAACAAATCCCTTACCTGTTTGGCTGGCATGCCGACTTCCTTGGCGAGGAAGCGTTTATGCACGCCAATGGCGAGAATACCTTCTCTGCCATCGAACATGCGCTTGGTCTGATGTCGCCTGCCGCGATACTGATTTCCGGCGTGTCACTGGTTCTGCTGGTGATTTGGGATAAGTTTCTGGTGCCGCGTCACAAAATCTTCCAACTTATTCAGGGCCCCATTGTTGTGGTGTTGTTAGGTATTCTGGCTTCAGTAATGATGCGCCAGGCCGGTACTCCGCTGGATCCAAGCATGCTGGTATCACTACCGGTAATTAACAGCTTCAGTGACTTCACCCAGGAACTGGCGTTCCCGGACTTCTCACAAATTTTCAATATGGACGTGCTTACCATTGCTATCGTTATGGCGGCAGTGGCCAGTATTGAAACATTGTTATGTGTAGAAGCCACCGATAAGCTCGATCCGCAGAAAAATGTTACGCCAACCAACCGCGAGCTTAAAGCTCAGGGTATGGGCAATATTATCTCTGGTCTGGTGGGTGGTCTGCCTATCACTCAGGTTATCGTAAGAAGCTCGGCCAATATCGCGTTTGGTGGTAAAACCAAGCTGTCAGCCATTTTGCACGGTGTATTCCTGCTGGTGGCGGTACTGGCGATTTCTTCCATGCTTAACCTAATCCCACTGGCATCACTGGCTGCAATCCTGATTGTGGTAGGCTATAAGCTGACCAAGCCAGTCATGTTTAAGGTCATGTATCAGAATGGCTGGGAACAATTCCTGCCGTTTGTAACCACCATTGTGGTGATGATTTTTACCGACCTGTTAACGGGTGTATTTGCCGGATTGGGCGTGAGCATCTTCTTTACCCTGAAAAGCAGCTTCCTTAATGCTTATCAGTTTAAAGAAACCATCAATGAAGACCATGGTGAAAAGACTCATCATATTGTTCTGGCCGAGGACGTTTCGTTCTTTAACAAGCCAAGCATTCTGAAAAAGCTCAATTCGATCCCGGGTAACTCAAAAGTTGTGCTGGATTTCTCTAACACCAAATCCATTGCATTTGATGTGAAGGAAATGATTAAAGATTATATCGACCAGGCACAAACCAAAAACATTCGGGTCGAGACCATTAAGTTTTAACCTTCGTCATGCGCCAGCCTCCCCCCAACCGGGTTGGCCATTACAGCAGAACGTTAACGTAAAAGGCAGCCATTTGGCTGCCTTTTTGTTATATCTATCCCACCTTAGTTGAATAACCCCCCCCGCTCTTATAGCCTTTAACTATCACGAGGTAAGCTATTTTTCTATAAGACTATAATATAACAATATTTTAACAATCATAAATCTTACAAACGACGAGGAGTAAGTTGGTATGGATCATGTCATTTCTGGCGTAGCAAAGTTTCAAAATGAAGTGTTCCCGGAAAAAAAAGCCGCGTTTAAGAAACTCGCTAACGGCCAAAATCCGGAAGTATTGTTTATTACCTGTTCTGATTCACGTATCGATCCTAACCTGGTAACTCAAACTGAACCGGGTGACTTATTTATCTGCCGTAATGCCGGCAATGTTATCCCCCCGCATAGCAACGAAACCGGCGGTATGACTGCATCGGTTGAGTTTGCTGTAGCCGCCCTTGGTACTACACATATCGTAATTTGCGGTCACTCTGACTGTGGCGCGATGAAAGGTGCAATTAACCCGGAGGCGTTATCCGCTCTGCCCCACGTAAAAGAATGGTTGGGTCACTGCCGGGTAGCGACTGAAGTAGTAAAAGAAAAATGCGGTTGTGATGAACTGAACGCAGAAGATCATTTACAGTTAGTTACCGAAGAAAATGTGGTACAGCAGTTACAACACATCAAAACCCATCCGGCGGTCGCTGCAAAGCTAGCCACCGGACAGGTAAAACTGCATGGCTGGTTTTACAACATTGAAACTGCAGAAGTCACCTGTTATCAGGAAGAAACCGGTAAGTTTGGCCCCATGGACGAAAAATATGCTGCCGAGCTGGTTTCTAAACACAAGTAAACCTAACAACTGTTAAGGAAAAGTCATGAAGAACTTATTTGCTAATGTTCGTGGCGATATTACCGGCGGTATTACCGCCGGCGTAGTTGCACTGCCGCTGGCACTGGCTCTGGGCGTTGCGTCTGGTGTTGGTCCGATGGCAGGTATGTATGGCGCCATTGCGGTGGGCTTTTTTGCGGCACTGTTCGGTGGTACGCCATCGCAAATCTCCGGCCCAACCGGGCCTATGGTGGTGGTGCTGGCCGGTTTATTTGCCAGTTTATCGGGCGACGTAGAGCTCATTTTTACGGCCGTTTTACTGGCGGGTTTGTTCCAGATTTTATTTGGTTTTCTGGGCATAGGTAACTATATCCGTCTGGTGCCCTACCCTGTTATTTCCGGATTTATGTCGGGGATCGGGGCCATTATTATTATTTTGCAGATAGGCCGTTTACTGGGCCATGAACCGCCAGGGGGAACTCTGGGCGCACTGGGTTATATTCCTACTGCGCTGGCTGACATAAACTTTGCCACGCTGGCACTGGGTATCGGTACACTGGTGATTGCCTATAAATGGCCAGCCAGCCTCGGTAAGTATGTACCGGGTGCCCTCGCTGCGTTAATTATCGGTACCATTGTCAGCCTGTTCATTACCAATGTACCCATTTTAGGCGACATTCCAACCGGACTGCCAAGCCTGCATCTGCCTACATTTGAAAGCTCAACGCTGTTATTAGTACTCGAGGCGGCATTTATTCTGGCCATTCTCGGCGCTATCGACAGTCTGTTAACGTCACTGGTTGCCGACAACATGACCCGTACCCGTCACGACAGCAGTAAAGAGCTGATTGGCCAGGGTATTGGTAACACAGTAGCCGGTTTGATTGGTGGTATTGCCGGTGCCGGCGCCACCATGCGTACCGTGGTTAACATTCGCAGCGGCGGTAAAGAACGCTTATCAGGTATGGTTCATGCACTGGTACTACTGGCTGTTGTGCTTGGCCTGGGCCCGCTGGCCAGTGCTATTCCACACGCGGTATTGGCAGGTATACTGGTTAAAGTAGGTCTGGACATTATTGACTGGAGCTACATGAAACGCGCGCACACCGGGCCGCGCTGGGACTTTGCGCTGATGCTGCTGGTACTGGGTCTGACCGTATTTGTTGACCTGATCACAGCTGTAGGGGTTGGTGTGGTATTAGCTGCACTGGCTTACGTTCGTCAGATAGCCCAACTGCAAATTGAAGAACTGAAGAAAATCCCGGATACGCTCAACGATCCTAAAGAAAACGCCCTGCTTGAGAAAGCCAAAGGCAAGGTCAGTATCTTTAGTTTTGGCGGCCCGTTAAGCTTTGGTGCAGCGGCTGATTTAGGTCACCACGTACGCGAGTGGGTTAAGCCTGGCTCAAGAGTGCTAATACTGGACTTCTCCAGGGTGCCCACCATGGACGTATCCGCTTCCATGGCCGTGGAGACGGTAACATCCGATGCCAAGAGTTCCGGCCGACAACTGATGGTATGCGGCGCTTCCGACAAAATTAAAGAAGTACTGGGTAATGTGAATGCTTCCTCTGCGGAAATTCTCACCTATCCTACCTTACTTGAAGCTCTGGAGTCGGCAGTGTCGATTATCGAGGATAGCGGAAAAAAGTCGCCAAAGCATGATGGCAGTTCCACACTGTCTCATGCTTAACATGTAATCGATTATGAAAAGAGCGTCAACTGGCGCTCTTTTTTTGTGCCTGGAAAAACAGATACACCTTTGGCGCTTTGTCCGCTACACTAATTATGAAATATACGTAATAGCTGGACTTTGAAGTGGCTGATAATAATGGTGTTTTAGCACGAATTCGTGACAAGTATACCGACTTGTCGCCCTCTGCGCGGGCTATCGCCAATTACCTGCAACAGTTTCCGCTGACCATCATCAGCGACTCCACCGCCGAAATTGCGGCCAAAACCAATACCTCCAAAGCCACTGTCAGCAGGCTGTTTCGTCAGTTGGGCTATGCTTCCCATCAGGATGCCAAACAGGACGTAGTGCTACAGCGTGACGCCGGTATTCCGGTTAAACAAACCCTAACCCAGCATGATTACATTGCTGCCGAACTTGGCAACCTGCAACGTACCCTGGAATCGATTCCGGGCGAGGAAATTAACCAAATCGCTGCCATTCTGGCCAAGGCGCCGCGCATTACGCTCATCGGCTATCGCAACAGTTACCCGGTGGCCCTGCACTGCCGCCAGCAACTTAAACAGATCCGCCCGAATGTGCGGTTATTACCTCAGCCAGGGCAAAGCCTGAGTGAAGATCTAATGGATCTGGCAGACGACGAAGTTATCGTGGTGTTTGGCTTTCGCCGTCGCCCACGTATTTTTGCCCGCATGATAGATGCATTGCCCCCTCAGCGCACCATTTTATTGACCGATCCCACCGGTCAGGTTTATCAGGACCGCGTCGGCCATACGCTGGTATGTCAGTTGGGCAACCAGTTCGCCTTTGATAGTTATGCCGCGCCCATGAGTCTGGTCTCCGTAATCTGTAACCAGGCCTACACATTGCTGGGAGAAGAAGGCGATCACCGGGTGTCCACCATCAGTCAGCTCTATGCTCAGATGGGTGAGCTCGACCCGGAATAACCTGTTGTCATTCATATTCTAAAACAATCAAAGGCTTGGCGAATCCTGCCGCCAGCGTAAAATACCCGCCACTTACAGGAACTAAGTGAACAGGATGCCGTACGGATGCTCAGTCAACCCAGCGAAAACGCGTTGGCGCTTAACCAGATTTGCAAAACCTATGCAGACAAACCGGTATTAAGTCAGCTTAACCTGGCCGTTCCCTATGGCAGTGTGTACGCGTTTTTAGGCAACAACGGCGAAGGAAAACCCACCACCATCAGAGTGCTCACTGGCCTTGAAGCACCGGATGCTGGCAGTGTGGCAATTTGCGGAGACTCGCTTTATACCCGGCGTCGTGCCTGGTTATCACGCTCAGCCCGGTTTGTGCCAGACTACCGCCTGTTACACCGGCTTGGCGGACTGATTGATGCGCCCAGTCTTTACCCCAACCTGACCGCCGCCGAATTTTTATCCATTGGCTGTGCTATTAAAGGCCTGCCGGTCAGTGAAATAGACCGGGTATTAGCAGTGGTCTCCTTAACCAATGCCGCCAAACGGCTCATCGGCCAGTTCTCGTTAGGCATGAAACAGCGGCTCGCCATTGCCCACACCTTACTGGGCGATCCCAAATTGCTGATCCTCGATGAGCCCACTAACGGCCTCGACCCCAGCGGTATCCGCGATATCCGTCAGTTGCTCAGTGAACTACCGGCCAGCACCGGCACCACGGTATTTTTCTCTACGCATAACCTCGACGAAGTGGAAAAAATGGCCACCGTTTTGAATCGGATATCCCAAGCTGGAAAGCCGCACAACAGTTCAATATGACGCTGGAAGTGGGCGATGCCAACGCTGCTCATACGGAACTTTTAAAACACGGTTTTCGTAGCACAATTACTGCTCCCAACACGGTACGGGTCGACAAACTGCCCCGTAATGAGCAACCCCGGCTACATGCCCTTTTGGTGGGTGCAGGCATTGAGTTATTTCAGTCTTACCAAAATAAAGCCTCGTTAGAGCAATGGTTTACCAATGAACATACCGATTAATCCATTTCCGGGCCTGAGCCGACTGCTGGTAGTTGAGTGTCTCAAGCTCAAGCGCACATCAACGCTGCTGATGGTATTTGCCCTGCCGCTACTGGTGGTGCTGTTTTCCACGGGATTAGCCGTTAAATCACAAAATCTGCAAGCGTTTGACCACCAGGCCTGGCAACGTTGGTGGATGGGCGTCATGGCGTTATGGAGCTAATTTATGCTGCCGATGTTTATTGCGCTCATCACCGGCGCCATTAACGGTAATGAGCACAAAAATCACGGCTGGCGCCTGATGCTGGCACTACCTGTCAACCTCTACTCACTTTATATTGCCAAACTGCTCCTTGCCGTGCTGTTAACCGCGACCGCTCTGCTATGGCTGTGGATGAGTGGTTTGCTTGCCACCTTGCTGATGAACGTATTAGGGACACCAGCGGAAACGGAATACGGCCGGGTATTACTCAACGCGATGCCAGCCTTAATACTTACTTCCCTGCCCGTACTGATCTTCCAGCACGCGGTGAGCTGGCGGTTTGGCAACATCATTGTACCGCTTTCGGTAGCGGTAATGGCCACCATGGGCATTGTACAAATTGGCAGTTCAGAATACTGGGTCTGGTATCCGTGGAGCTATATGACGATGTCGGCAATGGGCGGCACTGCAGAGCTTCGGCATCTCGCAGTTTGGTTATCACTGGCCGTGGCCACGGGGTTATTTTGGTTAAGCACGTTACTGGCAGCCAGCCACAAACGCGCTGGCTAACAGACAATCGCCCCGACAGATATTACCAGCGCTCAGGACTAAATCTGGTTTCAACCTTACACACCCGTATCAGTCGTTTTTTGCTCCGGTAAATGCTCGGTGCGCGGATCAATCTCAAATGCCGCAGGCGTGGTAATACCCGCCGACGGCTGAAATGTGGGATGCGAGTCACTGGTATCAGGTAACACGTGACTACGACGGCGAATAATCACGATAACGGCAAATAACACCAGAAAAAATGTCATGTAGGCATAAAGTCCTTTAGCCCCCATTATGCCCATCAGTGAAGCGGCTAACGGCCCACCGATGGCAGAACTAATACCATAAGTGATCAGCATTCCACTGCCGATGGGCAGAAAATCCTTCGCCATGGCATTGTCATTCACATGGGCCAGACAAATCGCGTAGGAGGTCATACAGGTACCGCCCCAAAAAAATGCCAGTATGGCTGCCGGCCAGCCGGCAAATCCTGACCAGTACGACGCCAGCACAATGCCCAGTGATATGAAACTGCCCGCCAGGGCGTTGTAGATTAAAATGATACGCCTGTCATAGCGGTCAGAAAAACGCCCTACCGGGATCTGAAAGCAGGCCCCCCCTAATACCGTGGCCGACATAAACATAGCCAGTTGGGCATTACTAAAGTTGCTTTCGGCGGCAAAAACCGGCCCCAGCGACCAAAAAGCGCCGGTGACAAGACCCAGGATCACTGCGCCAATCATGGCGATATGCGAATGCTGCCAGACTTTCTTAAAACTCACTTTTACACTGTTGACCTTCGCTGGCGCCAGCGACAGCGTTAGCGATACGGGTATTATCGACAGCGCAATAAAGATTGCAGCAATACTGAATAGTAACGGATAACTGACATCCGCTAACAGGAGTAGCTGTTGAGCCAGAGTGATCATCAACAGGTTGAGCATCGAGTAAAACGATAAAATCGTACCGCGATTACTCGCATCGGCGCGTTCATTAAGCCAACTCTCAATAATCATATACAACCCGGACACCCCAGCGCCCAGAGCAAAACGCAGCGCCAGCCACAACACAAAAGACTGTAACCAGGCAAACAGCAAGGTGAAAATGAGATAAGCACAGGCCAATACCGCGAACCCACGGATATGCCCCACCCGCTTGAGCACATGAGGCGTCGCTAGGCAACCTCCGATAATCCCCAGAAAATAGGCCGAACCGGTTAAGGCGACTTCAATGGCAGAAAAACCGAGCTGATTGGCGGCCACCGGCAATAGCGTCAACAGTAAACCATGACCCAGCAGTAACAGTGCATCAGACAACAACAGCGCGGATATCGGGATCAGAGAACGAACCATAAAAACAGTCACGCGAAGAGAAGTATTACCTTTACGATACAGAGTGAACGTAAAATTGCCAAGGCGGTCAGTATTTTTAACGCTGATAACCCGAACACCATGCCCTTACCGACCGGTTACTCCCCGGGGCGCACCTGCACTGTTAACAAAAAGCACAACAATTTAACAAACGTTTCACTTGACTTATGAGTGAAACGATTGTTTCATAGAGGTATCCTTCTGTAACATTAAACTTCATGGATCATTTTACCGTTAGTTCGCCATTTGTCTGGCAACCAGCGCCCACTGTGGTGCCTGCTGAACAAGCCAGTACACCTGCTCTTAATGCAGTAAACGATAGCGTTAATTCGTTGTCGGGCCTGCGCGTGGCTGTGAAAGACCTGTTTGCTATCGAAGGTACTGCCACCACAGCGGGTAATCCGCACTGGCTGGCAACGCACCCGTTAGCCCAGACCACTGCCAGCGCCGTGTCCAAACTGGTATCAGCAGGTGCCGAAGTGGCAGGCAAGACCATTACGGACGAACTGGCTTACAGCTTAAACGGGCAAAATATCCATTACGGTACCCCGCAAAATCCACTAACGCCTGAGCGCCTGCCCGGCGGTTCATCCAGTGGCTCGGCCGTAGCAGTATCGGCCGGTTTGGCCGACATTGGCCTGGGCACCGATACCGGCGGCTCCATTCGCGTACCCGCCAGTTATAACGCTCTGTACGGCATGCGGCCTACTCACGGTCGTATCAGCACCGACGGCCTGGTAGCCCTCGCCCCGGGTTTCGATACTATCGGCGTGATGACAAAAAGCCTTGATGTGCTCGAACGTAGCATGAGCTGTTTATTCGACTCGCCGGTGACTGATACCCCGGCTCTGACGTCTTTGGTGGTGTACCAAAAGGCGGTGGATAACAGTGAGCAGGCAAGCGCCGCTAATCAATGGCTTGCTTCCCTGCCAATAGCCAGACAGGCAGGTGATTTCAGTCAGCTGGAACAGCTACCGCTGGCTGAAGCATTCAGGGTGTTACAGGGGCGTGAGATTTGGCAAACCCACGGCGAGTGGATCACCAATACGCAGCCGGTATTTGCACCGGATATTGCCGAGCGACTTAACCAAAGCGCGCAGATCAGCGACGCTGAGGTAAAGCACGCAACACATATACAACAACAGGTACGTCAGCTGTTAGCTGCACTGCTAAACGATAACCGCGCCATTGTGCTGCCCACTACGCCGGGTTGTGCACCACGGTTAACCGCCAGTGCGGCCGAACTGACTGACTACCGCAAACAATTATTATCATTAACTGCCTTAGCCGGACTGGCGGGTTTACCACAACTGCATTTGCCGTTATTTCGCCTGAATGACGCACCCTGTGGCTTATCACTGATAGGCCCGGCGGGCAGTGAAACCAGCCTGTTCGCTCTGGCTCGTACCCTTACGGAATAAGAATAGAAAGCATGACAAAACAACAACACACTGCTTTTACCGCGCCACACTATGCTGCATCGACAGTCGGCAACGATATCCTGCAACGCGGCGGCACCGCCATTGAAGCCATGGTTGCCGCAGCGGCTTCCATTGCGGTGGAATACCCGCACATGAACGGCCTTGGTGGTGACGGTTTCTGGCTAATCAGTGAACCGGGCAAAGCGCCGGTAGCTATCGACGCCTGCGGCACCGCTGCTGGTCTGGCCGACAGCGATTTTTATCAGGGCCTCGATGCTATTCCCTCGCGTGGCGGCAAAGCGGCTTTAACCATGGCCGGTGCTGTGGCTGGCTGGCAAAAAGCGCTGGAGATCAGTGCCAACTGGCAATCTTCAATGCCGCTGCAGGACTTACTGGCCACCGCCATCAGTCAGGCTAACTGGGGCATCGAAGTAACTCAGAGTATGTCGGATGCCAGTTTCAAAACCTTCGATGAGTTAGCCGGTGACGAACATTTTGCGCAGTTTTTAATTAAAGGTAAGGCCCTTAAAAAAGGTAAAATTGTTAAACTCACCAAGCTTGCTAATACCTTACAGCGTCTGGCCGGCAACGGCCTGAACGATTTTTATCATGGCGATATCGCCCGCGAACTGGCGGCCGATCTTGAGGCTGCAGGCTCACCGATTCGTCTGAGCGATTTTAACCAGTACCAAGCCAAAGTCGTCACGCCGTTAAGTGTTTCAACCTCGAAAGGTAAACTTTACAACCTGCCAGCGCCTACACAGGGCATCGCCTCGCTAATTATTCTGGCCCTGTACGACCGCGTGGTCAGCCAGGGCAGCAGCGACGCCGATATGGTTCACCTGCTGATTGAATGTACCAAACAAGCCTTTATCAAGCGCAACGAATACCTTACCGATCCGGGCCGTTTAAGTGTTGAACTCGACAGTTTCCTGACCGATAAAGCGCTCGATGAAATGGCCACGGCCATTAAGTTGGACAAAGCCCTGCCCTGGCCGCAGGAAGCCAAATTGGGTGACACCATCTGGATGGGGGCCTGTGATAACGAAGGCCGCATGGTCAGCTATATCCAAAGCCTGTACTGGGAATATGGCAGCGGTGTGGTAAGCCCGCAAACCGGTATTGTGTGGAATAACCGTGGTACATCGTTCAGCCTTACGCCCGGCCACTTACAACAACTCAAGCCCGGTTTAAAACCGTTTCATACCTTAAACCCGGCCTTTGCTGAGCTTAATGATGGCCGCCGTATCAGCTACGGCACTATGGGCGGTGAAGGTCAGCCACAAACTCAGGCCGCTTTATTCAGCCGCTATGTATACCACAACCAGCCACTGGATAAAGCCATTGCCCTTGGCCGCTGGTTACTGGGTCGTACCTGGGGCGATCAGTCGCATAACCTCAAAGTGGAACGCGACCTTAACGAATACGTTGGCGAAGATCTACTGGCCCGCGGCCACGATATGGTGGTGGTTGATG
The DNA here is from genome assembly GCF_002993365.1 of Marisediminitalea alba. Classification (GTDB taxonomy): domain Bacteria; phylum Pseudomonadota; class Gammaproteobacteria; order Enterobacterales; family Alteromonadaceae; genus Alteromonas; species Alteromonas alba. The sequence continues at coordinate 56,773 of NZ_PVNP01000207.1, forward strand.
CCTGTAACGAGCTCATGGGCCATGCCGGCGCAGTGGTATTGCACACAGATGACACCACCGAAGCGGCCACCGATCCGCGCAGCGATGGCAAAGCCTTCGCGCAAGCTTATACCGCAACAGGAGAAGTACAGTAATGGATGCATTCATGGAGTTACTGCCAACGATTCTGGCCCTGATGGCCACCGGCGTATTTGCCGGTATTCTGGCTGGCCTGCTCGGCGTGGGTGGCGGTATTGTTATTGTACCGGTACTGTACTTTTTGTTTCAGGCACTGGGCGTATCGGCCGACTCAGCCATGTTGATTGCCACGGCGACCTCACTGGCAACAATCATTCCTACGTCGGTTAGCTCAATCCGCGCGCACCGTAAAAAAGGCAACGTCGACAGCGAGCTGCTCAAACGCTGGGGCCCATTTATATTGCTGGGCGTGCTGCTTGGCAGCTACGCGGTAACCCAGGTGAACGGTGAAGTATTAACCCTGCTGTTTGGCGTTATTGCCAGCTTGTCTGCCATCAACATGTTTATTGGCAGCAAAAGCGCCTGGTTTAACGACCTGCCCGGTGCCCTTGGCCAGCGCATCATTGCCATTTGCATTGGCTTATTCAGCGCCATGGTCGGCATTGGTGGTGGTACCCTTACCGTTCCTACCCTGACCTTTTGTAATTATCCGGCGCACCGTGCAGTAGGCACCGCCGCTGCGGTTGGCCTGATAATCTCGCTGCCCGCAGCGATAACCATGCTGATTTTTGGTCAGGCGCCAGCCGATGCGCCCGATGGCACCATCGGTCTGGTTAACCTGATTGGCTTTGCCGCCATTGTCCCCCTTACTGTGTTATTCGCACCGGTTGGTGCTGGCCTGGCCAGCAAACTGGATGCCGCAAAGCTCAAGAAAGTGTTTGCCGTGGTACTGCTTATCACCGGCGTTAGAATGCTTGCTCAGAGCGTGCTCTAGGAGAAAAAATGAAACCCTTAACCATGCCACCCCGACTGCTGATGGGCCCAGGTCCGATAAACTGCTATCCGCGGGTGTTAACGGCCATGTCACAACAGCTGGTTGGCCAGTACGACCCGGCTATGACCAGTTGCATGAATGAAGTGATGGCGTTGTATCGTCAGGTCTTTGAGACCAACAATCACCACACCCTGTTAGTCGATGGTACTTCACGCGCGGGTATCGAAGCCGTGCTGGTGTCTGCACTGGAGCCCGGCGATAAGGTGCTGGTGCCCATTTTTGGCCGCTTTGGCCACCTGCTGTGTGAAATTGCCGAACGTGCCGGTGCCGAGGTACACAGTATTGAGGTGCCCTGGGGCGAAGTGTTTGAACCTGAGCAAATCGAAAAAGCCATCCGCGAAGTACAGCCTAAAATGCTGGCGGTAGTTCAGGGCGATACCTCCACCACCATGCTCCAGCCACTGGGGCACTTAGGTGAGATTTGCCGACGCTACGACGTGTTGTTCTACTCTGATGCCACGGCATCCATTGGCGGTAACCCGTTTAAAACCGACGAATGGCAGCTCGATGCGGTATCCGTTGGCCTGCAGAAATGTTTAGGCGGCCCCTCTGGTAGCGCACCGATTACCTTAAGCGATCGCTATGTAGAACTGGTGCGCAAGCGTCATCACGTTGAAGCCGGTATTCGCGAATCTGCCCACCAGTCAGGCTCGGGCAGTCGCATACGCTCCAACTACTTTGATATTCCCATGCTGCTTGATTACTGGGGTGAGGAGCGCCTTAATCACCACACCGAAGCCGCTTCTATGCTGTTTTGTGCACGGGAATGTGCCATTAATCTGATTGAGGAAGGCATTGATAACAGCATTGCCCGCCATAAACAGGCCGGCGATGCCATGCTGGCCGGTGTGCAGGCGCTGAACCTTGAGCCTTTTGGTAACCTCGCGCACAAAATGCATAACGTAGTGGGCGTGGAAATTCCTGATGGCGTGGATGGCGAGCAAATCCGCCAGCAACTGTTGCTGGATTTTAATATTGAAATTGGTACCAGCTTCGGTCCGCTGAAAGGCCGTATCTGGCGGATTGGCACCATGGGTTACAACGCGCGAAAAGATGCCGTACTGCACACCCTGCAGTCGCTGGAAACCGTGTTACGCCGCGCCGGGCACAAGCTGCCTGCTGGTGGTGGTGTTGACGCCGCGCTGGATAGCTTTTCGGGTTCATCACTATGATGGATTTTGCCAGCCTGGCCAACCAGGTGATGTTACGTTGCGATCAGCTCGGTGCGATTACGCAGTCGCCCGGCATCGTTGACCGTCGCTACCTTACCCCTCAGCATCGTCAGGCGAATGATGTAGTCGCACAATGGATGCGCGAGGCCGGAATGACAGTCTGGCAGGACGCCGCGGGTAATCAATGGGGCCGTTATCACAGCACCGACGCCAACGCGCGTTCACTGGTGCTTGGTAGTCACCTCGATACCGTGCCCAACGGTGGTAAATACGATGGTATGTTAGGTGTTATTGCACCGCTGGCGGTAGTGCACCATTGCTTCGAAAACGGCATCCGTTTTCCGTTTCACATTGATATTGTCGGCTTTGGCGATGAAGAAGGTACCCGGTTTGGCTCTACTCTGCTGGGCAGTCGCGCGTTAACCGGCCGCTGGAAAGAAGACTGGCAGTTACTGCGTGATGAAAACAAGGTGTCACTGCCTGAAGCGATGGCCGAATTTGGTCTGGCTTTCGATAAGGTTGGCGATGCCACGCTTAAGCCCGACAGCGTACTGGGCTATCTCGAAGTACATATCGAACAAGGGCCGGTGCTTGAAGACAAGAACCTGCCGGTAGGTTGGGTTACCGCGATTGCCGGCGCCAAACGCCTGAATGTGCAGTTAAACGGTATGGCCGGGCACGCGGGTACGGTCCCCATGGACATGCGCCAGGACGCCCTGGTTGCAGCAAGCGAAATGGTCCTGGCGGTAGAGTCTATTGCCAGCCAGTTTGGCATTGTGGCCACTGTCGGCCGACTCGAAACCAGGCCCGGAGCCGTAAACGTGATCCCCGGTCAGGTGAACTTCTCACTCGATATCCGCAGCGAGCACGACCATAAGCGGGACGCGGCATTGCAACTGATTGAAGAAGTGTTCCGCGACATTGCCCAGCGCCGTCATATAGATGTTAACTGGCAGCAAACCCACCATGCCGATGCCGTGCATTGCGACCCTTACCTCTCGCAAACCTTGTCCCAGGCTATTCAGCTAAGTGGTCATAATGCCGTTAGTTTACCCTCCGGGGCCGGGCATGATGCCATGGCCATGGATGCTATTTGCCCGGTAAGCATGCTGTTTGTGCGCTGCAAAGGTGGTATTAGTCACCATCCTGGTGAGTCAGTGACCAGTGCCGACGTTGCTGCCAGTTTACAGGTTATTTATCGATTTTTTGACGCATTTTCGCCTGACTTTTAGGCCATTTATCAAGTAGAAGGATGATACGCATGAAGATACCCAGAATTTATAATGATGCAGACGGCAAAAGCCATTTTGGTGAAGCCGAAATCCCGCTTAAAGATGGCGGCCCAATCGGCTTATTATCAGAGAAGATCCCTGCTGGTTCGATTATTTTTCGCGAAACACCCGCCGACTACGACTTTAAATGGCACCCTGCACCAGCACGCCAGTTACTGTTCATTTTAAAAGGCCGCGCTGAGTTTACCGTCTCCAATGGTGAGCGCCACGTGTACGGTGCCGGTGATGTGTTATTACTGGAAGATACCGAAGGCGAAGGCCATTGCAGCCGCGCCATGTACAATGAAGTCCGCCATTCGATTTTTGTTACCCTGCCCGACGGCTTCCCTTATTAATTAAACGCACAGAGTTCTCCGTATGGGGCTGGCTGCTCATGAGTCAGTCACGCCCCTCTCTGGTGCAGTGGCTTTTTAACGCCGCAAGCGCAAACTACACAGCGTAATTATAATCTTTAAAATACAGCAACTTAAATGTTGCCCCGTCATTCGGACCAAATGGTCAGATTATTGCTTCATCCGTAACGTCTTTTTTTACGTCTACAGTGAGCAATATGTGCAGTATGTTTTACCGGTGCAATAGTCGCCGTTCAGCCTCCCCTTTGTTTCGTTTTCTGTTTGCCGCCGCCCTGACGCTGACTTCGCTGTCGGTATTCAGTGCCGACATGAACACCTGGTTCCGGGAATTCAAGCAGAATGCCAGTGACCAGACCCTTTATAAATTGCTGTGGTCACTGCCCAAAGGCGGCGATTTGCACCATCACTTAAGTGGTGCCGGCTTTAGCGAATGGTGGTACGACATTGCCACCCGCCCGGAACAAAATGGGGGCTACCGTTACTACACTAAAACCCGTTTACTGCAATGCCGCGGCTACGGTACCAATGAGTACGGCCCCAATCCGCAGAACCTGTTATTCCGGACCATTCAGGCCTCCACCTATGCCGCGCTGAATGACTGTGAAAAACAGGAATACGAATTACTCAGTGAACTTGACGAAAATACTAAACTTGCCTGGTTCAACAGTATTCGCCTGGATAAAGCCCATGAAGGGCGCAATGAGTTTTTTGAGCGCCACTGGCAACGACTGAACGAACTCAACAACAACCCGCATATTGGCGCCCACATTCTGCTGAAAAATATGCAGGCATTCGCGGCAGAGGGGTTGCAATATCTTGAAACGCAGGTGAATGTGGATCGCAGCATTACTCCTGAGGGCGAGTTAATGTCGCCGGCAGCGTCGCTAAAGGTCTATACCGATATGCTGGCTTCAGAAGCCGCCAGAAAGACCGGCGTTACGGTGCGTTTTCAATACGCTTTACTGCGCTTTTTACCCCATGCAGAAAAGCACCTGCGCTGGATGTATGATTTTGTCGATCAGCACCGCGACCTCTATGTGGGCATAAATATGGTTGGCCGCGAGGATAACGACAAAGGTCATCCGTTGCGCTTTCTGCCGGTGTTACGGGAATTACGCCGCCAGTATCCGGCGATTAATCTGGCCATTCACGCCGGTGAAGTTGATGAACCTAATCAGCATGTAAAAGACACCCTGCTGCTTGGTGCCCAGCGCATCGGCCACGGCCTGAACACCATTACCGATCCGGACACCCTGTTGTTGATGCGCCATGGCCCTTACCTGATTGAAATAAACCTGATCAGTAACCGCCTGCTCGACTACACTGAAGATTATGCCAGCCATCCGTTTCCGGAGTATTTGCGCACCAATATACCAGTGGCGCTGACTACTGACGATCGCGGCATGTGGGACAGCACTCTTACCGATGAGTACTACGTAGCCGTTAAAGAATTTAATTTATCCTGGCAGGAACTCACCGGTCTTGCCCGCCAGTCCCTTCAGCACAGTTTTTTAGCCGAAGACGATAAACAAACCGCACTAAACACTTATGAACAGCGTTTGCGCCAGTTTGCAGGAGCCCTTGCCGGTGACGGCGTTTCGTCATTACCGCAAGCCGCCCCTAAACGGCGTTTTATCTGCGACTACCAACCCACTTTGTGTCATCAAGGATAGCGAATGTCACAGCATCACATACTTTACGCACTGGAAGATAAACCAAGTTTTATGGTTAGCCTGACGGCGGCAGTGCAACACGTTCTGGCCAGCTTTATTGGCGTGGTAACCCCTACGCTGATCATCGCATCAGCGCTGGGTTTACAGGCTGAGGTGCCCTACCTGGTCAGTATGGCACTGCTGGTTACCGGTATCGGAACCTTTATCCAGACCCGGGGATTTGGCCCGGTAGGCAGTGGTCTGGTGGCAATTCAGGGCACCAGCTTTGCCTTTATCAGTGCCTTGCTGATGGTCGGAACGACGATTAAGGCCCGGGGAGGGACGAACGACGATATTCTCGCCATGATGTTTGGCGTCTGTTTCTGGGGCGCATTTGTTGAAATTATTCTGAGCCAGTTTATTACCCAGCTCAAACGCGTCATCACCCCTATTACCACCGGGGTTGTGATCATTGCCATTGGTATTTCGCTGATAAAGGTCGGCATGACAGACCTGGCGGGCGGTTTTAACAGCGATGATTTTGGCAGCGTGGAAAATTTAAACCTGGGACTGACAGTACTGCTGGTGATTATTTTCTTTAATGCCCATCGAAACCGCTGGTTAAGATTATCCGCCATTTTTATCGGTATGAGCCTGGGTACACTTATCGCCTTTTTTGCCGGCATGACCGATTTCACGGCGCTGACATCGCTACCGGTTTTCAGCTTTCCGCAACCCTTTAAATACGGCTTTAATTTTGACTGGACACTGTTTTTACCTATTGCGTTAATTTACTTTTTTACAGCTATTGAAACGGCCGGTGATCTCACCGCCAACAGTTTATTTTGTCAGTTACCGATCCGCGGCGATAAATACCTCAAACGGATCCGCGCCGGTATCCTCGGTGATGGCTTTAATTCATTGATGGCGGCCATCTTTTGTACTTTTCCCAACACCACCTTCGGGCAAAATAACGGCGTTATTCAAATGACAGGAATTGCCAGTCGTAAAGTGGGCTACTTTGTGGCGGCAGTATTTGTGGTTCTTGGCGTATTTCCCTTTATCGGTGCAGTCCTTCAGGCAATTCCAAAACCTGTGCTGGGCGGCGCCACACTGGTGATGTTTGCCATGGTCGCGGTGGGCGGCGTTAAGATCCTGACCAGCGAGCCACTGACTCAGCGCAACAGCCTGATTACGGCGTGTTCGCTTGGCATGGGGCTGGGCGTGATGATGGTCGGAGACGTGCTTGCTCAGCTGCCACCCTGGCTTGGCAACATATTTGTATCTCCGGTTACCACCGCAGGGTTAACCGCAATTGTTCTTACCGTAGTGTTACCGGGCAGTAAAGTAGCCGACACCAGCACTGAGAGTTTGCAAACCGACGATTCACAACCACGGCCATGTACTGAGAAATGAACAGCAGGCCCGATCCCGATCGGGCTTTAGCTTTACATGGTGCAATGTTCAGATAATACTCCCTGAAATGGTGCAACGCGCTGAACAAACTTTCATCGTTAACAATTAAGTAACGAAAAGGCCTTAACGAGCTATATTTTTATCTATATATATCAATGAATTAAAAACAAAATTAACCCTGACCACATGGACAGGATTTTGGCACTAAACCTGCAATGTGCAAGTCTGCATAGCTATATCTCACTTAAATTTACAAAAATTCCGAGAACATGAGGAACACCATGAAAACGACCAAATTTAGTGTGGCGCCGATTGCGCTGGCCGTCACCAGCAGTCTGATGCTATCAACTGCTGCCTTTGCGCAGGAAGAGCCATCTGATGCTGAAATCGAAAAAATTGAAGTAAAAGGCTCACTGGGCAGCTTACCTGGCCAGGACGTCGAAGCAGTTTTCGGTTTTGGTAAGTCAATTCTGGAAACCCCTCGTTCTGCATCAACCATCTCTGATGAGCAGATGGAACGTTTTAACGTATCCGACATTGACGAACTGGTCGCTTTCGCTCCGGGTACATTTACCCAGTCATTCTTTGGTGTAGCCGGTTCCCTGGATATTCGTGGTAACCCCGGTGAAGCTTATTTCCGTGGCATGAAGCGTCTGGACAACCCGGGTAACTACCCTACGCCAATTGGTGCATCAAGCCGTATCGACATCGTACGTGGTCCGGCATCGCCTATTTATGGTCCGTCAAAAATTGGTGGTTACCTGAACTTTAACCCTAAATCCGCCCGTGCCTCTTCAGGTCAGTACCTGGATGCACCTACCGGCGCGTTATCTTATACCCACGGTACCTGGGATAAGAGCATTATCACCGCTGAAGTGGGCGGTCCTGGCAGCATTGGCGGCAAGGAAATGGGTTACTACGTTTACGGTGAGGTTGAAAACTCAGGTTCTTACTACGACAACACCGATACCGATCAGTCAATCATTCAGGCTTCATTTAACATCGACCTGACCGATAACCTGCGCGTTGAATTTGGTGGTATGTACCACAACTATCAGGGTAACCAGGTAGCGGGCTGGAACCGTCTGACTCAGGAACTGGTTGACAACGGCACCTATATTACCGGTACTGCTCAACCGCTTGATACCAACGGTGACGGCTCTATCTCGCACGAAGAGTACGGCGCAGTTAACCTGGCCGGTGCAGGCTTCTTCTACGTACCAGCTGCGTCATTTACTGATGACGATGCGCTGCCACTGATGAACCTGGAAAACGTAGGCACTACTACGCTGAAAGGTAATCAGACGCTGGTTGCACCGGATGACCAGTTAGGCAACAAAGCCACTACCCTTTACTTTGATGTGATTTACTACGCTGGCGACTGGGAAATCAAAAACCAGTTATTCTATGATGCCTACGATAACATCAACGAAAATGCTTACGGTTTCTCACAGTTCCACGATAGCTGGGTTGTTGAGGACAAAGTGGTATTCTCTACCGAAGTGGAAACCGGTTCGCTTTACGCACAGTTCCAGGTTTCACCGTCAATCCGTTACACCGACTTCTTACACGGCGACGACTTTACTTATGAGTACTTCAACCGCCGTGACCTGACTATGCCTTCAAGCGCACTGGATCGTCGTTTACTGTCTACCCGCTCTGGCATGAACTACGACAACTATGACCAGGGTGATTACCTGGATCTGGGTTTTGCAGCCATGACTGACTTAACCTGGGATTGGGGTCTGAACATCGTGTTAGGTGCTCGCTACGACACCATCGACATCGAGACTACGTCTCGCCAGGATCTGCTGTTACCAGGCGCACGTGAAGACGCTGCTGTTACAACACCCATTACGCTGGATGAAACCGTTGATGGTGTATCCTGGAACGCCAGTATCTCCTACACCACACCAATTGGTCTGATCCCCTATATCACTATGGCTGAGCAGGCTACACTGGTTGCTGGTCAGGGTGCTGAAATCAACATCGGTCAGTTAGGCAACGCTGATGGCAGTGGTGCATTCGATACCTCTGAGCTGCTTGAATACGGTGTGAAAGGTTCATTCCTGGATGAGTCGCTGTACTTTGCGCTGTCAATCTTCGAGCAGGAGCGTACCGACTACAATACACAAAACACTGTTACCAATAACACCACCAACAACGAAGGTCTGGAATTTGAACTGCGTTGGGTAGTGAACGAAAACCTGGTACTGTCTGCCGGTTACTCTAACGTTGAAGTTGTTAACCTCACAGCCCTTGAAAACGGTACTCAGTTTGGTTTCTTAGGTGCCGAAGATCTGGTTAACCTGAGCGATCCATCACTGGTATTCGGTGGTAACGTTATCGGTCTTAACCTGGTTGGTCCGGGTACTAACAACCCGAAAGGCCTGAAAGCCGGTATGCCGGAAAACATCTACACGCTGACTGGTACCTATGACTTCCAGAATGGTTATGCGGCCAGCCTGAGTGTTATCGATGTTGACTCGGTTTCTTCAGGTTTCTCTGGTGCGGTTACACTGCCTGCTTACACCCTGGTTAACGCAGGTCTGTCTTATCAGGACGAAAACTTCGGGGTTAACCTGACAGTGAAAAACCTGACCGACGAAACCTATTTCCGCGCGAACTTCCCGGACTTATTCGGTAGCCAGATTGTGTTACCTGAACTGCCACGTCACTTCAACGTGAAGTTCTCTTATAAGTTCTAAGCAATACTTTGTTCTACAATAACGGCATGCCTCGGCATGCCGTTTTTTTACCTCCTGGAGAAACCATGCGTTATTTATTATTGAGTTTGCTGAGTTGTCTGGCATTGAGCGCCTGTCAGCCGGGCACGGATGCTCCCGTACAAACCACTACCGCAGAAGCGGTAAAAACACAGGCTGAAAGCGCCGAAAAACTGCAAGTAAAAGCCGTTGTCGTTGCCATGTTTGAAATTGGCGAAGACGAAGGTGATCGCCCCGGCGAATTTCAGTTCTGGAAAGAGCGCTACGGCCTGACTGAAAAGTATCCCTTCCCTCACGGCTTCCATGACCTTTATTACAACCCTGAAAAAGGCGTACTGGGCATGGTCACCGGTATGGGGATTGCCCGCGCCTCATCGGCGTTTACCGCGCTGGGACTGGACCCGCGCTTTGATTTAACCAAAGCCTACTGGCTGATTGCAGGTATTGCCGGCATCGACCCGCAGGATGGCTCTATTGGCTCTGCGGTATGGACGGATTACCTGGTCGACGGCGACCTGGCGCATCAGATCGATGCCCGTGAAATCCCGGAAGACTGGTCGACCGGTTACTTCCCACTCTTTGCTAACGAACCTTATCCAGAGCAGGAAGGTGAAGTCGTTGCCCGTAACGGTGAAGTTTTTCAGCTGAATACCATGCTGGTAGACTGGGCATTCAACCTCACCAAAGATATCGAGTTAATGGATACTGATGCCATGCTGGCTTTACGCAGCAAGTACACCGAAATGCCGGCAGCTCAGTTACCTCCGAAGGTTTTACGCGGCGACCACCTGTCTGCTTCGACCTTCTGGCACGGCAAACTGTTTAACGACTGGGCAAACGACTGGACGGCATTCTGGACTAACGGCAAGGGCAACTTTATGACCTCAGGCATGGAAGACACCGGCAGCTATCAGGCACTGACCTATCTGGATAACGCCGGTCTTGCCGACAAAAAACGCGTAATGGTGTTACGTACCGCCAGTAACTTTACCATGCAGCCGACGGGTATGACTGCTGCCGAAAACCTCGCGTCGGAAAGCTCTGGCGCTGGCTATGCGGGGATGCTGCCGTCGCTGGAAGCCGCTTATAAAGTCGGTAGTACCGTGATTGATGAAATTGTCCTTAACTGGGACAAGTATCAGGATACCCTGCCTGGTCAGCAGTAATTCTGCAGAACCTGTAGCGAATACAAAAAAGGGGTCTTCTGGCCCCTTCTTGTTATCCGCAATAAAAAACTTAAGCCGCTTTGGCCACCAGGTTATCAATACATCGCAGCCACTTATTCTTTTCCTCAGCCGGCAAAAATGAACCAATAAAACTGTTTTTAACCAGTTGAACCAACGCCGTTTCATTCATCGCCAGATGGGTCATTAACGCTTTATAGTTGTCGTTCAGGTAGCCGCCAAAATAACTCGGATCATCAGAGTTAACCGTAACACACAGCCCCTGTTCGAGCAGATCGAGAATATTGTGTTGCGCCATATTATCAAATACACACAACTTAATATTACTTTGCGGACACACCGTTAGCGCCATGCCGCTGTCGCGTAAACGCTTGATAAGTTGTTCGTCTTCTTCGGCTCTGACACCGTGATCGACGCGGTCTATTTTAAGCAGATCCAGAGCTTGCCAGATGTAATCCGGCGGCCCTTCTTCACCGGCATGGGCAACACATTTGAAACCCAACGCACGGGCGGCGGTAAACACCTTCACGAACTTTTCCGGCGGATTACCCTGCTCCGAACTATCGAGCCCCACCGCCTTAATGACCGGGTAATACTCACGGGCCTTATTTAGGGTTTCAATGGCGGCTGCCTCACTGAGGTGACGCAGAAACGACATAATAAGGTATACGCTAATGCCCCACTGTTTTTTTGCTTCATCAATGGCGCGCTGGAAACCTGGCATAAAGACATCAAATCCGACGCCCCTCTCGGTATGGGTTTGCGGATCAAACATGATTTCGGTGTGCACAATGTTATCGGCATGACAATGCTGCAAATAACTGCGCATTAGCTGGTAAAAGTCTTCTTCGTCGCGCAGCACATCTGCCCCCTGATAATACAGATCCAGGAAACTCTGTAGACTGTCAAACTGATAGGCTGCTTTAATGGCCTCTACGGAATCATAAGGCAAAGCCACCCCGTGTTTCTCGGCCAGTGCCCACATCAGCTCTGGCTCCAGTGTACCTTCGATATGCAGGTGCAATTCGGTTTTTGGCAACTGCTCAATTAAATGAATAAGTTTCATCGCGTAACGGGCTCCCTCGCGCACTGTTGTCAGGCAAATTCACCATTTAGGTGCATCTTTGAATGGCTCCATGCCAAAATAGCCTGCATCAAACTGATTTATAGTAAGATTGGTCTGTTCGGTACCAACCGTTTATTGTGATATATAAAAGTCTAGCAGATACCAGACCAACTCTTTGACTAAATGGTCAGTTTTTTGCTTGCACTAAGCCAACACACTCAACAATTACAAACCATAAAAGAGATTCACTATGTCATCATCGCTGATAGAGCGGCTTTTCAAACTTGAGGCCCACGGCACCACCATTAAAACCGAGGTGATCGCCGGCCTGACCACGTTTGCAGCAATGTCTTATATTCTGGTGGTTAACCCGGGCATTCTGGGCTTAAGCGGCATGCCGGCTACCGGTTTAATAACGGTTACGGCACTGGCCGCCTGTTTGGGCACCATGCTAATGGCGTTTATGACCAACTACCCGATTGCACTGGCACCGGGTATGGGCCTTAACGCCTTTTTTGCTTTTACCATTTGTATGACCCGGGAAATCCCCTGGGAAGCCGCCCTGGGCATCGTATTCTGGAACGGTGTGTTGTTCTTATTATTAACCCTTACAGGGGTGCGAACCTTAATTGCCGAAGCCATTCCTGCGTCTCTTAAAATAGGCGTGCAATGCGGTATTGGCTTATTTATCGCGTTTATCGGCCTCAAAAATGCTGGTTTGATCGTGTCTAACCAGGCAACCTTTGTGACCATTGGTGACTTATCCAACCCCGCGGTGATGCTTGCCCTCGCCGGGATTCTGCTTACTGTAATTCTGGTGAAGAAAAACGTTACCGGCGGTATTCTGCTGTCGATTATTCTGCTCACTTTGATGGGATTTATTATTCCTACTGAAGACGGCATGCTAACGCCTACACCAGAGGCTATTGTGGGCATGCCTGAGCCTATCAGTGACACCTGGTTTGCCATGGATATTATGTATCCGCTGGAGCATTTCGCTGAAACCTGGGATCTGATATTTGCCCTGATGTTCGTCAACATGTTCGATACTATCGGCACCCTGATTGGCGTATCGCGCCGGGCAAACCTGCTCAATGAAGAAGACAAACTGCCTAAAATTGGCGCTGCGATGACCGCTGATGCGTCTGCCAGTGTGGTCGGTGCGGCTTTAGGTACCTCACCGGTAACCAGTTACGTGGAATCAGCAGCCGGCGCTTCGGCCGGTGGCCGAACCGGCCTTACCGCTATTGTAGTGGGTATCTGCTTTCTGCTGGCACTATTTTTAACACCTCTGATGAAAATCATTCCGCTGATGGCCACCACACCGGCACTGGTGATGGTGGGTATCTTAATGATGGAATCGATTCGTCATCTTGAGTTCGATGATCTTGGCGCTACAGCTACAGCAGTCGTTGCCCTAATGGCTATGCCACTCACCTTTAGTATCAGTGAAGGGATAGCGCTGGGTTTCATCACCTATGTGGGTGTAAAGCTGGGTACTGGTAAGCACAAGGAAATCAGCTTTATTACTTATCTGTTGGCACTGGTGTTTATTCTGCGCTACGCCTTCGGCCTTTAAAGTATGAGATACACCAGGTAACAAAATAGACTATTGCATCCCGTCATACCGGAAGCTGCCCTGGCAGCTATCCGGTATCTCCTGAAAAGGTTTACTCAGTCAACAAGAGTGATATCAATATCTTCGGTAATCTCCACATCCTGTCGGGGTGCCGACTGCACCCAAAGGGGAGATGGCTCCCCTTTGCTCTTCACAACAGCTTTTTTCCAGTTCTTTAATCGCGAAGGTGCATACTGTCACCGGGCAGGTATGACAGTTTTTTCAGCCGGTGCGACGAAAAAGACACCGTCATGCCGGAAGCTGCCCTGG
>NZ_PVNP01000207.1:70583-111739 GCF_002993365.1 Marisediminitalea alba
TTCAGCCGGTGCGACGAAAAAGACACCGTCATGCCGGAAGCTGCCCTGGCAGCTATCCGGTATCTCCTGAAAAGTTTTGCTCAGTCAACAAGAGTGATATCAACATCTTCGGTAATCTCCACATCCTGTCGGGGTGCCGACTGCACCCAAAGGGGAGATGGCTCCCCTTTGGAAACCTTCCAGTTCTTTAATCGCGAAGGTGCATACTGTCACCGGGCAGGTAAAACCTATCGGTCAGAGAGGGCGTCCTGCCCTCCTGACCGGAGCCATCATCCATGATGCCTCTTCGCTTTTACTTGATCTGCCCGGTGACAGTATTTCGCGATACAAAGAACCAAATAAAAAGCAAAAACACGCTAACGCGCCGAACTCACCTCTACTCGTCATACCGGAAGCGGCTTTAGCCGCTATCCGGTATCTCCAGAAAAGTTTTGCTCACCCAAAAAATACTGTTTCAGGTAGTCAAACTGTTTAAAAGATACCGGCTCGCAGGCCGGTATGACAGATTTATTTGGGCGGTATTACAGTGATTTTTAAGGCTACAATACGATGTTAAGACACCGGCTTTTACCCGTTCGGTTATTGCGAACTATTGGGCCGGTATGACAGTTTTTTCAGCCGGTGCGACGAAAAAGACACCGTCATGCCGGAAGCTGCCCTGGCAGCTATCCGGTATGACGGTGAAGTTTATAATAACTACTCAATGTACAACGGTTATTTTTCGCCGTAAGGAAAGTGCTCGGCCCAGTGCTGAGCGATTTGCTCTCTGGTACAACACCATACCTGATCATGACTCTGCACATACTCAACAAAGCGCTTTAACGCAGCAAACCGGGCCGGACGGCCAATGATACGATTATGCAAACCTATGGATAACATTTTGGGGGCGTCCTGCCCTTCTTCATACAACACATCGAAAGCATCTTTCAGATAAGTGAAAAACTGTTCACCACTGTTAAAGCCCTGTGGTGTGGCAAACCGCATATCATTGGTATCCAAAGTATAAGGTATCATCAGCAACGGCTTACTGTAATGCGTATCATAGTAAGGTAAATCGTCGGCATAGGAGTCGGCGCAATATAGAATATCGTCACGCTCAGCGATTAATGCCAAAGTATTCGGACTGGTGCGGCCGGTATACCAACCTGCGGGGACTTTACCCGTGAGCGCTTTATGGCGCATCACAGACTCTTCAATCTGGGCCCGTTCTTCGTTGATATCCATGTCCTGAAAATGGATCCAGCGTAGTGCATGACTGGCGATTTCCCAGTCGGCATCGAGCATGGCTTTAACCACTTCAGGGTGACGCTCAAGTGCCATGGTCACGCCAAACACTGTGAGCGGAATGTTAGCCTGAGTGAACAGGCGGTGCAGACGCCAGAAGCCAGCACGGGAACCATATTCATAGATTGATTCCATGCTCAGGTGCCGGTCCGGATAGGCTTGTGCACCAATAATCTCGGACAGAAAGATCTCAGAGTGGCTGTCACCGTGCAGCACACAATTTTCACCGCCTTCTTCGTAATTCAGCACAAACTGTACCGCCACTCTGGCATTGCCCGGCCAGCGTGGATGCGGTGGGTTGGCACCGTAGCCAATCAGATCTCTTGGATAATCACTCATTTCGCTGACTCCGCGTATTTTTCAGGCACGGTAAGACCACAGCCTGACAATATCAATTGCACCAGCTGGCGGGTAGCTTCATCAAAGTCTGCCCGTTTCATGGTCTTGCCTCGCAAACTGGTAATTTGTGCCGAAAAATCGGCATAGTGCTGGGTGCAGGCCCAGATGTGAAATAACAGATACAGCGGATCAACGGCGGTCATCCGCCCCTGGGCTATCCAGCTATTCAAAATAGCAACCCGCCCTTCCATCCAGGCCACGTGCTCGTTGCTGAAAAACTTATTGAGATAAGGTGCGCCATTGAGCACTTCCATGGCGAAAATTTTAGACGCCTGGGGATGGGTCCGCGACATGGTCATTTTATCGGCGATATAATCAGCCAGCGACTCTGCCGGATCGTCGTCTTCGGTCACTTGATCGAAGCGTGAATTCCACAGCGACATAATGTCCTGCAACATTGCCACATACAGGCCCTGCTTGGATTTAAAGTAATACAGAATATTGGTTTTCGGTAACTCCGCCTCGTCAGCAATTTGCTGTACCGAAGTGCCCTTAAAACCATAAGTTGCGAAAGCCTTTTCAGCCGCGGCCAGAATTTTCTGTTTGTTCTTAGCCCCGATACTACCGTCCATTTTCGATTTACTCGCCATTAATACTGCGTTCCTTGTTTTTCACTGAAATTGACTGAGCACCTGAATGTCATCAGGCATCGCCCTGTGATAGCGGGCGGATGTCCATTCATGCTACATCTTGTCACTTTCTCGTTGCTTTGTCTCAGTACAGAGTCTGTTTTACAGCAATTTCCTGACCACTTAGTCATTTTTTTGCCGACCAAGTGGTCAGTCCATGTAATTGTCGTTGCAGTAACCTACGCTACACTTTACAGAAAGCAGGCAGAAGCCTGACAAGCCTCCTGTCTGATAACGCCTTGTTAGCATACCGGTTAGGCTGCAGCGCTATTTAAGCACAAAAAACTGACCACTTGGTCTACTTTTTGAATAGTATTTCCGGTATGGTATGCGCTTATTAGCCCGCCATCTCAGGCCCGGAGCACAGGATGATAAAATTTTTACTTAATAATGAATTGGTTACGTTAGAAAATGAGGCTGCAGAAGTGTCTGTACAGCAATACTTGCGTGACCAGAAAGCGCTGACAGGCAGCAAGGAAGGCTGTGCAGCGGGCGATTGTGGTGCATGCACGGTCGTTCTTGGTGAAATTGCCCCTTCCCAAACAGGTATTTATTACCGCAGTGTCAACAGCTGTATTACGCTGATGGCAGCTCTGCATGGTAAACAGCTGATCACAGTGGAACACCTTAGTGACGGCAACACTCTCCACCCGGTACAACAAGCCATGGTCGAACACCATGGCAGCCAGTGTGGTTTTTGTACGCCGGGTTTTGTGATGTCGATGTTTGCACTTTATCATACCGATCACCCCGCCACGCGCGAAACCGTTAACACCGCGCTGTCCGGCAACCTGTGCCGCTGTACCGGTTACCGGCCTATTATTGAGGCCACGCTGGACGCCTGTGCGCACCGCAAAGCCGATAAGTTTACCGGGCAGGAGGGCGAGGTACTGAAACAGTTAGAGGCCATTGCCGCCGAGACATCGACGCCGGTGATGAACAAGGTCTATTTGCCTTCGAGCCGTGAAGCCATGGCAGCCTTACTGCAGGCGCATCCGGATGCCCGTTTTGTCGCCGGTAGCACTGATTTGTCGCTTGAATATACCCAGCAGTTAAAAACACTTCCAACCTTGGTAAGCACTACCCGGGTTAAAGAGTGCCGTGAGCTGGAAGTAGACGAACAGGCTGTTACCGTTGGCGCAGCGTTGCCGCTCAGCGACATAGCACCGGTGCTGCACGAGCATTTTCCGCAGCTTCATGAACTGATTGACCGCTTTGCCTCCCTGCCAATAAGAAATCAGGCCACACTTGGCGGCAATGTGGCCAATGCATCCCCTATCGGCGATATGCCACCGGTACTGCTGGCCCTCAATGCCACTGTCATTCTAGATAACGGCAGCGACTACCGCGAGGTCCCGGCCGATAAATTCTTCACCGGCTATCGCCAAACCGTTTTAGCCGATAAAGAGTGGATAAGCGCTATTCGCTTTAACCGTATGGATGAGCAGACGCAGTTAAGAGCCTACAAAGTCTCCAAACGCCACGAAGATGATATTTCTGCGGTCTGTGCCATTTTCACGGTAACGCTGGAAGACGGCATCGTCAGCGCTATCAGCTCCGGCTTTGGCGGCGTGGCAGCAACCCCGGTTAGCTGCGAAGAGCTGGAACAGCGTTTGCTGGGTAAAAACTGGCGTGAGCAAAGCACCCGCCAACTGGGCATGGAAATCCTGGCTGAGGCGTTTTCCCCGATTGATGATGTGCGGGCCAGTGCCAGTTATCGTAAACAAATTCTCGCCAATTTATGGCAGCGCTTCTGGTTTGAAACACAATCTGAACTATTAGCCACAACCCGGGTGACAGCTTATGCGTAAACTTGTCGATCAACCTTCACATAAGGCCGAACATTCACCGCTGCTGCGCTCTGAAAAACACGAAAGTGCCATCCGCCAGGTCTCGGGCAGCGCAAGGTATGTCGACGATATCCCCGCGCCAGCATCGTTATGCTATGCCAGCGTTGGAGTGACCAATGTCGCCAGTGGCACTTTGACTTCACTGGATCTCAGCGCCGTAAAACACTCTCCCGGTGTTATCGACATCATTACTATCAGTGATATTCCCGGCCATACCGATATAGGCCCGGTGTTTGGTGGCGACCCCATTCTGCTTGATAACGAAGTCAAATTTCATGGCCAGCCGGTCTTCGCCGTACTGGCAGAAACCCAGGAACAAGCGCGGGTTGCCGCCACTAAAGCCACCATGACCTTTGCCGAGGCAGAGGCTATTCTCACCACTCATGAAGCGCTGGCTGCCGATGCCAAGGTGCGCCCTACCCATGAATTTGGTCGTGGTGATGTCAGTAACACCCTGCAAACCGCACCACTTACCGCATCTGGTCATTTATCAGTGGGCGGTCAGGAACATATGTATCTGGAAGGTCAGGTGAGCCTGGCGATCCCTGAAGAAGAAGATCGCATGAGCATTTTTACCTCCAGTCAGCATCCCAGTGAGGTGCAAAAACTGGTGGCCGAAGTGCTGGATGTCAAATTGCACCGCGTGGCAGTGGACATGCGCCGTATGGGTGGTGGTTTTGGTGGTAAAGAATCCCAGGCGGCCCAGTGGGCCTGTCTGGCTGCGGTTTTTGCACTGCGTACCCGGCGCGCGGTAAAAATGCGCCTGCCGCGCATGCTCGATATGCAAGCCACCGGCAAACGTCACCCTTTTGAAAACGACTATGAAATTGCCTTTAATGAAACCGGCAAAATGCTGGGTGCCAAAGTCACCGTATCGGGCAACTGTGGCCACTCACCGGATTTATCAGACGCCATTGTCGACCGCGCCATGTTTCACGTTGATAACGCCTATCAGTTAGGCGATACCCATATCACCGGCCACCGCCTTAAAACCAACATTGTGTCACATACGGCATTCCGGGGGTTTGGCGGCCCACAAGGGCTTATTATGGCCGAGCTGATGATGGACGTGGTAGCCCGAAAAACCGGGCTGGACCCGTTAAGCGTGCGTAAGCTCAACCTTTATGGTGAAGAGAATGGTACGGTTACCCCATACGGGATGCCACTGGAGCAGGATATTCTGGCCGACCTGATTGGCAAACTGGAGGCCAACAGCAATTACTGGCAGCGCCGCGAAGAAGTAAAAGCGTTTAACGCTGCCAGCCCGATAATCAAAAAAGGTCTGGCCCTGACGCCGGTAAAATTTGGTATTTCATTTACCGCCAAACACCTTAATCAGGCTGGTGCACTGCTGCATATCTACACCGATGGCAGTATTCAGGTTAATCACGGTGGTACCGAAATGGGCCAGGGTCTGCACACTAAAATCGGCCAGATTGTGGCCCATGAATTTGGCGTAACGCTGGATAATATCGAGGTAACCGCCACGCGCACTGATAAAGTGCCTAATACCTCGCCCACAGCGGCATCAAGTGGTACCGACCTTAACGGTAAAGCCGCACAAAATGCCTGTATTACTATTAAAGAGCGCCTGGCCGCTTTCTTTGCCGAACAATTTAACGTGCCGGCAGAAGATGTGATCTTTGCGGCGGGTCAGGTAAGCGCCGGCGGTCATCACCTGCCCTTTACCCAGTTAATTCAGAATGCCTACATGGCGCGTATTTCGTTATCGGCTACCGGCTACTACCGCACGCCCAAAATATACTACGATCGCGAAACCGGCTCTGGCCGGCCGTTCTTTTACTTTGCCAACGGCGCGGCTGTTTCTGAAGTCAGTGTGGATACCCTGACCGGCGAATATACCCTCGATAAAGTGGATATCCTCCATGACGTAGGTACCAGCCTTAACCCCGCCATTGACCGCGGCCAGATTGAAGGTGGCTTTATTCAGGGCATGGGCTGGCTCACCACCGAAGATTTACGCTGGGATGACAGCGGCCGGTTAATATCTAATAACATGGCCACCTATAAAATACCGGCAATTGGCGATACGCCTGCACACTTTAACGTCGCGCTGTTTGATCGGCCCAACGCCGAAGACAGTATTTATCACTCCAAAGCCGTAGGGGAGCCACCCTTTATGCTGGCCATCTCCGTGTGGTGCGCAATTAAAGACGCCATTGCCAGTCTGGCCGATTATAAGGTGGATCCTGATCTGCCTGCCCCGGCCACACCAGAAAAAGTCCTGATGGCCATTAACGCCATACAGAATGCCGGTGGAGAGCAGTAATATGCAAAACGAAAAATGGCAGGTACGACGCTGGTTCGAGGCTATTCACTATTGCGAACAACACGCCGAGGGTTATGCGCTTATCACGGTACTTACCACGGCTGGCTCCACGCCCCGTGAACAAGGCACCAAAATGGTCGTCACTGCTGACCGCCAGTTTGACACCATTGGTGGCGGTCACCTGGAGTTTAAAGCCATAGAGCTGGCCCGGCAGGCTCTGGCAGACAGTGTCAACCAGCGCCAGAACCAACAGGCGGTCCACCCTTTTCCGCTGGCCAGTAAACTGGGCCAGTGCTGTGGCGGCGCAGTAAAATTGCTGATAGAAACCCACGTTAGTCACCGCCAGGTACTGGCGCTGTTTGGCGCGGGTCATGTGGCCCAGGCACTGGTGCCTGTCCTCGCGCAGCTACCACTGTCTGTACGCTGGATTGATAACCGCGAGTCACTTACGCCCACCGGCCCCCTGCCGGCGAATGTGGACTATCTGTGTGACGATGAGCCGGTTGGCGAAATTCCATTGTTACCCGGTGGCAGCTGGGTGGTAATTATGACCCACGATCATCAACTGGATTTTGAGCTGGCCGAAAAAGCCCTCAAACACCCGGATTTACCTTACGTAGGTATGATTGGCTCTCAGACCAAAGCGAAACGGTTTGTCCACCGTTTACAAAGTAAAGGGATCAGCGAACAGCAACTCGCGCACTTCGTGACCCCCATTGGCCTTAGTGAAATACCGGGCAAACTGCCCGTGGAAGTGGCTGTATCGGTAAGCGCACAAATTATTCAGCGCTTGCATGGGGTTACTGGCTCAGCAGCATCCGGCACTGTCAACACGAAAAAGGAAGTACTTCATGACACTCAATGAATTAAATCAACTGGACGATAATGCCGCTTACGACTGGTTTGAAGCCAGCTGCGCGGCTGAGCGCTGGGTTAATGCCATGGTCACAGGCCGGCCGTATAAAAGCGCTGCTGATGTATACAGCTACGCGGTAGAAGTGTGGGAATCGCTCACCGAAAGCGATTACCGCCAGGCCTTTGAAGCGCACCCGATGATTGGTGATGTAAACAGTCTCAGGGCCAAATTCGCCAACACCAAAGACACCGCAGCATCAGAACAGCAAGGCACTGCGGTAGCCAGCGAAGAAACACTGCAGGTGCTGCATACGCTTAATCATGAGTACCTTAACAAACACGGCTTTATCTTTATTATCTGTGCCACCGGGCTTAGCGCCGATACCATGCTTCAAGCGCTGCAAAAACGCTTGCCCAACGATACGGTCAGCGAGCTCGAAAACGCCGCTGCCGAACAAATCAAAATCACCCTGCTACGCCTGACCAAAGGGTTAAGCGCACCAACACAGGAAGCTTCATAATGATCAGTTTATCCAGCCATGTGCTAGATACCACTTCAGGTAAACCGGTTGCCGATATGCCGGTCACACTTACCGGCCCGGACGGCAGTCAGGTAACCGCCGTTACCAACAGCGATGGACGTTGTATGGATTGGCCCGATATGACTTTCAGCGCCGGTATTTATGCCATTCGTTTTGAGTGCAAAGACTACCTGATTGCTAACCATGGTCAGTCATTTTATCCCTTCGTTGATATCCATTTTGAGATGACCGAAGACGGTGGCCACTACCATGTGCCACTGCTTATCTCGCCGTTTGGTTTTAGCAGTTACCGGGGTAGCTAGTGGCAACGACACAACTCATTCGCGGTACGCTTTATCATTACCCGCGCTCAACAACACAGTATCACAGCGATCTGCAGAGCTTTAAAGATGGTGCAATGCTGATAAAAGACGGCAAAATTGCCGATCTTGGCGACTTTTCAGCGCTGAAAGCACGCTATGCCGATGTAGACGTTATCGATTACTCAGGCCGGGTTATTATTCCGGGACTTATTGATACCCACCTGCATTTTCCGCAAACCGAGATAATAGCCAGTTACGGTGAACAATTGCTGACCTGGCTGGATAACTTTACCTTTCCGGCGGAGCGACAGTTTGAAGATGCCGACTTTGCCAACACCATGGCCGACGCCTTTTTAACCGAATGCCTGAAAAACGGCACCACTACCGGGCTGGTTTATTCAAGCGTGCATAAGGTCGCTACCGAGGCGCTGTTTGAGGCGGCCAGCCAGCGCAATATGCTCACCGTGGCCGGTAAAGTGTGCATGGACAGGCACTGCCCGGACTGGCTACAGGATACGCCCGAATCAGCTCAGCGCGATAGTGCCGACTTAATCGACCGCTATCATGGCAAGGGGCGCAATTACTATGCCCTCACTCCGCGCTTTGCACCTACCAGCAGTAGCGCACAAATGGCTGCACTGGGAGAGCTCGCGCAGCAATATGAAGACGTTTTTATCCAGACCCACCTATCAGAAAATCACGATGAGATCGCCTGGGTTAAAACGCTGTACCCCGAGTGCGAAGATTACCTGGCGGTGTACGAGAAATACCATATGGTGCGTCCCAGAGCGGTTTATGGCCACTGTATTCATCTGTCTGACAGTGAGTGGCAGCGCATGGCTGACAGCGGCGCCATTGCGGCTTTCTGCCCGACATCTAACTTATTTTTAGGCAGCGGCTTATTTGAACTGAGCAAAGCCGAAAAATTCGGCGTACCGGTCACACTGGCTACCGATGTAGGCGGCGGCACCAGTTTTAACCTGCTCAGAACCCTTGGCGAGGCTTATAAGATTTGCCAGTTACGCAATTACAGCCTGTCGTCGCTACAAGGCTTTTATATGCTCACCCAGGGGGCTGCCGATAGTCTGGGGTTAAGCAATCAAATTGGTAACCTCAATCCGGGCAGTGATGCCGATTTTGTGGTGCTTAATCCCCGCTTTGATGCCCTTACTCAGCTACGCATCGATACAGAAAGTACCTGCGAAGACACCCTTTTTGCCCTGACCATGCTCGGCGACGATCGCGCCACTGTGGCCACCTATGTGGCAGGTCAACCACAATATCAACAACAGGAGCTCTAACCATGGTGTGGCTTGATTGGCTTTCATTATTTGTACGCTGGTTTCACGTAATCGCCGGCATTGCGTGGATTGGTGCCTCGTTTTATTTTATCTGGCTGGATAACAGCCTGGAAACACCGCCGGACTGGAAAAAACAAAAAGGCATTAAAGGCGATTTATGGGCTGTGCACGGCGGCGGTTTTTATGAGGTCGGCAAATATGCTTATGGCCCTGAAGTCATGCCAAAAACCCTGCACTGGTTTAAGTGGGAAGCCTACTCCACCTGGCTAAGCGGCTTCGCGTTGCTGATCATCGTGTATTACTTTGCCGCATCGGCGTATCTTATCGACCCGTCGGTGATGGCGCTTAGCGAAGGTGAAGCAATTGCCCGCGGACTCGGTTTACTGGCCAGCGGTGTTTTGCTTTATGAGCTGGCCTGTCGTTCACCGCTTGCCAACTACCCTAAAGTGTTCGCCATTGCCCTTACCGCGTTGTTAGTTGTGGCCAGTTATCTGGCGACCCATTGGTTCAGTGGCCGCGGCGCTTATATTCACGTAGGCGCCCTAATTGGTTCGATTATGGTCGCCAATGTGTGGCTCAATATTATGCCGGCGCAGCGTAAAATGGTGGATGCTGTCGCCGCAAAACAAGCCGTCGACCCGGCCTGGGGCGCTGGCGCTAAATTACGCTCGGTGCATAACAACTACCTGACGTTACCCATCCTGTTCATCATGATTAGTAATCATTATCCGATGACTTATCAGCACCCGCAAAACTGGTTAGTATTAGTAGCGATCATGGCACTATCTGCGTGGATCAGGCACTTTTTTAATTTGCGTCATGTGGGTAAGTTCAGTCCGGCTGTGTTGGTAAGTGGTATGCTGGGTTTACTTGCAGTAGCGCTGTGGGTGTCCTGGCCAAAACCGCCGCCTGAGGTAAGCGTTGCCCCCACAGCGGCAGTGAGTGAAGGGCAAACCGCTTCGCTGTCGGCGCTGGATAAGCAAGTGCTGGAACTGGTAGAAACCCACTGTGTAGGCTGTCACTCAGCGACCCCTACCGACGACATCTTCAAGGTTGCGCCGCTGGGAGTGAAACTCGATAACTGGGCCGACATTGAGCGTCAGGGCCGTCAGCTGGTGAATCGCACCACCGTTACCCGGGATATGCCGTTTTTAAATAAAACCAATATGACCGATGAGGAAAGAGCCACAATTGCCGCCTGGGGCAAAGAGCAAGGCTATTAGTCTTACACCGGCCCAGCTAACCTTACCTGATTGTGCAACATACACATGAGGGTAAGGCAGCTGTGCGGCCGGACTGGCAAAGATAATTGTTAACTATTAAAAAGGTAGCTAGGATGCCTTATTCCCTTTTACGTGATACATCTGTCTGTCAGCTTCCTCAATCCATTGCTGAACGTTTTCCAGCTCCTGATGCCACTGGGACATGCCAATTGAGCACTGAATCAGGATCTCCTGTGAACGCTCACTCCTGACTATCAAAGGCTCAGCAAAGATACGGTCAATCAGATGCTGGGCTTCATAGTCCCGGGTATCTCTTAACAACAGCAAAAATTCATCGCCCCCATAGCGCCCCACCAGGTCATTTGAGCGCATGGTGGATTTTATCCGTTCGGTGAGGAGCACCAGTGCCTTATCGCCTTTCTGATGACCATACTGGTCGTTGATCTGCTTAAACTTATCAAGATCTAAGAATGCCAGAGTGGACGTGGTACGTTCGCCAATTCGCCGCAGGCGTTTAAATTCGGCATCCAATGCAGCTAAACATTCGCGGCGATTATCTATCCCGGTCAGGCCATCGGTTCTGGACAACACATTTAGCTTTTCATTGGCAGACTTTAATGCTTCATGCATTTGTTTATCGTGAGTAATGTCATCTGCAGTAATCACCAGACTTATCACTTCACCACAGGAAGCGCGGATCACTTCGCCACGTTCTCGAATGTATCGAAGCTCGCCATCATCGCGCATAATACGATATTCAAAGGTCCAGGGGTTAGTAATGGTGTGCCGGTAAAAATCCATTACCCGGGGCCTGTCTGCCACATGGATGTGACCGATAAAGCTTCTTGGATTATCGTAGAGTTCCTTGGCACTGCGCCCCCAGATACGCTGATAACCCTCATTAATGTAAACTAAAGACGTCAGGTCGGGGCTGACGACGCTCACTGCCATGCGATCAGATAACGAACTGATAATAGAACGAAGGGTTTCCTGGGACTCAAAATAATCCTGTTCTATACGTTTCTTCTCATCAATATCCTCCACCACAGAGATGAAAAAAGCCGGCGTCTCATCTTCATTTCGCACCAGCGTAACGGTAAGGTTACCCCACACCATCTTGCCATTTTTATGGATATAGAGTTTTTCCATCTGATAGGAATCGTAGAATCCATCCAGTAACTCCGCCACGCGCTGTAGGTCTTTGTCGAGGTAGTCAGGATGGGTAATATCCTGAAAGTCCAGCTTTACCAGCTCTTCTTTACTGTAGCCAAGAAAGCTACTGAGCGCGGCATTGACGCGAATAAATCCCCCTTCAGGGCTAACATGGGCCAGGCCTATGCCACACTGTTCGAAGGTCGATTCAAATACTTTCGGTGTTGTCTCATTAGCCATTGATTCCTCCACTCTGAACCGGCTGTAAACGTCCTTTTAATTACCCTGCGCTATGCGTGCATCGATTATTTACTGACCCGTGGTAATCGGATCAAAAAGCAGGTGCCTTTAGCACTGCTCGACTCAAGATGTAACTCGCCACCGTACTTTTCAACAATGGCTTTTGAAATGGATAATCCCAGTCCGGTTCCCATTCCCACGGTTTTGGTGGTGAAGAAGGGATCAAAAATTTTAGCCGCCACCGCAGCCGGAATACCCGGCCCGTTATCTGCTATGCGGCAATCCACGCTATTGTTTCCCGCCTGAATAGTGATCGCGATCCTACCTGCTTTATCGGTTATCGCCTGGATTGCATTAGTCACAATGTTGATAAAGACCTGGGCAAGCTGATTAGCGTTAACGTGAATGACAGGCTTTTCTTCGCAACGGGTAAAATCGATATCCACTACCGTTTTTGCCTGGGTTTTGATTATTGTCAGCGCCAGCTCAATAACAGCGTTTAAATCCAGATCAACCCGGGTTTTTTCATCCGGGTGCGAGAAAGACTTAAGATTGGCAATAATATCGCTGGCACGCCGAATGCCTTGCAGCGACTCATCAATCAAATCGTCCGTATCTGTTAAAATATAGTCTATATCCATCTTTTTGTGCAGCGCTTTCATCGCCTCAGACGATTCTGTTGCCTTACTGACAAACTCACTGATATCGCCAATGTAATCCTGCAAACTGGACAAGTTGCTGTTAATAAAACCCAGCGGATTATTCAGTTCGTGGGCAACACCGGCAGCCAATTGTCCCAGCGCGGCCATTTTGTCCTGGTGCATCATCGATTTTTCAATACGGTCGCGTTCCTCAAGCAGGGTTTCGCGCTCGCGGATAAGACTACGTTGTTCAAAATGAGACAAGGTATTCGCGACAAACGCACTAAAAGATACGAAGATATCTTCGTACTGCTTAGAAAATGCACCAATATTTTTATCGGATATCAGCCAGATATATTTTGCCTGGGAGGTACTGATTGGGTGAATGAGCACCGAGTTCGCATCCGGTAACCAATCACCCAGATGGGCTTTCCACCCCGGGATCAAAGCCACATTAAATACGTTCATGGTTTCTTCAAAAACGTTGGTTAAATCGGTGTAGCGCAAGGGTTTAAAGGTTTTCCCTTCTATACTGCTGCAAACCGGAATCACCGTACTTTGCTCTTCATTATGATGGGCAATGAGAATTTGATCGCAAGGCAATATCTCACCAATTACCTCAAATAAACGTGCGAACACCTCACTTCGGTGAGTGGATGTCATGATCGCATCCAGACTATGCAGCATTAACTGATTAATCTGTTTAAAGCGTTGCAACTGGCCGTTTTCGTAACGTAACTTTTGAATTGTTTCGTGGAGTGTTTCTACATCGGTCACGAATTATTTCACCCTATCGCCGTTGCAGAAATCATTAAATTACCGTGACGGCTGATGCCATCTGAGAAACAGCCCTGTTCGCCAAAAGTAAATCCCACAATAAATGGTACATCCTGAGCCAGTACCAATAGCGAACGCTGGATCTCATCAAGATGGTCCTTAACAGCCAGCATACAGCCGCCACAAAAAACAATAATTATTGCCCTGGGACGACATTCATAATTCAGCTCATGGGTTTGCAACACTACTTCTGTCACTTCGGTAGCTCGCCGGATTAGATTATCCGGTTGCCCGCTCATCAGCGTAATCTGTTCGCCGACTTCCAGGCTGGCAAACAGCTCAATGCTGCCATCGTCATTCAGTCGTGCCGGATGACTAAGCAGCGGCACACCGAGGCTCATTGCGCCCTGGTTGCGACTAATCGGAAAATAGGTACTAGCCTGCAATATGTTGCCAGGTTGCAGTGGCGCTTGCTCGAGCAGATTCAGCCAGCGATTGTAGACCGTGCCGGCCGGTTCGCCGTCGAGGGTATAAATTTTTCGACCTTCTCCCGCTGTGACCTGGGCAGACAATTCTGTCGGCTCATAGCCAGAACTAAAATAACAGGACACCGGCTCACTCATATAAAGTACCGCGACCACGATACCGTTATGGTGCAGCTCTTTTCCATCAAACTGCACCCATTTACCTTCGATACTGTTATCGGCACTGCTGCCGCCAAATATCGGCACACTGTCACCAAGCACGCCATGCAGGCCATTGAGCACTTCTTCTTCATTGCCCGGCGCCACAATCAACCAGACCAGCGACGGCATTTCACCCAGCTTGCCCGCGTCCTGCATCGCATTCACCAGTGTCGCCTCGGCGATAGCTCTCTCCTTACCGGGCGCCAGTTCTGCTGAGGCCACGCCCGCACCGCCATCAATATCAGCCACAGAAAGCACATGCAGATAGCTTTCGCCTTTATCAGTGCCTAAATGGCTCATAGCCCCCAGACAACTGGAAGAAGCAATCCATCGCGCACCGTTTCGTTTATTATCAGCCTTATTAGAGCCTGCCAGAGCGGTTACCGCTGCGACATCACCGAAAGCAATATTGATGTCCGCTTTGTCCAGTTCAGATATCACGCACGTTTCGCCAAATGATCCATTCGCATCCAGGGGGAAGCGATTGACACCGATATGCATAGCCAAAACCCTTTAATTGTCACAAATGTCGCAATTTACACAATAATGACTTTGTATTTTAATTTTTACATTGATTTATATAGGTTATGAACAGTAAACTTGCAAAAAAATATCGTATAAATAAGCATAACCACTAATGCCCTATATTTCCATTTAGCCATGTGAAGCAACTCTCGCGGCTATAGGTACAAGATGGCGGGCAGAATGACTTTTGCTATTGAGGCTGGCAGTAAAGCAACGATGACCAATAACTACTATGCAGTGTTTATCGACGACGATGAACTGATGCTCAAGGCAATCAGGCGTACTTCACGGCGCCTGATCCCAAACTGGGATGCCACTTTCATCAATCAGCCGTTAACATGGCAAGAGTCATTGCGAGAGAAAGCCTATCCGGATATTGTATTTTGCGATTACCGAATGCCGGGGATCAACGGCGCAGAGTTACTCCAGCAAGTCGCCCACAAATATCCTTTGTCTATTCGCGTACTGATGACCGGCGATACCCGGGACGAAATCTTGCTTGGCAATAGCGGCAATGCCCACAGCCTGCTCAATAAACCTTTTAGCGACGAACATCTCGGTGAACTGTTAAGCCACGTAGAGAAGCTAAAAGCCCTGCCGGTCACCCACTCCCAACAACAATGCCTGGGTCAGTTAAGCCAGTTGCCGGTATTGCCCGAAATTATCGAAAAGTTACGTACCGCGCTAAATGATGAAAACACAAACGCCAGTCAGATTGCCGATATTATTCTTGAAGAACCGTTGATCGGCGCGCGTATTATGCAGGTTGCCAATTCGGCCTACCTGGGTTTCCAGCGCACCACCGATACCCTGGAAGAAGCCATTAGCAGACTTGGTACACAGTTACTTTACGCCCTGACCATCAGTTTTGTACTGGAGACTGAAACCGCGCATCTCATGCCCGCCGCGCTCCACCAGCAAGTCTGTGAAAGCACCAGTCAAATGGCGGCCTGTGGCAAAGCCCTGGCGGTTGCACTGAATTGTCCGGCCAAATGCAAGGAAAAGGTATTTACCGCAGCGGTATTAAATGGCACTGGCCGACTGGTACTGGCAATGGTCAATGAGAACTCACCGCAACTGGCTGCCCAGCTAAACAAAGTGAGCACGCATCCGGATATTCTTATTACGGTATTTTTACTTACCCTGTGGTGTTTCCCGGAAGAGTTAATCGCGCCGCTACTGGATATTCAGGATGCGCCGCTTGAAGAAGATAAAGCCTGGATCAACATACTCTACTACGCCCACCAATACATTACGGTAAAAGATAAGAGTCAGGATCTGGCAGACTATACCAGTACGTTGCCCGAGGACGTAAAGGAAGCCCTGTTAAAAACTTAACCCGGCCAGTTCTTCAGGGCGATTAATATTTACCAGCTCACCCGCTTTGCCACTAAATGCCACGGGCTGGGCATTCAGGCAGGCCAGTAATTTACGTACCGAAGGTGACGAGTCAGCGGCAATCAACTTCTGCGCAGACGCCTGAGATTGCATGTTGACAGGTATAACCAAGGGTAAATAGTGCGCACTGTAATAAGCGGTTTGTTGGCTACGCCTGGCGTACTCAAGTAAGGTATTGATGCTGAAAACAGAAAGACGGGGCATATCAACCGGCATAAACAAAGCCAGACGCTGACTCCCCTCTGCTGCAGAAAAACGCGCCAGCACATCACAAATAGCACTGGCAGGCCCCTGCCCTGACTGTTGTTCGACTAAATCAGCTAGAGCACCGCCCACCACAAAATGCTGATTCACCGCTGCCGCGCGAAGCACATCAGCCGCGATATCCAGCATGGTTTGCTGACCCACTTTGAGTTGCGCTTTGTCACTCCCCATTCGTCTGGAGCTGCCTCCGGCCAGGATGAATCCCAGGCTGTGATACGGAGGCTGCTGGATCAGCTTATCTATCGCGGCTGCTGTCATGGTCTGATTAAAACTTAGTGGCTATCCATACCCATAGTTTATCAGTATCTACCTTAATGTCGCCTGCTGAATAATTGGCATATTTAGCGCCGAAGCTAAATTTTTCAGCAATTTTGGTGGTGTACTGGATATTGATCTCACTACCCAGGTCGTCAACCGTGCTGCTCGCTTCATCTGCACTGAAGTCATGATACACAAACAACCATTTACCACCGGCAAACTTGGTTGCGGCACTCACGTAGACATCCTGTAAGCCCTGGGCTGGCGTACCTAACCATTGATCAGACCAACCATTAAATTTATGCAGGGTCGCCAGTGGTGTGGCAAAGCCGTACATGCCATCATCAGAGCCCAGTAGCTCATAGCCTAACTTAGCTGTTACGCCTGAAACCACCGCGCCCGCTTCTAACATTGCGTAGGTGGCAGAATAATCAGTCGCTGCCGCTTCGCTTGACTGGGTAGCAAACTCTGCGTTGTAAAGCCATTTAACCGAATCCGTTTTATAAGCTCCGCTATAACTTACACCGTAGGTATCCAGGCTGTTATCAGTGTTGTTATCCACTTCAAGCAAGTAGGCATAAGCGGTTAACTTACCAAAGTCATCTTTGTAACTTACGTTGAGCAAATGGTCTTTTGAATCAATATCCGCGGCTTCACCAAAAATACGGTTACGCTTATTGAGATAGGCATAAAACGCATTCAGTTTATCACTTGCCTTATAGTTTACCGATACCGCATCATAGGTCTGCCAATCCTGACGCCAGCCAACGTGTCCTACAAAACGGTGGCCGTCCAGCGCAATAATCTGGCGGCCGGCTTTTACGGTCAGGCCGTCATTTTTAAACTGCACATAGCCCTGATTCAGTTCGGTGGTTTCCGGGTCGGCAATCACTGAATATTCGCCGAGGTTATACCCAGCCGGGCCAACAGTGTAGTCGCCCTGCCCCATTACGATGGTCACATCTTCCAAATCCGCTTTGAATGAAAAGCCGTTGTACTCACCGGATTCAAAGCTAAGTAAAGTACGCAGCGTCAGTGCGCTGGCATCTTTTACCGCATTATCCTGATTCGCGCCTTCGTAACGCAGGCGAAAACTGGCTGATGCCTTGGAGTCTGATAACGCATCATGCCACTCAGTAGCCGCCTGGGCGGCAGGTAATAAGGCCGCAGAAATAACCGTAGCCAGCAGGCCTCGTTTGAAGAAAGAGCATTGTGTTTTCATGATAAATTCCTAAATTGAGCGTGAGAATACCCGGCCCGGCCTCTACAGGCCGAGCTAACAAATTGTTTTTATTGAGATTACTTAAGCGGCGTCAGACTTCTTTTTGGCGCCGGACTGCTTGCTTTTTTTATGGCCCGAAACGGTTTCCACTTTTTTCTGTTTTTCGTACAGGAAGGTCAGCACTTCATGACGATAGTGGTTATATTCAGGGTTATCAGCCAGTGCCAGACGGTCCCGGGGACGTTCGAGTTTAACGTCGAGAATTTCGCCAATGGTAGCTGCCGGGCCGTTAGTCATCATTACGATGCGGTCAGATAACAACACCGCTTCATCTACATCGTGAGTGATCATGATCACCGTATTACCCAAATCTGCATGGATCTCCATCAGTGAGTCCTGCAAATGAGCCCGGGTCAGCGCATCAAGGGCGCCGAAGGGTTCATCCATTAGCAGCACTTTAGGTTCCATGGCCAGCGCCCGGGCAATGCCCACCCGCTGCTTCATACCACCGGAGATTTCCGATGGCAGCTTGTCCAGTGCATGGGTCATGTGCACCAGTTCCATGTTGTGCATTACCCAGTCACGGATTTCCTGTTTGGATTTACCTTTCTGGGTCTGCTTCACGGCCAGCTCGACGTTTTTGTAGCAGGATAACCAGGGCAGCAGAGAATGGTTCTGGAACACCACTGCCCGCTCAGGGCCAGGCTCTTTCACTTCGGCACCGTCGAGAATAACGCCACCTGTGGTTGCCTGATGCAGACCGGCGACAATATTTAACACGGTAGATTTACCGCAGCCTGAGTGACCAATCAGCGAGATAAATTCCCCTTTCTGAATCTTCAGATTCACATCGGTTAACGCAGTAAACGGCCCTTTAGGCGTAGGAAAGTCAATCCCTACCTGGCTGAGTTCTAAATGTCTGCTTTGCATAATTTATTTCCTCGAATATATTAGCCGCTTAGCGCAGCACTGCGTTTTTGTCCCAGCTTACCAACCGCTGTACCGACAGCATCAGACGGTCGAGCAGGAAACCAATTAAACCAATGGTGATAACCGCTACCATGATGCGTGCCAGTGACTCTGAGCTACCATTCTGGAACTCGTCCCAGACAAACTTACCCAGGCCCGGGTTCTGTGCGAGCATCTCGGCCGCTATCAGCACCATCCAGCCGATGCCCAGTGACAAACGTAAACCGGTAAAAATCATTGGAATAGAGGCTGGCAGAACGATTTTCTGCACATGGCTTAATGGCTTTAACCGCAGTACCTTGCTCACGTTCACCAGATCTGAATCGATGTTAGAAACGCCTACTGCAGTATTTATCAGCGTGGGCCATAAGCAGCACAACGATACGGTGAAAGCCGAGGTAATAAACGATTTGGAAAACATCGGGTCATCACTCACGTACACCGCACTGACCACCATGGTCACCAAAGGTAACCAGGCCAGCGGTGACACCGGTTTAAAAATCTGGATCAGCGGGTTCATGGCCGAGTAAGCGGACTTACTCAGACCACACAGAATTCCCACCGGCACCGCCACGATGCTGGCAATAAAAAAGCCCACCATCACCGTGTATAGACTGGTCCATATCTGATCGAAGAAGGTTGGCGCGCCGGTAAAATCACGGATTTTCGGCACGTAGGTCGGGTCCTGTGCAACACGCTTGGCGTTGCGAACTTCCTGGCGCTCGTAAAATGCGGCGGCTTTCTCTCGCTGCGCGCTGTGTTCATCGATTAACGTAAAGGTTTGTTCCCACACCTGCGCCGGGCCAGGAAACTGCCCCAGCGACGTATCGATGTTTTTGGCTACCACATTCCAAATCGCGAGGAATAATAATATGCCAACAACAGGCATCAATAATTTTGGTACGGTGGACATAATATTCCCTAACACATTTTTACCGCGGATCTGGCCAATATGGCTGACAACTGGTACCGATTTACTCATCGTCTTTACCTTTTATCATCGAGGGTCCGGGAGACACGGTTACAGAACCGTGTCGCCTTTCAGACCAATTGAGAATTTCTCTAAGTATTCATTGGGCTTGCTGCCATCAAACGTAACGTTATCGATAAACTCTGTTTGCGGCGGCTTAAAGCCGGTTTCTGTGTCGAAGTCAGGGAAATCTTTAGGATCTGCCAGACCTTCTTCAATCAGTGCTTTGGCAGCCATGGTGTAGATATCAGGGCGGTATACGCTCTTTGCTGTCTGCATGTACCAGTCGTCAGACTTAGGCTCTGCAATCTGACCCCAACGGCGCATCTGGGTTAAATACCAAATCGCATCGCTATAGTACGGGTAAGTCGCGTTGTGGCGGAAGAAAGTATTAAAGTCTGGCACTTCACGCTTATCGCCTTTTTCGTATTCAAAGGTACCGGTCATGCTGTTGGCAATAACGTCGGCATCGGCACCCACATAGCTGCTCTTGGCCAGAATTTTAACGGCTTCCGGGCGGTTAGCGTTGTTGTTTGCATCTAACCACATGGCGGCGCGGATCATCGCCTTAACCACACGAATGTGCGTATTGGGGTTTTCTTCGGCCCAGGTTTTGCTCACACCGAACACTTTTTCCGGGTTGTTTTTCCAGATTTCGTAGTCGGTGATAACCGGTACACCAATACCTTTAAATACCGCTTGTTGATTCCACGGTTCACCTACGCAGTAACCGAAAATGGTACCGGCTTCCATAGTAGCTGGCATTTGTGGTGGTGGCGTTACCGAAAGCAGCGCCTGAGCATCGATTTGGCCTGAGGTATCGCCTTTGTGCGGTGCATAGTAACCCGGGTGGATACCGCCTGCGGCTAACCAGTAACGCAGTTCATAGTTATGCGTGGAAACCGGAAATACCATGCCCATTTTAAATGGCTTGCCCGCTTGTTTGTAACTCTCAACCACCGGCTTTAAGTAGTCGGCTTTAATTGGATGTACTGGCTTGCCATTTTCAACCGGAATGTGCTTTTCCATCTCAGCCCAGACATCGTTAGAAACGGTGATCCCGTTACCATTTAAGTCCATGCTGAAAGCAGTAATAATGTGCGACTGGGTACCAAAACCAATGGTGGCGCCGAGCGGCTGACCAGCCAGCATGTGCGCGCCATCGAGCTGACCATCAATTACGCGGTCGAGTAACACTTTCCAGTTAGCCTGGGCTTCCAGCGTCACGTACAGACCTTCGTCTTCGAAATAGCCCTTTTCATAAGCAATCGCCAGTGGCGCCATATCGGTAAGCTTGATAAAACCAAACTTCAGTTCTTCTTTTTCTGGCCAGCCAATATCCTCAGCAGACACGGTAGTCACTGAGGCAGTAAATAATGACGCAACCAGTGTCAGCGAACCTGCCACCTGCTTGAACTTGTGTTTTACAGTCTTGTGTAACATGTACTTTCCTTAAGCCAAAAAAAAACCCACCCGTTCGAAATGACATCGTCATTGTGAACGGGTGGGCTTCGTTGCCGTATACCTCGCCTCGTTAGAAGACAGCAAGGTATTAATAAATTGTTTAGGTATAGCGCATACTAGTATTGCTAATTAGATATATACACATTTAGTGCCAACATTTAATAATTATTAATTTCAACAACTTATGGATTTCGGTTATTTGTCGCCGAAATTCAGCGACTCATCGTAGTGCATTTTGTGCACTGTCAGTGCTCACTGTGAAAAGGCAATGCCTGCTTATGGCGCATTTGCCATAGCTCTGTTGCCCGCTGTTGGGCCTCTTGCTGCCTTAATTTTTCCAGTAACATCAGATACACCGCCAGCGAAGCAATCACGGCCTGACGGGCAAAACCGTGTTCCAAATCGCCCCGCCACACCGCTAACATCGTCGCCACTGAGAAATCACGTTCTTTCATTGCCCAGCCATCCGCTTCGGGTAACACCACTTTGGTAGTGGCGCCGCTTCGGGTGTAATACAAATCTGTTGGTCTGTCGCGATTCACCTCAGGGTCGCCGCCGTCGCCACGAAACACCAGTGACTGCTGCGAGCTGAAGGTTTCATTAACTTTGGCATGTCGCTCATCCAGGTGAGTATGGTATACCCCCTGTACTGCAAACGGCGCATTACTGGGGTTTAACAGCCTTGCCAGGGTATTGGCACAGGACCGTAAGCCAAATAATTCGCGCAGTTTAATAATCCTGTCCAGCTCGGGTAGGGCAATGCCTAAATCCAGATAACAGGCATTCATGCTGCCCATGGTTTGCTCGGCATGTTGCACCGACGTTGCCAGTGGCAAACCCAACTCGGCCAGGGCATGGCTGGCATAAAAGCGTTTTGAACCGGGCTCACTGGCACCATGCAGGCACACCCGGTAGCCAACGCTTGCAAGTAACGCCGCGCTCAATAAATACCAGGGTAATTGTCGGCGTTTACCGGCATAACAACCAATATCCACACTGGCTTGCATTGCGCTTAATGCGGCGGGTAACTTGTCGCGACAGGCGGCAATAAAGCCGCATAGCTCTTCAACAGATTCTTCCTGCATGCGCAGCAGCATCAAAAAAGCGCCGGCTTGTTCCGGCGCTACAGATTGGTTGAGTAATTGAGAAAAAGCATCAAAAGCTTCAGCTTGCGTAAGATGCCGGGCGCCCCGCTGGCCTTTGCCGAGGGCTTTGATGTATTCGCTAAATGGCGCGTTGCTCATAGGTATGATGTAACAAATCGGCGGTGATGGGCTGACGGGCAGAAACCACATGACCAATCACGGTAAGTGCCGGTCCTTCGATTGCCGCGTCGAGCACGCGTTGATAAATATCGCTGACGGTGCCAACGATAACCTGCTGTTGATTACAACACGCGTTTTCAATCACTGCAACGGGTAAGTTAGCATCAACACCGGCTTCTGTAAGACGCTGAGATAACAACGCTAAACGCTTCAGCCCCATATAAACCACCGTGGTTTCCCGCGCACTGCTTTGGGCAATGGCCTGCCAGTCTGCCTCTTTGGCCGGGTCCTTAAACTGCGCGGTCATAAATCGCACAGACTGAGCAAAACGGCGGTCGGTTAATGGAATTCCGGTATAGGCCGAAGCACCCGATGCAGCGGTAATACCAGGCACAATAGCAAACGGAATACCCGCCTGATGAAGGGCATCAGTTTCTTCGCTGGTGCGGGCAAAAATCGCCGGATCGCCGCCTTTTAAGCGCACTACCCGCTTACCCTCAAGCCCAAGCTCAACCAGCCTCTGGCAAATCATTTCCTGGGGCACGCTGTGCTTGCCACAACGTTTACCCACAAACTCGCGGGCCACATGACGGGGAATACAATCGAGTACAGACTGATCCACCAGCCAGTCAAATAACACCACGTCGGCTTCCTGTAATAAGCGGTATGCCTTCAGCGTGAGCAGTTCAACATCACCCGGTCCGGCACCAACAATAAACACTTCACCGGGTTGACCATTTCGCCCGGCAGTATTTCTGTCTGCGGGAGTATCATTTTGCTGACCAAACAAGGCCGCGCCCAAACGGGACACTTTTAGCATCAGTGGCATCATCAGTGTATTAAAGCGCATATTCATTGGTCGTTTCCTCTTTAAGATGTGGCTTCGACACGGCCGAAGTCGATTCGATTAAACTGGCTAGCTCTGTTTTACAAGAACCGCAGTTGGTGCCGCATTTAAGCGCTTTACCCAGCCCTGCCACGGTATTATTGCCTTCAGCAATGGCTTGTTTAATGGTGTTTTCTCTAACCCCGAAACAGCTACACACCACTTTGCCCAGTAAAAAGGCATCATCGGGTTGCTGTTCCAGCAGGCCATTAATTTGCTCAGGTGACAGTTCATCACCGTTATAAAGACTATCCAGCCAGTCACGGGGAATATCGGTGGGTTTATCCGCTAACAATATCGCCAGAACCAGCTTATTTTTACGAGTAACCACTATGCTTAACTGATGTGGTCCTTGCAGCGTTGCCCACTGGGCATCTTTTGGCAGGTGTTTTATTACCTCAGCCACCATGCTTTGCGGGTCACGCTGATCGGCTATTTCGATGCAGGCAGCCACCGACGTTAGCGTATTCAGATAGTAATAAGTTGCTGACTGCAAAGCATTAACCAATGTTTCTTCGCCATACACCAGGCCATAGCTTTGCATAGCCACCGGGCTTAGCTTTATCGCCCCGTGTTTTAATTCCGGCTGTCCGGACAGCGCATCGTTCGCGCCATTTAACAACGCGCCAACCCGGGCATGAGAGCCCCAGGTAGCAGACCAGTGGAAAGGCGCAAACATTTCGCCACGACGCTGTTTATCATCTATTTTTACCGGCAGAATGACTTCTATCCCACCACTACAGGCCGCTTCGGCTTTGATCAGATCACCGTCTTTAACGTCAAGTACTTGTGCATCCACTGGATGAATACTTAACCAGGGCCGGTCGATATGTTTGAGTAAGCGCGGCGCGTTACCAGTACGGGTCATGGTGTGCCACTGGTCCCGCACGCGGCCGGTGTTTAATACAAACGGGTATTCGGCGCTGGTTTGCTGCTCAGGTAAACGTGGCGTGATGGCCACAAAATTAGCTTTGCCGTCTGGCGTGTAAAAAGACCCGTCAGCAAACAGCCGGTCTGTCCCAATACGGTGGGTGTTACTCAGGGGCCATTGCTGCGGGCGCAGACTATCGTATTGTGCGATGTTTAAGTCGGCCAACGGGCCCAAATCCAGTGCTCGGCTGCCGTTGTTATTGGCTGCAGTGAGTGCACAATGCTCTGCAAAAATCTCGGCGGGATGCTGATAGGCGAAAGCCTCTTCAAAGCCCATTGCCCGGCCTACCATCGACAGAATTTCCCAGTCGTGTTTGGCTTCACCCATGGGTTCAACCAATCCGCGCTGACGGGAAATTCGTCGCTCAGAATTAGTCACGGTGCCGTTTTTCTCAGACCAGCCCGTTGCTGGCAACGCGATGTGAGCATAGTTAAGGGTATCGGTTTGGGCTGCGGTGTCGGAAACAATGACCAGCTCACAATTTTTGAGCGCCGCTTCCACTAACGCGCGGTTTGGCATACTTGCCACCGGGTTGGTCGCCATGATCCAAAGGCATTTAACTTTACCATCAGCCGCAGCCTGAAACATATCCACGGCCCGTAAACCGGGCTTAGTGATTAGATTCGGTGCCTGCCAGAATGCTTTAACCGTAGCATGGTGCTCCGGATTATCGATATCCATATGCGCAGCCAGCATATTGGATAGACCGCCAACCTCTCGGCCGCCCATGGCATTGGGCTGACCAGTAATCGAAAACGGCCCGCTACCCTCTTTGCCGATTTTGCCTGAGGCTAGGTGGCAGTTGATAATGGCATTGCCTTTATCCACACCACTGGTTGACTGATTAATGCCCATGGAGAAAAACGTAATTGCCCGCGGCAGACTCGCAAACCAATTGAACAACTGCTCTATTACGGCAACCGGTACATCACAGGTTTGGGCAACTTTCGCGACTGTCCACGCTGAAGCTTCGGCCAGCGCTTCGGCAAACCCATTGGTTGAATTTTGAATAAACGTATCGTCAAGGGCATTGTGATGGGCAAGATAATTCAGCAAGCCACAAAACAATACGGCATCGGTGCCTGGCTTAAGCGCCACATGCAAATCGGCCAGTGAACAGCTGTCGGTTTCTCTGGGATCCACTACCACTACTTTCATGTCCGGGTTACGCAGTTTAGCCCGTTCAATGCGCTGGAATAATACCGGGTGCGTCCAGGCCGCGTTGCTGCCGGTCAGGATCAGTAAATCAGTGTGCTCAAGGTCTTCGTAATTACACGGCACAATGTCTTCGCCAAAGGCCCGTTTGTGGGCCACCACCGCAGAAGACATACACAGCCGCGAGTTAGTATCGATATTCGCAGTACCAATAAATCCTTTCATCAGTTTATTGGCTACGTAGTAATCTTCGGTGAGCAACTGTCCAGAACCGTAAATCGCTACAGCATCCGGGCCATGTTGCTCAATAATACTCTTCATTCTGGCCGCGATGATCGACGTGGCTTCATCCCAGCTGGCCGGTTGCCCAAACACCACCGGCTTAAGTAAACGCTTATTGCCATCCAGGGTCTCCAGCAGATGGGTGCCCTTGATACACAGGCGCCCATAGTTGGCCGGATGTTCAGCGGAACCTTTCAGCTCGCTGAGACTGCCAGTCATGCCGCCGCTTTGCACCACATCCACACCACAGCCCACACCGCAGTAGGGACAAGTGGTTTGTACCAGTTTATTGGCTACTTGGTGCTTTGTGTTTACTTGCAACAGCATGGCATTCATCTTATCACCTGTTATTAAAGTTCGATTAATACGCGGTCTTGTTCAACGCGCACCGGATAGGTGTTAACGCTGATGTCATCGCGTTCAAGGCAAGCGCCCGAATCCAAATCGTAGTGCTCTTTGTAAAGCGGTGACGCCACGACAATTTTATCGGTTAACGTTCCTACGATACCTCGATACAGTACATTGGCCTCACCAATGGGATCCCAGTTGTTGATGGCGAAAAGGTTCTCTTCGCCGTCGAGCTGTACACTGAAAATCGCTACCTGTACATCGCCTATCAGCGCACACACACCACTATTGGTGACCAGGTCATCCACATGACACACATCATGCCATTGAGCAATAATATTAGCCTGAGCCTGCATGATAATTCTCCTAAACGAGTTCTACGGGAATGGCTTTACCAGCCGAGAATTTTTCGGCCTTGGTGGCCGGACGAATCTGCTCGCGCTCGGTAACGAACTGGATATTTGAATCCGACTCATCACTGTTAACGAACTGACGAAAACGTTTTAATGCTTCAGGCGATTCAACGGTGGTTTTCCACTCGCACTGATAGGTATCGGCGATATGCTGCATCTGTGCTTCTAGCTCGTCACAAATGCCCAGCGAATCGTCAATCACCACTGATTTGAGATACTCCAGGCCGCCCTCCAGATTTTCCATCCACACCGATGTGCGTTGTAAACGGTCTGCCGTTTTTGTGTAGAACATCAGCACACGGTCGATGTATTTAACCAGCGTGGCATCGTCCAGATCGGTGGCGAATAAATCTGCGTGGCGCGGTTTCATCCCACCGTTACCACAAACGTAGAGGTTCCAGCCGTTTTCGGTGGCGATAACGCCAATGTCTTTGCCCTGCGCTTCAGCGCATTCACGGGTACAGCCTGACACGGCAAATTTAATTTTGTGCGGGGCGCGCAAGCCTTTGTAGCGGTTTTCTAAATCAATGGCCTGGCCAACTGAGTCCTGCACACCATAACGGCACCAGGTACTGCCTACACAGGACTTAACGGTCCGCAACGCCTTGGCATAGGCATGCCCGGTTTCAAACCCGCCTGCCACCAGCTCTTCCCAGATGGCTGGAAGCTGGTCGACACGGGCACCGAATAAATCGATACGCTGACCACCGGTAATCTTGGTATACAAGTTATAGCGCTTGGCCACATCACCTAACAGAATGAGTTTGTCAGGGGTAATTTCCCCGCCTGCTACCCGTGGCACGATGGAATAAGTACCGTCTTTTTGCATATTGCCCAGATAGGTATCATTGGTGTCCTGAAGCGGTTGATGCTGGTTAGCCAGAATGTAGTCATTCCATACTGACGCAAAGATAGACGCTGCTGCAGGTTTACATATGTCACAGCCAAGGCCTTTACCGTGTTTTTCCAGCAGTTCTTCAAAGCTTTGGATTTTACCCACCTGAATCAGGTGATACAGCTCCTGACGTGAATAATCAAAGTGCTCACAAATGGCTTTGGACACTTCTACGCCACGTTTTTCCAGCTCGCTGTCGACCACGTTTTTCAGTAACGCCGCACAACCGCCACAGCCAGTGGCCGCTTTGGTGTTGGATTTTACATCACCTACTGAGCAGCAACCGCTATCGATTGCGCCTACGATGTCACCTTTGGAAACATTGTGGCAAGAACAAATAGTCGCCGTATCGCCCAGTGCATCGGCTCCCAGTTGTGGCTTTTCGCCAGCAGAGGGTAGGATTAACGATTCAGGACTGTCCGGCAAGGCGATACTGTTCAGGGCATACTGCAACAGGGTGTCGTAATCGCTGGTATCACCAATCAGTACCGCGCCCAGCACCAGTGATTTATTGGCATCGACAACCAGCTTTTTATATACCCCTTCCGGCTGGTTATGATAGGTGTAAGACAATGCGCCGGGAGTACGGCCATGGGCATCACCAATAGAGCCCACTTCCACGCCCATCAGCTTCAGTTTGGTACTCATATCAAAGCCGGTAAATTCGCCCTCACCACCGATGATATCGGCAACAGCAGCACGTGCCATGGCATAGCCAGGGGCTACCAGACCATAGATCTTCTTATCCCACAGGGCACACTCGCCAATGGCATAAACATTCTCATCAGAAGTTTTACACTGATTATCGATAACGATGCCGCCACGTTCGCCGATCACCAACCCAAATTGACGCGCCAGTTGATCGCTCGGGCGGATCCCGGCAGAAAACAGCACCAGATCGGTTTCCAGGTGCGTGCCGTCAGAGAACTTCATGCGATAACGACAAGTTTCACCCGCTTCAATACATTCGGTGGCTTTTTGCGTGTGCACCTGCACATCAAGTGCTTCAATTTTGTCTTTGAGCAACTCCCCCCCCATGGGATCGAGCTGCACCGCCATCAGCTGCGGGGCAAATTCCACCACGTGGGTATCCAGCCCGGCCTGCTTGAGCGCATTTGCCGCTTCAAGACCTAACAGACCACCACCCACGACAACACCGACTTTGCTTTGTGCGGCAGAAGCG
Organism: Marisediminitalea alba; assembly: GCF_002993365.1. Lineage (GTDB taxonomy): Bacteria > Pseudomonadota > Gammaproteobacteria > Enterobacterales > Alteromonadaceae > Alteromonas > Alteromonas alba. The sequence continues at coordinate 99,183 of NZ_PVNP01000207.1, forward strand.
CTGATAGCTTCCAAATCTTCAATGGTCCGGTACACCAGGCAGTGTTCCTGATCGTTACCCGGAATAGGCGGCACAAAGGGATAAGAACCAGTTGCCAGTACCAGGGTATCGTACTCATACGTCTCGCCTGATTGAGTTGTAACGATCTGCTTTTCACGGTCGATGTCGGTGACCCAAGCGTTGGTGACGGCATTCACGCCCCACTCCTGATAGGTTTGCTCATCGGTCAGCGCCAGGTCGGCAGCGGTTTTACCGGAAAAATAAGAGGAGAGGTAAACACGGTCATAAGCCAGTCGGCTTTCGCCACTTAATACCGTGATATGGCAGTTGTGCTCACTGTTAATCAGTTGCTCAACAAAGTGGTGACCCACCATACCATTACCAATAATAACGATGCGTTGTTGCCGTGATGAAATGTTCATTTCGTCTACCTTTTTTAAAGGCAAAAAAAAACCCACAACCATTCCTGGTTGTGGGCTTCGTTGCCTGTTTAAGCGTTTGCCAATCTGTTTGTGAAGACCCCTGTGTTGCGCTATTGCTTGCTATTGCTTGCTATTGCTTAACAACGAACATGCCACAAGAGTCTTGATGTAATTCTGATACCACTATAGCAATACAAGTTAAGTGCCAACATTTATAATTAATTATTTTCAATCACTTAGCTTTTTTCGCACTTCAATGCACCCTACTGACACGCACCAAAACGAAGCAAAATCCTATTATTGGTGCATCGCTTTGGCGGCTCTACGTGATGTCGAACAGCAGCACCAGCAGCACAATTACCATAATAGCCAGAATGCCAGAGATGCCCTGCCATGCCCTTACCGGGTGCCGCTCCATTAACGGTAGCGTGCGACCATACGCCGGATTAGGATGATGCAGGTCATAAACAAATTCCGACAAACTCTCGTAGCGCTTGTTAGCCTGGGGGTGACAAGCACGCTTTATAGTGGCATCCAGCCACGCTGGCACCGACACATTGCGCTGATTTAAGCTAATGTAACGCAGTTTAAGTAACCCTGAGTAACTGGTCTTTTTGGCCACGCTGGCATCATAGGGGTATTCCCCGGACAACAGGTAATACAGTAATACCGCTAAAGAGAATTGCTCGGCGCGCTCATCCGGCCACAGGCCAACGAAATACTCTGGCGCAGCAAACAGCAAATCGCCTGGAATAAACAACTGCTCGCTGGCCATTAAAAAGTTGTGACCGCAAAAGCTGGCAGCACCATAGTCAATCAGCGTAAGGGTATTGTTGTCGCCAACCAGCACATTCTCCGGACGAATATCCTGATGCAATATCCCCTGCCGGTGCAGTGCGGTTAAAGCGCCGGATAATTGCGTAGCCCAGTCTCTGAGTAACATCAGATCAGGAGCCCCGTTATCATCACGCCACTGCCGTAAACTAACGCCCGCGCTGTACGCAAGCACAATATAAAAGCAGCTACGGGAAAACGTCTCACTGACGCCAGCAAGCAATTGCGGGTGAGCAACCCGCTTAGCCACCCACTCCTCTTTAATCATCTCATCTAAAAAGCCACTGTTATCCTGCATCGACACGGCAGGCACTTTAAGTACCACCTGTTCATTAGTGTGGTTGTGACGGGCAAGGTATACGCTACTGCGATCGGTTGTGCTTAGCTGCTTTTCCACACACCACTCGTCAATAACGCTGCTGGCTGTGATTGGGCTTTGAATAAATGGCAGGTAACCGGCCGACCCATAAGTCACTGGCACCGGCTTGTTAATAGCAGTAACGTTAACCGCAGCAATGGTCAGGTTATCAGTACAACCGAAATCCAGCGCCATATTGGCAACCTGTTCACAGCCCTTAGTTAAGTCGGTGTCAGCTTGTTGCAAAACGGCTAACCAGTCTTCGACGCTAAGTGTTTCGGCGATGCCGTCGGTCATCACCACAAAAATATCGCCGGGCAGAATATCCCTGGCACTAATATCGACATTTAACTCGGGTTTAATACCCAGTGCGTTACTGAGGTAATGATGGCCACCCTCACCTTGCTGACGATGATCTTCGGTACACAACTCGGCCTGGTGCTGACGCACATGATAAATACGGCTGTCGCCGCAGTGCAGTAATATGGCTTTATCGCCATACAGAAGCACGGCACTAAACGTACACACGTAGCCCTTATCCGGATTCTCCCGATAAGGGCTAAGCTGTGACTTGATATACAAGCGGGTATTAATGGTTCGCAGGACCAGCTCAGCGGCACGCGCCGGTGACCATACGTTGGCAGTCATCAGGTAATCGCGAACAAACTCATTAATAGCCAGTTCGCTGGCGTACTGACTTACCTGACTACTGCTGATCCCGTCTGCAACGGCGGCAATAACGCCACGCCGCTGCAAACGCGAAAAATCAGGCACTGTCACTGCGTGACAGTCCTGATTAATGGTTTTTATTCCTTTGCCGGAGAATGCTCCCCAGCGTACTTCAGGCATAAAAGCTTATACTTTATCGTTCACTTTCGCCGCCGGTACTGCTTTGTTAGTACCACCAGTAGCCAGTACACGCTTAGGTGCAGTTTTAACGTGCGTTGAATAAAGCGTCAGGCCAGTGAATGCTAACCCCCCTACCAGGTTACCTAAAGCTGTTGGGATCTCGTTCCAGATGAAATAGTCCATCACAGAGAAGTCACCACCCATGATCAGGCCAAACGGGAACAGGAACATATTAACCACTGAATGTTCAAAACCCATAAAGAAGAACAGCATGATAGGCATCCACATCGCCAGTACCTTACCGCTCACGTGGGTAGAAATCATCGCACCGACTACACCCAGTGATACCATCCAGTTACACAGCATGCCGCGGATAAAAATAGTAAACCAGCCAGCTGCACCGTATTCAGCATAACCCAGAGTACGCGCCTCACCGATACCGGCCACTTTGGTAGCAATAGCGCCGCCATCGGTGTTATAACCCATGGTAAAGATAAACGACATCATAAAAGCAACGGTTAACGCACCGGCAAAGTTACCCAGGAACACCAGTCCCCAGTTACGTAAAATTTGCGGCCAGGTAACCCCGGGCCGTTTAGCCAGCCAGGCCAGCGGCGCCAGTACAAACACACCGGTTAACAGGTCAAAGCCCATCAGATAAAGCATACAGAAACCAACCGGGAACAGGATAGCCCCAATCAGAAACACACCGGTTTTAACGGCGATTGTAATCGCAAATACTGCAGCAAGCGCCAGAATAGCACCAGCCATAAAAGCACGAATTAACGTGTCGCGGGTCGACATGTAAATCTTCGATTCACCCGCATCAACCATTTTGGTTGCAAACTCAGAAGGTAGTAAATACGCCATATTAATCACCTAAATATATTGAACAAAAACACACCCACAAACACTTCATTACAATCGTCAGGCACAAAAAAAGGCGTCCGCACTCACTCCTGAGAAGTAAGTTGCGGACGCCTTTATCCGAATTCTTTTCCAATTGTAAAACCATTACGGTTTGCTGTTTTTAACAAATACAATTTCGATGCCAACTTAAATAAAAATAAATTAGACATATTTATCAATAACTTAAAAACAATCCGCAATTTTTAGAAACGCTTATCCAAAAGTACGGCGCGCCACGATAGCGCAATTTCACCAATAAAGTGCATCCATTAACGGTACAACTTACTATGCTGCGGTTATTATTGCGCGTATTTTAGGCAAACCGTCCATTTACTGTTGATTTAAACCGCAAACAGCGCGCTTTATGACTAAAATATTACATAGGAATAAGAATTGCTTATCTCTCAGGTTTAACAGCCAGCGAATATTTCGGAGCGCCTGATGAGCAAACACAGTGACATTACCAAGCGATTTTTATTGTCAGCCAAGCATCAGGAAATTCAGGCATTACAGCATCTATCGTCAAACTGTCGCACGGTTAAAGCCGTAAAAGATATGATCCATCAGCTCCAGCGCGAACGTGGTTTAAGCAATGTATTCTTAGGTTCTAAGGGCGACCGGTTTGATGAGCAACGTCAGCAGCAAATTACCGCCAGTGAAGTCTGCGAGCAGGATTTACGCAGCCTGCTTAAGTCGCTTTACCTTGGCCAGCACGACAACGGCCAGTCCATGCGATTGCTTAGCAGTATCACCTTTGCCCTGCAGGGTATGGATCACTTACCCGATTTGCGCAATAAAATTGCTGCTCAGCAACTTACCCCGCTGGAATCCACCAACGCCTACTGCCGCTTAATTACCGGTTTACTCGACGTTGTTTTTGAGGCGGCCGATGTGGCCAGCGATCCAACCATGACCCGCCTGCTGGTAGCCCTGTTTAACTTTATGCAGGGTAAAGAATACGCCGGGCAGGAACGCGCCTGGGGCGCGATTGGCTTTGCTGAAAGTCACTTCGACAGTGATCTCGGAGATAGAATAAGCGCTCTCAGTGATTCACAGCAGCACTGTTTTGAAACCTTCGAAAACTTTGCCGATGACGAAGAAATGCAAATGTGGCAGTTACAGCAAACCAGCGACACGGCCACCCAGATCACCCGATTACGCGAAATGATCCAGTCGCTGGCCTCTGGCGGAGAATGCTCGGCTGAACTCAGCGAAATTTGGTACGACATCGCGACGCAGCGTATTGATGCCATGCAGTCAATTGAAGAGCACCTGACCGACCGCCTTACCGATCAGGCTACCCTGCGCATTCAACAGGCCGAAGAAGAGCTGCGTAATCATGAATTACTGATCGCAACACTGAACAGTTCACCACCACTTACTGATACGCCAATTACCATGCTTTACGACAATACGGTAAAGGGCCTCAAGGGGGCCGGAAGAGAAGCGAAAAAGCTGCCCGAGGGCTCTGCCCTGTCGGCGCATAAATCATTTTACGATCTTATCCGCGGCCAGGCTCAGCGCATCGAGGATATGGCAGATGAGCTCGGTGCCGCCAGACAGGCACTTAGTGAGCAAAAAGTGATTGACCGGGCCAAGTTGCTGTTGATGCAGCAGGGCAACTTGTCGGAGCAGCAGGCTTACCGCAAATTACAAAGCTCTGCCATGGAGCAAAATATGCGCCTTTCGGATCTGGCTCAGCGAGTAGTGAGCCGTGTTGGCTAATGACGCACTGCTAAAATTTTGCTATAAATCGCTGCCAACGTAATTAGCTAAAGGACATAGCCATGAAGAAGTACCTTGTTATCAGTCTGATAAGCCTGCTTGCCGGCTGTGCGAGTAACCAACTGACCACAGACTCACAGGCGGTAGACAGCGGGCTCGAACAACCGGCAGATGAGTCTGAGTTCGCATCACTCTGGACCCAGACAAAACGGGTAAATCCACAATATCCGATCAGCGCAGCAAAAGACGGTTTATCAGGTTGTGTGAATTTGTCATTTGTGGTTAACAATGAAGGCAGAGCTACGGAACAACAAGTGACCGACTCATTCCCTAAGGGCGTATTTGAAAAAAAGGCCATTGAGGCTTTAAAGCGGTGGCGCTGGAAACCCACAGCGGCTAACCCGGATAAACAGCCGGCCCGCTCTACCGTGCAGTTGGACTTTATGGTCCAGTACAGCAAAAACATCACCGTAGCAGAACAACGCTGTAGTATAAAGATACCTTCGTTTTAATAAAGATGGTGCGGCGATTAATGGATTCGTCACTTCCTCGCTTTTAAGGAGACCTCAGATGCGATTATGGACCTATCGACGTCCATTCAACTATGACAACAGCAACTATGAAGTCCACTATTCGTTTTCATTTACTACTTATACATCGCGGCTGTATAAAAACGGACACCTGATTGATGAGTTAACCGGTAACTTTATCGACGAGCTAAAAGTACTTACCCATACTGTCCACTCTGATAACGCAGGCAATACGCTAAAAGTGTCGGTGGGCTATATCAACTGGCTGACCGTTGGCATTGAGGTTTACCATAACCATGAGCGCATCTGCGCCAGTCACCCGGATAACGACATTTACTTTGCCGATAAGAAACTAAAAAAACTCGCCGGTACCCACGCACAAGAGACCGAAACACTCAAACAAGAACGCCAGAAACAAAGTGAGCAATGGCGAAAAAACAAACACTCCATTTTCGCCGATATCGGCTTAGGGGCGGCATTTTTTATTGTGTCCAAAACAACCGGCGACTTAACCGTGGCGGCATTTACCAGCATCGCTTTAGGCTTAGCTCTGGTAGTGGTACAGCGCTTTGTTAAAGTGGATTTACTTGGCGGCTTTGCTGTTTTTGGCACGGTTATGCTGTTGATATCCGCATTGTTATCGCTCACTTTCGACAGTGAGTTTTTTGTTCAGCTAAAAGGCACAATAATGGGAGTGCTGGGCGCACTGGTATTGCTAGTCGATGGCGTATTCCGTAAAGGGAGGTACTTCGCCCCTCGTTTTGAGCGTTACCTGAACTCACCGATAAAACATCAGCCATTTGTTATAGGGCTGAGTGTTCTCGGGCTAATGATGGCAGGCATTAATTACGCTGTGGCGACTCTGCTTACCGAAGATCAATGGTTAACCTACACCACGTTTATCGATATGCCCTTGTACCTCATTTTGTTTTTTATGTTGATATCGAAAACAAGCCAAAAAGAAGCGCCCGGAATCAGTAACCGGTAAGCTCCATATAGCCCTTTCCGGCATGACTGCCGCCAAATGAAATCGCTCCTTCGTAATAGGGATAGCGGCTGTCATTCCACTGGTCGGCTTTAAACGCTTCGGTGGTAATGTCGATTTGCTGCTTTGGGATACGAATTTGCCAGGTAACCGGGACTTCCCTGCCTGCCACCTCACTGGAGTTAACTGGTAAAATCTGCAGCTCATCCGGGCCAAGCGTTTGGGGCTCCCCCTGAGCACTGATTAACGTACCGGTGGTATAAGCCTCACTGCCCTCCACATACATGGTAAAGGCCATCAGTTTTCGCCCGTCGTCAAAATGCAGTGAAAACCAGTCCCAGCCCAAGGCGTCTTCATCAGCCAGTTGCGATGTCCATTCGTGATCGTACCAACCCATGCCGCTAACCTGATGGGTTATTCCATCCAGAGTGATCTGGCCGCTGGCGTTGATAAACGGCTGGCTGTAGTAGTAGGAACGATAGCGTCCGTCACCGGTTTTAAAACTCACGCCCTGTTGGCCGTGTTTTACAAAGGGCTTATCGGCAGTCAGGTTAAGTGTAAGCACAGCAGGGCCAGAAGTGGTGTTTAGCTCTGCAGGAAAAAGCGCCGCCTGCTGTTTACTCAGCCACTGCCATTCATCGATATAAAACGCTACGGGCGCGATGCTAAAACTGGCGATCCCCGTCCCCTGCTGAGCAAATTTCTCATCAAAATAATGCTGGGTCTGAGTATGCAACGAAGAATGCCCCATCCAGACCACACCTTCCCCCCAATTCGAAGTCAGTTCGGGGCGGGCAAATTTGAACAACGTAAACTGATAATTAAACGGCTCGCCGTTATCATTCTCCAGCAGCAGTGTAAGATACCACCACTCAATCTGATAGCCCTGATGCGGGGCGTGATCGGCAGGTAAAGACACAGGCTGTGCAATGCTTACCTGCGCCTGATTATCGGCCTTAAAACCGCCAAACAGTGAAGAGCGCTTATCTTGTTGGGATTGCAACGGCGCCGAAAAAGTACAGCCCAATATCAACAGGAAAAGCAATAGCCTGTTCATAGTGCTTCCTGTTGCGAGTAAAACCTGGCCTGTAACCTGCCAAGCGGCAATGCCATAAGTAGCAGTAACAGGCCCAGCCCAATCAGTAGACTTTGCATAATAATCATCGGGTCGAGGATGAGCGGATAGGTCCAGTGAAAGGCAAAGCGATTAACTTTATTCACCAGCAACCAGGCCAGTAACAGCGCAAATGGCAGTGCCAGCAACGCACAACTCACCGCAATAAAACAATACTGCGAAAACAATGACAGCTTGATACGAAACGGGCTGACGCCAACGCTGCGCAGCAGCAACAGTTGTGGCTTAATATCCATCACCAACAGCGTAATCGACACAAAAAACGATAGCGCGGCCACCAGCATAGTGACCAGGTTTAACGTGTCAGTGGTTAAAAATGTGCGGGAGAACACCATCATCGACTGCTCAATCAGAGTGCTTCGCGGGATAAGACGTGCTGACTCACTATGCTCGTTAAGCCAGCTTTCAAGCGCCGCCTCCTCTGAAGACGAAGCAAAAGCGGCATAAGCAGAAATAAGCGCATACTCATTGGAGAGCAGCGCCTCTGGCAGCAACACCTGAGCTTTAGGGTTACCGTAATCCGGATACACGCCCACTATTTCAAAGGCTTGCAGCCCGCTGGTTAAAGGCAAGCTAACAGTGTCGCCGGTACTAAGCCCCTCCCGATACGCAAATTGTTGATTAATGAACACACCACGCTGTGCATGAAAAGCAGACCAGGCCCAGGGCGATTGGTCATCGAGCATTAAATACTGTTGATATTCAATACCATCAGGGAAACTGCGTAACTCAAGGGTTTGCCCGTTAACACGAACGTCTTTGCCATAGCGGGCAAGCAGTGGCACCGGTGCCGCTTCCCCTTTAGATAAATCCCCTTCAAAATCCGTGTAGACATAAAAGGGGGCAAACAGGCGTTGCTCCAGCCATTGCTCCGTGGCCTGGCGAAAACTGTCGACCATCACATTCATGCCAATATTAGCCGCCAGCGCGATAAAAAATGCACAGGCCGCCAGTCTGGTGCGCTGCGAAAGACTCACTGCATTGTGCATACTCCAGTGCAGCAGCGGTTTTGTTGTACTAATCCGCCGTGCAACCAGGCTCATTAACTGCGGCATCAGCAACACAACCGTGGTGCAACCAGCAATCAGCACCAGACCAATATACAAAAGCGCCTGTAGCTGACTGGCTACCAGCCACGCTCCAAGCGCCACTGCCGCTAAGCTCAGTAACAGCCAGAAGTTATAGACCGGTTTAAAACGCTGCTTAAATACCGCCACCAGATAACTGCGCCGGGCCAGACTGTGAGCCAGAAGTTGCCTGATCAACAGCCCCATTATCATCACCGCTATTGCACAAAACACAACGGCCAGCAACATCAGGCGCGGCGTGGAAAACTGACCTCCGCTAAACTGCCCGTCCAGTAAAAACCGGTAAATGTTACTCAGCACCGGCGTGATAGCACTAACCAGAGAAGCCCCGGCAATGACTCCGCCAACCGCGCCAACAAGCGCCAGAATAAACATTTCTAGTTGCAAAACCCGTAGCAATATTGCCTGACTGACGCCCAGTTGGCGCAGTTTAACCAACACCGGCGTACGCGCCGCCAACAGCAGGTTAAAGGCATTAAACACAATAAAGATGCTGACCAGCACCATCAGTGCGCCCATGGCCCACAGGTTGAGGCTGAAACTGTCACTCAGATTGCTGGCTGAGGAAGTCAACGTGAAGGGCGCTAATTGAAGATGTGCAGGCAGTGATTCTTCCAGCAGCTTATACTGCTCGGGAGATAGTGCCCCAACCACCAGCAGGCCGCTTAGGGGATGGGTTTGTAAAGTGACGTCGTCACGGTAAAACTGATTGATATCCTCAATACCATTGAGCGCCGCCTGTTGAGCAATGCTGTTTTGCTGAGACGTTGAGCGATTAGCGGCTGGCAACAGATTAAACAGCGGAACCGTATCAACCGCTAGCCGATCACTGGTTTGAGTGTAAGCCACTAAGGCGTTAAGCCCCTGACGCCGAAGGGCTGCATAATCAGAACGCGTAAGTGGGCTATTTTCACTGCGCGGAATGACATGAAAATTAATCGGTACATCAACCAGCGCAAACTGCTTTAACTGAGAGGATGCGCCGGCATTAATAAGTGCTACGGCTGTGAGGCCGGCGCTGGCAATAAAGATCGCCACGATAATTAGCAATGGCTCCCAAAAACGCTGGCGATAGGTGGCCAGTTGGGTGCCCAGCGCCAGGATAAGAACTCGCATGGCCCGCGACATTACTCTTGCGCTAACCGGCCCTGATGGAGCCGATACTGAGTTTGAGCGCGCCTGGCAACATCCGAGCTGTGGGTTACGACCACCAATGCCGCGCCCTGCTCCTGACAATAATTAAACAGCAACTGGCTCACTATATCGCTGGTTTGCTCATCAAGGTTGCCGGTGGGCTCATCGGCAAGCACCACATCAGGCAGGTGGTTAAGCGCGCGGGCAATGGCAACCCGTTGCTGCTCGCCACCAGAGAGCATACTGACCGGCGCTTTGTGCCGATCCGCCAGTCCCAGATTGTTCAGCAAGGTTTGCTGGCGGGAGGCATTGTAGTTACCTTTTAAGCGAGCGGTAAAGGCCACGTTATCCCAAACATTAAAACAGTCCAGCAGATTAAACTGCTGAAAGATCACCCCAAGGTGATGCATTCTAAACGAATCGGCGGCTTCCTGGGATAAACGCTCTAACGCATGCCCGGCAATCACAATGGTGCCACCAGAGCTTTGTTCAAACCCCGCCAGTAAGGCCAGCAACGTGGATTTACCACAGCCGGATGCGCCCTGAATACTCACCGATTGCCCGGCGATAACATTCAGCGAAAGCTGGTCGATAATGGGGGAAGATGAGTCAGGGTAGTGTTTTAGAAGGTCAGATACTGCGATCATTATTCGATTTTGTTCCTTAATCGACTACACCTTACGAGGCGCTGTATACCTCTAGTTTAACGTAAATTAACCAATTTAAGATTAATTACAAGGTCACCAGATAGGCAGCATCAATGTTTTAGCAAAAAGCTTTTAGTCAAAAACCACCACCGCCTGCCGGCTCAGCGCTACCAATCGTTCCTGTTCATCCCAAATTTTCGCCTCGGTGTGGGCATAGCCATTAGCGGCAAACCGGGTATTCACCTCATACGCAAACCAGGGGTTACCGGCAACGGGAATAAGCGGGTTCACAAACTCCAGATCCCAGCTTACCGTGCTCATCGGTGCCGGGGCTCCAAGTTGCTGCACCAATGCTGGCGGCCATGCATCAATTAACGCTATGAGGTGAGTAAGGCCAAATTGCTCTACCGGCGCGTGGTTGCGCATCCAGCCGAGATAATGACAGTGTGCGCTGCCGGTGAAAGGATGTTGCCCCTCTAACATTGCCAGATCGTAGTGATGAAAAAACCTCGGCAATTTATCTGCATCGGTTCCCATTAAGGTTGCCTTATCTGGTGGTTCAAATTGGTGCGAAGGCAGCTTGTTGATATGCAATTTCGAGGTTAGCTCAACACCATAACAGGCCTGAACACAAACGCTGACTTTGCCTGCCTGATTCAGCTTTACCAGATATTGCGACATATTGCGGCCGGAGCGTAACTGCTCTATGACGATTTCAAAGGGTTCATCAAATACCACCGGGCCAACAAAGTTAGTGTGAAATGTGCGCAAGACGCGATCCGGCGCGACTATCATGCTCAGTGCATAGTACACCATCGCCGCACTTATACCACCAAAGGCCGTACGCCCCTGCCCCCAGTCATCAGGCAAACCTGGGTGAGTTACCCGCCATTGGTTATCGCTTACAGCTGTAACGGCAGACATGCTCGCGAACAATTGATCAATGTGGTGCATCAGACTTTTGCTCCTTTTTACCAGTTATTAGAATGTTAATAGACACTTAACACTAATACTTTATCGGTATCCTGTTGTTTTAATCTAAGTATCAGATAGTTAGGGCGTGTTGATCTTTCGTGAGTAATTTTTAAACAGCATGGTAAAGGGTTATAATTTGCTTCGCCAAAAGTAAAACCATAACCAATACCATGCCAAGAACAATACTAACTGATATTCGATGGGAACTGCTACTTCAAGTTATGAAAAGTACAGGCCGTATTTACGATAAAACTGAACATCGAATGACATTTGAAGGAATACTTTATCGAATGAGAACTGGTATTCCTTGGCGAGATCTGCCCTCTGAATTCGGAGAGTGGAGTACCGTATACAGACGATTTAATCTTTGGTCAAAGAAAGGGATTTTAGATAACCTTTTCAAAAGCTTATCTAGCATGGCTGATTTTGAGTGGGTCTTTCTTGATGGCTCGATAGTTCGAGCACATCAACATAGCACAGGAGCAGCAACTGAAAGCTCAGAGCAAATAGGCAAAAGTCGTGGGGGTAATTCAACCAAAATTCACTTAGCTGTAGATAGTGGAGGATTACCGATTTGTTTCGACTTATCAGAAGGTCAACGCCACGATGTTGTTCATGCGAATAGTTTGGTTGAACAGCTTGATGAAGTGAACACTGTCGTTTGTGATAAAGGCTATGATAGCGAACAATTCCGCTGTTTTGTTCGTGACCACGGTGGAACACCAGTGATTGCTACACGGAATTACGGTCAAGATATTGATAAAAAAAGCATGGATTGGTGCTTATACAAATACCGACATTTGGTTGAAAATGCATTTGCAAGAATTAAGCAATATCGAGCTATTTCAACTAGATACGATAAGTTAGAGCGAAATTATGCCAGCATGGTATCGCTGGCATTTATGTTAATGTGGCTGCCGATGTATTGTTGAGCAAAATATGTACAGAAAAGATCAACACGCCCTA
>NZ_PVNP01000208.1 GCF_002993365.1 Marisediminitalea alba
CAGGGTGAGATCGTGAATATTTATTAACCAGTTGGAGGAAACTAAACGATCAGTTTGACGATCCGGTTTAGTCGTGATCTTATACTCTCTTTTTGGGGAGTAAAACCATGTATATCGAAGCCTTCACCACCCACTTTGGGGAATTATCTGACACGCGTCAATCAGCAAAAGTGACCTATCCACTTGAGGATATTTTGTTTATCACCTTATGTGGTGTCGTCGCTGGAGCCGAAGGGTGGAGCGATATCCGGGACTATGCCGACGGTCATATTGGCTGGTTCCAGCAACATGGTTACTTGCGCGATGGCGTCCCCGTTGATGACACTATTGCCCGTACCATTTCGCGTCTCGACCCAGAGCAGTTTAGAGCTTGCTTTATCAACTGGATGCAGGCTGTACATGAAAGCACCGAAGGACAATTGATTGCGATTGACGGTAAAACGCTGCGAAGCTCCTACCAGCGCGGTGACCGCCAATCAACGATACACATGGTCAACGCGTTTGCCTGCACCAATAAAGTCGTTTTAGGTCAGGTTAAAACCTCAGAGAAGTCGAACGAAATTACAGCAATCCCTGAGCTTATTCAGTTACTTGATGTTCAGGACACCTTGGTATCAATTGATGCTATGGGCTGCCAGACCAGCATCGCAGAGCAAATAGTCGAGCAAGGTGGTGATTACCTGTTCACACTCAAAAGCAATCAGGGCAAGCTCTGTAAAGCAGTCGAGGATGCGTTTACTGAGACACGGGAAGCACCACTTGGTGGCTTAACCTTCGAGCAAAAGCGGGGTCGCATAGAAGCCCGGACATACCATGTGTTAAGTGCTGATGAGGTGAGCAAAGCGTTCCCGCAATGGCCTGAGTTAAAGACGCTTGGCATGAGCATGAGCTTCCGCCAACAACAAGGCAAAGCACCTGAACTGACGTATCGCTACCATATCAGCTCCGCACCATTAAGTGAGAAGCAACTAGCCGAAGCAGTACGTTCCCACTGGGCTGTAGAGAACAGCTTACATTGGGTACTGGATGTCAGCATGGGTGAAGACGACTGCCAGATACACCAGAATCACGGTGCCGAAAACTGGTCGATGCTACGCCATTTAGCGCTAAACATGTTGCGGGCAGAGTCATCAAAAGGCAGCATACCCGCCAAGCAAAAACGGGCTTGGATGAAAGCCAGCTATCTGGAAGCTGTGCTAACTGCGGGTTTTAGTGGCATGATTAATTAGTGAGCACTCATGCGGTTGCCCTGAGCATGTGACGCTCTTTTTGATGAAGTACAATGACATTTTCTTCTTGCTCTGGCTCAATGTTAAAAATCAAGTTCGTGACCCCACTCCCTTTGTAGTCAGAATTTCTAAACGCCCATATATCCTCGCCAAACAAGATGGTCTTTTTTTGATCTTGATAGACCACCATTTTGTCTAACTCTTCCCAATCGCCTCGCAGTAGCGCAGGGAGAAGTTCCTGTTGCAAATAGTCGCCTCTATCACCAATTAAACGCATGGTATCTAAGGTTGAATCCATATCTTGTGAGTTTTCAAAAGACAGCATAGATATAGCCCTTATAAAAATTGGGTAATGGAAGATAACGAGTCGAAAAGTGGATAACGCCCTTTTTCTTCAAGCAAATCCTCAGCTTGTTCAACGGTCTCTAATGGGAGGCCGTCAAGGTTAGCTTGAAAGCGATTTATCTTTAATTGAATTACCGAAGCGCGTTCTGGGTATTGGTCAATGGCTTCACTTAACGCATCGAGAAAGCTCAATAGTTTATAAATAGCGTAGGGGTCATCAACGAGTTTGGCGCTTTTGCAAAAGACGCAAAGATCGTATTGATAGCAGGTAATATCTTGACCCTCTTCAATAATCCCTTTTTTTTCTGCGAACTTGCGTGCTGCATAATGCCAATCTTTCTCTGACAGCAAATCAATTTCCCCGCCGCAGCTAATGCCATTGGGGTTTGTAGGAGCATTACGTTGTTTCCAAACATCGTATTCTAAGACGGGAATTTCCAATTCTTTCTTAACCGATTCTATAGCTTCACTGCGGCTCTTGCCCTGGGCTATGTAGACTAACCCCATCATCCCTTGTGACATTTGCTTGTTGTTTGAGACAGGGTGGCCGTTGGGGTAATGTCTTTCAGTTGTTTCAATATTGTGCTGCAAAATTTTTCGGGCTGTCCACCCTTTTTCTTCAGCTTTATACTCTAAGTTAGAATGAGTAGTGCGAATCCTACTGGCGGTAATATTTATAAAGTAATCACCGCGACCAATGCCACACAATTTTAACAGAACTTCGCGAATCGGAACCTCACCTTCTGACCACTGATAAGTAACATATTTACCACCCAGCGGTAGTAAGAATGGATGCTTGGTTGTTGAACTCCCCCCACCAAAACCATAATTTTTTCTGGGTAAAGGGTTTCTGCTCGCAGCATAACGCTCAACCAATTGAAGAAAAGGTTTGTATTTAGCTGCAACAATAAACTCACCTTTAGAGCCATCAGCATATTTGAAAGAAACTGTCATCGCTCCATCGGAATCTTTCTCTGAATAATTAAGCGGTATAAGCGCGTTCCGCAATGAAACATCAGTCATACATGAAAGAGCAGCGTAAGCAATAGGCATTGCTCTTATTGTTACAACTTGCTTTTTAAGAACGGTGACTTTTGCTTCCATCGTGTATACACCATCATCTCGTTTAATCTTGTTAAACGTGG
Source organism: Marisediminitalea alba (assembly GCF_002993365.1). Classification (GTDB taxonomy): domain Bacteria; phylum Pseudomonadota; class Gammaproteobacteria; order Enterobacterales; family Alteromonadaceae; genus Alteromonas; species Alteromonas alba. The sequence goes on from NZ_PVNP01000208.1 coordinate 2,720, forward strand.
TCATCTTTTGATCTTTAACAATGTCGGCGTAGGTTTTTACTAGATGGTCGGTCAACTCAGCTCTGCTATCAGAAAGCAAATTTAGGTTCTTTGATAATTGGAATGAAGCTCCAGACACATCAACCTTGCCTTTATCACCTTCGCTATTGAGGAAATATATCAGAGTGTCATAAGGGTCTTCGCTGTAGGTTTTCGAGAGGAGTTCGAGTGCTCGAAGAAAGGTAATTCCGTCAGTTTCTCCAACAGTGTCGCGCTTATTGATGTCAGCGACAATAAACCCAGCTTCCTCATCTTTGGCTTCGGGGTGGGAGCTTTCTTCTAAGCCTGAAAATAACGCTTTTACGTCCTTTGATGCACGACCTTTGTAAGCGCGAACTTGAGCAACTTTTGATGTCCGACCATCTTTATTTGACGTAACCATTTTAATGGGGTGGCGAACCTGTCTAATCACTGTGTCGTTAAATGCAGTGTAATAGGCAAACAAAGTGTAAGCTGCCGACATGCATTGATTAAAAGGACTCGCTATGACGTGGTCAAGCAAATTCACACAACCCAGTTAAGCAGCTTTTCCTAAGTTAGCCATGTCAGCTTCATATTGGTTTGGACTTTTGTAATCCAGATATGAGTGCATTCTTTGGCTGTTATAAAACATAGTGATGTATTGCAGGATATCTTGCTGAGCTTCATGACGGCTCTGGTAATGACGCCATTGCACTCGCTCTTGTTTTAATGTGCCGAAGAAGCTCTCTACAACGGCATTGTCCCAACAATCACCTTTCCTACTCATGCTACCTGTTACCTTGTACTGCGCCAGTAGCTGTCTAAATTGTCGGCTCGCGTATTGCGAACCACGATCCGAATGATGTATCAGGCCAGCCTTGGGCTTACGTTGCCATAAAGCCATTGTTAAGGCATCACACACAAGCTGGGCATTCATCCGTGAAGACATACTCCAACCCACGACTTTGCGTGAGAACAGATCGATGACAACGGCCAGATACAGCCACCCTTCCTGCGTCCAGATATAGGTAATGTCAGAGACATACGCCTGGTCTGGTTTTTGCGCATCAAAGTCGCGTGACAGCACGTTATCGAATACAGGTTGCTGATGGTTGCTGTTGGTCGTTACTTTGTATTTTCTACGTCGTCTAACGCTCACGTCGGCTTCTTTCATCAAGGCTCTCGTACGCTGTTTTCCAACCGGATAACCGAGCGAATTCAGCGCGCGTTTCATTCGTCTTACGCCATAGGTATAGTCACTGGCATCTGCTATTTTCTGTACCCATTCAATTAGCTCATCATGTTGTGGATCGGGTTCAAGATGTTCATTTCGTCGCACGGCACTGTAATAGTTATGGCGACTGACTCCCAGAACCTGACACATCAGACTAATCGGCCAGGTCTTCTTATGTTGGGTAATGAAACCGTATTTCACTTGGTTTCTTTGGCAAAGAAGACCGTCGCCTTTTTTAGGATCTCTTTCTCCATTTTCAGGCGTTTATTTTCTTCTCTCAACCGACGGATTTCTTCCTGCTCCGGCGTTAATTTGCCATTGCCACGAAATGCGTGAGCGCCTTCTGATTCTTGCTCTTTAAGCCAGCGGCCTAACATATTCGCGCTAATACCAAGACTACGTGCAGCCTCAGCAATCTTGTAATTTTGTTCTGTAACCAGACTAACAGCGTCCAGTTTGAATTCTTTTGAATAGCTTTTTCGCGTTTTCATATACACTCCAGTTGAGATAATTATCCCTTAACTGGCTGTGTGAATCTATTGGAGCACGTCACTAAGCCTTCTGAAGCTGAACCATTTTTTCTCCCAAGTGTAATCGTGATGTCACGATTATCTATTCTTTCAACCACAATGTTTTCTAGGTATTGAGGTGGGGGCGATTCGGGGTTTTCTTCTTTAAACGCAATAAGTTGAGTTACCAAAGAGAAAAAGAGAAGCTGAGTGCGTCTAACTAGTGCATACCATTCGCTTGATGTATAAGGTAGTGTAGCAAAATCTGTTATCTCACCAGTAAAGCTCTTAAGCGTGGCTTGCATGTCTGACACATCAAAATCAAGCACTGGAAGCATCGAGTCGAGATTCATCTTTTTTTGAAGAGCTGAGGATTCCAACAAACCAAACTCTTCACCATTATGATACTGAAATTGGTATTTTTTAGGCTCACTAGCAATGTCAACTAAGCGCCGTAACTCACCTGAGTTACCAGCGTAATAAAGATATCCAGCCTGACTAAAAGGGTCGAACTTCTTAATGTCGCAAAATGCAATGTAAGTCTTTAAGGCGCTTAATTTAACTACTAGAGACCATGCATTGGTTTCATTTTTCTTCTCTTGATCAACCCATCTTTTTAGCTTTTGCATTCTTTCCAGTCGAGAGGGTTTAGCTAATGGTTTTTTGGGATCACACTGTTCATGACACCAATAAATAAAATTGTGTCTTGTGCTGTTTAGCACCCCTTCTGGCCGTATATCAACGATCAAATCTAATGAAGTAACATTTTTCTTAGTAATCGGCGGAGCGGGTGATTTATTTTGATTTCTCGATGCTGCTAATCGACTTTTTGCCATATCATCACCTCAGCGATTGTTGTGCGAATTGATTTTTACGCTGAGCGAATTCCAACCATGTTTTATTGTCATTCATGTAGTTAACGTATTTTTGAGTGGTAGAGGTGCTTTCATGCCCCATCAAATCAGCCAGCTCCTGTAACAAAGCCTCGAAGGGCTTACCTGTTTCCATATGTTTGCTGTACAGCCAGTCGGTTGCGAAAGTGGCTCGTAAGTCATGAGGGGCAAAATAAATATCAAGCCCACAGTGTGTCAAATCATTGCGGATAGTTTCCACATACTTTTGAATGGTGTTTGGAGCGTAGATATTGCCATTCGATTTAACGAATAAGTGGTTATGGCGAAGTAATCCTTTTTCAATAGCCTTCTTCCTCGCCTTACTTAACTTGTACTCGTACAACAGATCCATGACACTGGCTGGGATTTCAATTGTTCTGTTTTTTTTGAACTTGGTTAAGCAACCGTTAATATTCTCACCAATTTGCACCTTAACTACTTTAGCTTTTGGCTTGTCCACGACAGAGGCAGGAAATGTTATTAATTCCTCCAATCTCAATCCCGTTTCAGTTTTTAAGTACACCATTAGGGCTTTAGTGTCAGATGAATTTTCAATATCAAGGTGTTTATAAAGCTCTTGTTTTTCATCTTCACGAAGTGGGTTAAGCTCTCGAATATCAGCATCTTGAGGTTTTTTTATGTTCTTAAATGGTCTAGTGAGACCTGTGGTGTATACAATAATTTCCTTACTGTGACTGCGATTGAGATGTGAGAGCATTTCATGTTGTGCTCTGTTTCCTTTGTTGCTTATGCGAACAGTCTTTGCCTTAAACTCAAATGGTCGAAAGGTTTTGCTGATTGAAATGATCCGCTGGCGATGAAGGAAGATGAAGTAATTGACAACTTTCAAAACATAGTTAGAGGCTGTACTTGGAGAACCACCGACTTTTCCAGTTTCATCCTTGGTATAAAGGTTTTCCAATAAATAGTCTCGATATCTCACGATTGGACTTTCCTCTACCTTCTCGGTGCAGTCATATATTGTTAACGGAGGTTTTTCATCAACCAGAAGGCCAGTCCTTGGGTGTGTATGTTCGGGGATTTCCGTGCTCAACCACCGATAGAAGCTCAATAACGCAACTGCATGGGATTGAATCGTCTTATCGGAGGATATATCTGGATCTGCCAACAAAGAGTGAAGATATAGATTCACTGGCACCACATTGATACCATCGGGGTCTATTAAAATTGGAAGTTTATGAGCAAATGGTTTTGAGTTGTCCCTAACGTCATGGATGATCTCGCCACTGTCAGGGTGTGGCCTACTTATAAATGAGGGATATTTCTCCGTACTAATCCACATAAGACAATAGTCAAAGCCGAAGTCATCTGGAAACGACCTATTTTGTTCAATCACATTAACACCTAAATCATCCGTTATTCACACTGCTAAGCCTTCCCCCAGGGGGTTACGCGTTCATACATCTACTTTTTCAAGATATTTCTTAACCAATAGTAAAAATTGTAACCACCCCTCATCTCGACGTCTAATTTATACAACCTGAAACATTACAACATGTGATGTCTAAAGTATTTCCCAACTGTAAGTTCATAGTTTGAAGAACGGATCACGGCATTGTGCTGTGCCAGCAGTTTTTTAACCTTGTAGTAGGGGCCAAATTTTTTGACGCCCAATTGCTTTGCGTGCTCACAAAGAGCGTGCGTATTCTGATGTTCTCGATCGCTGATTCTGGCTAGCCCGATCAACTCTATTCCGGTCATTCGATCACAGACTTTTTCTTCACCACCCGATCAGTCTTTTATGCTTGTTAACTTCTTTTAATTTTAAAGAGGAAACAAGTATGTCAAAACCTACTGACATAGAACGCGTTAAAGCGGTTCTCTATCTTAAGCTTGATGAAAACCTCAGTAACCGGGACATCGCCAGGAGACTGAATGTGGGGGCTGCCACTATATCTGATATTCTCGGTAAATTCAGAACCCTGGATTGTGGCTGGCCGTTACCTGAGCATGCCTCCGATCAATGGCTACATCAGTCACTTTATCCTGACAGGAAAGCGGGCCGTATTAAACCTGATTATGGCCTGATGGATATTGAACTGCGGCGTAAAGGTGTAACTAAACTGCTGCTCTGGGAGGAATATCAGGCTAATTACCCTGATGCTTGCTATAGCTACAGCCAGTTTTGCGACAAT
>NZ_PVNP01000209.1:0-1315 GCF_002993365.1 Marisediminitalea alba
CAGGGCAACCGCATACTTTTACCCAAAAATAAGCTCTGCTCTGAATTCATCGGCCCAGCCAGCCATTTTGAGTTTGCTTCTCATGCTGGCTTTCTTGGGGTGTAAACGAGCCATATTCAAACAAAACCGCCTAATCACTCCGACATTTTCCGCTCCGTCCTCTTTGCGTATTCGGCTATCATCTTCTTTGAACGTCACGTCTAACACCCAGTGGACTTTATTTTCGACTTCCCAGTGTGCTCGGATAGCCTGGTTGACCGCAACGGGGTCAATATCCAGTGAACTGATGTAATATTGCGTTTCAGTGCTCACCTCTTTGTCTTTAAGGTGGCGCTCTCGTTCTATTTTGATAACACTGCGTATACCTTTCCAGTGCTGTGCTTCACTTATCCACTCACTGACTCTTAGTTGCTGGCACCGGCGTACTTCAATTCGTCCATGGCCAGAATCAGTCTGTTCATTACAGGCAATCCAAGCGGGATTATCCCTCTCTACCTTATGGAAATAGGCGGCAATTTCATCGCGTAGTTGTTTGTGGTTATTTTTGATGCAGAGCACATAATCTGCGTTCTCCGAGCTGATTTTCTCGACTATCTTTTTCTGAGAGTTCATGGCATCTGCACTGATAAGAGCGCCTTTAATATTAAGCGTGTCGAGTAGGTCCAATACCGAAGCATTCTCATTTTTCTTGCCCGATGACTTCAGTTGCGCAAGCACTAAACCTGCATCTTTGCTCCAGGCGGTAATGCTATGTAATGCCGTTTGCTTATCGCCATCGTAGGAATGACGAAGTGTCTTACCGTCGATGGCAATTTGAGGCTTACCCGTTTCAACACGCACTTCATTCACCCAATTCATAAAGGCTTTATTTAATTGTTCAGGGCATATTACTCGGACAATTCGGGCAATGGTATCGTCAACAGGAATGCCGTTTTCAAAGGGACGGTATTGGCGCAACCAATCAAGTTTATCTCGACCAAACACTTCTATATCGCTCCAACCCTCTGCTCCAGAAAGGACTGCACTCACAGTCAGAAATATCACATCAATAAAGTCATGTTGAACATTAATTTGTGTGCGGGGATCGGTAACTTCTGAAAAATGGCTTAGGGAAACTGCGAATAAGTACTGCAATTTAGTTCTTGAACCAGCCTTTGCATTCGCCGTCTAATTTTTGAACGCTAAATTCTCAATTTAGGCCAATATACTACCTTTTTAGGCCTGATTTCGGCCTTATTCCGGGTTATTCCCTGATTTCAGACAGATCTTGGCTGTCGCCTTAACATCTGGTCTACTTTAAACAGGTTTGCCAAGG
>NZ_PVNP01000209.1:1365-2009 GCF_002993365.1 Marisediminitalea alba
TAGGGAAACTGCGAATAAGTCCTGCAATTTAGTTCTTGAACCAGCCTTTGCACTTACCGTCTAATTTTTGAACGCTAAAATTTCAATTTCGGCAAATATACTGCCGTTTTAGGCCTGATTTCGGCCTTATTCCGGGTTATTCCCGGATTTCAGATAGATCTTGGCTGTCGCCTTAACATCTGGTCTACTTTAAACAGGTTCGCTAAGGTGAATAACATGGCTAACTGTGAGTCATTTTTCATCAGCCCTTTATAACGTGCTTTGATAAAGCCAAACTGACATTTGATGATCCGAAACGGATGCTCCACTTTTGCTCTGATGCTGGCTTTTAAGTATTCGATGTTAATGGCCGTTTTGTTTTTGCGAGGATGCTTTTTCAGTGCCCGGACTTTTCCGGGGCGTTCAGCAATCAGCCATTCCACATTCGTATCTTGCAACTCTTCCCGCATCGAAGCGCCCTGATAACCGGCATCGCCGGAAGCGAATTCTTCTTCGCCATGCAACAGGTTTTTCAACTGGTTCAGGTCATGCTCGTTGGCGGCGGTGGTCACCAGCGTATGGGTCAGGCCACTCTTGGCATCCACACCAATATGGGCTTTCATACCGAAGTGCCATTCATTGCCTTTCTTGGTCTGATGCATATC
>NZ_PVNP01000210.1 GCF_002993365.1 Marisediminitalea alba
CCCGCAGTGCCCGTTCCAGATGATTGGTATCCAGGGGTAACGCCGGGTTACTCAGGAACACCTTGAGTTGGCTCTCCCGCTCATGCGCATAGTGAAGCGCCTTGGCGAAGGGGGATTTGGGCAGTAAATCGGTGCGCTGGCGTTGTTGGTAGACCCACCGGAAGAACTCAGTGACTAAGGGTTCGCTGTGTTGTTGCCGGTAGGTATGGATATCAGCCAGGTCTGATTGCTTATCCCGGATGTTTTTTTCATGCCGGTAGAGTGTGGCGATAATATCCAGTGCCTGTTGCGTGGGCCTTCACCGGTTTTTTATCTGCCGGTAAGGCGTTTGTTCCATCGGTCTCCAGGGCAAGATCACGAACATTAATTGACCAGCTGAGTTAACAATAAATATTACAACTGGACGAAATATAGTGACTGTGATCTTATACTCTCTTTTGCGGAGAGAGTCATGGGTACAGGTGCATTTGAGCAGCTTTTTAGTGAGTTAGAAGATCCTCGCCAATCAGCTAAGGTGGCGCATTTATTCACTGATATTTTATTCCTTGTTGTGTGTGCTTCCATCGCTGGTGCCAAAGGCTGGGAAGACATCGAAGATTTTGGTGATTTACACTTTGACTGGTTCCGCGAGAAAGGCCTATTCAAAAATGGATTGCCCGTTCATGACACGATTGCTCGTGTGATATCAAGAGTCGATAGCGAACAGTTTCAGCGCTGTTTTATTGGTTGGATGCAGTCAGTCGCAGAGCTATCCGACGGACAGTTAATTGCGATTGACGGTAAGCGGCTTTGCGGTTCATACAATCGTGAAGACAGGCAATCAGCCATCCATATGGTGAATGCGTTTGCAGCCGAAAATAATGTGGTATTGGGGCAAATTAAGACCCAGAGTAAGTCGAATGAAATCACAGCCATTCCAGCCTTACTGAACCTGCTGGATATCAAAGGTTGCTTGATATCAATAGATGCGATGGGCTGCCAAACTACTATTGCGGAGAAGATTGTAGAGAGTGGTGGTGATTATCTTCTTGCTCTAAAAGGCAATCAAAAGGAACTTCATGATGCCGTGCGCAATGAGCTTGCGGGTGCTGTAAATCAAGAAGTCATTTGTCTGGAGAAAAATCACGGAAGAGGCGAAGCAAGAGCGTACCATGTTATGGATGCGGCATCGTTAGTGAGTAGGTTCCCTGAATGGAAAGGGCTGAAAACGATAGGCGTTACGTAAGCGATCAATATAGACCCGGATCACCCCATTTTATCTAAGTCGCTCGTTAATTTTTTGTCCGCGAATCTCTCTTTCCAGACTCTTGGCGTCAGGTCGAGTACGTCTTTGGCCGGATGCAGTGCTACACGCTGCAATACATCCACGAGGTAATGGTAGGGATTGACGCCTTGCAGGCGGCAAGTCACCATCAGGCTTTGT
>NZ_PVNP01000211.1:0-21229 GCF_002993365.1 Marisediminitalea alba
AAACCGCTTCCTGTTCGTCAGGCCAGCATTTTGCCTTCGGCTTCCTTCAGATTTCACCTCGCGGTGAACACCCTTGCCGTTCGGCTAACACTTCCCCTTGCCGGGTGTGCAGAGGACTTTCACCTCCAAGTCATCAACTCACCACCACAGTGAGTTAAACGGTGTCGAAACACCACGCGCCATGCCCGGCGCACAACAAAAAAGGTTGTCTACAGTGAGACAACCTTTTTAGGAGATCCCTGAGGGCAATCCCGGCTCGGTGGTCGGGATGACGGTATTTTTAACCCGGATATCGCCTTTGGCAATTCCGGGACTAAAAAACGCTTTAGCAGGAGGTCCCGGTCTTCGCTGAGCGAAACCGGGACGAAGAAACGCTTTAGCAGGAGGTCCCGGATATCGCCGTTGGCGATTCCGGGACTAAAAAACGCTTTAGCGTTTTTTAGCTTTAGGATTCGGCAGGTCAGTGATGCTGCCTTCGAAGATTTCAGACGCCAGACCGATTGACTCGTTGAGCGTTGGGTGAGCGTGAATAGTCAGCGCTACGTCTTCGGCATCAGCGCCCATTTCGATGGCTAAGCCGATTTCGCCCAGCATCTCACCGGCGTTAGTACCAATCATGGCACCACCGATTACACGGCCAGAGTCTTTATCGAAAATCATCTTAGTCATACCGTCGGTCGCATCAGAGGCAATTGCACGACCCGAAGCAGCCCATGGGAAGGTGGCTGTTTCGTAGCTTACGCCCTGCTCTTTCGCTTCTTTCTCGGTTAAACCAACCCAAGCCACTTCTGGCTCAGTGTAAGCTACTGAAGGAATGCACCGTGGGTCGAAGAAGTGCTTCTTACCAGCGATGTTCTCGGCAGCCACATGGCCCTCATGAACCGCTTTATGCGCCAGCATTGGCTGACCCACCAGGTCACCAATTGCGTAGATGTGGCCAACGTTGGTTTTCATTTGCTTATCAACAGAGATGAAGCCGCGCTCGTCAACTTTAACGCCTGCTTTATCAGCAGCAACCAGGCCACCGTTTGGCTTACGGCCAACCGCTACCAGTACTTTGTCGTAACGCACTGGCTCAGCCGGTGCGTTTTTACCTTCAAAGCTTACGTACAGACCATCGTCTTTGGCTTCAACGCCGGTCACCTTAGTTTCCAGCATGATGTTGAATTTTTCTTTGTAGGTCTTCATGAAGACCTTCATAATGTCTTTGTCTGCGGCCGGGATTAACTGGTCAAGGAATTCGACCACGTCAATGTTTGAACCCAGCGCTTCGTACACTGTGCCCATTTCCAGACCGATGATACCACCACCCAGTACAAGCATTTTTTCCGGAATGTCTTTCATTTCCAGCGCGCCGGTAGAGTCGATTACGCGGTCATCTTCAGGAATGAACGGCAGAGATACCGGCTCAGAACCCGCAGCAATAATGGCGTTTTCGAAAGAAATCGTGGTTTTGCCGTCTTTGCCTTCCACTTCCAGGGTGTTAGCACCGGTAAATTTACCGTAGCCCTGAACGTGCTTAACTTTACGCATTTTAGACATGCCCGCCAGACCTTTAGTCAGCTGGCCTACCACGCCGTCTTTATAGGCGCGGATTTTATCCAGGTCGATTTCAGGTTCGCCGAATGATACACCGTGGCTGGCCAGGTGCTTGGCTTCTTTCATCACTTTAGCAACGTGCAGCAGGGCTTTGGAAGGAATACATCCTACGTTCAAGCATACACCACCAAGGGTTTCTCTGGCATCAACCAGAACTGTTTCAATCCCCATATCAGCTGCGCGGAAGGCTGCTGAATAGCCGCCGGGGCCGGCGCCTAGTACCACTAACTGCGTTTTAATTTCGCTCATCGTGACCTCAAATCTGTCCTGTTTCTATACGAATGTAAGTGTCTGAATTGTAACTAGCTGCGTCACAGCAGTAAAGGTAAACTCTCTAATTCAGATTACGATTCGCCCTGCACGAAGCAGGGCGAACAATGATTTACAGAATTAACTGGCGTAAATCTTCCAGTACTGACTTCAAGTGTACAGCAAACCTTGCTGCGACCGCGCCGTCAATAACACGATGGTCGTATGACAACGATAAAGGTACGGTCAGGCGAGGTTCAAACTCTTTACCATTCCACTTCGGTTTGATGTCAGATTTCGATACCCCAAGGATAGCGACATCCGGTGCGTTTACAATTGGCGTAAACGCGGTACCACCAATACCACCTAAGCTTGAGATGGTGAAGCAGCTGCCCTGCATGTCGGCAGCTTTAAGCTTACCGTCACGGGCTTTCTTACTGATTTCCATCAGCTCTTCGGATAGCTCGTAAATGCCTTTCTTATCAACATCACGCACTACCGGCACTACCAGGCCTCCCGGAGTATCCACGGCAATACCGATGTGGATATACTTCTTCTGGATCAGGGTGTCACCTGACTCACCCAGTGAGGTGTTGAAGATCGGGTAAGCACGCAGTGCATCGGCCGCCGCTTTCATCATAAACACCAGCGGGGTAATTTTTACGCCCAGCTTACGTTTTTCAGCAATGGCATTCTGCTCTTTACGAAACGCTTCCAGATCGGTGATATCCGCTTCTTCAAACTGCGTTACGTGTGGGATAGTTACCCAGTTACGGTGCAGGTTCGGGCCGGAAATCTTCTGGATACGGGTCAGCGGTTTCTCTTCAATTTCACCAAACTTGCTGAAATCAACTTTTGGCTGTGCCAGTACCTGCAGGCCACCACCGTTACCACCAGCAGCTGGTGCTGTGGTACGCGGACGAGACAGCTCTTCTTTCACATAGGCCTGAACGTCTTCTTTAAGAATACGGTTCTTAGGACCACTGCCTGGTACTTCTGATAAATCCACACCAAACTCACGGGCAAGACGACGCACCGATGGTGAGGCGTGCACTTTACCTGTTTTTGGCTTGGTACCGGCCGAAGGATGATGCGGCACAGGGGCTTTTTTCGGTTCTGCAGGCTTGCTGGCAGCTGGTGCGCTATCCGCTTTAGGCGCAGACGCAGCACTTTCTGACTTAGCAGGCGCTGGTTTGGCGCTACCTGCCACTTTCAGCATACATACCTTGTCGCCTTTCGACACTTTGTCACCGGATTTAACCAGTAACTTGGTAACCACACCTTCTTTCGGCGACGGTACATCCATAGTAGCTTTATCGGTCTCAAGAGTGATAAGACCGTCTTCAACCGCTACGGTATCGCCTTCGGCTACCAGGATTTCGATAACATCAACGTCTGATGCATCGCCAATGTCTGGTACGGTGACTTCAATTTCTTCTTCACCTGCCGGCTCTTCAGCAGCCGCTTCAGGTGCAGATTCGGTAGCAGGCGCAGATTCCGCTTTTTCAGCCGGGGCACTGTCTGAGCTGCCAGAACCGGCAACCTCAAGCAATAATACCAGAGAACCTTCGCTTACCTTATCGCCCTCTTTTACCTTCACCTCAACCACTTTACCAGCCTGTGGGCTTGGTACATCCATGGTTGCCTTGTCGGTTTCAAGGGTGATCAGGCCATCTTCGGCTTCTACGGTGTCGCCTGCGCTGACCAGAATTTCGATAACGTCTACGTCAGCAGAGTCACCAATATCCGGTACGGTAACTTCAATAGTTTCGCTACCGCCACTGCTTTGCTCGGCAGCTGGCTTTTGTTCGGCTGCTGGCGCAGATTCTTCTTTAGCAGCTGGGGCTTCTTCCGTTTTTTCTTCCTGAGCCGGAGCTTCTGCGGCATCGCCGCCAGCAACTTCCAGCTTGGCCAGTAAGTCGTTGTGGCTGATTTTATCACCCACTTTTACGCACAGCTCTTTGAGCGTACCGGCAAAAGGTGCTGGTACGTCCATGCTGGCTTTGTCACTTTCAACTGTTACCAGGGCGTCTTCGGCGGCAACCGAATCGCCTGGCGATACGCACAGTTCAATGACTTCAACTTCATCTTCACCTAAATCCGGTACTAATACGTCTTTAATGTCTGACATCGTTTGCAGTCTCCCTGAGCTTATGCGAACAGCGGGTTAATTTTGTCCGGGTCAATACCCAGATCCTGCATGGCTCTATTGAGTGTTTTGCCATCCAGTTCGCCTTGCTTATACAGCTCATAAAGGGCTGCAAAAGTCACGTACTCCGCATCCACCTCAAAGTGGCGACGTAAGTTCGCGCGGCTGTCTGAACGACCAAAGCCGTCAGTACCCAGTACACGATAAGCGCCTGGTACATAAGCACGTACCTGCTCACCGTAGTTCTTAATGTAATCGGTAGCGGTAATAGTCGGGCCGTCAAAGCCTTCGTTAAGGACTTCAGTGATATATGGCACTTTGGCATCGCTGTCCGGATGGAACATGTTGAAACGATCACATTCCTGACCGTCACGGGCAAGCTCGTTGAAAGAAGGTACTGAGTACACTTCAACCGCTACGCCGTAGTCGTCATGCAGCTTGTTAGCCGCGGTACGAACCTGCTCTAAAATGGTACCAGAACCCAGCAGTTTTACTTTCTTCTTCGCGTTGCTACGGCCAATGGTCTCTAACTTATAGATACCTTTGATAATGCCTTCTTCAACGCCCTTAGGCATAGCTGGCTGCTTGTAGTTTTCGTTCATTACGGTGAGGTAATAGAACACATCTTCCTGCTCTTCGAGCATTCTGCGCAGACCATCCTGAACAATCACAGCCACTTCATAGCCGTAGGTTGGATCGTAGCTTACACAGTTAGGAATAAGCGCCGCCTGGGTATGGCTGTGGCCATCCTGGTGCTGCAGACCTTCACCATTAAGCGTTGTACGACCAGCCGTACCGCCTACTAAGAAACCACGGGTCTGGCTATCACCAGCGGCCCAGGCTAAATCACCCACACGCTGGAAACCAAACATCGAGTAGTAAATGTAGAACGGCACCATTGGCAGATCGTTAGTGCTGTATGAAGTACCGGCTGATAACCATGACGCCATGGCACCCAGCTCGTTAATACCTTCCTGCAGCACCTGACCTTTTTGGTCTTCACGGTAGTAAGCGACCTGATCAGAATCCTGCGGCTCGTATTTCTGACCCTGGCTAGAGTAAATACCTACCTGACGGAATAAGCCTTCCATACCAAAGGTACGGGCTTCATCCGGGATAATTGGCACAATGCGCTTACCGATTTGCTTGTCTTTAAGCAATGCGGTCAGCACCCGCACAAACGCCATGGTGGTTGAGATTTCACGGTCACCAGAGCCTTTCGTTACCGCCTCAAAGGCTTTCAGTGCTGGCGCTGGAAGTTCTTCGGTAGACTTAGCCAGACGACGCGGCATGTAACCTTTAAGGGCTTCACGGCGCTCGCGCAGATACTTCATCTCTGTGCTGTCTTCGTCAAACTTGTAGTACGGCAATGTTTCCAGCGCTTCGTCAGATACCGGAATATTGAAACGGTCGCGATAGTGTTTAACCGCTTCCATGTCCATTTTCTTCACCTGGTGAGCAATGTTTTTACCTTCACCGGCTGCACCCATGCCGTAACCTTTAACGGTTTTAGCCAGAATGACCTGTGGGCGGCCTTTGGTGTTTACGGCGCGGTCGTACGCAGCGTAAACCTTAACCGGATCGTGACCACCACGATTTAAGCGCCAGATGTCTTCGTCAGACATGTTCGACACCATTTCTTTCAGCTCTGGATATTTGCCGAAGAAGTTTTCACGGGTGTACGCACCGCCCTTCGCTTTGAAGTTCTGGTATTCACCGTCTACGGTTTCGTTCATTAACTGCAGTAGTTTACCGGTAGTGTCACGGGCTAACAGTGGATCCCAGTAGCGACCCCAGATAACCTTGATCACTTCCCAGCCTGCGCCACGGAAGGTGCCTTCCAGTTCCTGGATAATTTTGCCGTTACCACGTACCGGGCCATCCAGGCGCTGCAGGTTACAGTTAACCACGAAAGTCAGGTTGTCGAGGCCTTCACGAGATGCCAGACCGATGGCACCCAAGCTCTCCGGCTCATCAATTTCACCGTCACCTAAGAAGCACCATACGCGCTGATCAGAACAGTCCTTTAAACCACGGTTAGTCAGGTATTTCAGGAAACGGGCCTGATAAATCGCCTGCATTGGGCCAAGGCCCATAGATACCGTAGGGAACTGCCAGAACTCAGGCATTAATTTAGGGTGCGGGTAAGAAGACAGACCTTTGCCGTCTACTTCCTGACGGAAACCGTCTAACTGCTCTTCAGTTAAGCGACCTTCGATATAAGCTCGTGAATAGATACCCGGCGCGACGTGGCCCTGGTACATAATAAAGTCGCCGCCGTCTTTGTCGTTCGGCGCTTTAAAGAAGTGGTTAAAACCTACATCATAAAGCATGGCAGAAGAGGCAAAGCTTGAGATGTGACCACCTAATTCAAGGTCTTTTTTAGACGCCCGTAATACCATCATCAACGCGTTCCAACGCAGTGCATTACGAATGCTACCTTCAATCGTCTGGTCGCCTGGCATGGTGGGTTCCTGCCCCGGCGGGATTGTATTGATATAAGCAGTGGTAGCGTCGTACGGCAAGTGCGCACCGTTGCGGCGGGCTTTCTCAATAAGAGACTCTAACAAAAAGTGCGCGCGTTCTACCCCTTCTTCCTCCAGAACCGATTCTAACGATTCCAGCCATTCCTGGGTTTCCTGCGGGTCAACATCTTGGTGCATCATATCACTCATGGTGCCATCCTATAGTTACTGATATAGAAATACATCCACACTCTATATGGCTGGTTGGCACATATGGCGGATGAAATACCTAACAAATTGTCTGACATGGCAACGATACTGCCGCACCACGTCGCTTTGTAATACTTACCTGACTGCCTCGTTATACTGCTGAAGCCGTCATGTGTTCTTAAATTTCCAACCGGCGCAACGCTCGTTGCACACGACTGTCTCGCTGATTAATTGCCAACAACGTTTTCTCGATGTAGGCAAGGTGCGCATTACAGGCCTGACGGGCCGCTTCCGGATCCCGGCTTGCAATGGCTTCAACAATCTCTTTACGTTGCTGGGCAATGTTATCAACCGCTTCGTCACTGGCATGCAAGGCCAGCATTTCAAAGTTGCGTTCGATATTGTCTACCAGCATGGTTTGCATGGTGCTCATCACATGGAGTAACACCATGTTGTGCGAGGCGCGCGCCATAATGACGTAAAAGCGCCCCAGGCATTCTGCCTGTTCGCGTTTGCATTCAGTGCGTTTGGGCGTGGGCATTTGTTCCAGTGCTTCACGCAGTGCCGCGTAATCTTCAGGCTGGCCACGCAACGCAGCGTAATAAGCCGACATCCCCTCAAGGGCATGCCTGAATTCAAGTAAATCAAACTGGGTTTCAGGCCGGCCACTGATAAGGGCCATTAGCGGATCGGTCATAGCAGAATTAAGCTGACGACTAACAAAAGTGCCGCCTCCCTGCTTACGCTCTACCAGCCCGCGTGCCTGCAAATTACCAATGGCTTCACGTAACGATGGCCGTGAGACCTGAAACTGTTCCGCCAGTTCACGTTCCGGAGGTAAGCGCTGACCGGCCAATAACGAACCGTCGAGGATCATAGACTCGAGTTGCTCGGTGATAACGTCTGCAAGCTTTTTGCGGCCGGTTTGCATAGGAAGAGATCTGACTCCGAAACATTGCTATGTAAACGAGAATGCGTTCACAATAAAATTGGTATTACCATTTTACCTATCTAATTAGTGTAGAGCAGAATATCACGGAGGTAAATAGTAAACATAGACCAAGTTTTATAAAGTTTCTGTAACAAACTACTTAACTTTTGAAATTATTCATAAAATTTCACGGGCCAAACTGGTTTAACCAGCCCCAAAACCCCGCATTTTTCGGTAATTTAATTACAGATTGGATAATTTACAAAATGGTAAGCCATTGTTTTGCAGTGCAGCATTTTATTACCAATCGCCTAAAAACTACGATAAAAAGCCAATCAATTCACCTTACTTCTGACCCGTAATGCTGAAAAATCGCACGTATTGTTAAAAAAACCATCAACAATGGCTATTTGTACCGCCCGATTGCGGTTAACGATCAGATTTATAAAGGAATAGATAAAGAAAAGGGCTGCCAGCGCAGCCCTTGTTTTAATGCGATAAGTGTTGTTAGTCGACTAGCCCAAGTAAGGTCAGTACCGCAATAACCGACAACAGCAGCATCATATTGCGCTTCGCCAGCGTTACCAGCGCCTTCGGTTCACAGGCAGGATCCGCCTGTTGTGATTCGGTAAAGTCGACATCTTCGGCTTTAGCTGCGACTTCAGTTAACACCTTCTCGCCAGCAACAGAAGGATGTGTCAGGTAACTCAGCCATATCGGCAATGCGCGGGAAAAGTGGCCAACCAATAGCAGCCCGAATGCGGTAATTCGAACCGGCAGCCAATCCAGAATATGCATCCAGGTGGCCATCCCTTTTTTACGTTCATCGTCACTTTCACACCACAGGCGGAAACATTCCCTGCTGGTCACATAGGCAATTGCTCCGGCTGCGCCAAACACAGTAAAAAAGATAATCACAGCCGCATAGTGTTGATAGTTTAACCACAGCAGATGCTGGCCAAAACTTTTCCCTTGTTGGGAAGGTTCATCGGCGACTTCCAGCGACGTACAGTGGCCCAGCTCCCGGGTATATAAATGGCAGGCTTCCAGGTCACCGCGTTCGGCTGCCTGTAAAAATGAGCGATAGGTATTGCGCAGGGGCTCACTGCCAAGACACAGAAACAATATAACGCTTTGTAATACAAAGCTGATAAAACCACCAAATAACCACTGACACACTAAAAAGGTTACCAGTACCGGCAGTGCTATTTGCAGTACCAGCTGAATAGACACGCTTTGTTTGGCTATCCAGTTTTGCTCCTGTGTCCATTGCAGGTATTGGCCCAGATGCTGTTCAACATGCCATACCGGCTGTTTACGGAGCGCTCTTTCCAGCGACAACACTAACAGCAAAATGATTAACACCATGGTGGTTTCATCCTTTCATATATTGACTTAACGACTGGCGATAGCCAGCCCAGTTAAATGCCACGCCCGGATCGGTTTTACGCCCGGGTGCAATATCGTTATGCCCCACTATTCTGCCCAGTGTTATAGCCGGATACAACGAAATTATCTGTGCACTCACTGCTTCCAGCGACTGATACTGGGCTTCGGTATACGGCTGCTCGTCCGTGCCTTCGAGTTCAATCCCAATAGCGAAGTCATTACATTTTTGCCGCCCCTGGAAACTGGACACCCCCGCATGCCAGGCTCTTTTATTAAACGGCACATATTGCTCCACCGTGCCATCACGGCGGATCACGCAGTGGGCCGATACCCGCAAATGGGCGATTTCGGCATAAAAGGGATGCTCATCAGGGTCCAGCGTGCCGGTAAACAGTTGCTCAATGCCTTTGGTGCCAAACTGGCCCGGCGGCAACGAGATATTGTGGATCACCAATACGCTCACTGCGCTCTCGTCTGGCCGCTCATCAAAAAAAGGCGATGCCTTTATCACTGCGTCTTTATATTGATAAGAAACACTCATATTAGTGAATTTTTTAAGTAATTCATTAGAATAGTGTGACAGCGAAGTCGCCGGTTGACAATCTAAAGGCAAGGTATGACCCAACAGAGCAATGACACCAGTAAAGCCGCCAAGTGGATGCTTATTCTTGCCTGGGCCTGTTTATTTGGCCTGCTGACCCTGGTATTTGGTGATTTGCTTGAGCAACAGGCAAATCCCAATCAGCAGCCGGTGAGTATAATGCGAGGCGAGCAAATAGAGATTCGGTTGGAACAAAATCGTCAGGGCCATTATGTTGTCAGTGGTAGCATTAATGGTAAGCCAGCGGTCTTTCTGGTTGACACCGGCGCTACCAGCGTTTCTATTCCTGCCCATCTAGCCGATGAGTTTAACCTGCCCCGGGGCCGAAGCGGTATGGCTTCCACAGCAAACGGCCGGGTTAAAATTACACTTACCGAAATCGCCACCTTAACGCTGGGCGGTATTACACTGCAAAATGTCGCGGCGAATATCAACCCAGGCATGCAAGGCGAGCAGATTTTACTGGGTATGAGCGCCCTAAAACAGTTAGAATTCACCCAACGAGGGGAAACCCTTATTCTCCGTACCCTATAAAAAGAAGTATTACTGTGAGTCAACAATCATTGCCATCTCAACAAAGCATTCAGCAACAAGTTACCCAGGCGCTGGCCGAAGATCTCGGCGGCACGCCTGAAGCCAATGCCGATATCACGGCCAATCTGATCCCTGCCGCGCATCAGGCTACCGCCACTATTATCACCCGCGAAGATTGTGTGGTGTGCGGTGTGGCCTGGGCCCAGCTGGCATTCAGCCTGGTGGATAGCAGTATCGAACAAAGCTGGCAGGTAGCAGATGGCGATAAAATACCAGCAGACTCTGTACTGGTTTCGTTAAAAGGGCCAGCCAGAGCACTGTTAACGGCCGAGCGCACGGCCCTAAACTTTTTGCAACTGCTCTCGGGTACGGCCACAGAAACCGCTTTTTATGCCAGTCTGCTGGCTGGATCGGACACCCGTATTCTTGATACCCGTAAAACCATCCCCGGTTTACGGCTGGCACAAAAGTACGCTGTGGCCTGTGGCGGCGGTAAAAACCATCGCATTGGCTTATTCGATGCCTTCCTTATAAAGGAAAACCATATTATGGCCTGTGGCGGTATTGCCCAGGCTATCAGCACAGCCAAAACACAGGCGCCCGGTAAACCGGTAGAAGTGGAAGTGGAGAATATTGAGGAATTGCAACAGGCCATTGATGCCGGTGCGGATATAGTGATGCTGGACAATTTTACCAACGAACAGATCCAACGCGCAGTTAGCCTGACGCAAAAACGTTGTAAACTGGAGGTGTCGGGTAATATTACTTCTGAAAGATTATCTTCTCTGGCCTTACTGGGTGTGGATTACATCTCTTCAGGAGCGCTTACCAAGCATGTCAAGGCCGTTGATTTGTCATTACGCATAAATTTGTAATAACAGCTAACCGTCTGAATTCCCTGGCTTAGGTATCTTTACGTATGCCGGATTGTACAAATAGGTAGCAGTATCCAACACTAGAGTATAATTCCTAATACTTGTCAGATGCTTAGATGGTTCTATACTGAGAATCAAGTACCGGGGACGTAAGTGACGACGCCTCAGGTATCAACCTTAACTTTATTAAATGCTGACATTTTATTGTTTTGCGACCCGGAGAATGTGACCATGAAAAATATCAAACTGAACAACAAAGGCTTTACCTTAATCGAACTGATGATCGTTGTAGCCATCATCGGTATTCTGGCAGCGGTAGCATTACCTGCTTACCAAAACTACACCAAAAAAGCGCGTTTCTCAGAAGTAACTCTGGCAACGCAAGCGCACAAAACAGCGATTGAAGTATGTGCACAAACTGAAGGCGGCTTAACCAACTGTGCCAAAAACACTAACGGTGTTCCAGACGACGTAACCACACCAAGCCCTCTGGTAGCTTCTGTTACCTGGGATAACAGTACTGGTAAATTAGTTGCTACTGCTGGTACTACAGGTGGTCTGAACAGTGAAACTTACACTCTGACCGGTTCTTATGCGAACGGCGTAGTTACCTGGGTTGAGTCATGCTCTGACACCGCTTTGTGTTAATAAGTTAACACCGCTACAAGCCCAGTCATCGCTGGGCTTTTTGCTTTCTGAACAATGAGAAATGGTAATGGCAAAAGAACAAGCGTTAACAACCTATACCTGGCAGGGAAAGAACTCAAAAGGGCAAACGGTAAAGGGTGAAACCAGTGCTAAATCAATTCAGGAAGCAAAAAACCTGTTAAGGCGCCGGGGTATCTCGGCAACCAAAGTTCGTAAGTTATCCAAGCCATTATTTGGTCGCGGTGGCGACAAAATTACCCCAGCCGATATCTGTGTAATTTCACGCCAGATGGCCACCATGCTGGCCGCAGGCGTAACCTTAATCCAAACCATTGATATGCTGGCAAAGGGGCATGCTAAAGCCTCGATGCGCAAAGTGCTCAATCAGATTGGTGACGACGTAAAAGCCGGTACGCCGCTGTCGAATGCACTGCGCAAGCATCCAAAATATTTTGACGACTTATATTGCGATCTGGTTGAGACCGGCGAACACTCAGGTGCGCTGGAAACTATCTACGACCGTATCGCCACCTATAAAGAAAAAGCCGAAGCGCTTAAATCCAAAATTAAAAAGGCCATGTTTTACCCTATCGCGGTATTGGTCGTTGCCTTTATTGTAACCGCCGTACTGTTGATTTTTGTGGTGCCACAGTTTGAGGAAATCTTCTCCAGTTTTGGCGCAGAGCTCCCGGCCTTCACCCTATTGGTACTGGCTATCTCTAAATTCGTGCAGAATTACGGTGTATTTATTCTTGCCGGGATGGGTATTGGCGGTTATCTGTTTAAACAATACTACGCCAGGTCAAAGGATTTGCGTGACAGTATTGATGCCAGGCTTTTAAAACTGCCCGTTATCGGCGAAATTTTGCGTAAAGCCGCTATTGCCCGTTTTACCAGAACGCTTGCCACCACCTTTGCAGCGGGTGTGCCTTTAATAGGCGCTTTGGAATCAGCCGCAGGAGCATCGGGTAACGCGGTATACCGCGACGCTATTTTATTTATCCGTAAAGAAGTCGCCGGCGGTATTCAGATGAACGCCGCTATGCGCAGTACTAACGTTTTCCCGGATATGGTGACGCAAATGATTGCCATTGGTGAAGAGTCTGGCGCGGTTGATGAAATGCTCAGCAAAATCGCCACCATCTACGAAGGTGAAGTGGATGACATGGTCGACGGTTTAACCAGCTTGCTGGAGCCCATGATTATGGCCGTACTCGGGGTTGTCATCGGCGGTCTGATTGTTGCCATGTACCTGCCAATTTTCCAAATGGGTATGGTAGTTTAACGTTAGCTAAGCTGTTATTCTTAATTGCATTTTCTGAGAATAGGTTACGCCCTGTATGCAATCCGTCATTGAGCTTAGTTTACACTCCCCGTGGTTCTTTTATGCCCTGGCGGGTATTATCAGCCTGATGGTTGGCAGCTTTTTAAACGTGGTTATCTACCGCCTGCCCATCATGATGGAACGCGACTGGCAGCGGGAATATCAAAGCTATTTCAACCCCGACGATCCGGCCCCCGAGACCGAACGCTTCGATTTAATCAAACCCGACAGCACCTGCCCTAAATGTGGCCACCGCATTCGCGCCTGGGAAAATATTCCCGTACTCAGCTATTTGTTTTTAGGTGGTCAATGCAGTCAGTGCAAAACCGGCATCTCATTTCGTTATCCGGCGGTAGAATTACTGACCGGCATCCTCTCGCTGTGGGCTGCACTTCATTACGGTCCTTCCTCTCAGGCTTTAATCGCCATCGTATTAACCTGGTTACTGGTGGCTATGACCTTTATCGACCTGGATAAAATGATCCTGCCCGACCAACTCACCCTGCCTTTGCTGTGGATAGGTTTGTTAGCCAGTATCAATCACATTTTTGTGTCCCCCACCGAGGCTATACTGGGCGCGGCCATTGGCTACCTGAGTTTATGGAGTATTTACTGGGCGTTTAAACTGCTTACCGGTAAGGAAGGCATGGGTTACGGCGATTTTAAATTACTCGCTGCACTGGGCGCATTTACCGGCTGGCAGGGCTTGCTGATTATTATTTTATTGTCTTCTTTTGTTGGCGCACTCTTCGGGATCATCATCATGATCCGGCAAAAGCAAGGCAAAGAATTGGCTATTCCTTTTGGTCCCTACCTGGCCATTGCCGGCTGGCTTACCCTGTTGTATCAGGAACCCATCAAAACCGCTTACCTGAGCTGGGCTCTGGGTTACTAGAATGAGTGATAAACGTCCTTTTCTGGTTGGTGTTACCGGTGGTATCGGCTCGGGTAAAACGCTGGTAACTGATACCTTTGCCAATTCAGGCATTGAGGTGGTCGATGCAGACATAGTAGCACGGGATGTTGTGGCGCCAGGTTCACCCGGTCTTGCTGCCATTACTGCTCACTTCGGCGACGCTATATTAACCTCACAAGGTGACTTAAACAGGGCCGCTTTACGTGAGTTAGTGTTTACTAATGAAGAACAAAAGCAATGGCTGAATGCGTGTTTACATCCGCGTATTCGTGAGGCGATGGCCGACGCTATCAGTAACATCCGGTCTGAATACGGCGTGTTGGCAGTACCACTTCTGATTGAAAACGGTATGCAAAAAATGGTCGATCGTATCGCGGTTGTGGATTGTCCGGAGTCTGTTCAGTTGGAGCGCGCGCTCGCACGTGATGGCAGCAGCGAAGCTGCAATAAAAGGCATTATGGCGGCGCAGGTTTCACGGCAAAACCGCCTGGCCGAGGCCGACGATGTGATAGATAACAGTCGGGATAAGCAGTACACCATGGCTCAGGTTAAGCAGTTACATGAGCAATACCTTGGTATGGCGCGCGTCTTTACCCGTTAATACACTCAGGCATGAACCTAAGTGCTATAGCATAGCCTGTTGCATCCACATTCTGGCAAAGCGCCAAACCGCTTTACGGCGTCGGTGAGCCTTGTGCGGATCGTCATCGTGCCAGCCTTTAAATGCACCGGCCGAAAAGCTTCCGAATAGCCCCAGTGGCGTTGCCAACAGTTGCTTGGAGGCAGCAATGGCATCTTCCTGACAATATTTGCCCAGTAATTTAATTTCTTTGTATTCGTGAACGCGTTGCTCGCGTTCCGCGATTGCACGTTTTAAAAACAGATTGGCCATATTAACTCTCCTGTTTACTTTGCTGTGCTTTGTCACTGCCCTCTTCAGGCTCACCTTTAACGGCTGCGACAAGTGGGTTGATAGAAATGTGTTTAAACGCGTCCTTCGCCACACGCCAGGCCACATACATCAACAGACCATTAACCAACAACAGGATACCTGCTACTGCAGCGGCGTGTATTCCGGCTTTTGCAAGTAACACTGCCGAAGCTGCATTGAGAATTAACCAGCAAACACAACCAAAGGCAAACGTTGCCAGAGTGGCAAGTGCGGTAACCAGCACAGACTGCCTTAGCAGTTTTGCCTCGGCTCCCACCAGATCCCATTGCGCACTGAACTGGAGTTTCTTGGCCTCGATAAGATCTGACACCGCGGCAATCACCTCATCCAGGGTAACATCTGGCTGCGGTACCTGCTCAGCAGGTTGCTCCTGATGTGGCGACGCCCCGTCGGGCACGTTACTGTCCGGACGGGGCGTTGCTGGTTCGTTAACAGATGACTGATTCATCCATCACCTCTGATTATTTGCTTTTTTTCAGCAAAGAGGCCACCAGCATACCAGCAGCAAAAGTAATACCCGCTGCCGCTACAGGGTTTTCCACGGCATAATTGCGCACTGAAGAACCTAACCATTTCTGCTTCATCAGGCGACGACGAGCAGCCAGATTATCCGCTGACTCTGAAGCTGACTCACGTAAGCTTTGTTCAGCAGTTGCCGCTTTTTCTGCGATCGTATCCAGCGAATCATGCAGTGTGGATTGCAGTTTATCTGTCATAGGGTGACCTGAAGTATCTGCACCATTGGCGGTAGATTTTGATGTAGCCATTATTCTCTCCTTAAATTAAATTGTACTTCAATGAGACTTTTGCAATGTGACTGTTGCAACTGCTGTTCCAGGTTAAAAAATCAAGCTAAGCTCATGATTTTTAGATATTATTAAAATCACACCCGCTATACTTTCAACTTTGTAAGTAAATTCTGCGCAGCGGTCATGTAATTCCTTCCTGTTTGTAAGACCAGATAACCGCCGTGGCTGGCGAATGCATTGGTAAATTACAGGCTGGGCTGGTACGCTAGTGCGAATAATTGACGAGGAACCGAATGTCAAATACAACAGTCTACGAATTCCCGCTGAAAGAAAAAGTTCGTAACTATCTGCGTATCGAACAGTTAATGGGACAACTGAAGCTGGGTGCTGCGGGCCTTGATAACGGCTTATCGCTGTATTTCTTTGAACAGCTGTTTACCTTACTGGACTTGTTTGAGCGTATCGACATTCGTACCGATATCATAAAAGACCTTGATGGCCACGAGAAAAATCTGGTGCATTGGTCGCAACTACCCAACATCGACAACGAAGCCCTGCAACAAACCCTGAAAACCATCATTAACGTACGCGACCAGCTCAAGGTCAGTAAGAAGATCAGCGCTGTGCTGCGTGACGACAAGTTTCTGGCCAGCATTCGTCAGCGCTTTGCGATCCCGGGCGGTACCTGCAGTTTTGATTTACCCAATTTACACTATTGGTGCCACCGCCCCATTGCCGAGCGTCAGGAAGACATCAAACAGTGGATCATGTGCTTCGCACTCACCGAAGAAGCTATCAGCATCGCCTTGTCATTTTTGCGCGAGCGTACCGCTTTCACTGCAACTGAGGCAGCCAATGGCTTTTATCAGGGCGTGGCAGACGATCGTAACGAGTTGATTCGGATCCGTTGTCAGACCAACGAAGAATATTATCCTGTACTGAGTGGAAATAAGTATCGTTATGCTATTCGCTTTATGTACTATACCCCACCAGAAGGCCGCTCCGGCGCGGTCGAAAAACCGGTTCAATTTGATTTAGCAGCGTGTTAATTGTGAAAGTAAAATGCCCAACCTGTCAGCAAGACGTGGAATGGTCACCCAGCAGTGAATACCGCCCGTTTTGCAGCAAGAAATGCCAGTTGATTGATTTAGGTGAGTGGGCTGGTGAAGAGAAGGTCATCTCCAGTCCGGCCCAGGAATCAGATATCAATAACCTGGATCCCGAAGATATTGAAGCCATGCTGAGTGAACAACACAGCGACTTTTTTAAGCATTAGAGACCAACCCCAATGATCGCAAACATCACTATTGTGGGCGGTACCCACGGTAACGAAACCAGTGGCATTCAACTGGTTAGAAACTGGCAGCAATTCGGCGTGCCGTCAGCCTATAAAGGGCTGAGCATCGACTGTTATTTATCGAATATGGCAGCTATCGATGCCAATGTGCGCTTTGTCGAAGAAGACCTTAACCGCCAGTTTACCCCGGCCCTGTTAGCCCGCCAGCCGCAGTGTCAGGAAGCCAGATTAGCCCATGCGCTTAATCAGCAGTGGGGGCCGAAAGGCGAGTCTGACATCGACCTGCTCATCGACATCCACAATACCACCAGCGCCATGGGAGCCACCTTAATCATTCTGCAAGCCGATGAGTTTCATACCCAGCTGGCCCGCTATGTAAAACAACAGATGCCAGAAGCCAACATTCTGGTAGAAGATGAAAAGCCGCCGGCAGAACATGCTTATCTGTGTAGCATTGGTAAGCGCGGAATCATGATTGAAGTAGGCGCACAGCCTCAGGGCGTGTTGCGCGCAGATGTATACGACCTGACAGAGCGGATGGCCCTGGCAATTCTCGACTTTGTGAAGGCCTATAACAGCGATTCGGTACCGGAACTCCCGCCCTGCGATGTGTTTCGTTTTATAGAGAACATTACCTTTCCGCTCAGCGAAGACGGTGAGCGACTGGCCATGATCCACCCTGCGTTACAAGATAACGACTTTGCTCCGGTAAGCGCCGGAGAACCAGTGTTTTTGTCTTTTGATGGACAACCACAAACCTGGCAGGGCGAAACCATTTACCCCCATTTTATTAATGAAGCGGCCTACCACAAACTACACGTTGCTTTCGCTACCGCCACTAAGGCGCAGCTTTAATCTTCTGCGAAAATCAGGTCAGCCTTCTACTCGCTGACCTGATTTAACATTTATTATACATTTCCGAATTCAGTCTATACTTAAAGCAGTATCAACAAAAGATGGCTGAATGCCCCCCGTTCAGACATGACAGGCTTTGCTAATGTACTTCCACGGCCAAAAGCAGAAGTGCATCACCTGATAACTTCGTAACGAGGCTGACTGATGATTATTTCACTTACCCGCCATAAGGCAGAACTCGGTAAGATAAAAGCGCTGGCCGATACCGCGCAGTACCTGATCCGCTCAATTAGGAACTCTGTAGCCACTATTCAATTTACGCCAAACGGAGAGATCATCGACGCCAACGATCTGTTCTGTAACGCCGTAGGCTATTCATTAAACCAGATTCAGGGCCAGCATCACCGAATGTTTTGCTCATCCAGCTACGCAAAAAGTCAGGATTACACCAAATTCTGGCAAGAGCTCCGGGATGGGATCCCGCAAACCGGTACGTTTGAGCGCCTTAAAGCGAATGGCGATCCGATCTGGCTTGAGGCTACTTACATTCCAATTGTTGATGCAAACAACCGGGTAAGCTCAATCCTTAAAATTGCCTGTGACGTAACCGACAGAATGGAAGAGGTCATGTCGCTTAAGGCAGTTAATGACTCACTGGATAAATCAACCGCCGTTATTGAATTCACTCCAACCGGCGAAGTTCGTAAAGCCAACCGCAACTTTCTTAACGCCATGGGTTATTCTCTGGATCAGATCAAAGGTAAGCATCACGCCATGTTCTGTACTCAGGAATTTCTGGAGACCCATAAAGACTTCTGGAAACGGCTGGGTAGCGGTGAGCACCAGACCGGCTTGTTCGAGCGGCGCACTGCACAAGGCAACCCAATCTGGCTGGAAGCGACTTACAACCCCATATTGGGGCCGGATGGCAACGTAATAAAGGTGATTAAATTCGCTACCGACGTGACCGCTCAGGTAGAAGAAAAGATTTTAATCACCAAAGCAGCAGAGCTGGCTTTCTCGACAGCAGAAGAAACCGCCCAAATAGCCGAACAGGGCAACGTTATGCTCAAAAAGTCAGTGGTAGCATCCGACTCTGCCCGCAGTCAGGTGAATACAGCCAACGATCTGATGGCTAAACTTATCGAACAATCAACAAGTATTGGTGCCATTGTTTCCACTATCCGCTCGATTGCCGAACAAACCAACTTACTCGCCCTGAATGCCGCAATAGAAGCCGCCCGGGCCGGCGATCAGGGACGCGGTTTCGCTGTTGTAGCCGACGAGGTACGCCAACTCGCCAGCCGCACCAGTGAATCCACAGTGGAGATTGAATCGGTGGTCAGTGAAAATAAACAGCTGTCGGGCAATGCATCAGAACAGATGAAAAACGTTCATCTCAATGTGGATCAAACCAACGAACAGATCACTCAGGTGCAGGGGGTAATGGACGAAATCCATAAGGGCGCGGTAAATGTCTCGGTGTCAGTTTCGTCGCTGCTTAAATAACCGCTCGTCATTACACATTAAGTTACTGTCATGCAGTCTACACATCAATAGAACCCCAGGGAGATCCCGGATAGTTTCTGCGAAACTTCCGAGATGACAAATTTGGAGCCTGTAACAGATTCTGTGTAACTGCCATTAGTTAATATGTTTTTCGAGGCGTTCCTCGAACTCGATAATAAAACGACTCATCGCCTGACGCCAGTTTTGAATCGGCATCGACCATTTCTTACTGGCGTCTTTTATTGCTAAGTACACCATTTTTCTTGCTGAATCATCGCTGGGGAAGATTTTCCGTTTCTTGATTGCTTTACGGATAACGCTGTTCAGAGATTCAATGGCG
This sequence comes from Marisediminitalea alba, assembly GCF_002993365.1. Classification (GTDB taxonomy): domain Bacteria; phylum Pseudomonadota; class Gammaproteobacteria; order Enterobacterales; family Alteromonadaceae; genus Alteromonas; species Alteromonas alba. Next base: position 19,593 of record NZ_PVNP01000211.1, read on the forward strand.
TTGGTGGTGTAAATTGCCCTGCGGATGTCCTCAGGGTAATTGAACAAGGTGTTGAGATTATGCCAGTGCGTCCGCCAAGATTTAGCGATTTGTGGATACTGGCCGTCCCATGTTTCAGCAAACCGTTCTAGTTCAAGCAGAGCTTCATCTTCTGTTGCTGAGCGGTACACGCGCTTTAAATCTGCTGTGACAGCTTTGTAGTCTTTCCATGACACGTATTTAAGTGAGTTACGCACCATGTGGACTATACAGAGTTGAATATGCGTTTGTGGGAACACAGCATTAATTGCATCAGGAAAGCCTCTGAGACCGTCCACACAGGCGATAAGAATGTCTTCTACGCCGCGCTGCTGAAGTTCGGTTAGAACGTTTAGCCAAAACTTAGCACCTTCATTCTCGGCAATCCACATGCCCATCAGTTCTTTGTGACCTTCGGTGTTAATGCCCAAGGCCAGGAAGATAGACTTATTGATGATGCGCTTATCCTGGCGTATTTTCACTACGATACAGTCGAGGTAAACAATCGGGTAAATCGCATCTAACGGGCGCGACTGCCACTCAACTACTTGCTCAATAACCGCATTAGTGACGCGAGAAACCAGTGTTGGCGATATCTCTGCACCATACCATTCATCGAACGCATTGACGATTTCACGGGTACTCATGCCTTGCGCATAAAGCCAGAGGATTTTATCGTCCATGGAGGTGAAACGGGATTGGTGTTTTTTAACGAGCTTAGGCTCGAAGGAGCCTTCACGGTCGCGAGGTGTATCGAGTTCAAACTCACCATCTTCGGTTTTTACGCGTTTACTGCTCTTACCGTTGCGACTGTTTGATGACGTAGACTTTTGATTTCTTTCGTAGCCAAGATGCTCATCCATTTCTGCGTTCAATGCAGCTTCAACGGTGATCTTCTTCAACATCTGACTAAATTCGTTTAAGTCCTCAGGAGTTTTAATGCCTTTGGCCGCTTCTTTTGCGAAAGCTTCAAGCTCTTTCTTATTCATCTTCATTTGCCTATCCTTAACTCTCTATAGAGTAAATTGAGATAGGCAGTTACACAAAATTAGTTACAGTCTCCAAATTTGTTGGCAACGTCATTCCGCTCCAAATATCAAAGCCCCCGTCCCAAATATATCTGTCATCCCGGCCAACGAGCCGGGACCTCCCAAACAGTCTGCCCCAGCTCAAATAACCTTTTCATGAGATCCCCGCTCAAAAGCATGCGGGGATGACTTTTTTAATTCGGTCATCCCGATCCAAATATATCTGTCATCCCGGCCCAAATATATCTGTCATCCCGGCCCAAATATATCTGTCATCCCGGCCCAAATATATCTGTCATCCCGGCCCACGAGCCGGGACCTCCCAAACAGTCTGCCCCAGCCCAAATAGGCTTTTCATGAGATCCCCGCTCAAAAGCACGCGGGGATGACTTTCTTAATTCGGTCATCCCGGCCCAAATATATCTGTCATCCCGGCCCAAATATATCTGTCATCCCGGCCCACGAGCCGGGATCTCCCAAACAGTCTGACTCAGCTCAAATGGCCTTTTCATGAGATCCCCGCTCAAAAGCACGCGGGGATGACTTTTTTAATTCGGTCATCCCGGCCCAAATATATCTGTCATCCCGGCC
>NZ_PVNP01000211.1:21279-51258 GCF_002993365.1 Marisediminitalea alba
ACGAGCCGGGATCTCCCAGACAGTCTGACTCAGCTCAAATAGCCTTTTCATGAGATCCCCGCTTAAAAGCATGCGGGGATGACTTTTTTAATTCTGTCATCCCGGCCTAAATATATCTGTCATCCCGGCCAACGAGCCGGGATCTCCCAAACAGTCTGACTCAGCTCAAATAGCCTTTTCATGAGATCCCCGCTCAAAAGCACGCGGGGATGACTTTTTTTATTTTCTGTCACCCCGGCCCAAATATATCTGTCATCCCGGCCAACGAGCCGGGATCTCCCAGACAGTCTGACTCAGCTCAAATAGCCTTTTCATGAGGTCCCCCCTTAAAAGCATGCGGGGATGACGCAGAGGATGTGTTAAACCTTAAAATTCGGGGGATAACAAACTTGTTGGTAACACCTACTCTGGTGTGATTAGTCTTTATGACTGGTTTGTCGAATCAAATCGATGCCGGCCAGTTGCGGAATGGTTGTCTGCATTTGCTTTTCAAGCGCATCAAGCTTTTTGAAGTAGTCACAATACCACCGGGCTTTTTGTGGCAAGGTGGTGTCAACCGGCGGACCGTCGCCGTCAGACGTAGCAGCATAATGCGCAATGCGTTGATTAATCACCGCCATTTCGGTGCGGTCTACCGCCAGTTTGTCGGAGTCCATTGCGCCAAGCGTGGTTAGAATACTACCCACCGAAGTAGTTAACGTTTGTGATAACGGCACCATCAGATCGGCCTCTGCCAGTTCATCCAGCCCTTCGCTGGAGCTTGGCCCCAGGTAATAATGACTGCGCGCGTAACGAAACTTCTTACGCACTCGCGTTTTCATTTTATCCATGGCGGTATTGAGCTTTTCATAGCTGTCGTGATCGCTGCCCAACAACGACAAAAACATCTGCTGAACCGTATCGGTAGCTAAATCAATACCAGTGGTCGCCAGTAAGGTAACCTGCGGTACCACGGAATGCAGCCCTTTGGCGTAATCGGTTACCAGCATAGCCTGGCTGTCATCAAGTGTGAGCCACTCGCCCGCCACAAACAACTGCTGCTTATGGTTGATCTGATATAAAGTAAGGTATTCTTTGAGTACACGTAGCTGATCGTCATTTACTACAACGCCATAATTTAAATCGACATCGCAGCTGTAATGCGCAGCAGCCGGCGCTGAGAAACCAGCCGGCAACAGGCACATTATGCATAATAAAAAATGAGATACGCTTTTCATACCGATATTGTGAAACCAAAACCGTAAATGAAAAGTCGCTTAAGACCAGATTGCTAAAAATCAGGTTGAATACAGCTACCTACAACGGTAAGCGGCGAACGCTACGCCCTTACGATAACTCATCGCAAATAACCTGCCACACATCAGGCGCGGCTTTTGGCGCCTCGCTCTAAGGCTTCGCTCTGCATCACCTGTAATGCTTCGAGTTGCTTTTTGCCACTGGCAATATCTGTCATGTCGTAAATCATCATGCTGATATGTTCAACCTTGCCGGTAGCCGACACCAAGGGCGATAAAATAATGTTTTGATACATGAACTCTTCACTGCCGGTGATAGGCCGGTAATTAGAAAACTTAAACAGATAAGGGCGCTGTTCCCACAGCATAAATGCCCGGGTTTTAAGTTCGAATACCGGTTTCGCCTTCTGGGCAAACCAGTCAGGTTTAATATCGGGGAAAATACTGAACAGGGTTTTATCACGTACCTCAGAGGGCAATTTGCCGCTGTGGCTTTCCATAAAACCGTTCCACATTTTGATTTTAAACTCCCGATCCAACACAACAATGCCCACATCCACCGTTTGCAGCATGTCGATGATCCAATGAAACTCCAGCATGTCATCCACGGCTTCATTGGCCATCAGAAATCCTCCAGCAGGTGAGCAAGTTTATAGTTGAGCGTTTCCATGGAGCTTTCGGTAAATAACAGTAGCAACTCACATACGGTGTTGTACCCTTCAAGGCCATAGGAAATTTCGATAGCCAGGGTTCGTATCCATTTCAGCTTATTGGTGGCAATGATCTCTGTGATGTTTCGGTGCTGGCCAAGCACAACTGGCTGCCCCTGAGCAAAACTCACATCCAGCTGTTCGGCAATGCCGCTCAGGCACGTACCAATAAGGATGCTCGCCGCATCCATTAATAACTCCAGTTGCTTTTGATCGTCGACTTCGCCGGAAATATTAAGAATTCGCGCTACGTCGTCCAGGCTTGAGTCACTCAAAATACACAGCGCCTCACCCTGCACTCCAGGCCCTACAAAGCCCTGACAAACCGCACTAACCCGCTCGTGGTTTTCGATATCACTGAGCAGCATGTGCAGTTCCGACACCTCAATCAGGTTAACGTTTGGGATCGGCAAATGCACAAACACATTTAACGTTCGGGCCAGGTGATCGCCCGCTCTGCCCATAGCAATATTGGTGATCTCCTGATAGCAGTCACGAATATCAGGATCCAGCGGTTCAAACTCTTTAGGCTCTTCTTCGTCTGGCGCATTGATTAGCTGATGTTTGCTCAACACAGCTAATAACTCCGGCGCACTAACCGGTTTACGAATAAAATCCAGCGCGCCGAGCTTAATAACACGCTCATGAGCTTCGGGCTGGACATCGCCAGACACCACAATCACATTGGTTTTTAAACCTTGCTGAGCGATGGCTTCCAGCGTTTGGTAGCCGTCCATCTCCGGCATGTTTAAATCGAGGAGTAAAATATGACCTTTACCGGCCGTCAGGCATTGAATGGCCTCACCGCCATGTTTGGCAAAATGGATAGCAACATCCCAGTCCTGTGGCAGGCATTTTGCCACCTGCTTGCGGGCTACCAGCGAGTCATCACAAATCAAAACTGAGTACATAGCTATCCAAGGGTTAAGAACCGGCACAAAACAATGCAGTAAGCACCCTTTAACAAATAGCAGTCAGACGGCAAAAATCAACTTAACAGGCGGCTTTTGTGGGCTCAGGCTATGAAAAGCCTTATAGAATAACAGGTAAGATAACGGCGGTTAAAATGCCATTAAGGCCAAGCCCCACGGTAGCAAGAGCCCCCTGCACTTCGCCCATCTGCAGTGCTTTGGAGGTGCCTACCGCGTGGCAAACCGCGCCCAACGCCACGCCCTGAGCATCGGGCATAGTAACGCCTAATAACCGATAGGTGAGCGGCGCCGCCAGCGCCCCCACGATACCGGTAAGGATAACAAATACTGCAGCCAGCGCCGGAATACCGCCAATAGCGGCCCCGGTTTCCATAGCCAGCGGGCTGGTTATCGACTTCACCAGCATAGTCATCTGAATAGCCAGCGGCGCGTTAGTGAGGTATATCACGCCCCAGGCAAGCAGCGGTGCAACAATGCCCCCTACCATCACACTGACGATCAACGGCATTCCCAGTTGCCGAATGTTTTGCCATTGATTGTACATCGGTACCGCCAGTGCCACCGTGGCAGGCCCTAATAACCAGTGTAATAATGACGCGAAGTCACGATATTGAGCTGCAGAGATATCAGCTAACCACATCACCGCTGCCACGGCTAAGGTTGTAATACTAAGTGGATGCACCAGGGGATGGCCTTTGGAAGCCCGGAAAATTTTGAGCGCAACGCCATAAAAAACCAGTGTAACCGCCAGCCACAACACACCATTTACCGAAGCCGTACTGCTTACAACTTCACTGAAGCGGTTAATAATCTGCTTAATTGCCAGCTCTGCTCTTAACATTAATTAGGCCTTTTGGCTTTCATTAGCCGCTGGGCAAACCAAGCCGTAAATCCCAGTGCCACAATGGTGGTTGCCACCAGCGCCAGCGCAATGCCCAGCGCATTCTCACTTACTTCTGCCCAGAATAACCCTACGCCAATCACGGCCGGCACAAACAAAACTGACATATGTGTGAGCAATGGCTGCGCGCCCCGGCCTACCGTTACCGCCGGACGCTGACGTAACAACAGCCCGCTAAGGAGCAATAACAAGCCGATTAGCGCACCGGGCAGCGGTAAATCGGTCACCAATACAAAAAACTCACCCACCAGATAGCAGCCGATAATGATCAGCCAGCCGTAGAGGGTTGATTTAACATGCACTGTGGAAGCTCCGCAGGGAAGGAATAGTGTGATAATAACGAGGTTAAGTGCAAACCACTACCCGTCTTCGGTTGTAGTCACTTATGTGCAGGATTAATTAAAGAAATGCTGACAGACAGAAGCGCGTTATCCGATGGATAAGGCAAGCCCGCTTGCGGAAAAAGGTATTCAGGACTGCGACAACGCTGCATCCAGTTGCTGGTGACAAACGGGCATGAGGCGCCGGCTTATTTTTACCTTACTGCCATCCTGAAGCTCCACATAGTTCACCCGGGAGTTGAGTTTAATTAACCGTTTTACAAACTGGGTATTCACAATAATGGAACGGTTCACGCGGGTAAAAGCATGCTTGGGTAAACGTCTTGCCATATCCGTTAAGGTAGACCGCACAATCAGCGTTTCTTCCTGTGTGTAAACACACATGTAATCGCCAGCCGCTTCTACATAACGTATGGTTTGCCAGTCTACATACTGCCAGTCTACGCCGCAGCGCATGGCAATTTGTTGAGATGGCCGAGAACAATTTGATTTTACGCTGGTTAACTCGGCCATTAACCGGGCCGGTGAACACGCACGCTGACGAGCCAGTTGCTCACTAACCAGTTGCCACTTCAGGGCCTGTATACGGGTCTGGTATTTAAGATACAACCGGTGAATTTGCCTGCGCTTATCTTCCACGCTGGCAGATAAACAAAAAAACATTCCAACCCCAGCGTTAAACGCCTGTATCGCATCCTGATTGGAATGGCCGCACATTACACTGGTTACCCCGCGTAATCCGGTGTTAGTAAAAGGTTTGATGGTGGCCTGGTCGGTTACGACGATGCGAATATCAGGTGGCTGACATGAAGTATTCGGGGCTACTGACGGGTGACTGCTAACCAGCTCATTTAATGCGGCTTCGTTAATATCCGGTGTAAACTGAAACTCAAAAGGCTCCACAAAATGCTGGGATAAAAACTGATGAAAGGCATCAACATCCGCACTCGGTTTACCAATAAATCGCACTACCATGTTATCTGACTGTATCGCTTCCATATCAGACTCCGAAAAAAGGGCTGTGAAGAACACAGCCCAAACCCCAGGGAGGGAACTAAAACCATTACCCTACTGCTTCGCTGTTAAACTCTGTTCTTCCAGGTTGGTGCGCTTGGCAATTACCGCACCGGTATTATCTGCACCATGCTGCATCGCAAAGGTGTACATATCCATGCCATCACACACCAGGCCTCGGGCCAGACGACGGTAACTTACCCCGCTGTCCTTAACTGCTCGGTGCAGCTCAATGCGGCTGTCGTCTTTAATTGCCTGACAAACCGCGACTAATTTATCTTCCATGGCCTCGGGCAAATTGCCGGCCTGAGCGGAAGAAATACCGCTAAATGTTGCTACTACTGCGGTACCTGCTAATAACGCTGAACGAATTACACTGTTAACTTTTTGCATGACACTATCCTCTACCTATCGCTGACTCTGTTGTGGAAGATGAAGCCTGACTCTTCCTTTCGCCCTTATACAGTAGGGGCAGAGCAGCAAAAGGTTGCCTGCAAAGCGTTAATCGACGTCTATTTGAGATTTTGCGACAAAAGGGATATAACTGCAGTTAAACGGTCCGGAATCCCCTATTGTTAATCGTGTGTATCACACACTTTGTAACATTCGCCCCTAGGCCGCGAGCAAGGAGTACGCGTCAGAGAGACGGATAAAGAGGCAACCAGACATCCCGCCCGAACAAAAAACGGGCGTTAAGAGCCAAAGCAGAAACAGGAAAGTCATGCTTACTCAGCAAGCCTATTACGATATAAAACACCTTATTGCCCCTGGCGATATTATTGCCTTTGGCGGCACCAGCCTGTTTTCCCGCTGGACCAAACTCACCACCCGCTCAGTAGTGACTCATACTGCCCTGGTGATCGACTCGCCCGATGACAACCGATCTACCTCTGCAGCGCAGGATCTCACCATGATTGAGGCAACCTCAATAAAGGGTAAAAAGGGCGTTATGCACAACTATGTGGAAGAACGCATCAAGCATTATCGGGGCGACGTATGGTGGCTCCCGTTACACAACGAGGCCAAGCAGCAATTACAAAACAACTGGCACGGGTTCCACGACTTTCTGGCTGGAGAACTGGGTAAGGATTATGATATCTGGCAACTGTTTGGTGCAGCCATCGATGTGTTTGACGACCACCGCTGGTTTAACTGGCTCACCTACAACCGTAAAAAGAGCAATCGCTGGTTTTGTTCGGAACTGGTAGCCGAAGGGTTAAATCAGGCCGGCATCGCCAATGAACTCAATCCATCGGAAACCACGCCCAAAGATATTTGCCAGTTTACTATCTACGCGCCTGAGTATGTGCAACTCAAGGGCAGAAAAAAACCAATTACGGGATTTAATACGCTGGATCCTCACCGCTGGGGAAATCTAGGGTAGCGCCGGACGCACAAATAGCAGGAGGGAAGCCTTAAATCAGAAAAGCGGTTTAGTAGGTTGCCATCACCCCCTACCAACAGTGTTATGCAGACGCTTAAAAAATGCTGTCCTGATGAACGCGAATAAACATCGAAGTACCGGCTTTAGAATAATCGATTTTGTATTCTTTACCGTTCAGGGTTTGCACAAAAATCAGCGTTTTTTCATCACCGAATACGTCACTGGCGGTTACGTCTACCAATTCCATATCCATCATTTTTGCTTCGCGTTTATTTTCCGGGATTTTTCCCGAGTATTCCTTAATACCCTTGTAATTCACCACTACTGCCGGGTCGTCGTTACCGTTTAAAATCAGCAGATCAAATTTACGTATTTTATGGATTAATGTGTTGCGGCCACTGACCAAATAGGGTTTTTCAGTCATTGTTATCTCCCAATTCAAATGCCGAACCAAGACGTTTTTATTTATAAGTAGCTGAAAGATAGCAGACTATTAATATATTTGCACTAAGCTATGCCGCGGCTCAATGGATTCAGCCATTCTGATCAGGTTCAGGCTTCAACAGATCGTTATTTTTAGTATTGTTCAGTATAAGAAAACATCAAGTAAACCTCACATGGGGTGACAAGCCCCTAAAAACTGCTTATACTTGCGCGCGCCTGGTATTCCAACCAGGCATTCTTAAGCGTTTACCGCATAATGGCCCTATAGCTCAGTTGGTTAGAGCACACGACTCATAATCGTTAGGTCCCTGGTTCGAGTCCAGGTGGGGCCACCATTTTCTCTCAATTCCGCTTCTTATAGCTATTTTTCAAGCTGTACTAACAACCCCGGCAATAACTCCGGTAAACCTAGCCTTGCTAAAGCGTAATCGTGTGAGCATAGCCTGGAATTTCTGCCCGCCAGTGATGTTTGGCCAGCGCGTCTTTAAGAGTTTGTTTGGCGTTATCTTCACCATGCACTAAATACAATCTTGGCTTGGGATCATTAAAATGACTAAACCAGTCAATGAGTTGTGCCTGACTGGCATGTGCCGAGAATCCGCCGAGAGTATGAATTTGAGCCTTAACGGCAATGTCTTCCCCGGCCATGCGGATATGCGTTGCACCATCCACTAAAATACGCCCCGGGGTGCCATTAGCCTGATACCCTACAAACACCACATGAGACCGGCTGCGCCATAAATTATGCTTCAGATGATGCCGGATCCGGCCACCGTTACACATGCCGCTGCCGGCAATAATGATCGCTCCACTGGCAATACGATTAACAGCCATCGACTCTTCGGTACTCACTGTATAGCGCAGAGTAGGCAAAAACGTGTGCAGACTTTTTTGGTCGGGGTTAACACCAGCACTTTGCTGTTCAATAGCGTGTTTATCTTCCCGGTTATAGACGTTTTGATAGCGGTGGTAGATTTCTGTTACAGCAATGGCCATCGGACTGTCTAAACATACCAGCTGCTGAGGAAGCTTGCCCTGCTGATACAACTCACCCAGGCGAAAAATAATCTCCTGTGTACGCCCCACCGCAAACGACGGGATAAGAATATTCCCGCCATTTTGCGATGCACTGGTGATGACCTCTTCAAATTCTTCGAGCGTTTCCTGCATAGAGCGGTGTTCACGATCGCCATAGGTTGATTCCATTAACACAACATCCGCCTCCGCAATCGTAGCAGGATCGCGTAATAGCGCCGCCTGTGAATTACCCAAATCGCCGGAGAATACCAGTTTTCGTTGTCTGCCCGACTCGTTGGTGGTGAGTTCAACAATTGAGGAGCCCAGGATATGCCCGGCTTCACGCAAGGTGATGTCAACGTCGGGTGTAATGGTTATCTGCGCGTTGTAATCCAACCCCTGACACAGCGATAACGCTTTATCTACATCTTCCATGGTGTATAACGGCGCAAGCTCTGTTTTGCCGGCGCGACGACGACGCTTGTTTTCCCATTCAATATCCCGTAATTGCAGCGACGCCGCATCTTTTAAAAGCACCTCGATAAGATCCAACGTGGCTGACGTCATGTAAATCGGGCCACTAAAACCGTCTTTCACTAAAAGCGGCACTCGGCCGGAGTGGTCCAGATGAGCATGAGACAGCACCACAGCATCAATCGACTGTACTGAAAACGGAAATGGATCTTCATTATGGGCTTCTTCTTCCCGACCGCCCTGATATAACCCACAATCGAGTAACACTCTGCCCGACTGAGTTTCCAGTAAATGCATAGAGCCGGTGACACCGGTTACAGCACCGTAAAATGTTAGTGTTGACATGGCTTATTCTCCTTCATTGCCGGAAGATGGCGGAATTAACACCGCAGACAAGGTATTTAATCGCGTTGAGGCTTTATGCCAGGTTTTGGCGATATGCCAGGCTTCCTGCAAACAATCTACGGCAACCGACATTTGTGCCACTTCGATATGGTGTAGTGTACCGGCCATAATTAAATGATATTTTATGCGATCTTTTTCGTGCTGTAACGCCTCTTGTGTCATTGGTGTATCTCCCACCGACAAGTTGGCACTTTGCTGCATGTAATCAACTATCTGAGTGAGGTAGCTTTTTAACTGCGCCTCGAGTTCAGGCTCTTTAAGTGCTTCGCGATTAATCCAGAGGCTGGCGAGGGTATCACTCGCCTGACTGCAATCCAGCAAATACCCTTCAACCCGCATCATTGTTGCCAGTTGAGCGGTCGTTTCGTCTGATAACGCAGCGGTTTCCAATTCCACAATAAACCTGGAGATATGCCCGGACAGCGACCTGATCACTGTCACTTGCTGCTGAAAACGTTTGATATCATGATGACCGGGATACACCGCCGCCTGAAAGAGCTTTAACAATCGTTTTTGTAGCGCCACGAGTTCATTCAGTAACGCATTAATGGCAAGTGCCGGCGTCCGGGCAATGTTTTTATCAAGATATAACGGCTCGGATTCTGTTTCTTCGCGGCTGCGAAAACGTTTCTCCAGCCAATGGGCCAATTGGCCGATAAAAGGATACATCAACAGTATCCCCATAAAATTAAACAACGTATGAAACAACGCCAGAGAAAATGCGGGATCGGCATCCAGTTCCAGAGCGTCACTGATCTGATGGATTAGATAAAACAACACCGGTAGTATCAATAGCGCAATGACAGCCGTTACCAAATTAAACAGCACCTGAGCAGCCGCCGCCCGCTTGGCTGCCGAGGTTGCGCCAACGGCAGCAAAAGCCGCTGTAGAGGTTGTCCCAATGTTCGCCCCTATGGCCATCGCGCCCGCAGAGTACATCTCAATCATTCCACTGCCTGCCGCCGTAATAGTCAGGGCGATTGAGGCACTGGAAGACTGTGTAAGCACCGTAATCATAACGCCCACCAGCAAGTAAATGAGTATTCCACCAACCCCTTCGGCCGCAAACTGACTGATGGGAAAGGACGGCATCACGCCATCAAAAGCTTCTTTCAACACGCCAATGCCAATAAAGAATAACCCAAAGCCCACCAGCGTTTGGCCAACGGCCGCCAACCTGCCTTGCTGCTGGGTTAGTTTAAACATCATGCCTATTCCAACCAGCGGTAAGGCAAAGGCTTCGATATTGAGTTTAAAGCCAAGTATCGCCACTAACCAGCCGGTCATGGTAGTGCCAATATTGGCACCAAAGATAACCCCCAGTACCTGGCGCATATTGAGCAGGCCGGCATTCACAAAGCCCAATGATGCAACGGTTACGGCACTGGAAGATTGCACAATGGCAGTCATCAGAAAGCCACTGAAAATGCCACGCGCCGGTGTTTTCGTCCAACTCGACAATATATGCCGCAAGCTCGAACCTGCTACCGCTTTAAGCCCGTCTGTCATCAAGCCGATGGCAAGAATAAACAATCCCAGACCACCCAGACCAGCCCCCACTGTACTAATTACATCACTCATAACACTCTAAATACTGGCCTGTACAACGGCATTACGAACAACACGCTTAACGCCGTTTTGCACCAGATCAACCGTTATTCTTCTGTTAGTAATAGTGTAGTCGTAAATGCCGACCCCTGCGGTTTTGGCCTTACCTGGTTCAGGCCTCGCCTTAATGAGCAAAAAGCGCGTAGCTGAATAATCCTATTTCAAGAGATAAAAAAACGGTGCGATCAAAAAGCTGACCTTAAAAACAGGTGTACTATTGATGTAACGGATGAAAGGCTGACAAACCTTTTTATGTTGCGAAAATTAACCCAGCAAATTGCTGGCGTCTTAGGGTAGTAAACAGCATGACTGACGTAGGTAACTCATTACGCGAATATCGAATAATGACTACGGCAACTAACGTTAGTAAAACATAATAACTTACAAACAAAACTGAAGCGCATGTTGACTGGCGAAAAATCAACCACCCCATGTCAGAATATTTTACACACAGATATAAAGCTCAGCCGAAATAAAAACCAAATAACTGATAAATATGAAAGAATTAAACATGGCACAATAATAGCTTATACTTTAGTGTATTTTAATTCTCCTGAATTTAAGGAACAAAACATGAAAAAGTTGAGCCAAGTCGCTAAGGTAATTTCAATTGGTGGCGCATTAGTATTCGGTTCATTATCAGCAAATGCCGCATCAATATCTTTTTCCTACGATGCAGCAAATGACGGTTCTGGTTTAACAAGTCAGTACATCGACCCGTTAACAGGTGGTTTACCAGGTTACTTCATCGAGAGTTTCGACCAGGCAACTGGCGATCCTATGTTTCCGGGTTCAACTGCTTATAACGATGCTGGCTTCGACCAGGAGTGTGCGGTAAACAGTGTTAACGGTGGCCCTGCTGGCGTTTTAGTCACACCACCAAGCAGTGATGTTGGTGTTCGTCAGGGCTCTGTCTCTGGTGTTGCTGCGGCACCTGCCAATGATACGACTTGTTTCGCTTACCTGACCAACAATGGCAGTGGTTCTGCGAGCTTTACTTTTGACTACAGTCAGTTACTGGCAGCCAACGCAGACACTGGTATTACCTATCTGGGTTTCTACTGGGGTTCAGTTGACAGATACAACGACTTCAATTTTTACTCTGGCGGTAACCTGGTGTCCAGCATTACGGGTAGTGGTCTACTCAGTGCTCTGGGTGGCAGTGCGGGTAACCAAACCGGTCCTGGTTCAAACGTATATGTGAACATTGACTTTTCATTCGCAGAGCAATTTGATCGCCTGGTGATCAACACTACTGGTATTGCAGGTGAGTTCGACAACATCGTTGTTGGTCTTAGTCAGCGCCCGGTTCTGGTTTCCAGCCCGGCTAGCAATGCTCTGTTACTGCTTGGCCTGGCAGCCATCGGTTTACGTTTACGCCGTAAAAAGTAAGTTACTGATATATTAAAAAAGCTGACTTCGGTCAGCTTTTTTTATACCTCAAATTTACACTATGCGCCTTAAGAAAGTAAGCACTACCAGTTGAACGAAAAGAGCCCCACCCCAAATCAATGGGCTTGCCACCCATCCGGCAATGGTAAACGCCACCATTGCAATCCCGCCGTTAATCAGCGCAAAAGGCAATTGCGTTCTGAAATGGTCGTACTGACGGCAACTCGCACCGGTGGCCGACAATATGGTGGTTTCCGATATGGGCGAACAGTGGTCGCCAAACAAGCCACCGGATAACACCGCGCCAATGCTCACCAATAGCGGAGCTTCAATAGCAAACGCCGTAGGGATCACCAAAGGTAGCATGATTGCAAAAGTGCCCCAGGATGAACCGGTGGCAAAGGAAATAACCGCCGACAGCAGAAAAGCCACCAGCGGTAACAACCATGCCGGAAATCCGCGCTGCGCCTGCTCGGCAATGTAGGCCGCCGTGCCAAGCTCATGCCCCAATGAGCTCAATGTCCACGCCAGCACCAGTACAATGATCACTTGCATCATACCGCTCATGCCCTGCAAATAGAGTGTTACGCCTTCCAGGGCTGGGCGAACCTTATGCCAGGCCATCAGGCCAATAAGCGTACACGCCGCCAGAAAATACGCACTGGCAAGGGCGGCTCTGAATACCGAGCCTGGTACGCTGGAAAACGGAAAGCCAAGGGGCACGAGCATTAATAGCAGCACCGCAGCCATCACTAACAGCGGCAAAAACACAAAGCGAGCACGGGCGTTGTGATGGGTGAAAGCCTCAAAATCCTGACCCTGTTTCACGCCACTGCTTGCTGTCGTCGGCGCCTGTGTCGCTTTTATTTCTGCTTGTACCATGGTGCCAATATCGGCTTTTAGCCACACCATAAGAGGGATTACAGCAATCGCAAGCAGGGCATAAAATTGATAAGGGATAACCCCAATAAACACCTGCCAGCTATCGAGAGATCTGCCGGCCTGGTCAAATTCTTTTTGCAGCAACCCCATGATGTAGATCCCCCAACCAATAAAGGGCACCAGAATCGCAACCGGCGATGCGGTGGAATCGATAATAAATGCCAGTTTTTCCCGCGACACCCTGAGCTTTTCAAACAGCGGCCGAAATACCGGGCCGATGATCAGTGGGGTACCCAAATCAGAATAAAAAATAAAGATACCGCCACACCAGGCCGCTATTTGCGCTTTCGCTTTACTGGCGATCACCCCGATCATCTTACTGGCAAACGCCGGCCCGCCACCGGACTTCTCCATAAGCGCCACAAAGCCACCAATAAACACCATTAACACAATCACACCGGCGTTATAACCGTCGGTCAACGTACCAACCAGATGTGTTTTTATGAGCGTCGACAACACCTCAAGAGGATGCCAGCCGGTGAGCAAAACCACAGCGGTCAATACCCCGCCAAACAAGCCAATCACCACGTGTTTGGAATATAATGCGAGAGCCAGAGTAACAATAATAGGTAGTACGGAGAGAAAATCAGGGCTGGTCAAAATGCGGGCCTGCTGAGCAAATAGTTGCCGAATCAATAAATTATAATTTATATAAATCTATCTTATTCGTGTACCGCTCGCAACGAGTTGAGCTTTTCGCCGGTCTTTACGTACAATCAACCAATCTCAGCGTTTCAGAGTAGTTAAGTCATGCAAATAAACAGTGATTTTCGTCAGCGAGTGGTTATCCGGCCTTCAGAGTACGAGTTTATCCCCTCCCCCCTGAAAGACGTGAGCCGCATGATGTTCGACCGTGCTGGCGAAGAGGTAGCCAGAGCCACCAGCATAGTGCGCTACCAACCCGGGGCGGGCTATAGTGGCCACACCCACGACGGCGGTGAAGAAATTTACGTATTAAGTGGTACCTTTAGTGATGAACATGGTGATTACCCTGCCGGCACCTATCTGCGCAATCCGCCGGGCAGTTCACACACGCCATTTTCTGCAGACGGATGCACAATTCTGGTTAAGCTCTGGCAGTTTGCTCACAATGACCTGGAGCAGTTAACCATTAAAACTCAGCAAAGTGAGTGGCTTCCCGGCCAGGCTGATGGCTTAAGCGTTCTGCCTTTACATGAGTATAATGGCGTTAGTACCGCGTTGGTAAAATGGGCGCCGAACACACAATTTGGCGGGCACGTGCATCCCGGCGGTGAGGAGATCCTGGTACTGGAAGGTGTTTTTAACGACGAGCACGGTAGTTATCCCGCCGGTAGCTGGATCCGCAATCCCCGGTACAGTCAGCATACCCCTTTTACCGGTGAGGAAGGCGCGCTGATCTACGTTAAAGTTGGCTACATGGGCGCTAACTTACTTGGTGATAAATTTATCACCGACAGCTAATCCAGCCATTATGTCATACTTGTCAGTGCATTAATCGGTGACTGTCAACTATGGCAAAAGCCACTACCCGCGCAGATAAACTCATTACATTTCAACAAGTAAATACCATTACAAATCAGGCACTATGCTTGCACTGACGTTTCTGAAGAGGCTGCGAAAATGCCTTATGGTTCAGGAGCAAACTATGTATCGGTTTTTACTTGTTATTTTATTGGGTGTTACCCTGTTAACCGGAGGTTGTGGCGGCGATGATAGCAACAGGCAAGCGCCATTTATGGTCAACGCTGACGGCGTTTCCACGTTCGATCTCAATCAGCTTCGTAACCAGCTTAATACCTTTCCCATCGGGTCATTAACCGCTCTGGAAGAAGAAGGGCTGCTGATGATGCGCGAGGAAGAAAAACTCGCTCACGATGTTTACACAACCCTGTATGCGCAGCATGGTCTGGCTATCTTCAGTAACATTGCCAGCAGCGAACTCACTCATACCGAGGCAGTTTTAGCCTTGCTGGAACGTTACCAACTCAACGATCCGGTCACCAACAATGCTGTAGGCAGCTTCAGCAACTCCGAGTTTACCTATCTGTATACGGTGCTTACCGAAAGTGGCGCTATATCACTGTTGGAAGGGCTTTATGTTGGCGCCCAGGTAGAGGAGCTGGATATCTACGATCTTATGCGCCTGAGTGAGGATATTGTAGATAATCCGGATGTCGAGCTGGTTTATAATAATTTGCTTAAAGGCTCAAGAAACCACCTACGCGCCTTTTACAGTCAAATCCTTAATAACCATGGCACTTATCGCCCTCAATATATCAGCCAGGCGCTATTTGACGAAATCGTTAACAGCCCGATAGAGAGAGGCTAACTACCTATTTTTACACTTTAAATTTGCAAACTCAGGGAAGATTCAGGTGCTCAGCGCAGAGTCTGCCTTGCCCCACCAGCCCCAAAACAATCGTAAATCAGAATCAAAAAACAACTCAATGATTCAGAAATGCGTTAAAAAAAAACTTTAACCTTCACTGCTGTGCAAAAAGAAAGCATTCAGACTGTCTGGCGCTATCAGCCGTAGCTCAGATAGTATACTGTATGACATGGAGTCTACCGCTAGAATTGGTCAGACTATCGCTATAACAACAATAAAATACCAAAAATAACGAAACACCAAACTTCTGTTTAGGAGTCATTAATACATGTCAATTGTGGTAAAAACTTTGTCGGAACAGGCTTACGAAATTATTCGTGAGCGTATCCTTGCCAACGATATGTTCCCGGCAAAGCCCATTCGTCAGGACGCCCTCTCCCAGGATCTGGGAGTAAGTAAGATCCCGCTGCGTGAAGCACTCACCCGGCTGGAGCAAGATGGCTTATTAGTCTCTCACCCTAACCGTGGATTTATTGTTCGTCCACTCAGCCTCGCCGAAGCCGAAGATGTTTTTCATCTGCGGACCACGCTGGAGCCTGAAGCGGCCGCTCAGGGCTGTAAAAAAGCCACCGAGGAAGATAAAGCCAGGGTTACCGAGATTTTTAAACGTCTGCAAAGCATGGCTAATGAAATATCACCGGAAGCGGTTACCGTAAACCGGGAATTTCATTTGGCGCTGTCGGCCCCCGCCGGCCGCAAAATCACCCAGGAGCTGCTGTTCAAGATCCACCTGCTATCAGAACGTTATGTTCGTAAGCACCTTGAGCCACCCGACCGTGAGGCCGATGCCTACCGCGAGCATGAAGAAATTTATGATGCGTGGATGAACAAGGAACCCAAACTGGTGAAAAAGTTACTTAAAGAACATACCCATAGCACCTTAGAAGATTTGCGTGGTGAGTTGTTCGAATAACCCCATCAGTTAATGATAAAAAAGAGTGGCGCGGCCACTCTTTTCGTTTAACACCATAAAAATACGCTCAGTACAGGCTTCGCATCAGGATTTCACGTTGTTTAACGCTATAATCGCAGTAACAATAACAACGACAGTTTATTTGGAGCCCACACATGGAATGTATCCGTGCCTGCCAAGGCCTTTTACTTTCAACCGCAGTTGCCCTCAGTGCCTGCACTACTACTCAACCAACCAATAACACTCCTGCCACTTCAGTCGATTTATCAACAGCCTATACCCTGAAAAGCGGCGGCAAAATACCGTTTTATCAGCAAGGCGTAAGTGTTGAGCATGCAGAGCTGCACTTTGCTTTCGACTTTGATAAACAACAGCTGTTTGGCAATACTACTCTTACTCTGGATGCCGCCAAACCAGCCAAAGCGGTGTCGGTGGATCTCGACAGCGTATTCACTATCGATGGCATCTGGCTCAACGGCGAAGCCATGAAGCCCGAGCAGTATGCTAACCAACAGGGCGAGCTGGTTATCACCCCGACTAACGAAGTAACTTTCCCGGTGTCGGTTCAGGTGAAATATCATGGTCATCCACGCACCCCGCCCAATGCGCCCTGGGACGGCGGCGTAATGTGGGATAAAACCCCAGACGGTTCGCCCTGGCTGGCTACCGCAGTGCAGGGCGAAGGTTGCGATATCTTCTGGCCGTGTATCGACCAGCCCATGGGAGAACCCCAGACGGCCGATATTTACATTACCGTACCTAACAACCTGGAAGCGGCGAGTAATGGGATACTTATAGAAACTACCTACACCGAAAACGAGAGCACCTATCACTGGCAAACCCGCTCGGCACACAATACCTATGGTATTGCGCTGAATATTGCGCCTTACGAAAAAATCGAAGATACCTACCAGAGCATTTACGGCAACAGCTACCCCATCGTGTATTACCACTTGCCGGGCAATACAGAGCAAGCCCAGGAGTTGTTCGATGAAATTCCTGCCATGCTAACGTTCTTTGAGCGGATGATTGGACCTTACCCTTTTGCCGATGAAAAAGTGGGCGTGGTGCAAACCCCGCACCTGGGCATGGAACACCAAACCATCAATGCCTATGGCAACGAATACAAAAAAGACGAATTCGGTTTCGACTGGTTACTGCAACATGAGTTTGCCCATGAGTACTTCGGAAACCAGGTCACTAACGACAACTGGGATCACATGTGGATCCACGAGGGGCTTGGCAGCTACATGCAGCCTTTGTTTGCTCAGTACCTGCATGGTGATATTGCCTACAAAGCGTATTTAAATAACCAGCGCAAAGGCCTTATTAACACCCATCCCATCGTGTCCAATAAAGCGATGGAAGTAGAAGAGGTGTACGAAAAAGGCGTGGGTCCGGCACTGGATATCTATTACAAAGGCTCGTGGATCATGCATTCCCTGCGTTACCTGATTGGCGATCAGGCATTTTTTGATTCCGTTACCACGCTGCTGTACGGCACCGCCACGCCTCAACCCGGCCAGTTTACTACTGTGTACCGCAATACCGGAGACTTTATCAAACTGGTTAATGAATTAACGGGCGAGGATTTCAGCTGGTTTTTTGATGTGTATCTGTATCAGCCCAGGCTGCCTGAGCTTCACCAGCAACGCAGCGGCGATACGCTCACACTCACCTGGCTGGTACCAGACGACCTGCCCTTTCCGATGCCAGTGGAAGTATCGGTAAATGGCGAGGTTACTACCTTACAATTGCCTGCAGAAAATACCATTAAAGTATCAGAGCAGGATGTGGTGATTGTCGATCCGAACAGTAAACTCCTGCGCTTCGAGGCTCGCTACGACGCCGCCGCAAAATAATCCGCTATAAATAAAGTGCACGGCTCACCACAAAGCGTTAGCCGCGCACTCTTCCTGATTGCCAATTAGTCTTATAAAGTCTGTTTTATAACCGCTAATAACTTGTAAATACCGCCTTACGCCGGTAGATTTGTCCTTTAATAACAATCCACAACGCGCTGAATCATGGATGAACCTGCTGTACTAGTGACGCAAATCGCCAATGGCAACAAACAGGCGGAGCAAGCTCTGCTCAGTCACTTCTCCCGACCGCTGTATTCCATTGTGGCTTATAAGTGCGACGATCCGACCCTGGCGCAGGATATTGTGCAGGAAGCCCTGCTCATTGTGATCCAGAAAGCCCGGGCTTCAGCAATCGACAACCCCGAAGCTATAGCAGGCTTTGTACGCCGCGTAGCAGAGAATCTGCTGATTGCCACCTATCGCAAAAACAAGCGCCAACGCACCGATTGCAGCGACGAGATGGACCTGCACTCCCATACAGTCAACCATACCGAAAACCAGGTCAGCTCAGAAAAACTACTGGAAACAGTGACGCAGGTAATGTCAGAACTCAGCGTAGAGCGCGACAGGCACTTACTGAGCGCCTACTTTTTTGAAGGCAAAGACAAACAAGAGCTGTGTAGCGAACTAAACTTAAGCACCGAACATTTCGATAAAGTACTGCATCGGGCCAAAACACGTTTAAAACAAGCGCTGGCGCTCAAGTGCAAAGTTGAAATCAATAAACAATCGCTGTTTACCTTGCTGTCGGTGGCCGCCGTCATTTGCTGGCTGGGCACCCGGATATAAACACTCTGGTGCTGCTTGAGAGGGAACGCCCATTGGCGACACTACTAATACGGAGTTATTAACGTTAACCGACAAGGTTACAGAAGTTAAGTGATATGAATACACAGTACATCCAGGCTAATCATATAATTCAGCGCTACCTGCACGGCAAGCTTACCGCGGCTGAAATGATTGAGTTTGAAGAATATTTGTTGATGCATCCCGACATGGTGGAAGAGTTTGAACTCAGTGCAATCTTCAAAAAAACACTCGGCCAGGCGGCTAAAAAATCCCGTGCAGATTCATCAGCCAGCAAACTGCTGCGGTTGTTCTGGCCCCTCGGTGGCGTTCTGATTGGCAGCGCGGCCACCTGGCTGTTGCTGGGCTATCAGCAACCCAAACAGGTGGCAACGGCCATTAGTCCCGATGTGATCTACATTGGCGAGATGCGCGGTGCCAGCACCGCAGAATTACCACCTGTTGGCGCAGTAGTAGAACAAGGCAGTGAGCAGCAGATACTGGTGCTGGACGTAAGCATGGCTAACGGCCAGCAGTTTGACGTTGAATTACAAGCCCCCACCGGCCAGCCACTGCAGAGCTGGCCGGCACTTAAGAAAAACGCCCAGGGTGAACTGGTTATTCTGGCCACCCTGAAAACTGCCAATGTACCATCAACTGTTATCGCTGTGCGCGAAAGTAACACCGCCGAAGTAGTATTAAGCGCGACTATTATTACGGGTTCGAACTAATGCACGCTGCCACCCATAGCATGTTTCCTGCCACAGAGCAGGCACTGCTAAGCCCGGTGGAATTAAATACCCTGGCTACCCTGATGCTACCAGGCTTACCGCAAAATAACAGTTCGCGTACAGCGCCCGAACAGGCACCGCAACCTTCACTTTCTTTTGCTCCACAATTGGAAGAAGACCCCGAGGACGACGCCGATCCAGCTTATCTCGACGATCCCGACTATACCCCGGACGACACCAACACACAGCCCATACCGGCAGGTTACACCTATATTTGCCAGTTTATCGCCCACGACATCATTGCCGACTCGCACTTTCATATCGGCGGACGCCACACCAGTGCACGGCTAAATCTCGACAGCATGTATGGTAATGATGGCTCGGGCGATCCTATCCGTAGTATCGAAGTACGCTATTTCGACAGCGAAAGCGGGCGTTTTTTAACCCAGGCTCACGATGTGCACCGGGTAGCCCCCGGTACTATTGAGAACGCACCGTGGGCCACCGCCTGGATGCCGGAACAGCGCAACGACGAGAACGCCATTGTGCTGCAGTTACACAGCCTGTTTCAGAGTTTACATAACGCCTTCATTAGTGCTTTGCCAGCAACTCAAACCGATATGGCCGAGCGCATCATTACTGCCAGGCGCTATACCGTGGCCGTGTTTCATCACATCGTAATCAATGACTTACTGCCAAAGCTGGTGTTAGCCGACTGCCACGAGTACTTTTTTAACAAGCTCGGCCCGTTTTATTACGGCGCCAGCAGACCATACACTCAGGTGCCCGCCGAATTTAAGCTGGCCAGCTTCAGGTTCGGGCACAGTATGCTGCGCCCGCGCTATCATCTTAAAACCGAATATTCGCAGTCGTTTTCGCTGGATGAAATTATGCGTCGCCCGCCTTTTGAGCCGCTTGATGAGGCGCATGTTGTTGACTGGCCGGCGCTGTTTTTCGATCCGCTCGACAACGAGGGGCTGCAGCAGATTGCCAGCCCAATAGACCTGTTCATTACCAGTGACATGGCCACAGTGCCGCACCCAACCAACCCGAGAGCCGGGCGTAATATAGCCCAGCTAAATCTGCTGGCCGGTATAAAACTCGGCCTTAATAGCGCCGAGTCTATTCTGCGGGTAATTACTACCGAGTCCCACTTTAAGCCGTTCGCCGAATATTTTAAGCAGCAACTAAGTCACCGTAAGCTCGTAGTCACCTCACCCGGGCAGGAAACCGATTTTATCTATGCACTGCTGGCCGTGTTGCAGGAGCAACAACGCACCCCCCTGTGGCTCTACACACTGCAGGAAAATCTCACCGACTACCCCAACAATAATCAGTACAAACTGGGACTGGTTGCCAGCGCCATTAACTGCGATGTACTACGCAGCGCTATGTATGAGTGTTACCGCAACGATGAGCAGGACGGCATGGCCCAACTGGCCGACAAGTTAACAACAACAATACAGCAGGCCTTTGCGTGCTTGGGCAAACCGCTTCACACCATGGCCGACATCACCTCGTTTTTAACCACAAGGAGTCACAGTGATGAGTAACCAGGCAGCAAGTAAATGGTACGTTCCCAAAGGGTGGGTGTCAGACTATAACCGCGATGAGTGGGCCCCTGAATTTCGCCCGTATCTGCCTAAAGGGCAGCGCGATTACAACGACAACGCATTAAAAATGCGCACCCGGGTGTTTACGCCGGTGCTAGGATCGTCTTTTCTGGTCACCATTACTATTGTTAAGTCCCGTGGCACCTGGCCAACGCTTACCGCAAAGTTACTGAGTAAAGCCAAATTCTTTCCTACTGACGACCCGGACTTGCTGTGTTCTAACAATTTATCGATTGTAAAAGACGGCGGTTATCCGAAAGGCGCACCGGCCTTTAAAGAAAAATACACCGATGTATACTTCACCATAAAATACTCAGTAGATGCCGATGGTACGCCCAAATACACCACCGCCAGCCACTGGAACAAAGAGGTCGACGGCCATCGGGTAACGGTTCAAAAAGCCCCGGCCTACGCCTGGAAAAACCACTAATACCGGCATGACATGGAACGTATTCGCCGCTCGTTAACACTCGGATTATTCCTTTTGTGCCTGGCAATGGTTGCCGGGCAGCGCGCTGTGGGCGAAGAGTTTCAGTTTACGGTGAGCGCCGCAGCTAATGAGGTAATCATTGTTGAAGCGCCCGATACAGCGTTTAAGATTGCGCTTTCCGATACCGCAGGCAGCCCCGCATACAGCCATTATGCCCACACCCATATTGCCGCCATTAAACCCCAAAGCAGTGCACAATATGCGGTAACCGTTGAGGTAACTAATAACAATGAGCAATCAGTAACAGCCCCAGAGTTTGCAGTTTATACGCAACCGGCAAATACCCTGTGGGACTGGCTGGCATGGTTCTCGGCTAGCTACGCTGAGCCAGGCACTACGGCAATACTCACCGAACAAATCGCCCGCCAGAGCGACGCCGAAACAGCGTGTTTTGCCACCGCCTTACTCGCCCGCCAGTATCTTATTGAAGAAAATACCGAACAGGCTACATCCCTGCTTTCCCCTGGTGCCCATGGCTATACCTGCTGGCAACTGGCGGCGCTTGCCATGTCGGCTAATTTTGCCATTTACCATTTTGCCGATGCCAGTCATGCCGGTATGGCATTGCTCCCCGGGCAGTTTGAAAATGCATTAGCCTATGCTTCAACCCTAATAAACCCAGCCGACTGGCAGCCAACGTCAGCGCCGACGCAACAAGAACAAGTGAGTCACATGCTGCCTGCCAACAGTTATCTTACAACCCAGCTGGTAGCCACACTGGGTTTCAGTAACCTGCTGCATGGCTCGGTAGTGTCGTCACAATCCCTGATGGAAGCTGGAAAATATTCGCTGGAGCAAGCGCGCTCGCAAGCTTTAGAACAAGGCTATACAAAACTGCTGCCAGACATTTACAACGGCCTCGCCACCTACTGGTCGCTGGCTAACGATAACGTAGCAGCGGCCCGTTACCTGGATGAAGCCATCCAAAGCAAACAACAATCAGGCGATACACAGGGGCTGGCTGAAATAACCAACAACCTCGCCCTGGTTTATTTATGGTCTGGTCGCTGGGAGTTAGCCCAGCACACCTTTCGCGAGGCAACAGAGTACCTCACTGAGGAAGATGCCGATATTACCGCAGCGGTGCTCACCGCCAATCTTGCCAGCAGTTACAGCTACCTGGGTGATACCGATACCGCCGAACGCTATTATCAGCGTACTCTTAGTTTAAACCAAAGCAGTGTTTACGATGACGATACCAGCCACCTGTACCTTGCCATAGCCAAAATTGCCATGGCCGGACAGCGCTGGCCGGCGGCCCTTAAAGCCCTGACTCAGGCAGAGCAAAAAGCGACTACGCTACGCGCCGACCGCCTGCCGTTAATTTATGCCCTTAAGGCCCAGGTTCTGGCGCACAACAAACAGCCTGCAGAAGCCAGTGAGCTGAAGAATACAGCACTCAACTCGCTGGATACTTTAGTAAAAATGACCGAGCGCATTCAGGCCCTCACTGCCCTTGCCGACACCCGCATTCAGCTTGGCGAGTATCCTGAGGCCGCCAAACAGATAGAGCAGCTCACAGCACTTATAGGCGAGCATGATCCGCAGCAGGTAACCCTCGCTTCACTGCAATACCAGCTCCTCAAAGCCACCGAGCCGCAGAACGAGAGCGCGCTTACCGCCACTTTTAACAAGGCGAATCAGCATATTCTGCAACTGGGGCGCGAACTGGATGCCTATCAAATGGGGCCCCACTGGTTTAACAAGGTCAGAGAGCTATACGATGCTCACCTGGACACCCTGCTAAACAATCCTACCAGGGCGAATACGGAGCAGGCCCTGGCCTTACTGGAAACCTATCAGAGCCAGCTGTTTTTACGTAAACGGCAAGACAGGCAACACCAACATTTACTCAAACAGCCAGAGCTTGAAAGCCTCTGGCAACAACGGCTAACGCTGGAAAGTGGCCTGGTAAACGCCACCGCTGAAAACGACAAACAGCACCTGCAACAACAGCTCGATAACGTAAAAGAGCAGTGGTTGCGACTGGTTAACTCTCGTTTGTCTAACGAAGCCCAGACTAATCAAAAGCCCCTTACCCTGGCATCCGTGCAAACGGCAATAAAGGCAAATCAGGTTGTGCTTCGCTACCTGCACGCCAGCGAGCAATGTTATGTACTGGCAATTTCTGCATCGCGACATCAGGTAACGCCTGTAAAGTGCCCACCAGCGCTGCCAGACGGATTATCCGGCGCTGAGATCATTCAGGCCTATCGCGATGCACGCGCAAGCGATTTTATTCCACAGTGGGTGACTAATAACCCCGATATTGGCGACATTATGTGGCAGGCAGACGGCCGCTTTTTCGCATTGCCCATGGCCCAGCTGCGACTGCATGATAACCAGTATGTAGGTGGCCGCTATACACTGCGCCAGACGCCCTCATTAAGTGAATACCTATCCCCCACCCTACGGCAAGCTGCGGCGCCAATGGCGATCGGTATTTTTGATTCACCCGCATTTGAAAGTAAATCGCCCACAGCTGATACTGGCTGGCGCAACAAATTGCCGGCACTCCCCTGGGCGAAACGCGAAGGCGACCAGCTTGCCTCGCTCTTCTCAAACTATGCGGTTGAACGATATTCGGCAGAACAAGCCACCCAGCAGGCTTTACTCAGTTCAGACTTGCGTGAAGCTCCGCTGTTACATATTGCCACCCACAGCTACTTTGATCCTGAAGACCCAGCCATTGTGGGACTGGCCGTTGCCAGAAACCCATCAACAACCACACCGGACAACGGTTTTCTATCGCAAAGCGCATTACTGGGCGAGCCATTTAACAATCAACTGGTAGTGCTCAGCGGCTGCGAAACCTCGCTGGGCAAAATGATGGCTCACGACGGTCTGCAAAGTCTGGCCTACGGCGTGTTAACGGCCGGGGCCGATTCGGTGATCAGCACCCGCTGGAAAGTCTCAGACAAACCCACCGCCACCTTTATGCAGTATTTTTATCAGGGGCTCAAGCAATCCGGCAGCAGTACACAAGCGCTGCGTCACGCACGCCAACAGATGCAACGTCACCCGCGCTTTAAACACCCTATGCACTGGGCAGGCTTTACGCTCACAGTGGTTAATCAGAACGCTGAATTTTTCCTGCTACAGTCGCCTCAATAAACACGACGAGCTTAACCGAAACTGATCGTAAAAAGTGGTTAGTTGAACTGATATGCAATGCCGGAGCTTGTTGTTTAATCGTCACTACGTAAATATAGATTCGCATAAAAATAATTTAACGACAGATAAACAGGAGTTTGTGGTGAACTTAACTAAGTTAACCCTGATTGCAGTACTGATAAGCTTCAGCCAGCTCGCTCTGGCAAAGCTAAAATACTTCCCCCACCCTAATGAGAACGCCCCTTATTCGCTGGCCACCCAGGTGGATAATATTGTGTACCTTTCGGGTCAGATCCCGCTCGATGAAAACGGTGAGATGCCCGCCACCATGCCAGCTCAGGCCAAACAGGTGATGCTTAATGTAAAAATGGCACTTGATTCGCTGGGACTCGGTATGGAAGACGTTTTCAAGTGCACGGTAATGATAGACGACATCAGTAAATGGCCCGACTTTAATGCCGTTTATACAACCTTCTTTACCAATGGTGCCTTACCGGCCCGCAGCGCATTTGGCGTAGACGGCCTGCCAATGGGTGCAATGGTTGAGGTAGAGTGCATGGCGCATATGCGCCGTATGTAAGCCCCGGCAAACTGCGAGCGGCGGACTCCCTATCCGCCGTGTTGTACTTCGACTTAACCGCCTTTTCAGTTACACTACCGGCGATGTCATACCAAACTCCCAGTCAGGCACTTGAAGTGCTCTACGAAATCAAAAAAAGCAAATTCCACGCGTTTGCCGCCTGTGCGCCAGACCGCGAAACCGCTATGGAATTACTCGCTCAGAAAAAAGCCCAATATCCCGATGCCAGGCACCACTGCTGGGCTTATTTACTAGGTCGCCCGGACATGCCGGTAAGTGTTGCCTGCTCAGACGATGGAGAGCCAAGCGGCACCGCAGGCAAACCGATATTAAACGTACTCCAGCACAAAGACGTGGGCGACGTCATGCTCATTGTTACCCGTTACTTTGGCGGTATAAAACTCGGTGCCGGCGGTTTAGTGCGGGCCTACTCCAGTGCTGCGCAGCAGGTAATGGAAAACCTCGGGGTTACGCAGCATGTTACACTGGACGAAATCACCGTAAATGCCGACTTTAAGCACGAACAGTTTATTCGTCATTGGGTAACACAACAGCAGGGCGAAGTGAGCGATTGTCAGTACAGCCATCAGGTAACCATGACAGTAGCCCTGCCCGCCCCGGAAATCGACGCCTTCACCGCGATGTGCCGCAATCAGGGGATCAGCCTCATACCAAAAACCTAGAGCAGCAACACATCCCCAAAGCACGCTAACCCATCTCCCGCACAGACAACCCGGTTCACCACGCATGCTCCCCACTCCGTCATCCCCGCACGCAACCCCACCCGTCATCCCCGCACGCTCTTGAGCGGGGATCTCCTGAAAAGGCTATTTAAGGTGAGCCAAACTGATTAGGAGCTCCCGGCTCGGAGGCCGGGATGACAGGAATGAAAATCGTCATCCCCGCATGCCCCCCCCGTCATCCCCGCATGCTCTTAAGCGGGGATCTCCATGCACATCCTTTCCAACAGAAAGCATGTATCAGCCCAAATACACGAATCAGGAGTTCCTGGCTCAAGCTCAATCACGGGATTGTTACCTCTTAATCTGCGCCATAAAAGCATCATTTTTTCAGTGTACAAGTGTTCGCTGAAGCTTTACACTGAGTTGTATTAAAAGAGGAACAATATGACTTCACTACCCAAACGCGCTTATTCAGTGGCAGAAGAATGGCTCAATAGCATCAGCCACGGCCTCGCCTGTGTGGCGGCCATTGTGGGATTGGTGTTTATGTTATTGCGTGCCGAAAACTCGGTAAGTGTTACCGCTTCAGCAGTTTATGGCGGCACGCTGATTTTTATGTTTCTGTCCTCAACGATTTATCATGCGGTAACCCATCAAAAGGCCAAAGGCCTGTTAAAACTATTTGATCACAGCGCCATCTATTTGCTGATTGCGGGCACTTATACTCCTCTTACGCTGGTAGCCATTGGCGGCCTGCTTGGCGTAATCGCCACTGCCTTTATCTGGGTACTGGCGATTGCCGGTGTAGCCTTTAAGATGATAGCCAGACACCGTTTTCCTAAGGTATCGGTAGTTACTTACCTGATCATGGGCTGGATAGTAGTTGGGTTAATCTACCCGCTGTATCAGGCCATGCCAGGCTCCGGATTATGGTTGATTGTAGCCGGCGGCCTGTGCTTTAGCATTGGTGTGTTGTTTTATGTCGCCAAGTCAAAAAAATACACCCACGCTATTTGGCATTTGTTTGTAATTGGCGGCTGCAGTTGCCATTACTTTTCAATTTACTATTATGTGGTGTAGAGCACTTAACAGCAGTATTTCGTTATGACATCCAGCCTTTCGTGGTTTACCGTTGGCAACGGGCGCATTACTCTGGGCGCCAGACCCACACCTGACTACCTCACTAAGTTACGCGGCCAAGGCGTTACCCATATAGCCACCATCCAGACATCAGAAGAAAATAAGCCTGAGCTAAAAAATGATGTAGCCAATGCAGGCCTGCACTGGTTATGGCTCCCCTTCAACATCGCCGATATCTTTGTTAACAATGATACCGAAAAAGCCTTTATGCAACAGTACTTGCAGGAAGTAGCCGAAACCCTGCGCGAAGGCGGCAAAGTATACCTGCACTGCGACGGCAACTGCGAACGCTGCCGGTTATTTCTATACGCACTGTGCATTTACAAAAGGATCCCAGCCAGCAGCGCTTATAACATCATTCACAGCTTCGGCGGCGACAAAGCCAACCAACTATCCCGCCGCGAATTACAACAAGCCGCAGCAATAGTGGCGTAGTTAAGGATTTCTATTCTGTTTACCAGGGCTTAAGTTTTGTGGGCACAGCCGGTTCACGGTGTACCGGCTGTGCGAACTACTCACAATATCCGCAAGGAAATGCGCAGTTCCATTACAGATGCTTTTTGAAAAACGCACCTACTTTTTGGGTAACGGCAGGAATGAAAAACCGATAGCCACGACCTCCCCCCTGTACATTGTAGAACACCACTTCATGGTTATTCGTTCGTAGTGCCTGATACAACAACACGCTTTGATTAAAAGGAACAACGGGATCGGAATTAGCATGCATAATCAAAAATGGCGGCAAATTACGCTCAGTGGATATGTATGTGATTGGATTGTACTCGTCAACTTTTTGTGCATTTTCTGGCAAATGGGGCTGTCCACCGATGACCATGGATTCTGGTGAATTGGGAGCTTTGTGATCAAAAATGCTGGGGAACTTCCCCATCTCCACAAAGACAGTTGGTCCGTAGAAGTCGACCACAGCTTTCACTGTCGATTTGGCTTCATCATTCGGTTAATAGGGTATTTGACATAACACCAACACTGTTTATTATTTAACCACACCGCATGATTAACTCTTACAAGTTTGTCGCCAAAACATGAGGAAATTGCCATTTAATCTCCCTCATAGGAAGGCGGCTCAACACCATTTCAGCGTTACTTATTACGACAAGTTATATCACAAGGACAAGGCAATTTATGGCGCAGGAATACCCAAGCAACTCCGCATTAGAACAACGTAAACTATTGTTAGAAGTAGACTTGTTAGAACTACAAAAACACGAACAATTGCGCCGATGGTTCCAAAGACCTGTAATTTTGTTTGCAATTCTTCCGAGTATAGTTGCCGCTGCAACGCTGAGCTTTCAACTTTATACGGGTTACTACGAAAATTCAGCTCGACTGGCAACATTAGAAAAGAAAGAAGCAGAACAAGCTAAAAAGCAGCTTGATATAAAACGCAATGAACTAAAAACAATTGAAAACGATGTAGCAGCCCGGCAGAAAAAAATTACAAAAGATCAGGATGCAATTAATGCAATAAGAAATGAGATGGCTGTACAAGAAGCTGACTTGCAAGCTGAACTAGAGGCTATTGAAAAAATAAAAGCTTCCTTAGCCGAAGCTGAAGACAGTATCTCCCAAAAAGAAAAAGATGTATTGGAAAAAACGAAAGCGCTAGATGAAGAACTGGCGTTAATAGATAAGCAAAAACAAGTCGCTCAAGCCGAGATCGCCTTATTAAAAAAAGAGTTAGCTACGATAACGCAGCAATTCGAAACCGCGAAAAGCAATTTGAGATACGCTAGCATCGACGCATACATTGAAGCGATAGCTGAGGGCGATTCTACGCCGCACAATGAGTCAGCAAAAGCACTTATACGCTACCTTCAAAATACTGATGCGTTTACTTTTAAAGATATAGACACGTATTTTAATAAATTTAAGTCAGAGCCGCTTCTTTACATAAACCTCCTGCATGCCTTGTACCGCGCGTTTGAAGAGCCGCACCTTGTAAACCGAATTATGGATTTTGCAGAACTCAACCTCGATAACACTTCAGTCTGGTGGTTTTTAGGAACAGCTGCGTATTAGGCATTTCCCGATCACTAATTCCGGCCTCTCGATCACCCCAATTCTGATACACCCGATCACTGGTATTATGGCTTGCCCGATCAGTAGTTGTGGCAGACCGCAGTCTGCCACAGGTATTTACCTCATGGTTTGTTGCTTTCTCATTGACTCCCCAGTGAGGGTTATCCGGTGAGCATTGTGGATGAGGCGATCTAGTAGCGCATCGGCAACCGTGCCGTTACTTATCATTGAATGCCATTGCTCTACAGGTAGCTGACTACAGATGATGGTGCTACTTACGCCGTGCCTGTCTTCTACCACCTCCAGTAAGTCTGTTGCCTGTTTGACGGTGAGTTTTTCCAGTCCCCAGTCATCCAGGATCAGTAGCTGTTGTTTCGCTATCGTTGCTAGCTGCTTGGTGTAACTGCCATCAGCGTGGCCGATGTGTAAGTGCTCGTTTAATCGTGGTAATCGCCAGTAACCAACACGTATTCCCTGGCGACACGCTTGTTCACCAAGCGCACAAGCTACATAGGTTTTACCGCCACCTGTGGCTCCGGTAACAATGATATTCTGATGATGACTAAGATATCCGCCATTTAATAAATCGGCCATTCTTGGCTTTTGTAATCCGCGGCCATTGTCGTATGACAGTTCTTCCGGTGTTGCATTTAACCTGAGTCGTGCCTGTTTACGAAGTCGGTTGATGCGGTTTGTCCGTCTTTGGTTCATTTCATGGTCAACCAGCAGGGACAACCGTTCCTCGAAGGCTAATTCACAGTAGGTGTTGGGTTGAGCGCGTTGCTGTTTTAACATATCCGCAATCCCTGTCATGCGCAGTTGCTGTAATTGTTGGATGAGTAGATCGTTCATTT
>NZ_PVNP01000212.1 GCF_002993365.1 Marisediminitalea alba
ATAGCACGAAGGGCTGAACCTGTCACGAGCGGCAAGTCACGCGTGCTCTCGCGTTATCGGAACACAAGGCAATGAAGAATCATTGCTCCGGGACAAATATACAAGAAGGGTCGGAAACCTGGGCGGTGTTTGCGGAGTTCTAAACGATAAAGCGGCGACACGATGCACGAAACAGACTCAGGTATTGGCTATGGTCAATACAGACAGGAACCGCCGTGGTACGGAACCGTATGCCCGGTGGTGTGAGAGGACGGCGGGAGTAATCCCGCCTCCTACTCGATCCCGCTAAAGCGAAAATGGACCTGAAAAACACCCCGGATCAGTACTTTTTTTAGCTGGCCAAATACCTATAGACAAGTCACAAAACCCGATCCTCTATCACCTGAAAATATATTTTTAATTTGGCATTTTTTGTTTGTTTATTAACTGTTTAGAGTCTATAAAACGGTTGCTGTCGGGGCTTGCCCAGGCAGTGTTGAAGGTAAAAGTAAACAGATAAAAAGGCCGGTATTTTGTTTGAAAATAACAGATGGCAGTACCGACCAAAAAAAACAATCCGGGAAACCATTATGAAAACAAGTTTGACGAGAATTTCAGCACAACTTCGTCTGGTGCTGGCAGCTTCTGTAGCCGCCACCAGTGTTGTTGCTACCCCCGCTCTGGCTCAGGATGATGCCGACGCTAAATCGGTTGAGAAAATCGCCGTTGTCGGTACCCGTGCCGCGCCGCGTTCGATTGGTGATTCTGCGGTACCTATCGATATTATTTCCGAAGAAGAGTTTGTTAATCAGGGTTCTACCGACATGGTATCCATGATGCAAACGGTTGTGCCTTCGTTTAACGTTAACGACCAGCCAATCAATGATGCTTCCACTCTGGTGCGTCCGGCTAACCTGCGCGGTATGGCGTCGGATCATACTCTGGTGCTGGTTAACGGTAAGCGTCGTCACCGTTCTGCGGTAATTACTTTCTTAGGCGGCGGCCTGTCTGACGGTGCTCAGGGGCCTGATATTTCAACGATCCCGGCAGCTGCCTTAAAGCAGGTTGAGGTACTGCGGGACGGCGCCGCAGCTCAGTACGGTTCAGATGCTATTGCCGGTGTGGTCAACTTCGTGCTCAAAGACAGTGCTGAAGGTGGCATATTTGAAGCCCGCTACGGTTCATACTATGAAGGCGATGGTGACATGATGCAGTTAAGCGGTAATATCGGTTTACCTTTGGGTGACGATGGTTTCGCTAACTTCACCGGTGAGTACCGTACCGCTAATCCAACCTCGCGCAGTGTTCAGCGTGACGATGCTGCCGCACTAATTGCTGCTGGCAATACCGCTGTTGCCGATCCAGCCCAAATCTGGGGTAGCCCGGAAATCAAAGATGATCTTAAGTTATTTGCCAATCTCGGAATGGATTTAAGCGATGATTCCCGTTTGTACCTGTTTGGTAACTACGCAGAGCGTGAAGTCGAAGGCGGATTCTATTATCGTAACCCACATACCCGTGGCGGTGTTGCCGATGGCGGCACGGATGAAGACGGCACGCCATTGTTGTTGGTGGGCGATTTGGATGGCGTTGGTACCGGCGTTGAGTGTCCGTTAGTGCGCATTACCGATGGTAATGTGCTGGATGACGCAGATTACGGCCTGATAGCGGATAACTCTACCGCTGTAGGTGCTAACTGTTTTGCCTTTAACGAAATGTTCCCGGGCGGTTTTACACCGCGTTTTGGCGGCACTGTGGAAGACATGTCACTGGTGTTTGGTACGAGCGGCGAACTGGGCAATGAAATTGGTTATGACGTGAGCCTGAACTTCGGTCAGAATTCCGTTGACTTTGCTATCAGCAATACCATCAACCCTTCCCTCGGGCCGGATACACCCACCTCATTCAAACCGGGTATGTACACCCAAACCGAAAAATCACTGGATATCGACCTAACCAAGCCCATCGATATGGGGCTGTCTGAGCCGGTTTATCTGGCCGGTGGTTTCCAGTACCGCCATGAGACTTACGAGAGTGAAGCAGGCGATCCGGCATCTTTTGCTATTGGACCGTTGGCGTCACAAGGCTTTGGTATTGGCTCAAATGGTTTTCCTGGCTTGTCTACCCGTAGTGCCGGTGAAGCCTCGCGCCACAATATTGCGCTGTATCTGGATGCAGAAGCGTATCTGACTGACGATCTGTTGTTAACGGCGGCCGTTCGTTATGAAGACTTTTCAGACTTTGGTGACACCACCAAGGGGAAAATATCACTGCGCTATCAGGCAACTGATGCCATTGCATTCCGAGGTGCTTTCAGCACGGGTTTTAAAGCGCCAACCATTGGCCAGAGTAACGTGCGTAACGTAACTACCGCATTTGGTACTGATGGTCGCCTTATCGACCGTGCAACCCTGCCACCTACCGATCCGATTTCTGTTCAGAAGGGCGGTACACAGTTAACGCCGGAAGAGTCTGAAAGCATGAGCGTTGGTATGGTCGCTGAGTTTGACAACGGCTTGTTCCTGACAGTGGATTACTACAACATTGAGGTGACCGATCGGATCAGCACCACTTCGGGTATCAGCTTAACGGAAGAAGACATTGAAGCCTTGCTTGCTCAGGGCGTAGAGGATGCCTCGAGCTTCTCTGAAGTCAGTTTCTTTACCAATGATTTTGATACCACCACTGAAGGTGTGGATATCGTCGCTAACTATTCTTTCGACATGTACGGCGGTGAAACCAAGCTTGCGCTGGCTTATAACTGGACATCGACTACCGTCGATGATGCGTCAGATAACATCTCAGCCGAACGGATCCATATGCTGGAAGACAACCTGCCGGCCATTCGTTATAGCCTGACAGCAAATCATACTAATGGTGACTGGCGTATCTTAGGTCGCATGAACTATGCTGGCAGCATTTATGAAGATCACCTGGATTCCGGGCTGCCTATCGATAATGTCAGCGCTGAGTTTACCTTTGATATGGAAGTGGGCTATCACTTTACTGATGACCTGCAACTGGTGGTCGGTGCCAAGAATCTGTTTGATGAGCGTCCTGATCGCAACGTGATGTGGGATAACGAAATTGCCGGTTCTAAATACCCGACAACATCGCCAATCGGTATCAACGGTGGCTTTTATTATGTAAGAGGTATCTATACTTTTTAAGGTAGAATAATGCCACTGGCCGGCCGGGGTAGCCCGGCCGGTTGTTTGTTTAATGTAATAGTAGCCATGTTGCCAGATACCGAACAATGAGCGGACACTCTAAAATTGCCGCAACTTATTTGAAATACCGCCTGCGTCTGATGCGAGCGGTGGCAAATATTGTGGACGATAACGACGTTGAAGATATAGTGCAGGATGCCTTTGTTAAAAGTTATGAAGCTGAATTAAATCAGGAAATTCAGTACGAGCGGACTTACATGTTAAGAACGGTGCGTAATCTCGCCCTTAATCATGTGTCCCGGGCGGCGCATAAGCTGAATGACCAGGTTGAGAATATGGATCTGTTGTCACACAGCAATATGGATGCGTCACTGGAAAAACAGTTTGAAAGTAAACAGCGTTTTATTCATTTTTGCCAGGCAACGGAAAGTTTGCCGGCACAAGTTAAGCGCGTTTTTTTGCTGAAGAAAGTGTACGATATGAGTCAGCGCGATATCGCCGAGCTGCTGCAACTCAGTGAAAGTACAGTGGAAAAACATGTGGCTAAAGGGCTTATGCAATGCGCTCAGTTCCTGGCTCGCCAACAGCAGCCTCAGCGCGCTGACGACAGTCAGTCAAATCTGGGGTAGGTCAATAGTAGTTATGAGTAATGTAAGTCAATTTAACAGTAAAGAAACCATACAGGCTACCGCATGTGACTGGATAGCCGCTATTGATCGTGGGCTCACGGTGCAGGAAACCGAAGTACTGAAAGACTGGATCGCCAGCAATCCTTCTCATCAGAAAGTACTGGCAGAGATGGCAGCATTGTGGGATGAGATAAGTGTGATGAACACGGTACGGGAACTGGCACCGGTGCAAAAACCCACGAAATCATCACCATCCAGGCGCTGGCTTATCAGTGCTGCGGCTGTGTTTATGCTCAGCGGATTAATTAGCTGGCAGTGGCTGAGCAGCCCCGGTGAACCTGCGCAGCAGGTAATGCTAACGGAGCATAGCCAGACACTGGTAGGCGAACAGAAAACCGTTACTCTGGCTGATGGTTCAAGAGTCTATTTAAACACCGATACCGAAATTCATGTGGCCTTTTACGCCGACTCCCGTCAGGTAGCACTAATTAAAGGCGAGGCACATTTTGAGGTTGCCAAAGACCCGGCAAAACCTTTTACGGTATCAGCCGGTAACAATGCAGTAACGGCGGTAGGCACCGCGTTTAATATGCAGTTTACCCGAGCCAAGGCATTTGAACTGACTGTGACTGAAGGTAAAGTCAGGGTTTCCAGGCAGTCAAATGAGGCGGCTTCAGAGCAACAACCGCAACCGGTGTTCGCTCGGGAAGGCGTAATGGTGTTCGCCGGCGAAAAAGTGCTGGTCAGTGATAAAGTTTCGCCAAGAGAGTCGCTGACGCAATCAGAAATTGCCCAGAGTCTTGCCTGGCAAGATGGCCAGATTGTCTTTACCGGCGAGCAACTACCCCAGGCGTTACAGGAAATCAGCCGCTATACACAGGTTAAGTTTGTGATTGATGATGAAGCACTTAAGGCTACCCGGGTAGCGGGCTATTTCCGGGTAGGGGATATAAAAGGCTTGCTGGCCGCACTGGAAAATAGTTTTGCTATCAGCTCCTATGAAGGGTCTGATAAGACTATTCATCTGCATACCAAATCGGGGGCGTGATAAAAAAGTGCACGACCTGCCGCTTTGTGTAACTATTAGCGGAATTTTACCTAACTTTAACAAGTAACATTGCGCAAACGTTGTTCTCATTGTTGGCTTTTTACTTTTTTGCTGGTGGCTGCCTGGCCGGTACCACCCGTTTTGGGCGCTATTAAAGAATACTCAACAGCGCCACAGTATGACTTTTCAGTGAGGCCACAAACCGCCGATAAATCCCTTATCGAACTGGCCGGTCAGGCCAGAACGACGTTGTTGTTTCCCTTTGAGCTGGCCCAGCAGGTTGTGTTGCCGGGGATCCAGGGGCAATATACTCTGGAGGAAGCGCTTAACCTTTTATTAGAAAACTCTCCTCTCACCATTCATAGGGATAATAAAGGTTATCTGACCATTGTTCCCAGACAGACTGAGCCTCCAGTTAACGCGCTCCGCGAAGAAAGCTCCAAAATAACCATTGATGAAGGGCCCGTATACGAGCGTATTTCAGTGCTGGGTAACCGGGCATCAGCACGTGGAGCATACGATTCGGCGGTGCCACTGGATATTATTGCTACCGATAATCCTTTTTTTGCCGGCAGTCAGACCATGCTCGATGCGTTAACTCAGGTGCTCCCATCATTT
Source organism: Marisediminitalea alba (assembly GCF_002993365.1). Classification (GTDB taxonomy): domain Bacteria; phylum Pseudomonadota; class Gammaproteobacteria; order Enterobacterales; family Alteromonadaceae; genus Alteromonas; species Alteromonas alba. The sequence continues at coordinate 5,445 of NZ_PVNP01000212.1, forward strand.
AATGTCAGTGCGCAAACCACCAACGATGCGGCTATGTTGGTGCGACCGGCAAATCTTCGCGGGCTGGCATCTGATCACACGCTAACGCTGGTAAACGGTAAACGCCGCCACCGTTCGGCCGTGATCACATTTTTGGGCGGCGGTTTGTCTGATGGTGCCCAGGGGCCGGACATTTCGGTATTGCCGGTGAGTGCTATAGAACAGGCCGAAGTACTTCGCGATGGTGCAGCGGCCCAATATGGTTCTGATGCCATTGCCGGAGTGATGAACTTTAAACTGAAAAGTACGCCGGGGCAGGGCAGTATTTCATTCACTGGCGGTCAGTATTCAGCCGGTGATGGAGAGCAGGTCAGCGTGCAGGTAAGTCAGGGGCTGGCTATTGGCCAGAAGGGGGCTCTGCAGCTGAGTGCCGAGTATCAACAGCAAAATCCTACCGACCGCAGTGTTCAGCGCGAGGATGCCCAGGCACTGCTTGATGCCGGCAATAAAGTTATCGCGATACCCGCGCAAAAGTGGGGCAGTGCAGCCATGGATCGAGATGTTAAGCTAGCGGCAAATCTAGTTGTGCCTGTTTCCCGCCAGCATGAAGTATACGCTTTTGCGCTGGGCACCAGTCGGGATATGGAAGGGGAGTTTTATTTCCGCAATCCGCAGCGTCGGCAGGGCGTATTCGTCGCTGGTGCGAGCCAGCCTGGTGAACTGCTAATTGCCGACCTGGACGGCTTAGGTGAAGGCATTGAATGCCCAACCATTCTGTTAACGGGTGATAATGTACTGGCTAGTGCTACATACCAACAAATTGCCGATGAACAAAGTGCGGTGGGGCGTAACTGTTTTGCGTTTAACGAATGGTTTCCAGGCGGGTTTACGCCGCGCTTTGGTGGCCGGGTGAAAGATGGCACATTTTACGCCGGCAGTCGCGGTGAGTTTGGTGATGCCTGGCTGTACGATGTAAGTGTAGGAGCGGGCTATTCCGGTATTCGTTATTACATTAATAACACGGTTAACCCCTCGCTTGGGCCTGATTCGCCCACCACATTTCGGCCCGGAGGGGCTGCGCAAATTGAGCGTAATGCCAGTATCGGGCTCCTCAAAAGTCTGCCTACCGGCTTCTATGAGCCATTTACCCTGGCGTTGGGACTGGAATGGCGTAGCGAGCGTTACCGGCAAATTGCTGGCGAACAGGCTTCCTACGAGGTAGGACGTTTTGCGCAAAATCGCCAGGGGGTGAGCGCCGGGTTTTCGGTGGGCGCTAACGGCTTTCCGGGCTATCGACCAGAAACATCCGGTGAGTGGCAGCGAGAAACACGGGCTGTTTATGTAGATTTAACCATGCCTTTAAGTGATACCTGGTTCACTACGGCGGCGTTCAGAGCGGAAGACTTTTCTGATTTTGGTACTCACGTAGATGGTAAGCTAAGCCTTCGCTGGCAGGCCACTGAAACCCTTGCGTATCGTTCTTCGGTAAGTACCGGGTTTAAGGCACCTACTGTCGGGCAGAGCAATATCATTAATATCAGTACTAAATTTGGTCTTAATGGACTGGAAGATCAGATCACTTTACCACCTACCAACAGTGTGGCGGTAAAGCTGGGAGCCCGCGAATTAACGCCGGAAGAATCGGTTAATTTTAGTGTGGGCCTGATGGCCAGTCTGTCGCCTGCTGCGCAACTTACACTGGATTTCTATCAGATCTATTTAGCGGATCGTATTAGCACAACGTCGGCCATAGAACTGGATGAACAAACCGTCGGGCTATTACTTGAACAGGGGTTTGAAGAGGCTGAAACGTATCGCAGCGCGAAGTTTTTCACCAATGATTTTGATACCCGCACCCGGGGGCTTGACTTGGTGTTTAACTGGCAGTTCGACTGGCAGGGCTGGCAGCATCAGTTATTAGCCACGTTAAACTGGACTGATACCCAGGTGATCCGTGTAACTGCGCAGGATTACGAGCAGCGGGACGGCGCCGTAAATCTCACAACCCAGCGGATCAGAATGCTCGAGGACAACCTGCCAGCTTACCGGGCTAACATCAGCCTGACGCAATCATTCGGTGCGCACCAGTTAGCCTGGCAAGTTCATTATTTTGGTGCCTTTTATGAAGATCATCTCGACGCTTCGGCCGGCTACGATATCGAAGCGCCAGGGCGTTTCACTATGGATGCGCGATGGTCCTATAAACTTGCAGAAGACTGGAAGTTAACGATGGGGATCAATAATGTCTTTAATACCCAGCCTGAATTAAATCCACATCGCTTTGTTGCCGGAGCGAAATACCCGTCGACGAGTCCGGGGGGATTTGATGGGCGTTATGGGTTTATTGCGTTTATAGGGGGTTGGTAAAAATGTGGGACAAAAAAGGACGTTAGCCAACGTCCTTAAATAAACTTTCGTTAATGATTGTCGAGTCGATGACCTGTTGGGCCATTTGTATGCATTTGCCACATTGCGAGCCCAATTGCAGCTGTTCACGCAGATCACGTATATTGCCAACGCCACTGTCGGTTACCGCTTTGCGTATCGCGGTATCTGTTACACCGTAACACATGCAGACATACATAAAACATAAACTCCAATAACAATATGCAAATGATAATAATTGTTATTTGAGGTTATTGCAAATATTTTGTGCAGATTTATGATGGTTCGGTCACATATTGAGGAAATATACAGGCCATCTGGTCTGATGAGTTTAAAAAAGTCTGTAACGTCAATTGTATTTTCATTTATTGCACTCACTATATCAGGCAGCAGCAGATACTGATGTGATATAGATCACAACTACTGCCATTCACATAATGAAAATGGAGAATAGATATGAGCGTACTTGTTGGACGTCCAGCCCCGGATTTTACTGCAGCAGCCGTGTTAGGCAGTGGTGAAATTGTTGACAGCTTTACCCTGAGCGAAGCCATTAAAGGCAAAAAAGCAGTTGTCTTTTTCTATCCACTGGACTTTACCTTTGTATGTCCGTCAGAACTGATTGCTTTTGATAAGCGTTACGAAGAATTCACTAAGCGTGGCGTTGAGGTTATCGGTGTATCAATCGATTCTCAGTTCTCGCACAACGCATGGCGTAACACCCCTGTAAATGAAGGCGGTATCGGGCCGGTTAAATACACGCTGGTTGCTGACACCAAGCACGAAATTTGTCAGGCCTATGACGTTGAGCATCCGGAAGCAGGTGTTGCGTTCCGTGGTTCTTTCCTGATCGACAAAGAAGGTCAGGTACGCCATCAGGTAGTTAACGATCTGCCTTTAGGTCGTAATATCGATGAAATGTTACGTATGGTTGATGCGCTGGATTTCCACGAAGAGCACGGTGAAGTTTGCCCGGCTGGCTGGACTGAAGGTAAAGCGGGTATGGACGCAAGCCCTGCAGGTGTTGCTAAGTATCTGTCTGAGAAGTCAGAAGAACTTTAATCAAGATTTAGTTAATGAAAAGAGGCACTCCGGTGCCTCTTTTTTTTGCTTTTGATTTTATCGGCCAGACGAGCCATGACTATGTTTATAGTGCTAGTTGTTAAACTTAGTTTTCGTCAGGTACGGGCAATGGCCAGCCGCCCAGACTGGCGTAGCGATTAACGATATAGCAGAATAATTCGGCGGTTCTTTCGGCATCGTAGAGGGCAGAATGAGCTTCGTTCTGATCGAAGCTGATGCCGGCGGCCTGGCAGGCTTTTACCAGTACGGTTTGTCCTAACGCAAGCCCGGCAAGTGTGGTGGTATCAAATGAAACAAACGGGTGGAATGGCGTACGTTTAATATTGCACCGTTCAATCGCCGCATTCACAAATCCCTGATCGAACGTGGCATTATGCGCCACAATCACGCTGCGTTGGCAGTCAGCGGCTTTTTGCAGCTTGCGAACATGTTTGCATAATCCTTTCATCGCTTCATCTTCACTAATTGCGCCACGTAACGCGCAGTCCGGATCGATACCATTAAAATCGAGTGCGGCCTGTTCCAGGTTTGCCCCCTCAAACGGCGTAATGTGCGCATGAAAGGTTTCGGCCGGCGCCAGCATACCATCGCTGTCCATGCTCAGAGTCACGGCTGCAATTTCTAACAAGGCATCGGTGGCGGCATTAAAGCCCGCAGTCTCGACATCAATAATGACCGGAAAGTAGCCTCTGAAGCGCTGTGACAAGGGGGGAATTGTTTGTGACATATCACTCTAAATCTGGTGGTTGAATAGTAAACCTGACGGTAATGGTGAATGGACCCGGCGTTCGGTTAAGCAAACTTCAGTTCTCATCAGGGGGAGAATTATGTCAATATTAGCGCTGACTATCTACCCGGTGCTAAACTTTTATTGTTCGTTGACGATAAGATAGAGACGAAGGTTAACAGGTTTATCGATTGCTGAGGCTATACATGTTGAAATCGGTTTCGCTTATTTCATTTTCCATTGGATTGTTAGGGATGGCTGCTACGCCTGTGCAGGCATCGCTGCGTCAGTACCATTCAACGGTAGAAAGCTCACAGTGGCAACTCAGCGAGCAAACCCGGCTCAGCTGTACTCTCAGCCATGCATTACCCGGATACGGTGAAGCCCAGTTTACCAGTGAGGCGTCAAAGCAGCTCAACATGGAGTTTGTGCTGGATATGAATCTGCTGCCTAAGAAGTTTGGCACGGCGGCGGTTTATGCGGTCCCCCCGAAGTGGATGCCCGGCGTCAGGGCCCGGCAAATTGCTGATATGACCTTGCGCACCCAGTACGATGGTGACTTGCCCGAAGATACCGCCTGGACCATGCTCAGTGAGCTGGAAAAAGGGTTCTGGCCAACCATTTATTATCAGGATTGGTACAACCCGAATGACAAAGTTGCTGTAGGGCTGAATGCCAGTAACTTTGCGCCGGTGTATCAGGAGTTTGTCAGCTGCGTAGCTAACTTACTGCCATACAGCTTTGACGACATCAGCTACACAGTGCTGAGCTATGAGAAAAACTCTACCGAGTTATCTAAATACTCCAAACGACGCCTGCAAATGATTGGTGACTATTTGCGTGAGGATAACGAGCTGGAACTGGTACTGCTTGATGGCTATACCGATAGCTACGGCGGTTCCTGGAATAATCAGCAACTATCGGTAAAACGCGCCAACGAAGTAAAAAACTTCCTTACCGACTTAGGTGTAGGTGAGGATCGTATTGCAATCACCGGGCACGGTGAGAAACGTCATATTGCACCCAATACCACCAGTCAGTCGCGGGCAACAAACCGTAGAGTAGTGGTCAGAATGGCGAAATCCTGAATCAGATGAAGCATAAAAAAGCCGCGATAACTTTTCGCGGCTTTTTTATAGGGTTGGTGGTTACTGGCTTTGAAGAAAGCGTTTCACCGGCGGCACCTGATCGGTAAAGACGCCGTCAAACTGCCATTTTTTTACCATCAGCATCAGCAGCTGTGTGGCAGAAATACCCGGTGGCAGGGCATCAGTTCGGAAGGTATAGGGATGTATTAACAGACCGGCCTGTTGAGCCGCCTGTACCCAGGTGGTGAGTTCGGTGGTAGGCTGATTTTGCTCGTAACGGGTAACGTGACCGAGCCACGGGCCTATCCCCTGAACGTACCTGCTAACCTCCTGCATACCAGCTGCCGTTTTCAGTGCATCGTAGTCGGTTGGCGTTTCCTGCCAGCTGTTTTCTGCAATGAGTTGGATAAGCTTAACCTTTGCGCCAAGCGTTTGACGAAGCCGTTTGATTTCTTCAAAGTCAAAACACTGAATATAAATATTGGCACTGGCATCATCGAGATGATGTTCGCGCAATACCTCAAGCACCGCTTTACTGATATCCACGCCCTGTTCCCGATGCCAGGCAGGGGATTTGATTTCAGCATACAAACCCACGGAACCACCGGTAGTCGCATTAAGAGAAAGGATAGTGCTGATATGTTCCTCAAATGTTGCAACAGTAAACTGACCATTGCCCTGATATCGATTTGGATAGACCTGCTTGCCCTTTGCATCGGTGCGCTCGTGGACGTTTAATGACCTGAGTTCAGCCAGGGTAAAGTCCAGCGCATAATAACGGCCGTCTTCGCGGTGCCGGTTGGGGAAAACCGTTTCCACATTGGTAATCGTTTCCAGATGAATATCATGTAACACTACCAGATGACCATCGCTGGTCATCACCAGATCCTGCTCAATATAGTCTGGTTGCTGGGCGTAGGCCATAGCCGTGGACGCCAGTGTATGCTCCGGCAGGTAACCCGACGCGCCGCGATGAGCAATAATATCGAACGCCATGGATTGAAATGACACCAGAGCAGTCAGTGACAGGATACGCAGTGTTTTTACAGAGAGTTTTAACACAAAAGGTTACTCAGGTTGGATTAATTCAATGGCATAACCGTCCGGATCGCGAACAAAGGCAATCACGGTTTTACCGCCTTTTACCGGCCCCGGTTTGCGATAAACATCTGCACCTTTCGCTTCCAGCTGTTCGCAAAAGGTGTAGATATCCTCAACGGCGAAAGCAACGTGACCATAGGCATTGCCAAGATCATACTCGTTATCTCCCCAGTTGTAGGTTAATTCCAGGACCGCTTGCTCAGACTCATCGGCATAACCTACAAATGCCAGGGTGTATTCGTATTCAGTATTCTCGCTTTTGCGCAGTAACTTCATGCCCATGGTATCCACGTAGAACGCCAGGGAAGCATCCAGGTCTTTGACCCGTAACATGGTGTGTAACATTCGCATAAAAAGCTCCTTAATCAGATATTATGATTCAGCTGTTTTTCAAGAGTATGACAGTGACAGCGTTTATTGTGGCACTGTAATTAATCTGCAAAGCAGATTAAAGTAAATTGTGACCAGCAGCCTAAATAGCTGGTTTGAACGTCGCGCCCGGGCGTTTAAAGGAATTGTGATTTTTTTCGCAGTAGTGTCACACTTTGGTGATTGGCAGTTTCCTTATATAAAATGGATGCTTAAAGGAAGCCAGTACAATGGAGAATAAACTAATCAGGTTGTGCAGTAAGACTCGTAATCCCACCTTAGGAGACATTGTTGCCATTGTAGTTGCGGTATGGGTGGCAAACGCAGAACCACATGTTTTAAGTGCAGTGTGTCAGGGAGAGACCACCTCTCAGCAAGGAGCAACAGAATGAGTGCACAAGGCGTGATTTCAAGTGACGATGTGATTGCCGCACAGCATGGCGATGAGTCCGCATTCAACCGGCTGGTGGCGGCCAGTCGCAATACCATAGCCAGCATCGCGCTGGCGATTACCCGCGATCTTGATGCCAGTGAGGAAATTACCCAGCAGGTGTTTATCAATTGCTGGCAAAAGCTGCACACGCTTAAAAATGCGGCCAGCTTTTTACCCTGGGTACGTCAGTCGGCGCGCTATGCGGCCTATAATTACCTGCGCGATAATCGTCTGGCAGACCGCGTGGGCGGTGAGGAGGCCGATGCCTTATTCGCCGCCTATTGTGATGACGAATTGCCGCCAGAGACCCGCCTGAGCCGCGAACAAACAGGATTGCTCCTTAAGCAAGTGGTGGATGAACTGCCTGAAGAAAGCCGCGAAATGGTGTTGCTGTACTACCGGGAAGATCAGTCTGCCAGTCAGGTTGCAGAGTTACTTTCTGTTTCGCCGGAGCTGGTTCGCCAGCGGCTAAGCCGGGCGCGCAAAGCATTAAAGGCCAGTTTGATGGAACGCTACGGCCAGCTTATTTTAACCACTGCACCCACGTTAACTATTACTTCTATACTGCTGGCCGGAGCCAGTGTCAGCGCGCCTGCCCAGGCCTCTGGTGGTACGGTGTTAGCGAAATCTGGCGGTGCTGGTGTGCTGAAAATTCTGCTAAGCGGCGCATTCTTTGCCGCTTTACTGGGAGCTTTGAGTGTGTTCTGGAGTACCCGGTTACCGCTTAAGAATATGACCATGGAAAGTCAGAAAGTACGCCTTAAACAGCTGCGCAAAATTACCGTTATCTGGGTACTGGCCACTGGCGTATTGCTGGCTGCCGCTTATGAGTTAACCACCGGTTGGGTAATGCCGGTACTGGCTTATACTTTATTTGCCGGAGGGTTAAGCGTACAGGTGAAGAAAATGCAGCGGGTGATAATGTATGACCTGTTCGATAGTAAAACCTTATCGGCTGATTCAGAGCGTCAGGCCTTCTGGCAACGGTGTTGGGGTAACATTGGCCTGTACGGCGCGCTGCTGGTTGGTTTTGCCAGTATGATTATCGGGCTGATAGGCAGCGGCCGATTGTAATGATAAAAGGCCGGCAGCAGCCGACCTGGCGGTGTAAGCAGACATTTGAGAGAAGATCGTATCCTTATCTCTGATCAAACAGCTCTATGCGATTGTGCTGATGGGGAAGTACCTGATAGTGGTATTGATTGGCTACTATCAGGCTTTGGCCGGCGTAGTTGACGCCCTTACTAAAAGCAAAGTCGACTTCTAACCTGACTGACGTCAGGGTCAAGATAACGCTTTATGGAAGGCTGCTTAACCACTACCGGATGCTCAAGCTGACAACTGATTAGGTGTTACGCCGGATGAAATTTACCTTCAGGTGCAGCCGGATAGCAATGAGTTTCAGGATCAGTCGTCGATTTTGTCTTTGTATTCGCACAAATCTTCGATGATACAGGAGCCGCACCGAGGTTTTCTGGCCAGGCAGGTATACCGGCCATGCAGGATCAGCCAATGGTGAACGTCAACCTTAAACTCTTTCGGTACGACTTTAAGGAGCTTCTCTTCGACCTTGTCGACATTTTTGCCCATGGCAAACTTGGTGCGATTGGAAACGCGGTAAATGTGGGTGTCTACCGCGATAGTAGGCCAGCCAAAGGCGGTGTTAAGCACCACATTAGCGGTTTTACGGCCCACGCCGGGAAGAGCTTCCAGGGCTTCGCGACTTTCTGGTACTTCACTGTTGTGTTGTTCAATCAGGATCTGGCAAAGCTTATGGACGTTTTGCGCCTTCGAATTAAACAGGCCAATGGTTTTAATGTAATCTTTTAAACCGTCAACGCCCAGTGCATAAATGGCCTCTGGCGTATTGGCTACCGGAAACAACTTATCGGTCGCTTTATTGACACTTACATCGGTGGCCTGAGCAGATAAGGTTACCGCAACCAGCAGCTCAAACGGGCTGGAAAAATTGAGCTCGGTGGTCGGGTGCGGATTGGCATCACGAAGACGGGTTAAAATTTCCAGTCGTTTGGCTTTATTCATTACTTCTAACTCTCTGCAGTTACCCGCGCGCGGACAACTGTTTTGGTTTCACTGGCAGCGGCTTTTTCTGCCATTTTCTTATCGATAACGTTTTTCACTGCAATCAGCAGGCCCATGCCCAGAAATGCGCCGGGCGGCAAAATGGCCAGTAAAAAGGGATGTTCAGTGGTAAATACAGTGACTTTCCAGGTCTCTGCGCCAGCCCCAAAAAGTCGCTCTGCACCATTTAACAGGGTGCCGTTACCCAGCAGTTCCCTTAGCCCGCCGAGCACCACCAGAATAAACGTGAAGCCTAACCCCATCATCAGGCCATCAAAGGCCGAAACCGGTAAAGGATTCTTCGATGCAAAGGCTTCAGCGCGACCGATAATGGCGCAGTTCGTCACAATAAGAGGGATAAATATCCCCAGAGCGAGGTAAAGCTCGTAGGTGAAGGCGTTCATCAACAGCTGAATGATAGTCACGAAGGCGGCGATGATCATGACAAATACCGGAATACGAATCGCCGGGGTAACCCAGTGGCGAATGATCGACACGGTTGCGTTTGAGCCAATCAGAACCAGTGCCGTAGCCAGACCCAGACCCAGGCCGTTAATAACGCTTGATGTAACCGCAAGCAGCGGGCAGAGCCCGAGAAGCTGTACCAGTGCAGGATTGTTTTTCCATAATCCATCAATAGTGAGCTGCTTAAACATATTAATGCTGTCCTCCGGTCGGCGCTGCAGCCTGACAGTTGCTTGGCGTGTTGAACAGCTTATGTTGGTTGGCCTCAACATAAGCCAATGTGCGCGCTACACTGCCAACCACAGCTCTGGGGGTAATGGTGGCGCCGGTGAACTGGTCAAACTGACCACCGTCTTTTTTTACCTGCCAGCGCTTGGCCTGGTCTTCATCGTACGATTTACCATTAAATGACAGCATCCAGTCACTGACGCTCATTTCAATCTTATCACCGAGCCCCGGGGTTTCCTGATGCGATAATACTCTTACGCCGAGTACCTCACCGTTAATAGCAACGCCAGCTATCAGGTCAATATCGCCGCTGTAGCCATCGGGGGCGGTAAATTCTAACGCCAGGGCCACGTCGTTACCGCCTTGACGTGCTCGGTAAACGGATTTGGGCTCATCACCCAGAGCGCTGGCGTCAATAGTAATACAGTCCAGGTAAAGCTGATTATCATACAGTGCTGGCGGAACCACCTCATTGAGGGTTGCCAGCTTTTTTTTAGCCCGCTGTTCATCAATACGCTGTTTGGTACCGTCGAAGGTAATGGCAATCAGGCCAGTGGTAACCAGGGCAAAACCGGTAAGAATAAGGCCGTTTTTGGTAATGCTGTTTAGCGGCATCAGGGCTCTCCTTCCGTTTGCTTAACCGGGCGCTGCTGGCCATAAACCTTGGGCTGCGTGTAATAATCGATAAGCGGTACCGCCATGTTCATGATCACTACACTAAACGCGATAGCATCGGGATAACCCCCAAAGGTGCGAATAATAACCGTCCAAAAGCCGATAGCAGCGCCAAAAATAAGCCGGCCGCGGGGTGTAGTGGATGCTGAAACCGGGTCGGTGGCAATGAAAAAGGCGCCAAACAATACTGCCCCGTTAACACAGTGAAACAATGCCGAGCCATAAACATCACCATTAATCATAGATAAAAAAGTGGCGGTGACGGCAACGCCTGCGATAAGCGAAGCGGGGATATGCCAACTGATGATCCGCTGTTGAATTAACACCAGACCACCCAGCAAATAGGCCAGCGCCACCTCGCTCCATCCCAGACTGGCTGACGACCATAAGCTATCGGTAAATTGCTGGTGATTAATGGCCTCGGTATAAGTGTAACCCTGGCTCACCTGGGTTTTGACATAGTCCAGCGGCGTTGCCATGGTGACGCCGTCTATACCGGCTCTGAGCTGGTTAATATCGTACCCGCTTTGACTAAACCCGGTAAAAATCACGCTGACAACATCGCCGAAGGTAACGGCGTGAGCGGCCAGTTCGCCGGGAGGCAACCAACTGCTCATCGCGGCCGGGAAAGAGATCAGCAGCATCACATAGGCTGCCATGGCAGGATTAAACAGGTTAAAGCCAAGACCGCCATACAGTTGCTTGACTACTGCAATGGCAAAGAACGTCCCGATAACAGTCATCCACCATGGTAACAGTGGCGGCAAACTAACCGCTAAGAGCAGGGCGGTTACCACGGCACTGTAATCCTGTAGCGCCTGACCAATCTGACGTTTTCGTAAGGCCACAATCGCACTTTCTGAAACCAGTGCAGTAGCCAGGGCGATAAGCATTTGTACCAGCACGCCCCAGCCAAAAAAGTACAGCTGGGCTATAACACCGGGCACCATGGCGTAGATGACCAGTCGCATAACCTGATCGGTACGCCGACGCACATGCTGGTGAGGAGAGCTCGATAGTACTAACTTCATGATTATTCGTTATCCTCTGAACCGCTTTGCTGGGCTTCTCGCTGTGCTTTCTTCGCTTTGGCGCGGGCAACCGCAGCGGCGATTTTTGCCTTGCGCTGGGCTTCCTGTGAGTCTTCTTCCTGCGCGGGCTCTGCCGGTTCATGTTCGGTTGCCTGAGGCTCGCTCTCAGCATGCTCAGCCGCTTGTTTCTTAGCTTTTGCTTTGGCAACAGCAGCGGCGATTTTAGCCTTGCGCTGGGCTTCCGGTGAGTCTTCTTCCTGCGCGGGCTCTGCCGGTTCATGTTCGGTTGCCTGAGGCTCGCTCTCAGCATGCTCAGCCGCTTGTTTCTTAGCTTTTGCTTTGGCAACAGCAGCGGCGATTTTAGCCTTGCGCTGGGCTTCCGGTGAATCTTCTTCCTGCGCGGGCTCTTGCGGTTCCAGTTCAGTTGCCTGAGGCTCGCTCTCAGCTTGCTCAGCCGCTTGTTTTTTAGCTTTTGCTTTGGCGACAGCGGCGGCGATTTTAGCCTTGCGCTGGGCTTCCCGGCTATCGCTGTCATCGCCTGTCTCGGCCGAGCTTTCTGTTGGCGCCCCTGACGCTGCTTCTTTCTTCGCTTTGGCTTTGGCAACCGCTGCGGCTACCTTGGCTTTTCGTGCGTCTTCAGCGCTTTCTGCAGGTGTTGAATCAGTTGTGTTTGCAGTGTCGTCCGGCTCTGTTTGTTGAGCGGCTTTTTTGGCTTTCGCTCTGGCCACGGCTGCTGCTACTTTTGCCTTGCGGTCGTCTTCAGCACTACCTTGTGAATCAGCTACGGGAGCTTCGGCTTGCTGGGCTTTTTTAGCCTTTGCCCGGGCAATCGCAGCGGCGACCTTAGCTTTGTTGTCGTCAGGTTTAGTTTCAGCACCTGCCGGACTTTCCGTTGCCTGAGCCTGTTCAGCCTTCTTAGCTTTTGCTCTGGCCAGTGCAGCGGCTACTTTATCTTTTGCTCCACCGTTTTCGCCAGTGGCCGGTTGCGTGGCCTGCTTACGAGCTGCGGCAGCTTTTTTGTGCTTGGCTTCACGCTCTTGCTTTTCTTTTTCAAGGCGGGCCTTGCGGGCTTCAAAACGCTGTTTGGATTTTTCTGCTTTGTCTTTATCGTCGCGTTGTATTCTGATTTGTGCTTTCGCCTTACGGTAGTAATGCACCAGCGGAATTTCACTGGGACAAACATAAGCGCAGGCACCGCATTCTATGCAGTCAAACAGGTTGTATTCTTCAGCTTTATCAAGCTCCAGCGCCTTACTGTGCCAGTACATTTGTTGTGGCAGCAGACTTACCGGGCAGGCATCGGCACAGGCACTACAGCGAATACACGCCAGCTCCCGCTGACTGAGGTTTAATTCCTTCTTGGCGGGGATCAGCAGGCAGTTGGTGATTTTTACTACGGGGACCTCAACGGTGGGCAGTGTAAAGCCCATCATCGGGCCGCCCATGATCACCGTGGGCAATTTTTGCTTTTTTAGCTGATACTGAGCCTGGCTGAGCAGGTGCTCTATGGGAGTTCCAATCAGTGCCCACACATTCTGTGGTTTTTGCACAGCCTCACCGGTTACGGTAACCACCCGCTGTATTAATGGCTTACCGTGTAAAATGGCATCGGCGATGGCGTAGCAGGTGCCCACGTTAAACATCATCACACCAATGTCTGCCGGCAGACCGGTTCTGGGCACTTCGCGCCCGGTCAACACCTGAATAAGTTGTTTCTCGCCTCCGGCCGGATATTTTGTGGGGATTTGCACAACGCGAATAGCAGGCGTGTCGTCACACACCTGCTGCATGGTTTTGAAAGCTTCAGGCTTATTATCCTCAATGGCAATGATCACCACCTTCGGCTCAATCAGGTGACTCAGAATGTCGATTCCCTGGCGAATTTGCCAGGCAAACTCACGCATTAAACGGTCGTCGGCAGTGATATACGGCTCGCATTCCACCCCGTTGATGATCAGGAACTCAACTTTTTTGCGCGCGGTGGATTTAATATGGGTGGGAAAGCCCGCGCCGCCCATGCCGGCAATACCGGCCTCGCAAATAGCGCTGATCAGCGATGATTTAGTCTGATGCTGGTAATCAGCGATAGGTTTGAGTGCTGTCCAGGTGTCGTTGCCGTCAGCTTCGATAACCACACAAAGCTCTGGCAGACCACTGGGATGAGCCGTGGTGCGCTCTTCAATTGCGGTGACCAATCCAGATGTCGGCGCATGTACCGGCACTGAAAAAGGATGCGGGCTGCTGGTAAGCGTTTGCCCTTTTAATACTCTATCGCCAACTGACACCAGACAAGCGCCTGCGGTGCCGATGTGCTGTTTTATCGGGATAACCAGCTGTTTGGGGACTGGCAACGTGTTGATTGCCGTTTGATTGGACAGGTGCTTACGCCCGTCCGGGTGTACACCACCGGGGAAGGCCCAGAATTTTTGCTGCTCGATGCGCTCGACTATCTGCTCAAAATCATACGGCATATCAGGAAATCACTTTAACCGGAATGTCGCCACGGGGTGTTTGATTAAAATCCCACTGCCAGGAGGCAGTAGTGGGGTCCACCGTGACCATATCTATACAATCTACCGGGCAGGGCTCCACGCAGAGATCGCAGCCCGTGCAGGCATCGGTTATTACCGTGTGCATTTGTTTTGCTGCGCCAACGATGGCATCTACCGGGCAAGCCTGAATACACTTGGTACAGCCGATACATTCGTCTTCCCGGATGTAGGCTACTTTAGGCGCGGCGTCTTCACCGTGCGCGGCATCCAGCGGTTTGGCTTCTACGCCCATCAGCTCAGCCAACTCCTTAATGGTGGATTCGCCGCCTGGCGGGCACTTGTTGATATCATCACCATTGGCAATGGCCTCTGCATAGGGACGACAGCCAGGGTAACCACACTGACCACACTGGGTCTGCGGAAGAATAGCATCGACCTGATCAACCAGCGGGTCGCCTTCCACTTTAAAGCGAACTGCTGCATAACCAAGGGCCAGCCCGAATGCCAACGCCAGGAGTCCCAGCGCAATTAATGAAGATAATAACATTACAACTTAACCAGTCCGCTAAAGCCCATAAAAGCTAATGACATTAATCCGGCCGTGATCATAGCGATAGAGGCGCCTTTAAATGGCGTAGGCACGTCGGCTGCTGCCAGCCTTTCGCGCATAGCGGCGAACAATATCATGGCCAGTGAAAACCCCACTGCGGCGCCGAAACCATAAACAATACTCTCTACCAGATTATGCTGTTCGGTGAGATTGAGCAGAGCCACCCCAAGTACTGCACAATTGGTGGTAATCAGAGGCAGGAAAATACCCAGCAACCGGTACAGCGTCGGGCTGGTTTTGTGAACGACCATTTCAGTAAACTGGACCACTACAGCAATAACCAGAATAAAGCTTAGTGTGCGCAAGAAACTGATGCCCAAAGGCTGCAGCAGGTAGGTTTCAACCAGGTAGCTGCACACGGATGCCAGGGTTAGCACGAAAGTGGTGGCCATTGACATGCCTATGGCGGTTTCGAGCTTACTGGACACACCCATAAACGGGCAGAGTCCGAGAAACTTCACCAGAACAAAGTTATTTACCAGGACTGTACTGATCAGTAACAGTAGAAATTCGGTCATCAGGTTTTGCTTACACCGTTATTCAGAATTTTGCCATCAGGGCCTGTTTGACTAAGATGCCGGACAGGTCATAAATATTAGCTCCGTATTATCTAATATTTTGCCTGCAATTAACAATGTTGTTCGACTTAGTTTTTGCTAGCTAACCGATTGGCTAACCGATTGATTGACGATGTATTACACCGATTGCGCCTTTGTATGCGGAACAGGCGGGTGAAGATCAGTCACTGGCTGACTGAAGTGATTTATCGCCGGTAAGAAAATTGAACAGAAGTTCAGTGACTGCATTTAATTGTGTTCGCAGTCGTCCGGGGTAAAGTTGATTTAATTTGTCCAGGCGATCAGCCTGGGTATGCCAGATATAACCCCACCGTTGTTCCTGTTCGGGATTACAGGCGGTTTTCTCACTACGGTCGAAGCAATCCCACAGTGATGGATGCAGTGCCTGTGAATAGCCGTCGTAACCATCACGCCCATTAATCGAAAAATTGGTGGCTTCAATATAACCGACAGGAATACCAGCACAGGCAAAAGGCGCATGATCTGACCATTCACCGGTCTCGCCTTCCCGATAACCAGGATAAGCAGGATGTAACCGAAATGGCAGGGAGTTGGCGCTGGCAACGCTCATCAATGCATCGCGCACCGACGCAGACGAATTATAGCTCTCGACTTTATCGCATCGTTTATAAACTTTCTTAGTCGGACTGTGGACATACAGGTAATCACCACCTGCGATAGTATCCAGGTTAATCATTGCAGTGGGGAAGGGAGCGCCGGTTAAGAAACGACGGTCGTTCTGCAGGGCTGTTGTAAAAGCTTGCGAACCAAACAAACCCACTTCTTCGGCACCAAACAGCACCAGAGTTACAGAGTCTTCAAGTTCCATGGTGCTGAGCTGTTGGCCAAGAGCTAACAGCAACGCTACGGCGATACCGTTATCTGTTACGCCCTGAGAACCTTCATCTTCTCCCGTAGAGTCGGCGTGAGCACCGATGACCAGATGCTCCCCTGATTTGCCTGGAAACGTGAGCCAAACATTCGCACTGCGCTTTTTGCTGCCCCGTACAGTAAACGTTACCGGCTGACTATTAACGGGAACTCCTGTGCTTTGGCTCCAGTACCGGTTGGTAAAGTCATGCAGCAACCTGCGTTCATTAGAACTGCCTGCAGGGCGGGCGCCAACGTCACTTACGATTTCCTGCAGAATCTGCCAGCTTTGCGCAGATACCTGGGCCGATGGCGACGGGGTGGATACGGTTTGTGCCAGGCTGAAACTGCTAAACAGCAGTTGAGTAACAACCAGGAGCTGAACAAGAAAAACAATGCGGGTCATAATTCGTTAGCAATCGAAATTGAAAAACACATATAACAAACATAACGCTACTATGCATTGAAATTAAGATTGTTTGGGTAATAGAGGGGATTGCTTAAATAGAGCTGGAGCCAGTAAGTTGGCTCCCCCTCCCCGACTCGAACGGGGGACCTGCGGATTAACAGTCCGTCGCTCTAACCAACTGAGCTAAGGGGGAACACTATATCTTACTACTTACTATTGAAACTTGGCTCCCCCTCCCCGACTCGAACGGGGGACCTGCGGATTAACAGTCCGTCGCTCTAACCAACTGAGCTAAGGGGGACCTGTGTTTCAACGGAGGCGAATATTAATGACGTAAGATTCTTGTGTCAACAAACTTCGTGAAAATTTTCTTTCGTTTGGACAAAAAATGTCATGTAGCGTTGTTTCAGCTCAAAAAACAAACGAAACGCATGTTTTTTCGACTTTACTCAGGCTTACAAGGCTAATTCATTGAATATTATTAGGTTAATGTCAGTTGTGGAAGAAACAGGGATGCTCTGTGTTACTTTAGTAATTTAAATAAATAAATTTATAACTAAAAGCTATTAAAAAACTATTGAATACTGTTTTTATATACAGATTTTCATAAATATGTAACCATTGAGGTATTCTCACAAGGTTAGTCGTTACTTACAAAAAATGCTGTCGATTAACGTCTAAGCCGCGCCAATACTGGCTCTTAATTAGTTATCCACCAAATCTGTGGATAACTATGTTGATAGAATTGTCGGAAGAGAGAGAGCACTGCACGTAAGTCAATTTATTGTCACATAGTTGTCACATTGTGGTGGTTTAAAATTTAATAAAAACAATAATTTATATTAAATCTATTGGGTAATAGACGAATGTATGTCATTTTTTTAATTTTGGGGATAGACATGATTTTTCTTGTGTGTTAAACGCTGAGGTAATGGGTGTGGTAACGCTTTGTTAACAATAAATTCACTTAATACACAATTTTGTACGCTGTTTAAAAGTTATTCGGTTTACAGGATGAAGGACCGGATTTGCTTAGATACACGTTCTAAGCGCCTGATTGCTTATGTATAGGTTGTCACAATAGTATCTGGGTGAAATATGAACAAATAAGTTTCCGTTATTAATCGTGAAATTGATAAAAAGAGCGGAAATGTTGCCGGTTTATGTTCTAGCGTTTTTATTTGATAAATCCCTGTTGTTCACTGACGCGGTCGATTACACTTGGACATTACATCTATTGGCTTTAAAAATCGCCAAATTAATTAACCATTCCGGGCAAGATGCTACGTAGTAATCTTAAACTACCTCGTTGTTTGCCACATGATGCCGGGCAGGCAGTCAGTAACGTCAGTCTATTAAAGTTATAAGTGAGCAGAGTGAAGCAGGATAAATCACGAGATTTAATCAATGGTGATATTGCCGAGTCGTTAAAACGCATGACCGTTCCCATGATCATTGGCATGATCATGATGATGAGCTTTGGCCTTATTGATACTTTTTTTGTAAGCCTGCTGGGTACTGAGCCACTGGCTGCAATCAGTTTTACTTTTCCGGTAACTTTTACACTAATCAGTTTGAACATTGGTCTCGGTATCGGGACCTCAGCCGTGATCGCCCGCCTGGCCGGACAGGGCAAGCAGGATGGCGCCCGGGAGACTGGCTCCGGGGCACTGATGCTGTCTTTCATTATGGTAGGCATTCTTGCTTTGTGCGGTGGCTTCAGTATTGATTTTGTGTTTCAGTTACTGGGCGCTCAGCAACATTTGATGCCGCATATTCATGATTATATGGAAATCTGGTACTTTGCTTCGGTGTTTCTCGCTATGCCGATGGTGGGGAATAGCATACTACGCGCCCGCGGCGACACCAAAACACCGAGCATTATTATGGCCACGGGCGGTGGCATCAATGCGCTGCTGGATCCGCTGTTTATTTTTGGTTTGGGTCCGGTGCCAGCCATGGGCATTGGTGGTGCAGCCCTGGCTACACTTATTTCCTGGATTGTTTGTTCAGTGTGGATTCTGTATTTGCTGGCCAGGCAACGTAATTATATTTTACCCCGTCTGTTAACAGTCAAAGAGTTGGCTGAACGTAGTCGCTCTATCTTGCATATTGCGCTGCCGGCTGCCGGCGCTAATATGCTTACGCCTATTGCCGGTGCCATTCTGACCCGCGTTGTTGCAGGGTATGGCGAAGAAGCCGTCGCTGCCTGGGGGGTAGGGAGTCGGCTGGAGTCATTCACTACCATAGTGGTGCTGGCGCTATCGATGTCATTACCGCCGTTCATTAGTCAAAACATGGGCGCCAATTGCATTGGTCGCGTCAAAGACGCGTATTGGCTGATAGTAAAATTTGTGCTGGCGTGGCAATTGTTTATCAGTGTGGTGTTATGGCTGTGCTCTGGCCTGTTGGCATCGCTGTTTGCCAAAGAGCAACAGGTGGCTGAATTGATCCAGATGTTTCTGGTTATTGTACCTTTAGGGTATGGTTTACAGGGCATCGTTATCCTCACCAATTCCTCGCTAAATGCGATTCATTTGCCTATGTCGGCGCTGGTACTTAGTGTGATTCGGCTGTTCGTCTTTTTTGTGCCGATCACCATAACCATGGGCGTATTTTATGACTTGCAGGGTATCTTTACCGGCGCGGTGATAGCGAACTTATTAATGGCTGTGGTATCGGTGTACTGGTTCCGACGGTCTTTGCGGGTAGTCTCTGTACAAACACACGAATAAAGGTTTTATAACATGGCAGATAAAGGCTTTGAGCTTGTTTCCAAATATCAGCCTGCGGGCGACCAGCCCACAGCGATTGAAGCGCTGGTGGACGGACTGGAAAGCGGTCTTGCTCATCAAACGCTGTTAGGGGTAACCGGTTCAGGTAAAACCTTCACCATGGCCAATATTATTAACCAGGTACAACGCCCCACATTGTTGCTGGCACACAATAAAACCCTGGCTGCGCAGTTGTACGGTGAGATGAAGGAATTCTTCCCGCATAATGCCGTAGAGTATTTCGTGTCTTACTATGACTATTATCAGCCTGAAGCTTATGTGCCGAGCACCGATACCTTTATTGAGAAAGATGCCTCGATAAACGACCACATAGAACAAATGCGATTGTCGGCGACTAAAGCCCTCATGGAACGCCGTGATGTAGTGATTGTGGCCAGTGTCTCGGCCATCTATGGTTTGGGTGATCCGGAATCCTACATGAAAATGCTGCTGCATTTGCGCACTGGCGATACCATTAACCAGCGGGATATTTTAAGACGACTCGCAGAGTTGCAATATAAGCGTAACGATTTGGCTTTTGAGCGGGGGACTTTTAGGGTACGCGGCGATGTGATTGATATCTTTCCGGCGGACTCTGAGAAACAGGCGGTGAGGGTAGAACTGTTTGATGAAGAAATTGATCGCATCAGTCTGTTTGATCCGTTAACCGGCTCCGTTGAAAAAAACGTGGTGCGGGCTACCGTATTTCCTAAAACGCATTATGTGACACCCCGGGAAAAGATTCTCAGCGCGGTGGATCGCATTAAAGAAGAGCTCGCCGATCGCAAAAAGCAGTTGTTGGAAGTCAATAAACTACTGGAAGAACAGCGTATTTCGCAGCGCACTCAGTTCGACATCGAAATGATGCTGGAGCTTGGCTATTGCTCCGGTATCGAGAACTATTCACGCTACCTCTCTGGCCGAGCGCCGGGCGAGCCACCGCCAACATTGCTGGATTACTTTCCGGCCGATGGTTTGATGTTCATTGATGAATCCCACGTTACCGTGTCACAAATCGGTGCAATGTACAAAGGCGATCGCTCGCGCAAGGAAACTCTGGTGGAGTATGGGTTCCGGTTGCCGTCAGCACTGGATAACCGGCCGCTCAAGTTTGATGAGTTCGAACATATCTCACCGCAAACCATTTATGTGTCAGCAACGCCTGGCAACTATGAACTGGAAAAATCTGACGGCGACGTGGTTGAGCAGGTGGTGCGGCCTACCGGCTTGCTGGATCCGGTTATTGAAGTACGCCCGGTGGCCACGCAGGTAGACGACGTATTGTCTGAAATTCAACTGCGGGTAGCGGTGGATGAACGGGTACTGATCACCACGCTGACAAAACGCATGGCCGAGGATTTAAGTGAGTACCTTAACGAGCATGGCGTAAAAGTACGGTATTTACACTCGGATATCGATACGGTAGAGCGAATTGAGATCATCCGCGACCTGCGACTGGGTAAATTTGATGTTCTGGTGGGAATAAACCTGCTGCGGGAAGGGCTCGATATGCCTGAGGTGTCGCTGGTAGCGATTCTTGACGCCGACAAGGAAGGTTTCCTGCGCGCTGAAAAATCCCTCATTCAAACCATGGGCCGGGCAGCGCGTCATGTTAATGGTAAAGCCATTTTGTATGCCGATACCATTACCGGCTCCATGCGCAAGGCGATTGATGAAACTGAGCGTCGCCGCACGAAACAAATAGAGCACAATACGGCCAATAACATAACCCCACAACGGTTGAATAAGCCAATCACTGACATAATGGACCTGGGCGATTCGGTAGCACCGGGTTCCGGTCAGGTTAAGTTGCGCAAAGTGGCGGAGTCTAAGAAGGCTGCTAAAGCGGCTTCGGCCACCGAGCTGATGGCGCAGGTGAGCGAACTGGAAAAGCAAATGTTCGAATGTGCCAAAGAGCTGGAGTTTGAAAAAGCGGCGTCGTTACGGGATGAAATTGAGCAACTAAGAAAGCAGGTAGTTGCCCTCTCTTAACAATTGAAGTGTTGCCGGCACGGCCCGCCAGAGCAGTATTTTCCTGCTTTGGCTATTGAACACGAAAAATATGATTGTAAATATTGTGTACTGTGCCTATTATGGTTTGAGTATTGATAACTATACCTATTTTGGGTGCAATCATGTTAAACCGATTACAAGAATCTGATATCAAACTACTGCGGGTATTCTATGCGGTAGCCAGTTGTAATGGCTTCACGGCAGCTGAGCCGGTATTAAGAATGCAGCGTCCCAATATCAGTGCTGCCATCAAAAAGCTTGAGGAACGGCTGGATCTCGTGCTTTGTCATCGTGGTCGCGGTGGCTTTCAGATGACCAAAGAAGGCGAGGTGGTTTTTCAGGAAACCAAACGTATCTTTAATGCCTTCGATAACTTTGTTTTTAATTTAAAATCACTGCACGACGACTATTCTGGTCACATTACTCTGGTATTGATGGCTGGCCTGCCGCTGTCTATGCATCTTGCAGTAAGCCGGGCTGTAAAAAGCACCATGAAAAAGTTTGATGATATTCATGTGAATATTCAAACCCGTCTCTATAACGAAGTTGAACACGTGGCGCTGTCGGGTGAATGTCATCTGGTGATCTCCACCTACGACATGGTGAAACCGGAATCGGTGACTTTCCACCCCATTGGTACGTCTTGTAAAGGCCGGTTGTACTGTGCGCCTTCTCATCCGTTGGCCAAGTACCGGGATGTGGATGCTTTACCTGAAAACGTCAGAATCGAAGATTACCCGGCCATCGGCATTTCGGGCTTATCATCGGCCAATTACATTGATGGCGATCGTCGCCTGGCTATTCAGACATTCTCTGATTCATTTGATGCCGCGATGTCGGCCATGATGACCGGTGAGTATGTCGCGTTATTGCCAGACTACATGGCCAAAGAGCAGGGTGTCGCGTTAGGACTGGTGTCTATTGCTAACGGTAATCTGTTTGAATTCAGCCATGAGCTGTTTGTGATGAATGGCAAGAATACCCGGTTAAACCCGGTACTGCGCCACTGTATTAAAGAGCTCAGCTACTTTATTACCGAAAGCCAAAAGTAAGATTACGCGGTTAAATAAGCGCCTTAATGAGAAATCATCAGGCGCTTTATTTTTTGCGGATGGTCATTGCACCACTGGCCAGAAAGAATTTCCAGTGTCCTTCTGCACTGCCGTCAGGATTAAAATCCAGTTCAACGCTGCCGGAGTCCGTATCGGTGCGATAGGTACCTGCCAGGCGCATAATGCCTTTATTGATATTGTTTAAGGTCATCACACCATTGCGGAAATCATAATGGATAACAAACTGCTCGTCGTTGGCAAAATAGGCTTTTTCAATCGGGTAGTTGCCAATGTCGCCCAGGCTGAGCTCAAATTCCTGTGGCGATGCCGATAAGCGGCTTAACGCCGTCAACAGCATTGACTCAGGAGCAGGAGGCTGTTTATCAGCCTCACTGGCTTTTGTCATCAGACTTACTTTTCCGGTTAATACAACCAGGTAGCTGCCATCAGGTTGATAACCAATGTCGAGAACATCGTAACCAGGTTCCAGCACTGCTTCAGCCTGGCTTTCAATGTAATCAGATTTGATAAGATAATCTTCCATGGTGGTGAGCGATTTTACGGAAACGCCAGCACGTTCAATGGCTTCACGCTTAGCAAACAGCACCGCTTCTTTGTAATCCTGCCCGGCAGTGGACTTTACGCCGTCATCATATCCCTTAATTTGCACCGCAATGCGTTGGTTAGCGAGGGCGGGTAAAGCCAACCCCAGAGCTAAACCGACAAGGCTTAACAGGACTACTTGCATGGTAAAACTCCTTTAATGGGGTTAGTCAATAAGGTAAACGTTTATTTATTCATAGTCCAACGGGTCTGTTCTGCCATTATCCCGGAACGCTTCAAGACGCTCCTGACAGGCACCACACTGGCCACAGGCTTTTTCCCGGCCGTTATAACAGGTCCAGGATTTGCCGTAATCCAGACCCATTCTCAGGCCGTCAGTGAGAATAGCCGTTTTACTTACTTTAAGGTAAGGGGTGACTATCTCAACCGCCTCGTAATTGGCGATGGCACACACATCATTCATTTTCTCGACAAATTCAGGACGGCAATCCGGATAGATTGCGTGGTCACCTGAGTGGGCTCCGTAGTAAACCTTCGTGGCCTCTTCACTCACAGCATAACCCACTGCCATAGAAAGCAGGATCATATTGCGGTTAGGCACAACGGTGGTTTTCATGCTGGGCTCTTCGTAATGCCCTTCAGGTACCTCAATATCGCTGGTAAGCGCTGAGCCACCTATCAGGTCGTTGATAGCCGAGATATCGACAATTTTATGGGGGATCGATAATTCGGCACACACCCGCGCAGCATAATCGAGCTCTTTTTTATGGCGCTGGCCATAATTGAAAGACAGTGCCATGGGCGACTTTCCATCTTCCAGCGCTTTATTAAGCACGGTAAACGAGTCCATGCCGCCGGAATAGATAACAATCACTTTTTCAGACATAACAGGTATAATTTAATAAATGATAACGGAATTTTATGCTATCCCTGCTAGAATCCCAACAAGAATCACGACAGGATTAAACAATTGACAGATCAACGACTCAATATCAATGAAATGTTCGAAACCATCCAGGGCGAAGGTGTATATACCGGCGTGCCAGCGGTGTTTGTGCGCCTGCAAGGGTGCCCGGTAGGGTGTCCGTGGTGTGACACTAAACACACCTGGGAACTGAACGAGAACATGATAGACAGCGTTGATGCAGTGATAAATAAAGCCGCTGAGTCAGAGCGCTATTTCGGTATTTCAGAACTGGGTTTACTGGCTCTGTTTGAGCAGCAGCGCTATCAGGCCAAACATGTTGTGCTGACAGGCGGAGAGCCCTGCATGTACGATTTAACAGAGCTCACTGAGTTACTTCATGAGCATGGTTACACCACCCAAATTGAAACCAGTGGCGCGTTTGAAGTGCGCTGTGCCAAAGACACCTGGGTAACGGTTTCGCCAAAAATCAATATGAAAGGGGGCTTCGATATTCTGACCAGCGCTCTTGAACGCGCAAACGAAATCAAACACCCCATCGCCATGCAAAAGCACATTGATGAGCTGGACGCGCTACTGTCGCGCCTGGACGCGGTACCAGACATCATTTGTCTGCAGCCCATCAGCCAGCAGCCCAGAGCCACAGAACTGGCCATTAAAACCTGTATCGAACGTAACTGGCGTTTGTCATTGCAAACGCATAAGTACGTCGGCATCGCTTGAGGCCGGGCCAATGAAAAAGCACATTTTTACCCTACTGCGCGGCAGGACTTATCACGGTATTGGACTGGTATTTATACTGTTACTGTGGACGCTAAACGTCAGTGCTGCCAACTGGTCTATTCATTACCCGCGCCCCATAAATGAAAGCGACAGTCGTCACGATTATCCGTTAACGCTGCTCAAACTGGCGCTTAGTAAAACCGGAGTGCGTTATACACTTACGCCGTCTGAACGCATTTTGCTGCAGGGCAAGGCCATTCGGCAGTTAAAGGAAAATCGCGAAATCAACATCGTTTGGGTGATGACGGATATACAGCGCGAGAAGGAGCTGCTACCGATTCGTATCCCTATTCATAAAGGGTTGATTGGCTGGCGCGTGTTTTTAATTAACCAGGACTTGTCCGCCAAGTTTCATAACATCCGCGAAGTCCGGAATTTAACCCCTTTAACGGCGTTACAGGGTGCCGAGTGGCCGGATACTAAAATATTGCAGTCTAACGGGTTTAATGTGCTCACTGTGTCTGAGTTTCCCGAGGCATTTAATCGCCTGGAGTTAAAACAGGGCGACTTTTTCCCACGGGCCGTTAGTGAAGTACTGGGAGAATTAAATGCCCTTTCACTGGATGACGATATTGTACTCGAGCCATCTTTGGTTATGCATTATCCGGCGGCAATGTATTTCTTTGTGAATCGTTCCAATCCTACCATGGCGAGGCTGATTGAAACGGGATTACGAAGAGCCCTGGAAGACGGCTCTTTCGATAATATCTTTGTCAGCCATCATCGTGAGGCGTTGCTTAAAGTCAACGTAGCTGAGCGCAAGGTATTTCACCTGGAGAATCCATTACTCCCTAAAGAAACGCCGCTGGATGATAAAGCCTTATGGTTTGATCCGCAGATCCATACGCCCCAAAGCGCCCCTAATAAAGAATAATCAGTAGAAAAAAACAGCACCTAAAGGTGCTGTTTTTTTTAGTAGGTAAGCAAAAGTTATGCTTTGCCGTGTACGCCCTGCATGGAGCGGCCAGACGGGTCAGCATTGTTCTTAAAGCTCTCATCCCATTCAAGGGCTTCAACCGTACTACAGGCAATTGACTTACCGCCAGGTACACAGCGAGCTGCAGTTTCTTGCGGGAAGTAACCTTCAAAGATTGTGCGGTAGTAGTAACCTTCTTTGGTATCCGGGGTATTGATTGGGAAGCGGAACTCCGCAGAAGCCAGCTGTTGATCGCTTACTTCGTTGGCAACAAAATCCTTAATTGAGTCAATCCAGGAGTAACCTACACCGTCACCAAACTGTTCTTTCTGACGCCATAACACTTCTGGCGGCAGCGTTTCACCGTTATCAAAGGCTTCACGCAGAATGTACTTTTCCATTTTGCCGTTACCACACATTTTGTCTTTCGGGTTGAGGCGCATGGCCACGTCCATGAATTCTTTATCCAGGAAGGGGACACGGGCTTCAACACCCCACGCCGAGGTAGCTTTATTAGCACGGGCGCAATCGAACATGTGCAGGCGGTCGAGTTTACGTACCGTCTCTTCATGAAACTCTTTAGCATTCGGTGCCTTGTGGAAGTACAGGTAACCACCGAAGATTTCATCAGAGCCTTCGCCCGACAGTACCATTTTAATACCCATTGCTTTAATCTTACGGGTCATCAGGTACATTGGCGTAGCGGCACGGATAGTGGTGGTGTCGTAGGTTTCCAGGTGATAAATCACATCACGAATGGCATCCAGACCTTCCTGAATAGTAAAGTGGATTTCGTGGTGCACCGTACCAATCATTTCTGCAACTTTCTGGGCAGCCACTAAATCGGGGGCACCTTCAAGGCCTACAGCAAATGAGTGCAAACGCGGCCACCAGGCATCGGATTTGTCTTCATCTTCAACCCGTTTGGCAACGTATTTGGCGGCGACAGCAGAAACCAGTGATGAGTCCAGACCACCAGATAACAGCACGGCGTAAGGTACGTCTGACATCATGTGAGATTTAACCGCTTTTTCGAAGGCTACGCGCAGTTCTTCGATGTTCGACTCGTTGTCTTTAACGGCGTCGTATTCCATCCAGTCGCGCTTATAGTACTTCACCATTTCACCGGTTTTGCTCCACATATAGTGGCCCGGAGGAAATTCACTAATCGTTTTACAAACCGGGGCCAGCGCTTTCATCTCGGAAGCCACGTAGAAATTACCGTGTTCGTCGTAACCGGTATACAGCGGGATAATACCAATATGGTCACGGGCAATCAGATAGGCATCTTCTTTTTCGTCATACAGAATGAACGCAAACATGCCTTGTAAATCATCAATAAACTCAACACCGCGCTGTTGATACAGCGGCAGAATGACCTCGCAGTCAGAGCGGGTTTTAAAGTTGTAAGGAGTGTCCAGCTCTTTAGCGAGCTGCTTGTGGTTGTAGATCTCACCATTTACAGCCAGAGCCTGGTGACCGTTGTCACTGATCAGTGGCTGGGCACCCGTATCAACATCGACGATTGCTAAACGCTCGTGACACAAAATGGTATTGTCATTATTCCAGATACCCGACCAGTCAGGGCCGCGGTGACGCAGCGTTTTGGTTAGTTCCAAAGCTTGGGTTCTGAGTTCAGACACATCGGTTTTGATATCTAAGATACCGAAAATACCACACATAAGAAGCGTTCTCTCTTGTCACATAGTTAAAGGATAATGTTTTCTGTCGGTGCTCGAATTGACGTACAGCGGTGGATTATTTTTTTGCAGGATAAAACCTTTACACTCGCGACTACTGAATGTGCCAGCATGAGCAAAAAATGCAAGTACAATCTGGTCTATTTAAACATTTAGATAAAAAAAACCGCCGAAAGCGGCGGTTTTCTGAAGGGGGCTGATTATTTGCGCTGAAACTCACTGGTTTCACGCCATTGCGGCCAACTGTCTTTGTTGGCGACTAAATAACCAACTTCCATTAATAGCTGGGTATCCTGAGATATCCCGCTCAGATCCCAGTCGTCCCGAAACTTGTCACAGACCTGATGATAACAGCCGGTCACTATCACGCTGGTACGTTTACGATATTTCGCGGTTTCTTCGTCAAAGGGCTCGCTTCCACCTTTGGCATAGAGCGCCGGAACACCCACTTTGGCAAAGCTGAAATGATCGGAACGATAGTAATAGCCCGCCTCAGGACGATCTTCCTGAGTGACAGTACGACCCTGACGAGTCGCTGCAATAGTCAGCTCTTCTTCAAGATCGGATTTACCCATGCCAATTACCGCGATGTCTTTGGTTTTACCCAGCACATTCATGGCATCCATGTTGATATTGGCCACGGTTTTATTAAGCGGGATAATCGGGTTGTCGGCGTAGTACTTCGATCCCAGTAAGCCCTGTTCCTCGGCGGTGACAATTAAAAATGACACAGAGCGTTTTGGCGCGGGAGTGAGTTTACTAAAGGCCTCAGCCATAACCAATGCGGCGGCAGTACCGGTAGCATTATCGTGTGCGCCGTTATAGATCTGATCGCCCTCAAGACTTTCATCCTTGCCCAGATGATCCCAGTGCGACGTGTAAATCACATGCTCATCCGGTTTTTCGCTTCCGGGCAGGGTAGCCAGCACATTGTAACTGGTTGAGGCCTGATAGGTGTTTTGCACAGTTACCGACATGTTCTGCTCGAGTGGCACGGAATAGGGGCCTTGCATGGCTTTAGCTTTTTCTTCCTCGAAATCAAGGCCGGCATCGGCGAAAACACGGGTAGCCGCGTCCAGGGTTAACCATCCTTCAACGGCTACGCGGCTGGCACCTTTATCCGGGCTAACCAGGCCATACTGCGGGCCACTCCAGCTATTAGCCACCACCGACCAGCCATAAGAAGCCGGAGCTGTTTCATGAACAATAATGGCACCCGCGGCGCCCTGACGGCTGGCTTCTTCGTATTTATAGCTCCAGCGACCGTAATAGGTCATGGTAGTGCCCTGAAATTTACCGCCTTCCGGGTTTTCAAATCCTGGGTCGTTAACCAGAATTACTACGGTTTTACCGGTTACATCCAGGCCTTCGTAGTCATTCCATTCGTATTCCGGAGCATTAATGCCATAACCGACAAAAACAAGCTCTGAATCGGTAAGTGTTACCACATCCTGCTCACGTTTGGAGCCGGCAACCATATCGGTTTTGTAGTCAAAAGTGTGATTGCCAATGGTCATGGTCATGCCCGGATCGGCGGTAATTTCCATCAACTCCACCGCTTGCAGGTAACTGTCGCCGTTGCCCGGTTCAAGGCCAAGTCGTTTAAATTCTGAAACCAGAAAATCGAGGGTTTTCTTTTCCCCTGCTGTCGTTGGCAGACGCCCCTCAAATTCATCAGACGCCAGGGTCTTAAGAGGCGGCGCAATTTTGTCGGCAGTAATGCTGTTATATACCGCATCAAAGTTGTTTTGTTCTGTCGAAGTTGTGGCCGCAGGTTCCTGTGAGCAGGCAGATAACCACGCTACTGAGGAAACAACTAACGGCAACAGGAGGATTTTTTTCATTTATTTTTCTCTGATTGCTTTACATTAGCTTTCCAGTATAGAGAATTCAGTACAAAATTGAACTGCTAAGATATCCTCGTTTTCTCATGTCTTCACACCCCGATTCAGCAAGATCATCCTCTTTGCCACTAGACACTTTATTTTCCACTTTCAGGATGGCAGGCCGCAATCCGCTTAGTGCGCCACAACTTAATGACTATGCCAGACTGATGGACGAAGGCTGGGCAGGTCCGGACTTCATTGATGATGACCAGGCCGATTTAGCAAAGCGCTATTATGAAGTGTTTATCGCTGAGGAAAATCAGGTGCCAACACGCACCAACTGGCATGACACCTTTAATGCGATGATGTGGATAGCATTTCCGCGCAGCAAAAAGCTGATTAATACACTGCACTGTGAGGAAATTGCGCAGTTTGGCATTCACCCCAGAACCCCTAAACGTAATCGCATTACCCATTTTGATGAATGCGGGCTGGTGATTGCCCTGCCACAAGACAAACTCGAAAAAGGTAATCAACTGTTGGAAAGGTTGGCAAACCATCAGTGGCAGGAATGTTTGGTTGATAATCAGCACGAATGGGGCAACACGTTGTTTCCAGTGATTATTGGTCATGCCCTTTACGAAATGTTGCTGGACCCGTTTATTGGCTTAACGGCAAAATGGCTTGCGGTGATTGTGCCTGCAGGGTTTGAGAAAATGGATGAGAAAACCCGCTATAAGATGATAGATGTGGCATTGTCTGAGCGGCTTACTAAACTTGACGGGTTGGCGGCAAAAAACACCTTAAAACCCATTCCATTGCTGGGGATACCAGGCTGGTATTCTGAACAGACCGAGGCATTTTATGCCGATACAGGATATTTTCGGCCACTGGCGCCTAACGCGCCAGCTACCGTTCAATTGCCGCTTCGGCGAACTTAGAAAAGCTTCATCAGCGCCCAGACGCCCATGATAATCACAAAGGGCGCGGCTGCGATAATAGCAGACTTTTTGGTGTCGAAACTGGTCCACTGGGTAATTCCAACCGTTATCAGATAGACCGACCATAACGTTTCCAGCCGCAATGCCTGAGCGAAACCGAACCAGTCTGATTCCATACTCACATTAAAGACATAGGCTACGGATAAAGGGCTGAGTATAGTGGGTAATATCTGATGGTTATCTTCAATGGAGATTAGTGCAATACCCAGTAAAGTGCTAACCACAACCGGCATGCCTGCCCACCAGGTAAAGCCATACCAGTCGGTGTAACCGTTTAGATTTTCTTCGTCGGACTTCGTTGTCAGGTTCAGATAGAGTGCCAGAATAGCGTTAAACACAATAGGGCCCAGAATTCCGAACATTATCATGGCTACCATGACCTGGGGCTGGGCCATGTTACCGCGGATGTTATCCTGTTCAGCAGGGCTCAACTCGCCATACTGAGTGTCTACCAACATATTTTTATACCACTCGAAGTCAACAAAGTTGATATACAGGTAAGCGGGTAACACACTCATCAAAATGACAACGAAAAATGGTATCCAGGACCAGTTGTTTTTTTCGTCGATGGCTTTGAACACGCCGTTAGGTTTAAAAAAGATGTTATTGCATGCCTGGAACGGATTGGTGACTTCCGACATCCCTGACTCCTTATATTTTGTAACATTTCTGCAGATTATTATTTTTAGTCATGCCAGTATACTCATAATTACCATCGGTTTGCGTGAAAAAATGTAACGAAGTTTCACAAGCCAAACGGACCAATAACAATAACTTAGGGAAGGATAATGATAGAAATCTCAAATCTGGCAAAAAAATTCGCCGTTGAGAATCCTAAAAAACTCAGCGATCAGGAAAAAAAGGATCCCCGGTTGAAAGGTCGGTTTTTCCATTCTGTACAGGACGTATCCTTTTACTGTGAATCCGGTGAGGTGCTGGGGTTGTTAGGCCCGAATGGCGCCGGTAAAACCACCACGCTGCGGATGTTATCCACTGCACTCACTCCCGACAGTGGCGAAATCATTATTAATGGCACCAATGTGGTAACCAAACCCGTTGTTGCTCGCCAGATGATTGGCTTTTTGTCAGGCTCCACCGGATTATACGGGCGTTTGACTGGTCGCGAAAACATAGCCTACTTTGGTCAACTGCATGGCATGAGTGAAGAACAGATAGATGCGAAAATCAGCGAGCTGGCGGATATTCTGGATATGCACACCTTTCTGGACCGTCGCAGTGAGAATTTCTCGACCGGTATGAAACAAAAAACCGCGATTGCCCGTGCGGTGGTGCACGACCCGAAAGTGGTTATTCTGGATGAACCCACAACTGGCCTGGATATTATGGCCGCGCAAACGGTGCTGGATTTTATCCGTCGCCTTAAAGATCAGGGCGTGCCGGTAATTTTTTCTACCCATCACCTGGATGAGGTGGCGGAATTGTGTGATCGGGTAACCGTTATTCATCATGGCAAGACCCATTTCTCTGACTCCTTTGATGCGTTTAAAGCGCAGGCGGAAGGGTCACTTCATAAATCATTTATGCATGTCATCAATCAGGGAGCGTAGTTATGTGGAAAGTCATGCTGAAAGAAATAAAAGAACTGCTGCGCGACAGAAAAACGTTATTTTTCATGGTGGCATTGCCAATCCTGGTGTTTCCGCTATTGATTGGTGTGGTGATGTTTTTTGCCGGTAAGGCGGTGGATAAAGCCGAAAATAAAGTCCTCGATTATGCCGTAGTGGGGGCTCAATATGCACCTGCTTTGGTTGAAGACTTAGCTGCATCTGATTTGTTCAATCAGGTTATGATTGATGAAGGGGAGGATATCGCGGCTTTTGTAAAATCTGAACAGGCTGATTTCGTGTTGGTTATTCCGGACAACTTTAGTGAGGACGCGCTGCAAAGTGGCCAGATTGAACTGAGCCTTTACTTAAATGATGCTGGCCTTAACATGGTGCGCCGCCGACTCGACAAAATCGTTGATGTGTATGCCGAGCGCAGTCAGCAGAAAGCCTTCGCCTTACTGGAGCTTGATGAATCACAACAACAGGCATTGATTGAGCCAATTGTGATTAAGAAAGTCGATGTGGCTGACAAACGCGAGAACTGGGGTGAAAAGATTGGCGGCATGATCCCGTATTTTATCTTTATGTTGTGTTTACAAGGCGCCATGATCCCGGCAACTGATTTAGGCGCCGGTGAGAAAGAGCGCGGCACACTGGAAACCCTGCTTATTTCGCCTATTGAACGCCACAAATTAGTGTTAGGTAAATTCCTCACCATTGCGCTGGCAGGAGCCACTTCGGCTTTGATTACGGTATCAAGTATGGCTGTGTGGGGGCTGGTAATCAGTCAGGGAATGGCAATTAAAATGGTTAGCGAGTTTATGAGCGCCATCAACGCTATCGACTTTGTGCTGATGTTCTTAATGCTGGTACCCGTGGTGGCGATTTTCTCCGCGGTATTATTGAGTCTGTCTATTTACGCTCGCAGCTTTAAAGAAGCGCAAGGCTATATGACGCCGCTGGTGTTTGCCGTTATCGTACCGGTTATGCTGGCAATGCTACCCGGCGTCGAACTCAAAGGTGGTTGGGCCTGGGTACCATTAACGAATGTAGCCCTGGCCATCAAAGAGCTGATTAAAGGCACCATGGATTACTTCCAACTGTTCGCCATCTTCTCTTCCACCGCAGTTATTGCCGGTGCACTGCTGTACTTCTGCGTGTACTGGTTTAATAAAGAAAAAGTGTTATTCCGATAGCAAATGATACCCCGGTAGTGCCCGAGAGGTGGTATCGGGGCCCTCCTTATCAGGCTGGCTCACTTAATAAATCTAGTAGTGGATGGGCTAACTCTTACCAATAAATTGCGCCCTGAACCGGGCGCAACAACGTTATAGAATAAATTCGCCACAGCTAACTTAAAAATAGACCCAGTTGAGTAATGCAATAACGATAGATGAGTACACTATCGAAATGGGTAAACCAAACCGAATAAAATGACTGAATTTATAATTGGCCGCGTTAAACACCAACAGGTTCGTTTGGTATCCATAGGGCGATATAAAGCTGGCACTGGCTGCAAAGGCAACCGCCAGAGCAAATGGCAGTAACGGCGCACCAATGATTTCAACCAGGCCATAGGCAAAGGGGAACATTAATGCAGCAGCCGCGTTATTGGTAACAAACTCGGTGAGTAGCAGAGTAAGTACATATACGACAATGAGTGCCATAAGCCAGTTGGTATCGGCCAGATAGGGCAGCAGCAGTTCGGTGCTTAAATCGATGACGCCAGACTGTTCCAGCCCGGTCGCCAGCGATAATGCCCCCACTATTACCACAATCAGGTTTAATGGCAGGTTACGCTTTATTTCCCCGTTTGTGGTGACTCTTGCGCCAAGCAGAACAGCGGCAAAAAACAGTAAGCCGATGCCGAGCGGCACCATGTCGGTGGCAGCAAGAAATACAGTGAGCAAAAAGCCACCTACGGTGATCCATTCCTGAGGCGTGGAAAGCGGGCGCGCGATGCGCTGCTCAGAAAGAATAAAAAAGTTTTTCGAGATATTGTGCCGACAGTGGAAGTCCGGGCCTGCTGCGAGTAATAAAAAGTCACCTGCCTGCAGTTTAATTTCTCCCAGTTTGCCAGAAAGCTGCTCTCCGTCACGGCGAATAGCCACCACGGCAGCATCAAACAGCGCTCTGAAGCCCAGTGCTTTTATCGTCTGGCCAATAATTTGTGCGCGGTTGGAAACGATAACCTCGGTGAGGTTTTCACGCAAAATGCCGTCTGTCTCAGCAAAGGTTTTAAGCCCTTTGATGTGGCTCAGCGTGTCCAGGTTCTTTACATTGCCAGAGAAAATAAGCTTATCATCCGCCTGGATACTTAAATCAGGACTGACCGGCGTAATGAGCTTACCCTGGCGAACAACCTCCACCAGAAACAATTCCGGCAGATTACGTAAATGATTCTGCTCAACGGTTTTACCCACCAATTCTGAGTCTTCACTCACTTCGGCTTCGACGATGTACTCACGGTAATCCCGTTGTTTGCTGGCAATGTCGGGTAGCAGCGGTGAGAGCGTAAACATCAGCAGACCACAGCTTAATCCAGCGATTAAGCCAAACAAGGTAAAGTCTAAAAAGCCAAAGCCAGGATGACCATGTTCCTGTAAGAAGCTGTCAACGATAAGGTTGGTTGACGTACCAATTAAAGTAACGGTGCCGCCTAATATGGCCGCGTAGGACAACGGGATCAGTAATCGGGAAGCGGGGTGGTATTGGTTTTGTTTTACCGGGCCGATAAGACTCGCCACAATAGCCGTGTTATTCAGTAACGCCGAAGAGAAAAAAGTGAGACCGAACAATCGCCAGTAAGATTTGGTGAAACTGGCCGTGACCAGTTTACGACCCAGGCGCTTAATAAACGCGGTTTTATCAATGGCGCTGCTAACCAATAGCAGCAAAATAAGCGTGATTAATCCCTTATTGGTGAGGTTATCGAGAATTTGATCAAAGGTAATCTGCTGGGTAGTCAGTAACCCCAGCACCGTTAATGCAAATACAGTAGAAGGGCGCTGATTTGTAAAAATCAGCGCCCCGATGGTACCAAAGAAAAACATTAGTACCAGTAGCTGGTTAAGTTCCATCTTGCGAGAACCTGCTCCTACAGCTTGCTAATATCGAGCGCATTCCAGTGCGGGAAGTGCTTGCGTACCAGCTCGTTAAATTCCAGCTCAAACGCTGAGAATTCCTGGGTTTTGTGTTGGGCATCTTTGGCGATTTCGTCAATGATCATACCGGCACCAACGGTACCGTTGGTCAGGCGATCAATCACGATAAACGCACCGGTGGCCCGGTTCTTTTGGTAATTGTCGCAAGGCACAGGTTGGGTAAACTTAAGGTCTACCACCGCAATTTCGTTTAAGTTCATGTGCACACCCTGAGTTTTCTCAAGGGTATTTACGTCGATCAGGTGATCAACTTCTGCCACTGACCCCGAGGTCATCTGGCTGGCAAATTTAAACAGGTACTGCTTGTTAGGCATCATTGGCTCATCGGCCATCCATACCAGGTGCGATTTGTACTGAGTGCTTAACAGTGGCAGGTTGTCAGATTTTACAATCATATCACCACGTGAGATATCAATCTCATCTTCCAGTGTCAGCGTTACAGCCAGTGGTGGATACGCAACGTCTAAGTCACCGTCGAAGGTGACGATCGATTTTACTTTGGATTTCTTGCCAGACGGCAGCGCAGTGATTTCATCACCAGGCTTAACCGAGCCAGATACCACGGTACCGGCAAAACCACGGAAATCGAGGTTAGGGCGGTTAACGTATTGCACCGGGAAGCGGAAGTCTTCGGTGTTAGCATCTTTCTGGATTTCGATATTTTCCAGCATGGTCATCAGCGTTTCACCGGTATACCACGGAGTATGTTCGCTTACGTTCACCACGTTATCACCTTCGAGCGCCGAAATGGGCACAAACTGGATGTCAGTGATATTAAGCTGCTTAGAAAACTCCAGGAAGTCAGCCTGGATATCTTTGTAAACCTGTTCGGAATACTCCATCAGGTCCATTTTGTTTACCGCAACGATCACGTGCTTGATACCTAACAGCGAAGCCAGGAATGAGTGACGACGAGTCTGTGTTTTTACGCCGGCACGGGCATCAACCATCAGGATCGCCAGGTCACAGGTAGAAGCACCGGTTACCATGTTACGGGTGTACTGCTCGTGTCCCGGGGTATCCGCAATAATAAACTTACGCTTGTCGGTAGAGAAGTAGCGATAGGCTACGTCAATGGTAATACCTTGCTCACGCTCAGATTGCAGGCCGTCTACCAACAGAGCCAGGTCGACTTTGTCACCGGTAGTACCGACTTTTTTACTGTCCTGAGTAATAGCGGCTAACTGATCTTCAAAAATCATTTTTGAGTCATGTAACAGGCGACCAATCAGGGTGCTTTTACCATCATCTACGCTACCGCAGGTTAAGAAGCGGAGCAGATCTTTTTGTTCGTGTTGTTCTAGGTAAGACAGAATGTCTTCTTTTAATAATGCGTTTTCGTTATTCATGCTTATGCACTCACGAGGAAATAAGGGTTCAACACAGACTCTTTCTGGTTATAAGTAAGAGCCTCGGCGTCAGAGTTCAGCGGGTCAGCTGCGTCCA
This sequence comes from Marisediminitalea alba, assembly GCF_002993365.1. Taxonomy (GTDB): domain Bacteria; phylum Pseudomonadota; class Gammaproteobacteria; order Enterobacterales; family Alteromonadaceae; genus Alteromonas; species Alteromonas alba. The sequence continues at coordinate 41,782 of NZ_PVNP01000212.1, forward strand.
GTACGGTAACGTCGGCCCCGGCAGCTAATGCTACCGCGTGCGCCGCGCCGGTATCCCATTCAGACGTTGGGCCTAAGCGTGGGTAAAGGTGGGCTTCACCTTCAGCAACCAGACATAATTTTAATGAGCTTCCCATGGCAACCAGTTCGGTTTCGCCTTCAAGCTGAGCCAGTAGATTTTGAATTTCAGGGCTTTGGTGTGAGCGACTGCCTACCACTTTCCAAAGTTCGCCGGGTTGATGCGGCTGAGCGCTGATGGGGTTTACACCTGCAGCGGTTTCTGTCCAGGCACCCTGGCCAACCACACCCACATAAGACTTGCCAAGCGCGGGGGCATATACCACCCCCATGATTGGCTTGCCGCCGTCAATCAGGGCGATATTTACCGTGAATTCACCGTTTTTCTTGATAAATTCCTTGGTGCCATCGAGTGGGTCTACCAACCAGTATTTATCCCAGGTCTTACGCTCGTCCCAGCTGATATCGGCAGACTCTTCAGACAGGATAGGCAGCTCTGACATTGCTTCAAGACCGGCCACAATGGATTTGTGGGCGGCTAAGTCGGCTTCGGTTAACGGGCTGGTGTCTTGTTTTTCGTAGATGGCAAAGTCACGGTCGTAAATGTCCATGATCTTGTCGCCAGCTTCTTTTGCGATGGCCAGCACCTGAAGCGCCAGTGGATCCGTAATCGCCATTATAATAATCCTTTTTCTTCAAGCAGGTTGAACAGTCGCTCTGCGGTTTGTTCCGCTGGTTCATCCTGATACTGCAAATGTACTTCCGGAGACTGCGGTGCTTCATAGGTAGAGTCGATACCGGTGAAATGCTTAATTTCACCGCTACGGGCCTTTTTATAAAGACCTTTCGGATCGCGCTGTTCGCATACTTCCAGTGGGGTATCAACAAATACTTCGATAAATTCGCCGTCGGCTAACAGGTTGCGACAAAAGTCGCGGTCAGCCTGAAACGGTGAAATAAACGCGGTTAATACCACCATGCCAGAATCGACAAATAATTTTGCCACTTCGCTGATACGACGGATATTTTCTACCCGGTCTTTATCACTGAAACCCAGATCGCCGCATAGACCGTGGCGTACGTTGTCGCCATCGAGCAGGTAAGTATGCTTACCTTGTTCGTGCAGTTTCTTCTCCAGCAGGTTAGCCAGGGTTGATTTACCCGAGCCACTTAAACCGGTTAACCACAATACGCGCGGCTTTTGGCCAAGGCTTTCGCCGCGAGTATCTTTATTGATCTCGTGTTGATGCCAAACGATATTGGTAGCCATTAGAAGTAACCTTCCATTTTCTTCTTCTCCATGGAGCCTGCGCTGTCATGGTCGATAACCCGGCCCTGACGCTCTGACGTTTTGGTCAGCAGCATTTCCTGAATAACTTCAGGCAGGGTTGCAGCAGTCGATTCCACCGCGCCGGTAAGCGGGTAACAACCCAGAGTACGGAAGCGCACCGATTTCATTTCTGGTACTTCGCCTTCTTCCAGTGGCATACGGTCATCATCAACCATAATCAGCACGCCATCACGCTTAACAACCGGACGAGGCTTCGCCAGGTACAGTTGTGGAATGTCGATGTTTTCTTTGTAGATGTATTGCCAGATATCCAGCTCAGTCCAGTTCGACATAGGGAATACCCGAATGCTTTCGCCGCGGTTTACCTGTGAGTTATAAATATTCCATAACTCCGGGCGTTGATTCTTTGGATCCCAGCGGTGGTTGCTGTCACGGAATGAGTAAACACGCTCTTTGGCGCGTGATTTCTCTTCGTCACGACGAGCGCCACCGAAAGCGGCGTCGAACTTATATTTGTTCAGCGCTTGTTTGAGAGCGGCAGTTTTCATCACATCAGTGTGCTTGGCACTACCGTGAGAGAATGGGCCCATGCCCATGTCAACGCCTTCCTGATTGATGTGTACCAGCAGATCAAAGCCGTGCTTTTTGGCCTGCTGGTCACGAAACTCTATCATTTCTTTAAACTTCCACGTTGTATCAACGTGAAGTAATGGGAAAGGGATTTTGCCAGGAGCAAATGCCTTACGCGCCAAATGAAGTAACACCGAAGAGTCCTTGCCTACGGAATAAAGCATCACCGGATTTTCAAATTCTGCGGCGACTTCACGAAAGATATGGATACTCTCGGCTTCGAGTTGTTTCAAGTGGGTGGTTGACGGGATACTATCAGTCATTTATCGAGTCCGAAGTTGTTTTGGTTTATATACGAAATGATTATATGCATAGAACCCTAACATATTTAGAAACAAAAGTGCTATGTTATTTTGCTATTTGAAATTACGTTTTTATTCCACTGTAATTCAGCCGTCATAAAAGCGGGTTGATTATCGTTTAATGGGAATAAGAAGGTGCATAGATGAACCAGCGATGAGCCGTTGATTTGTATGGACCTGCGAGGAAAGGGAAGGGTAAAACAAGAAGTCATCAGGCCAAGTTGCTTTAAAAATATACAGCAACACAGGGTGAGAACGAACCCCGCATTGCTGCTCCGATGTGTTAGTTAAATCACTTTTTGCTGGTGGTGTAACGCGTCTTCAAACTTTTCAAAGGTCTGTTTAACGCTTTCCCGTGGTTGGGTGAGTTTAGACACCACCACAATAGCAATACTCGATAAAATAAAGCCCGGCACAATTTCATACATCCAGGCACTGAGTGACTGTCCACCAATGGTAATTGGCAGGTAAATCCATAGCAGTACCGTTACTGCGCCGGTGATCATGCCGGCAAATGCCGCCGCCCGGGTCATATGACGGTCGAACAGGCTGAATATTACGAGTGGACCGAAGGCCGCGCCAAAACCTGCCCAGGCATTACTGACCAGCGACAATATTGTGCTGTCACGGTCATAAGCCAGCGCGATGGCTACTGCCGCTACCACAATGACGGATATCCGCCCGGCGATAACCAGTTCTTTCTCTGATGCATCCTTACGCAGGAATACCTGATAGAAGTCGCTGGTTAACGAGCTGGAGGTCACCAGTAACTGAGAGGAAATGGTACTCATAATTGCCGCCAGAATGGCAGCCAGTAAAAAGCCGCCGATTAACGGGTGGAACAGCAGTTGCGACAAGTAAATAAAAATGGTTTCCGGGTCGATGCTAACGCCATCCTGTTGACTCACATAAGCCATCCCGTACAAGCCGGTAAACAAAGCACCAATGATGGACATGATCATCCAGCTCATGCCGATACGGCGGGCAACCGGTACATCTTTTACCGAACGAATGGCCATAAAGCGCACAATGATATGGGGTTGACCAAAGTAGCCTAAGCCCCAGGCCAGCAGAGAAATAATCCCGATAGTCGAAAGCGCTGTGTTGGTAGAGGCGTCGGTAAACAGGGCGAACAAATTGGGGTTAATATCGGTGATAATGGCATTGGCATCCGATAAACCGCCGAGGTTCATGATCACCACAATAGGCACCAGAATCAGAGACAGAAACATAATGCAGCCTTGGACAAAGTCGGTCATGCTCACCGCCATAAAGCCACCAATTAAGGTGTAGGCAACCACCACGCCAGCGGTAACATAAAGGCCTAATTCGTAACTCAGGTTAAAAGATGACTCAAACAGCTTGCCGCCGGCCACCACACCAGAAGAGGTATAAAGGGTAAAAAAGATAACAATCACTACCGAAGCAATCACCCGCAGCATGCGCGAGTTATCGGCAAAGCGGTTTTCAAAGTAATCGGGCAGGGTGATAGCGTTATTGGCAATCTCGGTGTATACCCGCAAGCGCGGCGCTACCAGAATGTAATTGGCAAACGCACCGATGGTCAGGCCTACCGCTATCCACATGGCCGATATTCCCGCTACGTACATGGCACCGGGTAAGCCCATTAACATCCAGCCACTCATATCCGAGGCGCCGGCCGATAGCGCCGTTACGGCAGGGCCAAGTTTACGCCCGCCCAGCATATAGCCTTCTACACTGGTATCGGACTCTTTAAAGCTATACCAGCCTATACCCAGCATAACCAGAAAATACAGTCCCAAAGAAATCATTGTGCCAACTGCCATTAGCGTTCCCTTCTCATTATTGTTTGATTTAAGTGTGCTTTTTACGGGGATGCGTTGCTTAAGCCGGTTTGCCCCTAAAGCATCTCGTGTTGGTCCACTATAACAGGATGACAGCCAATAGGTAAGGCGAGGGCTTGAAAGCCCTTAAGTGAAGCTGAGGAATTTATGCAAGTTAATCGTTTATAACGATAAGCTCTATCAGATATGTAAGTTCAACAAGGTTGTGGTGGCATACTGAGTTGTAATCGATAGCGTCTGGCATAATAAATCAGGGGTGTAGACGTGTTCTGCTGAGCCATTTAAGAGTGAGATAAACGGCGGCTGTAGTCGCGCCCGCACTAAAATTTTTCGCAATTATCACTATCTGTCCCTCGGCACTGATTACTTGCTCCACGGTAATGATCAGAGCGACTCCTGATAGCAAACTTATAAAAACGAACAGTATTTCTTTGCTGAGTCTCATATCAAACTCCTGTATATCCGGGCCGCTACCTGGCCATATATTCATAGTGCACATGCACTTGGTATTCAGTGCACCTTTGTGTCTTAAACCTATTTTGGCCTTAATCGCATTTCAGTTTAACTGAACGTCAAAACAGTTTTGTGATTTACAGGAATGGGTGGACAAGCCGGGCAATTCCTGCCCGGCGTTTTACATTAGGGGGCGTTTAAGCCGAGAATTTTAAATATTGCTTAAGTTCTGTTTTAAATGCCGGGATATTGGCATCTTTATCACCTACAACCAGAATGTTGGTTTTATGTAGGGCATAACTGCTGCCCTGATACACTTCGTCAGCAAAGTCGTTGCTCATAGGCTTATCGTGATCTGGCACCAGGAAAACCGACATACGCCCTTCTGGGGTTTCGATAATCAGGTGCAAACTACGGATCGCATCAAGTATGCAGTAATTCGCCGAAGCGATATGACCAATGGATGTATCAAGCTCGGCACCAAACTGAGCCAGCTTTGCATTAACTAACTGTGGTGTTACTTCTGTATTCGCGTGAGGTTGTTCAGTCTCTGCATAGTACATATGCGCCAACGCGGCCTGATCCAGCTGTACGTGTTGTTGCTGCCAGGCAGTGAGGGCAATACCAAAGGTAAAGGCAACACTGGCTGCAAGGCCAATATACCAGCGGTTGCGGCGTTTTTGCTGATTAAACTCCCGCATCGTTTGCTTGAGGATCAATCGGTTAGCTAAGTCGTCAGGCACGGGCACGCTAGCTGCAGTTTTGAGCTTCTCATCAAGTTGCTTGATGTCCTGCCAAAATGCATCGTTGTCTGGATTTTGCGCAGCAGCTTCGAGTAAATCTTTCTCGTTATCCGCGGGGTTGGTATAGACCCGACGGCGAAATTCTAATTCATCCACTATGAAAACCTCTTTGTTGCGACGATGATGTCAGTGCATCCTTTAATTGCGCTCTCGCTCTGAACAGCCTTGTCATAACGGTATTTTTATTGAGTTCCAGTTGCTGGGCGATTTCATCGCCACTAAAGCCAAAGATGATTTGCAACATCAAAGGCTCGCGATAATCCGGTGCCAGCTTACCGATTGCCCGTCGGACCTGACGAACTTCTGCGTCACTGTCCTGATCCTCATTGCCAGCAACGGACACTTCGTCGAAGTCGACTAAATCGAATTGCTTGCGTTCAAAACGCCGGGCGTTTTCCCGTCTCAGAATGGTGATCAACCAGGATTTTGCGGCCTTTTCGTCCTGTAAACTATCCAATGCCCGCCAGGCGCGCAGGAAAGTCTCCTGCACAATATCTTCGGCAGTACTCTTGTCGTTTGTGAGCCAGTACGCATAGCGATAAATATCACCGTGAAGAGCACGTACCAAAGCTTCGTAGCGGAGCGTTTTTTCTTTCATGATTAACCAGACCTGACATTAAATAAATTAATTTCACAAAAGAATAAAATTTTTCAAAAAAAATAAAGGAGCTAAAACGCTCCTTTATTTATCCATTTATCCATTTATCCAAAGTCAGTTAACCAGCGACCAAATTAGCATTAACTGGCAGGGTAGAGGGGGGATAGTCCCTGCCCGGAAGCGCTTTGCCGGTTTGGCAGGCTCTTCAGCTTATTAAGCAGGGCAGATGGATCCCACTTTCCTGGCTGCGACGCGTAGCCTGCGGCCATCATCGCGTCAACCTCAGGCTTTATCTGTTGCTCTATTTGCCAGCGCTTAGCCGCAGAGAACTGACTAAGCCACTGGGTAAGGGCCGGTTGGATTTTCCGGATATCGCCCTGACGAACAATTTGCTGTAACTGATTGACTGACGCTGTGGGTTGGACCGCTTCTGCTTGCGAAGAGGGAAGGTTGCGCGGGCCTCGTTTTTTAAGCTGAACGTAGGTAAAAAGCCAGCCAATAAGTGTCAGCAGCCACAGCGCTAACATGATGGTGTGCAGATTATCCCATTCGTTTTGTGCGGTCTCAGCTGTTCCTGGCTGAGCTGGTGTTTGTTCTTCTTCTGCCGGTTGTGGCTGTTCTGTTTGCATTGGGGCCGGAGTTAGCGCTGGCGTTGATTGTCCGGCTGCGGCTATCACGTTTACCGTGCGACTGGGCAGCTTTGCGTATTCGGTTTTACCGGTAGACACGTTAAACCAGGGCACTCTCACTTCAGGAATAATATAGCTGCCTGCTTTGGTTGGGATCATGGCAACCGATTCGGTGCGCTGCACAATCAGGCGATTATCCTTTTCTGCCGATGCACTGTTGGCCTGGTCCGGATACAGTTTAAAATCCGGCGGATAGATTTGTTCTATCTCCGGCAGTTGCTCCTCTACCACGCCTACCGCGGTAAGCGTAAGAGTGCGGGTGACCGGCTCACCCACCGTAAAAGTATCGCTTTGCCATTCTTCATCCAGTTGTACAAAATCGCTGGGTAACCAATGATAATTCACTTCAGCGGGGATGGGTTTCACCTCTACCTGCACATCCGGCCCTACCCGGTTGATAGTTTGGGTACGGTTAAAAAAGCCAAAGCGCTGATTGGTGTTAGGGGCAATTACCTCGCCGGAGAACACTGGGCCACGAATGGTAAAGGTACCGGATTGCTGGGGTAATACGGCAAAGTTACGCTCCACTACCTGGTAGCGACGGCCATTCACCAGCTCAGTGTATTGCTTGTCATCACCGAGCTGTTGGATTTGCGCGTTTTCCAGTTCTGGTGCTTGCAGACTGCCGCGCTCAATTTGCGAAGACAGATATAGCTTTACTGTATAACGCAACTGCTGCTGTAAATACACCGAATCATTGTTTACTTCGGTACTCACGTAATAATCCCGTGCAGGGGCATTATCCCCTTGCTGAACCGGAATAACTCTTACCTCCACCGGCGCACTTTTTTGTCCTTCAATGGTAAAGGCAGGGATGGTAAATGTTCCGACCTTACGCGGAAACAAGGTGGTGCTCCAGGTAGTTGTACGCCGGGTATCGAAATTGATAATGGAGGTTTGCGAGCTTACCGAAGTGCGCCCCACAACAAAGTCACTGAGCAACACTGAGCTGTCGAAAGCTTCTCTTTCGGCATCGCCTTCGGCGGTAACGGTCAGGGTGATGGCTTCATCGAGCATCACCGGGTTTTTATCCACGGTCGCAGTGACGCTGGTTACTTCAGCGTGGGCAGAAAAAGTCAGTAACAGTAACCATATAAACCAATGGCGTTGTTTAAGCATTACCAATCACTCCGGTTTGAATCTGGTGGGCGGCGATACTGCCGCTTCTGGGCTTCCAGTTGCATTTTGCGTTTAAGTAAGAAAGCAGGATCATCAGGAACCCGGCGCAACAAATTGTTCAACCGCTGCTGGGTTTCCTTATCCCGCTCGCTTTGTTCCTGTTGACCTTGTTGGGCCTGAGCGTGTTGTTCCTCTTGCTCACCTTGCTGCTGTTGTTGTTCTTCGGACTGTGCATCCTGGTCGTCCTGTTGCTCGCCTTCCTGTTGCTCCTGCTCAGACTGTTGATCGGCATTTTGCTGATCTTGTTGCGAGTTTTGCTGTGAATCCTGCTGATTCTGACCATTTTGCTGTTCAGCGTTTTGTTGATCCTGCCCGGATTCACCCTCCTGCTGGTCAGACTGTTGCTGGTCTTGCTGCGACTGATCCTGTTGATTCTGGTCCTGTTGGTTTTGTTGATTCTGCTGTTGTTGGTCCTGCTGTTCCTTGAGCTTTTCGATCAACGCTTTGTTGTCTTTGGCATCAGGGAATGTCGGGCGTTTTTCCAGCGCTTTATTATAAGCGGCTATTGCGGCATCCAATTGACCAGCCCTGGCCAGTGCATTGCCCTGATTGTAATAACCGTCGGCAGTGTCAAACTGAGCATAGGTCTCGGCAGCTGCGGCATAATCACCTTCACGGTACTGGGCTGCGCCTTTCCAGGCTGGGTCCTCAAAATTACTGCTTGCGGCGTCAAACTGCGACGCGTTGTATGCCTCCAAACCTTGCTGATCGGCATTTAAGAAGGGCTTCTTCCACCATGGCAGGCCAGGCATGTCGTTTTGTGGTGCACCTTCGGGTGCTTCTGCCGGCTGGTTTTGTTGTTCCTGAGCGCTGGCTGGCGGCGTGGGTAGGGTCAGTGTGACTGAGACTAACAGAGCAAAGATCAAACCACGCTTAAACGCAAAGGCGGCAATGGGTAATAACAGTAGTAATAAATAAGGGCCGGCCTCGCGCCACTCATCACCCTGGTTGTTATTGTCATTATCCTCGGTTTCGCGATTTTCAAAGCGGCCCGTTGCTGAGAGCTGGCGAATATCGGCATCATTGGCAGTTAACTCGGCAAAGGTGCCACCACCTTGCCGGCTAAGCTGTTGTAGTGCGCCAGCATTCAGTTTGGGTACCACAATCGAGCCATTATTCCGTTTAAGCAATTCGCCGTTGAGCTGCTTGATAGGTGCACCTTCTGCGGTGCCGACACCCAGAATGTTCACCTTAAACGGGGTTTCAGAAAGAAAGTCGCTTAACTCTTTCATTTGTGAAATTTCCACGCCATCGGTGATCCAGTAGAGCATGCCATTCTGAAAGCCGGCATTGGTTAGCAGGGTTTCAGCCAGGCGTAACCCCTGTACCGGATCGCTGCCAGCAACCGGCATAATTTCCGGACTCAAACCCGGTAGCAGCGCGTTGAGGGTATTGGCATCCTCGGTAAGCGGGCTGATCACAAAGGCATCACCGGCATAAGCCACCAGGCCCATATCGCCCTCATCGATTAGGTTAACCAGATCGATAGCTTTGTATTTAGCGCGGGACAGGCGGTCGGGCGCTATGTCGGTAGCGCGCATGGAAAGCGACATATCCAGCACTAGCACATGACCGGTTTTAACCTGATATACCGGTTGCGGGATGCGCTCCCAGGTAGGCCCGGCCAGGGCAATAACGCCTAACAGCCAGGTAAGCGCCAGAAACGGCACAAACAGCGAAGTAACAGATTGTTGTTTTCCGGTAATTAAATGCTGGTAAAGGTGACTGGCAATCACGCCCTGCCAGCCAGTGGCTTTTGCGCGCCAGCGTTTAACAAACCACACTGCTATTAGCAGGGGAATGAGCGCATAGAACCATTCCGGACGTAAAAAATGAAAATCAGCAGGCAGTAACATCATTCGGCTGACATCCTCATTGCAAAGAGTCGGCGCCAGAGCAGACTAAACAGCAGGCCAATAACCGGCAATAGGCTTAAAATCAGTGCCAGCGCCAGCGGATAATAATACAGGGCGGTGAGTGGACGCATTTTGCGTTCATCACCGGCAATAGGTTGCAGTTGGTCGAGCATGGCGTAAATTTGTTCCAGCTCGGCGGCATCCCGGGCCCGGAAGTACTGACCACCGGTGGCTTTGGCGATATCGGTCAGCATGGTTTCATCCAGTTCCTGTGAAGGATTGACCTGGCGACTGCCAAAAAAGCTGTTCACCGTCATAACATCGGCACCCACACCAATGGTATACACCGTAACACCAGCATCCACAGCCAGTTCTTTGGCCTGTTCCGGCGAGATGTTACCCGCGGTATTTTGTCCGTCGGTGAGTAATATCAGCACCCGGTTTGAGTCGGTTTTAAGCTCAAAACGCTTTACCCCTAAACCGATGGCATCGCCGATGGCGGTTTGCTCGCCCACCAGGCCAATAACGGCCTCATCGAGTAAGGTGGCAACGGTTTCTCTATCGTAAGTCAGGGGGGCCTGCAGATAAGCGGTATCCGCAAACAGTATAAGGCCAAGGCGATCGCCGACGCGCCGCTGAATAAAATCATGCAGCACTGATTTAATCATGGTCAGGCGGTTTACCTGACGGCCATTAACCAGCATGTCTTCAATTTTCATACTGCCGGAAAGGTCCACCGCTAGCATCATCTCCCGGCCTTCGCTGGGAATACTCACCGGCTCACCCAGCCATTGAGGACGTGCAGCCGCCAATACCAGGCATACCCAGATAACGGCTGCCAATAAGTGTAGCCACACCGTTGAGCCTTTTGAGGACCGCGTTTCTGGTAAGTTGTTCAACAGCGTTGGCACGCGTAAGGCCACTTCTGCACTCTGGGTTCTGCGGCTGAGTAGCCGGATTATCCACGGCAAAGGTAAAATACAAAGTATCCACCACCAGGCAAACTCAAACATTGTGGTTTACCTCCGCCGTGCTCACAGATTCAGGCACATGCTTTAACCTGGCTTGTTGCAGCCAGAGGCTCACAGCCTGATGCATTTCAGATAGTTGTTCACTATCCGGTGCAGCCGGCTGATAAGGGCTCTGGCACAGGGCTTCAAGACCCGGCTTTGCTTTAGCCTGATGCTTGTCGGCCAGGCAGTTCAAAAGTAAATGTTGCCAGGCGCTACCGTAGGCTGCAGCGGAATATCCGGCATCAAAATAATGCAGGGTGACCCGCTTGAGCAATTGATTGGCTTTTGCAGGGTAGTGGGCATCTACACTCAAATTTTTGTGTAACGCGATGGCCTCACGGCGGGCCCGGTTAAATCTGATGTGGCGGACAATCCTATAAACCAGGCCACACAGTAGCACTACCACAAGCAGTGCAGCAACCCACCATCCCCAGGCGAGTGGCCACCAGTCTACGCCTTGCGGTGTATGAATATCTTTTAACTGAGCTAACGGGTCCACTGTGACAACCTCCGTAAGCGTTCAAACTGTTCAGTAAGCGGCAGGCCGGCATCAATGAAACTCAAAGAGGTTTTACATTGCTTGAGGTGCGACTCAACCGCCTGCCAGCGAGCCTGCTGACTGGATGAATAATGACGAGCCAGGTTGCTGTCGCCTAACAGCCAGGTTTGTTGCTGCGTGCCATTGGTAACATTCACCGGCTGTAAGCGATGCGTTACTGGTAGTTCCCGTTCCAGCGGATCGGTAATAGCCAGCGCACTCACTTCGCAATGACGGCTGATTTGCATTAAATGCTGCAAAGCACGCTCTTCTAATTGCAGAAAGTCACTGATCACATATACCAGGCTTCCCGGTTTTGCCAGACGACGCAGGCGGGCCAGGGCGCTTTCCATATTGGTATCAGGCTGAGCAGATTGCTGACTACGGGCATCATTCTGACAGCGCATGAGTTCATGGCAAATTGACAGCACAGCGCGTTTTCGGCTAAGCGGTTTACACTCGGCGTGCATATAATCGGAATAGACCAGCGCCCCCACTTTATCGCCGCGCTGAGCCGCGGCCCAGCTGATTAACGCCGTTAAATGTGCCGCCTGGACCGACTTTAGTAACAATTGAGTGCCAAACTGCATGGAAGAAGACATGTCGCACAAAATAAACACCGGGCGTTCGCGCTCCTCCCGATAAACCTTGGTATGGGTTTTACCGGTGCGCGCTGTTACCCGCCAATCAATAGCGCGGATGTCGTCGCCGGGCTGGTAATGCCTGGCTTCGTCGAACTCCATCCCCCGGCCTTTATGCTTGGTCAGGTAACTGCCCGCCAAACGCGCCTGTGGCGTGCGCCGCGGGGTTAAGTCCAGCAGATTGGCAAACTGTCGGTACTGCAGTAGTTCTTTGACACCCAAGTGAATGCCATCCGACTGCAATCGTGCTAAATAGGATTGCGCAGTCATGATTTAAGGTACGGCCACCAGATTTAAAATTTTATCGAGCACCTGATTGGTGTTTACGCCCTCGGCTTCTGCCTGATAAGACAAAATAATACGATGGCGCAGGGCATTGTGGAATACCGCCTGAATATCATCCGGCCCTACAAAATCACGTCCAGCCAACCAGGCGTGTGCCCGGGCACAGCGGTCAAGCGCAATGGTGGCACGGGGGCTGGCACCAAACTCAATCCATTCGGCCAGTTCCGGCGCATAGTTTTCCGGGCGCCGGGTAGCCATGATCAGCTGCACCAGATAAGTTTCCAGAGCCGGGGCCATATGCAATGCCAGGGCGGCTTTACGGGCCGCAAAAATATCGGCCTGGCTGAGACTAGGCGGTACCGCCTGCGGTGCACTCAGTTCCTCGTTGCGGGTAAGCTGCAAGATTTGCAGTTCAGTATCAGCATCCGGGTAATCAATTTCCAGGTGCATTAAAAAACGGTCTAACTGGGCTTCCGGCAACGGATAAGTGCCTTCCTGCTCCAACGGGTTTTGGGTAGCCATCACCAAAAACAGCTCTGGCAGCTTGTAGGTTTTGTTTCCCACGGTAATCTGATGTTCTGCCATGGCTTCAAGCAGTGCCGACTGCACTTTGGCTGGCGCCCGGTTAATCTCATCGGCTAACACCAGGTTATGGAACAGTGGCCCTTGCTGGAAAACAAATTCACCGGTCTCCGGGCGGTAGATATCCGTACCTGTGAGGTCGGCAGGCAGTAAGTCAGGAGTAAACTGCACGCGGTGAAAATCACCATCAATGCCTTTTGCCAGCGCATTGATAGCGCGGGTTTTTGCCAGCCCCGGAGGCCCCTCTACCAACAGGTGACCATCAGCAAGTAATGCAATTAACATGTTGAGCGTAAGTTGAGACTGACCAATTATCTGTGAGTCGAGGTATGCGTGTAACTGTCTAAACTGCTCAGCTGCCATAGGAGAATCTTACCTTCTTTATGTTATTGAAAATGCAAAATAATGGGTAAAAATTGCGCGATATCCGTTGGCCGGTACCGGCACTGAACCGATATGACTTTTCAGGGTCTTAAAGGTTCCCGCTAAAATGGGCAGAAAGCCATTTTTTGCGTGTTCAATTGTTGTTATATCAACAATCTGTAATAGGGTCGCTTTATTTTGTTTCAAGAGATGTCCGTCCTCAAGTGAATAAATGTTGCAAAATATTCCGCCGCACATTTGCTATTTGTTTAATAGTTTGTAAAAATCTGCCCACTAACTACAGGTCAGACCACTTGATGGTCGCAAATACAGGTTGAATTGCATGGCTAAACAACAATCAGTCACAACGCGCAACGGCGACAGGATCGCTATCGTTGCCGGCCTTAGAACGCCGTTCGCAAAAATGGCGACCTATTTTCACGGTGTGCCCGCGGTTGATTTGGGCAAAATGGTGGTAAACGAACTACTGGTTCGCAATGCGGTGGATCCTAAGCTGGTTGAACAACTGGTGTATGGCCAGGTTGTACAAATGCCTGAAGCGCCCAATATTGCCCGCGAAATTGTGCTGGGTACTGGTATGAACGTACACACCGATGCCTACAGCGTCTCCCGCGCCTGTGCTACCAGTTTTCAGTCTACTGTGAATATTGCCGAGTCGATGATGGCGGGCAATATCGAAGTGGGCGTTGCCGGTGGTGCCGATTCAACGTCTGTTTCGCCCATCGGGGTATCGAAAAAGCTGGCCAGAGCGCTGGTGGATTTGCAGAAAACTAAAACGCTGGGGCAAAAATGGGCAGTGCTTAAAAAGCTGGGTTTGAAAGACCTGCTGCCGGTACCTCCAGCAGTAGCAGAATACTCAACCGGCTTATCCATGGGGCAGACGGCAGAGCAAATGGCTAAAAGCCATGGCATCAGCCGCAAGGCTCAGGATGAACTGGCGCACCGTTCTCATAGCCTGGCGGCTGAAAGCTGGCAGGCGGGTAAGCTGGCCAACGAAGTAATGACTGCCTATGCCGAACCTTACAAAGGGGCGCTGGAGCAGGATAACAACATTCGTTTTGACTCTAAAATCGAAGGGTATGCAAAGCTGCGCCCGGTGTTCGATAAAAAGTACGGCTCAGTGACGGCTGCGAATGCCACGCCGCTTACCGATGGTGCTTCTGCCGTACTGATGATGACCGAAAGCAAAGCAAAAGCACTGGGCTATACGCCACTGGGTTACATTAAGAGTTATGCATTTGCCGCTATCGACGTGTGGGAAGACATGCTGATGGGGCCATCTTACGCAACGCCGATGGCGCTGGATAAAGCGGGTATGACGCTGAACGATTTAACCTTAATCGAAATGCACGAAGCCTTTGCTGCGCAAACGCTGGCCAATATTAAAATGTTCGCCAGTGATAAGTTTGCTCAGGAAAAACTGGGTCGTAGTAAAGCTACCGGCGAAATCGATATGGATAAGTTTAATGTCATGGGGAGCTCTATAGCTTACGGTCACCCGTTTGCGGCTACCGGCACCCGAATGATCACTCAAATGCTTAACGAACTGAACCGCCGGGGCGGTGGAACCGGCCTGTTAACTGCCTGTGCGGCAGGTGGATTAGGTGCAGCGATGATTGTGGAGACAGCATAATGACAGAACAAACTCAAAGCGCATTTACGCTGACCAAGCAGGATAACGGTATTGCCATATTAACCATGGACGTGCCGGGGGAGTCGATGAACACCCTGAAGGCTGCGTTTGGCGAAGAAATGACCGTCCTGCTGGATGAAATTGAAAATGACAGCAGTATTAAGGGCGTTGTGTTGGTAAGCGGTAAGGATAATTCATTCGTTGCCGGTGCCGATATCACCATGCTGGATGCTTGCTCTACGGCAGACGAAGCCATGGCACTGGCCAAAGGCGGGCAGGATATCTTTAACCGCATTGAAAATATGCGCCAGACGTTTGTAGCGGCCATTCACGGGCCTGCGCTGGGCGGCGGCCTGGAATTGGCCATGGCGTGCCATTACCGAATTTGTACCGAAAGCTCAGCGACTCAGCTGGGCCTGCCGGAAGTGCAGCTCGGGCTGTTGCCGGGCAGTGGTGGCACGCAACGTTTACCCAAACTGGCGGGCATTCAGCAAGCTATAAAAATGATGCTGACAGGTTCTTCTGTACGCGCCAAACAAGCTAAAAAATACGGCATCGTTGATGATGTGGTGCCTCGTTCTGTACTAGTAGATGTAGCCTCTCAATTTGCGGGCAAGTCGAAACCTTCTCGCAAGGCTGAACCTAAAGGGCTGGTCAATAAATTTCTTGAGGGCACCGCTCCGGGTCGCAATATCGTATTTAAAAAAGCGGGTGAGCAAACACAGGCCAAAACACGCGGTAATTACCCGGCGCCACAACAGATACTCGACGTGGTGGCTATTGGCATTAATAAGGGCATGCAGGCGGGTCTGGAAGCGGAAGCTAAAGCTTTTGGCCAGTTGGTGATGACGCCTGAGTCAAAACAGCTGCGGCAAATATTCTTTGCTACCACCGCGATGAAAAAAGAGTCGGGCGTTGCTGACGTAGCTCCGGAGAAAGTAAATAAAGTAGGTGTGCTTGGCGGCGGTTTAATGGGCGGCGGTATCGCATACGTCACTGCCACTAAAGCTGGCGTTCCGGTGCGGATTAAAGATATTCAGCCGGCCGGTATTGCCAATGCAATGAAGTACAGTTACGACTTACTCAATAAAAAGGTTAAGCGCCGCTTTATGCGTAAGTCTGAGATGCAAAAGCAGATGGCCTTGTTAACCGGTACGCTGGATTACTCAGGACTGCAGGACGCCGACATTATTGTTGAAGCAGTATTTGAGGATGTTGGCCTTAAACGTAAAATGGTGGCCGATGTAGAGCAGGGGTGTAAAGCTGAAACCATTTTTGCCTCGAACACCTCATCCATTCCTATTGCTGAAATTGCCGCCGAAGCTGAGCGCCCAGAAAATGTAATCGGTCTGCATTACTTTTCGCCGGTAGACAAAATGCCGCTGGCAGAAGTTATTGCTCACGAGAAAACCTCCGATCAGACAATTTCTACCACGGTGGAGTTTGCTAAAAAGCAAGGTAAAACGCCGGTAGTCGTAAAGGACGGGGCAGGGTTTTATGTAAACCGAATCCTTGCACCTTACATGAACGAAGCGGCAAGTCTGATTCTGGCCGGCGAGCCTATCGATCACATTGATAAAGCGCTGCTTAACTTTGGTTTCCCGGTAGGGC
Source organism: Marisediminitalea alba (assembly GCF_002993365.1). Lineage (GTDB taxonomy): Bacteria > Pseudomonadota > Gammaproteobacteria > Enterobacterales > Alteromonadaceae > Alteromonas > Alteromonas alba. The sequence goes on from NZ_PVNP01000212.1 coordinate 58,113, forward strand.
CGGTGAAGTTGTTGGACGAAGTCGGTATTGATGTAGGCACTAAAATTATTCCTATCCTTATGGATGCATTTGGTGAGCGTTTTACCGCGCCCTCAGCGTTCGATAAAGTGCTGGCAGACGACCGCAAAGGTAAGAAGAATAAAAAAGGCTTTTACGACTATAGGGGCAAAAAGCCAGGTAAAGCGGTAGATGAGAGTATCTACCCGCTGCTGGGTGTTTCACCCTCTAAAAGCCGCAGTGAATCAGAAATTTCAGAGCGTTGCGTACTAATGATGCTTAATGAAGCCGCACGTTGTCTGGATGAAGGGGTTATCCGTAGCGCCAGGGACGGTGATATCGGCGCTATCTTCGGAATTGGTTTTCCACCATTCCTTGGTGGACCTTTCCGCTATATGGACCAGTTAGGTGTAGCAAAAGTGGTAGAACGACTAAATTACTATGCTGATAAGGTTGACGCTAAGTTTAAACCAGCCGCCGTGCTGGAAACAATGGCAGCCGAAAATAGCACCTTTTATTAATTTCGCGTAACTAATATGTTAAAAAATCCGGCTTAGGCCGGATTTTTTCATTATAAGCCAAATAAATGATGGTTTTGTTACCAGAAAAGGGTAATATGCGACCGCTGAAAATGTTGAGTGTTTTTCCAGCAAGTCAAAAAAAACCTTATAGATTAAAAGGGCGTCAATATGTTGACAGTAATTTTAGTTTGTCTGGCCAGTAGCTGTTACTTTTTTGTCGAAGCGACAAAAGCCGGACTAGCGGCAAAGCAGTGGGCGTTAGTAGGGTTATTGATGGGCCCGCTGGTGTGGCCAATGTTTTCCATAAGCCGTCATGTGCGGATGAGAAAAGACTGCGGCTTTAATAACGCCTATATGCAGGCGTAGCAGGCATAAAAAAAGGAGCCTGAGCTCCTTTTTTAGAATTCTTAAGTATACTAGATGCGCTGACCACCGGTCTTAGGCTTGTAAGACTGGGTTTCAGTTGCGACTTCTTTTTTCTGTACAGGAGCTTTCTGAGCGCCTTCTTGCTTATCGGTTGCTACAGGTGCGGTTGTAGAAAGTACTAGGGCTACTGCGTATGCTTTCAACATCTTTCTTTCCTCGTTATATTCTTATATACAAAACAAACAAAACTGATTGACAATCCTCATTGTCATTCTTAGTAATGCGAACCCTATGCCAACTTTTAATATCCTTTAAAAACAAAGGTTTGCAGAATCCTTTTGGACGACGTCAATTTTCCGTTGCCGGTAATTATTGCCGTTCTATGCATTTATCTGCCGCTTATCAGAATACTTAAGGTAAAAGAGTCAAAAAATTGCCTTTATTCGACAAAAAGACGCCAATTAGCACACATTTAAATAAAAGTGCCAAAGGTATTTATATTTGTAACGTAAGCGATCAATTTAGACCGTCTTTTCCCGGCGGAGCTACCCCGTAAAATGGTCCCCGTAGATTTTACTCACGGAGACTTAATCGATGGCAACAAAAAGACGAACACGCGAGCAATGGCAGGAATTGATTGATAAGCAAGCAGCAGGCGAACTGACAGTCAGTGAATTTTGTGCACAGCATGCGTTAACAGTATCAAACTTCTATCTGTGGCGTAAAAAACTGAGCGATGATAGCCAATCGCTTGCGCAGCAAGATAACTGGCTTGCCTTTGATATGCCAGCAAGTGCGAACCAGAGCGCAGGCTCTGCCTGGGAGATTGAACTGGCATTACCCGGTGGTGTGGTGCTGCGGATGAACCGGGCTGCCTGATGTTACCCTTATCCAATGGGCGTATTTGGCTGTATACCGG
>NZ_PVNP01000213.1:0-15576 GCF_002993365.1 Marisediminitalea alba
TGTGAGATGTATGGACTCCCTTCCCTGAAAGGGGTACGGTCTTAATTGTCAAATTAGCCAAAGGGGTCCATACATGATTAAGAATACAATTATTGCAATTGACCTTGCAAAGCATTCCTTTCAGGTTTGCAAGTTCAACAGTGACGGAAAAATTGATTATAACAAAGCAATGAGTCGTAAAGCATTGATAGCACTTCTGGGAAACCATGTGTCAGCGTTAGTGGCAATGGAAGCCTGTGGTGGCTCGAATTACTGGGCGCGTTTAGCGAGGCGGCATGGTCATCAAGTAAAAATCATTCAGCCTCGCGCAGTAAAAGGGCTGCAATTAAAGCAAAAAACAGATAAAAATGACGCCTACGCTATCGGTATTGCGGCTCAATTACCTCATATAAACTCTTGTGGCATCATGGAGGAAGATGAACAGGGTCTTCAGGCCCTGGAGCGGGTGCGAATGCTGCAGTTGGAGCAAAGGACGGCGTTGGCAAACCAGATACGAGGACTGTTGACGGAATTCGGGATTGTGATAGCAAAGGGGTTAAATCATTTAGTCACTGCGCTGCCTGACATTTTAGAAGATGCAGAAAACGGCTTGCCGATGAATTATCGTCAGGCTTTGGCTGCGCAGTCACAAATGTTACAACTCTATACGACTCAAATAGAAAGTTATGACAGGCTCATAGCAGAACACACGCGGCATAATCCTGTTTGCCAGAAATTAAGTAAACTCGAAGGCGTAGGCCCTTTGATTGCTTTGGGGTTAACCGTTCGATTGGGAAATGCGACAGAGTTCAATACAGGCCGGGATGCATCAGCATGCATAGGTTTGACACCGAAGCAGCATTCGACCGGCGGTAAAGAGCGATTGGGACATATTTCTAAAAACTGTGCAGATAAAAGATTGCGAAGTTTGCTCTATCAGGGAGCAATGTCGGTAGTGAATAAAGCAGTATCCAGAGAGCCTAAGACTGTGAAAGAGCAGTGGCTGAAGGCGTTAGTTGACCGAAGGGGAAAGAAGGTTGCTGCCATCGCGTTAGCAAATAAAACGGTGAGAACCGCTGTTGCTCTAATAAAGAATAATGACGATTACAATCCGATACTGTTAGCAGCCTAAGAGTTAGTAAATCAACAAATTGCGAAAATAAATGGTAAGACCAACCAGCAGAATTCAGCCAGTCCTCTCAAGTGACTAAACACTGTGTGTGAGAATTGAACTGTTGGTGCGTATACATCGAAGGGCAGGAGTAGCTCTCCATTTAAAGCCCGTATATAAGAGCGCATCTACTACTAATTTTTCAAAAGATGTTGATTACTTCAGGGAGTCCATATAAGAGGACGGGAGTTGCGAAACTCCCTCCTACTCGATCTTGTTTATCATGTTGGTCGGCGCCGGGATGATTAAGCAATCACCTGGGTAAGCGTATGAATGTCGCCTGGATTAAGGGTGATACCATTAGTCACCGCGGTTTCCACACACAGCATTTGTTTGTAACCGAAAGCGTCCATGTCACTCATCGAGGCTGCGGATTGCCACGGATTCCACACTACAATACTATCGTGACCCGCTGAGCCAATGGTAATGTAAGGCGACTGATTGGCGACGATAGTTAATGTTTTCGGGGCTTCCTGATGGATGCGATCGGTTTCGCTACTGAAAGTATACGGCGTTGGTGCCGGTTTTACTGCCCAGTCTTCCAGCTTGTCTTTATATTCACCCGCCAGGCCTTCCAGCGCCACGTCGGCGATATTATTGACATCGAAATAAGTATGCAGGGCGCAATTTAGTGTAAAGGCCTGTTGTTCCTCCAGACTGGTGGTTTCCAGGCTGACGGTTAGCTCGCTGGCAATCTTCAGGCGTAATTTTACCGCGCATTCATAACTGAATCCCGGGCCTTTGGTGATGGCCGGTGTCAGCACCATTTCTGAGGTGGTGCCGTCGCAGTTAAACTCACTGATATCCCACATTTGGGTACGCAGAAAACCGTGGGAGGGCAGTTCGCCCTTCGCTTTGCCGTGGGCATCGCTGAACCAGGGCCAGCAAAGCGGAATACCGCCGCGAATAGGGCGCTCACCATTAAGAACGGCTACCGGGCTGACCCAAAGGCGGTCGCGGTTGTCATGACTTGGAATAAACGACAGCACGTGTCCGCCAAACAGACTGATGCGACAACTCGCTGATGCGTTGGATACGGTAACGAAGCGATTACCGTCTTTTTCTTCTATCTGATAAGTTTGGTCATTCATTCGTGATATCCCTTGACCCTGTTTTTTGGTCAGTTAAGTCGGTACTTAATGCCATTTATTGTTGTTGATTTCCGTGTCACCTCAACGTACTTCAGGCCGCGCTGTGTAACGGGTGATGAGCAGAATTAGATACGTCTGCAAGTCAGGCAAACCGCAACGCGTTGATAACGACAATCCTGAGGTGGCCCGGCAATGCTTATCTTGCCTGATAAATAAAAAAGGTGCGATAAAAATCGCACCTTTTTCGTTATCATCAGAAGGGATTACTTGCTGATATGTGCAACCAGTTCAAGTACCTTGTTTGAATAACCCCATTCGTTGTCGTACCAGGATACAACTTTTACGAATGTGTCGGTCAGGGCAATACCTGCAGTCGCATCAAATACGCTGGTGCGTGCATCGCCAACAAAGTCGTTAGATACTACGGCATCTTCGGTATAACCCAGAACGCCTTTCAGTTCGCCTTCAGAAGCGGCTTTCATGGCTTCACAGATAGCTTCGTAGCTGGTTGGCTTGGCCAGGTTTACAGTTAAGTCAACCACAGATACGTTAGGCGTAGGTACGCGGAACGCCATGCCAGTTAACTTACCATTAAGAGCAGGGATAACTTTACCTACCGCTTTTGCTGCACCAGTTGATGAAGGAATGATATTCTGACCGGCACCACGGCCACCACGCCAGTCTTTCTGAGACGGGCCGTCAACCGTTTTCTGGGTTGCAGTTGTTGCGTGAACGGTGGTCATCAGACCGTCTACAATGCCAAACTTATCGTTTAGCACTTTGGCTACTGGTGCCAGACAGTTAGTGGTGCATGATGCGTTAGATACAATGCTTTCACCAGCGTAGCTGTCGTGGTTTACACCCATAACAAACATCGGTGTGTCATCTTTTGAAGGTGCCGACATGACTACTTTCTTAGCGCCTGCTTCGATGTGCTTGCTGGCAGTTTCTTTAGTCAGGAACAGACCGGTCGATTCGACAACTACGTCGGCATCCACTTCTGACCAGTTTAACTGGGCCGGATCTCTTTCTGAGGTAACACGGATTTTTTTACCGTTAACGATCAAATGGCCGTTATCAACGCTTACGTCAGCGTCGAAGATGCCATGGGTTGAATCGTACTTTAATAGGTATGCAATGTAATCTGGGTCCAATAAATCATTAATACCAACTATTTCAATGTCTTGTCTGCTTTGTGCAGCACGCATCACGAGTCGTCCGATGCGGCCAAACCCATTGATCCCGACGCGAATTGTCATAACATGCCTCTGTATCGTTAGTTAATAGATTGAAAAATAATTACGTAAAGTATGGATCAAAACTACACCCAAGGCAAAACTTTATGCTAATTTTGTTGCAAAATTACAGAAATGCCAATGCAAACGTATTCAATTTTACGTCTGAACATCTTCAACAATAATGTAGAGTATTGTTAAATGGCCTATGCCACCCGGTTTGCTTATCAGGCGAACCTCACACACAGGAACAACTATGACTAATCAGGTTTTGCAAAAGCTTGTCGAAATGCGGGGCGTAGAAACCCAATACGTTGATGCATGGGGTAACCCAGCGACAATTTCCGAAACCAGTAAAGCGAAACTTCTTCAGGCTCTCGGATATGACATCAGTAACGAATCAGTGATAGCTGAACAGCTCGATACGGAGATCGCTACGGTATGGTCTCAGCTGCTCGATCCGGTCTGTGTGCAGCGTACTGATGACGAAAAACAAATTCGCCTGCGCTTGCCACTGGCTTCGGTCAATACGGAATACACCGTTAAAATCGATCTCGAAGAAGGTGAGAGTCATACCTTTATAGTTATACCAGTTGATCAAACTTTGCTCAATGTTGGCGTAGTTGATGACCTGGAATTTCATGAATACAGTATAGCACTTCCACAGGAACTGCCCTGCGGCTACCACGGTATCTCATTGTGTGAAGCACAAACCGTAATCGCAGACATGCGCTATATCGTCGCTCCTGCTGCCTGTTATCAGCCCGAGGCGATTAAGGCAGGTAAAAAATTGTGGGGGTTGAGTGTTCAGCTGTATTGCCTGCGTAGCGAAAATAACTGGGGCATTGGTGATTTTTCTGATTTAGCCCAGTTGGTCACTAAAGCAGGCAAGCAGGGCGCCGGCTTTATCGGCCTGAACCCTATTCATGCCCTGTATCCTTCAAACCCTGAAGCGTGCAGTCCGTACGGACCGTCATCGCGACGCTGGCTGAATTTTCTCTACATAGATGTGACGGCATTACCAGAATATAACAGCGCTGCAGTGCAGGCGGTGGTCAACGCTGAGGACTTTCAGGCTCGACTCGACACTGCACGAAGCGTGGAGTATGTCGACTACAGTCTGGTGACTGAGCTTAAAATGGCTGCACTAAACAGCCTGTTTGATGAGTATTACAACGCTTACCTGAAGAAAAACACCAAACAAAACCGTGAGTTTAAGGCCTTCATCAACGCCGGTGGTGAGAGCCTTGAAATGCAGGCCACTTACGATGCCATGCAGGAATATCTGCAAAACGATGGTAAGGATGCCTGGGGCTGGCCGGTATTCCCGGAAAACTGGCGCGATTTCCATAATGAAGCGGTGGCAAAGTTTGCTAAAAAGCATAAAAAGCGCGTGCAGTTTTACATGTTCCTGCAATGGCAGGCAGCAGAACAGCTCGAAAAAGCCAATCAGGCTGCTATTGCTGCCGGCATGCCGGTGGGCATTTATCGCGACCTGGCAGTGGGAGTCAGCGAGGGCAGTGCGGAAATCTGGGGCAATAAAGACCTTTATTGCACCGCTGCCAGTGTGGGCGCACCGCCGGATATCCTTGGGCCGCTCGGTCAGAACTGGGGTCTGCCACCCATGGATCCCGAGATCCTGTATCAACAGGCGTATCAGCCGATCATTGATTTGTTTACCAGCAATATGCAATCGTCCGGTGCGCTGCGAATTGACCACGCCATGGGGCTATTACGCCTGTGGTGGGTATGTCAGGGGGATCATGCTAAAGAAGGGGGCTATGTATATTACCCGCTGGAAGATTTACTCGGCATTCTGGCGCTGGAAAGTCATCGTCATCAGGCAATGGTGATAGGCGAAGACCTCGGTACCGTACCAGAAGAGATTCGTCAGGTACTGGCGGATAACGGCGTGTATTCTTACCGGGTGTTCTTTTTTGAAAAAGCCGAAGACGGTGGCTTTTATTCACCGGCGCACTATCCGCAGCAAAGCATGTCGACCCTGACCACCCATGATATGCCAACCCTTATAGGCTACTGGCATTGCCTGGATTTAGAATTAGGTAAGCAATTAGGCTTGTATACCGACGACGATGTGCTAAAAACCCTGTATGCTTCCCGTCACGAAGATAAGCAGGAAATTCTTAATTCACTGCACGGCCATGGTCGGGCAGGGAACGAAGTGGGCAGAGATGTGAATGTCACGGGTATGAGCCGAGAACTCAACTTCGCCTTGCAGACGCACATGGCCTATGGCAGCAGTGCGTTACTGAGCCTGCAGCTTGAAGACTGGCTGCAAATGGATAAACCGGTCAATATTCCGGGCACGTTTATGGAGTATCCAAACTGGCGACGTAAGCTTTCACGCAATCTGGAAAGTATTTTCGCTGATGAGGATATTCAGTCGCTTGCCGCCGGTATTGATGCGGGCCGTCAGGAGGCCGGTCGGCAAAAGACCGGCCGCTAGCAGGACAGGCAGTAAATTAATCGCAACGCCGCAGATGAAGTAGGAGTCAGGAATGCAATTTGAAGGACAGTTAGCCCAGGCACATTGCCAGCACCCGTTCGCCGTGTTAGGCCCGCAATTTAATGGCACGAATACCTTTGTGCAGTACTGGCAACCCGGCGCGCAGGCGGTTGAGGTGGTCGATGCAGCGTCGGCTGAATCTCTCGGGTCACTTGCACCTGCTAATAGTGACGGCCTGTTTAATGGCGTCATTGAGGGGCTCAGCAGCTCGTCTGCCTATCAGTTAAAGGTGACGACCGATGAGGGTGAATCGCTGGTCACCGACTCGTATCAGTTTCAGGCCGAAGCCTATCATGCGGTGCATTTTATTGATCACGAGCCGCAAAACCTGTACCGCCAGGCAGGTGCGCAGCGTATTACCCTTGAGCGTGACGGATTTCACGCCGAGGCCATAAGATTTGCGGTGTTTGCACCGAATGCGTCGGCGGTATCGGTGATTGGCGACTTTAACAGTTGGGACGGGCGTTACCATCCCATGCAAAAAACCGATATGGGCTACTGGGTACTGGTTGTGCCGGGGCTTACCGAAGGAACCCGGTATAAGTATCAGGTTAAGGATGCCAATGGTCATCAGTTACCGCACAAAGCCGATCCGCTGGGTTTTTATGCCGAGCAATATCCTTCCCATGCGTCACTGATTTACGACCACGAACGCTATGAATGGCAGGACGCAAAGTGGCTCGAAAAAGCCGCGAAGCAGAATAAATACCAGACTCCGATGAGCGTTTATGAGGTTCATCTGGGCTCGTGGAAGCGACCGGGTAACCCTGAGCAGCGCTACCTCAGTTATCGCGAGCTGGCCGAAGAACTGGTCGCCTATGTTACTGAAATGGGCTACACCCATATTGAGTTGCTGCCGGTTTCAGAGTTTCCGTTCGACGGTTCATGGGGCTACCAGCCGGTGGGCTTATTTGCGCCCACCAGTCGCTTTGGTTCGCCTGACGACTTTAAGTTTTTTGTGGATACCTGCCACCAGAACGATATTGGCGTTATTATCGACTGGGTACCGGCACACTTTCCGGAAGACGGCCACGGTCTGGCCCGGTTTGATGGCAGTCATGTCTACGAGTATGCTGATCCCCGCCGCGGCTGGCACCCCGACTGGAATTCCTGTATCTATGACTTTGGCAAGGATACGGTAAGACAGTTTCTGGTTGCTAACGCCCTGTACTGGCTTGAGCACTTCCATGTTGATGGTTTGCGCGTCGACGCGGTAGCCAGTATGTTGTATCTCGATTATTCCCGGGAAGACGGCGAATGGATCCCCAATGTGCATGGCGGTAATGAAAACCTCGAGGCGATCAGCCTGCTGAAATGGATGAACGAAGAAGTGTATCGGCATTTCCCCCATGCGATGACCATTGCCGAAGAGTCCACCAGCTTTCCTAAAGTGTCGCGGCCGGTCTTTGATGGCGGGCTGGGCTTTGGCTTTAAGTGGAACATGGGCTGGATGCATGACTCACTGCATTATATCAGCAAGGATCCGGCCTATCGTACTTACCACCACTCTGAAATGACCTTTAGCATGGTGTATGCCTTCGACGAGAATTTTGTGTTACCGATTTCCCATGATGAAGTGGTCCACGGTAAAGGCAGTCTGATTGGTAAAATGCCCGGTGACGAATGGCAACAGGCGGCCAACCACCGCTGTTACGCTGCGTTTATGTACGGCCACCCGGGCAAAAAACTCAATTTTATGGGCAACGAGATTGGCCAGAGCAGCGAATGGAATCACGATGCATCGGTCGACTGGCGTTTGCTGGATTTTGAGAAGCACCAGGGCATTCAGCGACTGTACCGTGATTTAAATCATCTGTACAAAGCATTGCCAGCACTCCATCAAATAGACCACGAGCCCGCCGGATTTGACTGGATTGACCTGCATAACCACGAACAAAGCGTGTTTTCTTTTGTACGTCATAGCTTAAATGGCACACAGCAGGTTTATGTGATCAGTAACATGACCCCAACACCGCGGGAAAACTTCCGTCTTGGCGTGCAACAACCAGGCGAATACCAGCTGGTATTAAACACCGATGATAGCGTATATTGGGGCAGTGGCGCTGCAACACCACAGCAGTGTGAGGCCGAGCCGGTGCCATGGAATCATCAACCTTATTCAATTAATGTGAATTTACCCCCACTGGCCACATTATTTATTGTATTTAACAAGGAGTGACCTTGAGCGGCGCACGGAATTTTACCTCCAGGGAAGTTGATTTAGGCAGTCCTTTTCCATTAGGCGCTACGCTAACGGAAGAGGGGTGTAATTTTGCGGTGACCTGCACGGACGCAAGAGCGGTTATCCTGTGCCTGTTTCATGCCGACACCGAAGAAACCCTGGATGAAATTGTGATGCCGGCGAAATCCGGTGATGTATGGCACGCCCGCATTAAAGGTGTGGGCGAGGGCATGTTATATGGTTACCGCGTAGATCGCGGCAGCGAGAGCTTGCACTATTCGCCCACCGATAAATTGCTTATCGACCCCTATGCCCGCCAGCTAAGCCGGCCCATGCACTGGAATGCCCGCCAGTACCAGGGTGACAGCCAGTTTATGGTGGCAAAAGGAGTGGTGGTCGCAGTGCCGGAGTCAGCAGCGCGCCCACCCAAGCCGGTTATTGAGAAGCATCGCCGTATACTCTATGAAGCCCATGTCAAAGGGCTCACGCAGCGCCATCCGGATGTTCCGGCTGAGCAGCAGGGTAAATATCTTGGCGCCAGCCATCCGGTGGTGCTCAATCACCTGAAGTCGTTGGGAGTTACCTCGGTGCAGTTTATGCCGTTAGCGTCATTCATGCCTGAGCCGTACATTACCGAGAAAGGACTGACTAACTACTGGGGCTACAATCCGGTCAATTATTTTGCTCCCGAGCCACGCTACGCTCACAGCGATCCGCTAAAAGAGTGTAAAACCATGGTCGACGAATATCATAAAGCCGGGCTCGAGGTCATCGTTGATGTGGTTTACAACCATACGGCTGAGGGCGGTAAAGATGGCCCGGTACTGTGCTTCAGAGGCATGTTCCCGCATCAGGCATATCTGATGGAGCAAACCGCGAAAGGCGGACTGGTATACAGCAACCACTCAGGTTGTGGTAACACCGTGTACTCTGCTCACCCTATCATGACGACCCTTATCATGGATGCGTTGCGTTACTGGGTGAGCGAAATTGGTGTAGATGGTTTCCGGTTTGATCTGGCCGCCTGTCTGGGACGAGATCCACAGCAATTCTCAGTATTTGCCGGATTACTTCGCGCTATTCATCAGGATCCGGTGTTAAAGTCTGCGGTATTGATTGCTGAACCCTGGGATATCGGTCCCGGAGGTTATCAACTGGGTACTTTTGGGGCCCGCTGGCTGGAATGTAACGATAAATTCCGTGACTGCGTCAGGGCGTTCTGGCGCGGCGATAAAGGTACCACCGCTGATTTTGCTACGCGCTTAATGGGCTCAAGGGATGTCTTCCATAAAGGGTATCGTTCTATCAATACCTCGGTAAATAACGTGACCTACCACGACGGGTTCACCTTGCACGATCTGGTGAGCTATGCCGAACGGCACAATGAAGCCAATGGCGAAGAAAATCGCGATGGTCATGGCCATAACCTGTCGGCCAATTACGGCGTGGAAGGCGAAACGCAGGACAAAGCTATTTTGGCCATGCGGGCTCAGCAAAAACGTAACCTGTTTGCCACCTTACTGTTTTCTCAGGGCACGCCGCATATTCTCGGCGGTGATGAGCTGAGCCGCACCCAGCAGGGTAACAACAATGCCTATTGCCAGGATAATGAAATCAGTTGGTATGACTGGGAACTGGATAAGTACCGACAGGATTTTCTGGCTTATTGCCAGCACGTAATTGCCATTCGCCAAGAGTCTGAACTATTGAGCCGCATGTATCTGCCGGACGACGCCTATCAGCTGCACTCTAATGTCTCCGAGGTTAACTGGTATAAGCCTGATGGTTCAGGCAAAGAGGATGATGACTGGCAGGCCGGCGGCAACAAGGCCTTTGCGGTAGAAATCATTGGCCATCAGGAAGCCGGCGATAAGTGTGAGCACTGGCTGTTGTGTTTTAACGCCAGCAATCGGGATGTTAAATTTAACACGCCATTAAAATCACCTAAGGGCGGCTGGTCGTTAATACTGGATACCCGTTACAGCCACCCGGCCAAACAGCCTGGCTTGCGCATCCAGCACCTGTTTTTACAGGCGGCGCATTCTTTAGCTTTGTTCCGGTATACCGATTTCCCTCGTTAGCGAAAACGGCCTGCGTGAAATTCGGAGTCAACGGCTAAACACTGGTATACTCACCGTATCTGTTTAAAGCCGGCTGTTGAGTGGTATTATACCAATCCAGATAGAAGTTTGCCCACTCAGCAAGACTGTCAGGCTTTCTGGCTAGGCTTGGTTGCATAGGTTTGGTGGTTCCAAATCAAGCAAGCGTAACAACGCCAGAAAGCCTGACAGCATTGCCCTAAGGGAGTGGCCAAAACGACTTATATCTGTGTTGCGCCCTCTGGACATAGAATAACTATGCCGCAGAGAACGCGTCGTGATCTAAGTCGTTTTGCCTCACTCTGAGAGGGTAAAGTTCTATGCGGATTGGTATTAAATAGCGATAATCGGCCGGTTGTGCTTTTCATTCCGTAAGTCGATGGTATTATGCCCACCCATCGAAGTGTAGAGGGTTTTTTGATGCAAAATAGTGGCGGTTCTCAGCCGAATAATTCATGTGATATTGGTGTCATTGGTTTAGGTGTTATGGGTAAAAACCTGGCCCTCAACCTGGCTGATCATGGTTATCAGGTAGCGTGTTTTGATTTAGACGCTAAACGCATTGATGCCATTGTTGCACAAGACCGCAACGAAAATGGTGCCGATTCCACCCGGATCGTACCCGTGCATACCCTTGAAGCGCTGCGCAGTTCACTGGTTTCACCCGCCGTTATTTTACTTTCTATTCCAGCCGGTAAACCGGTGGATATGGTGTGTGAACAACTTATTGCCGCGGGCATTGATAGTGAAGATGTGATCATCGATACCGGCAACAGTTTGTGGAGTGACTCGGTAGCGCGAGAACAACGCTTTGCAGAGAAGTTCCTGTTCTTTACCACTGCCGTTTCCGGCGGTGAGGTAGGCGCCCGTTTTGGCCCTTCATTAATGCCTTCAGGCTCTGACAAAGCCTGGCAACGTGTAGGCCCGATGTTACGAGCTATTGCCGCCAAGGTTGACCCGGAAACCGGCAAGCCCATTGAGACAGCCACGCCTGGAGAGCCGGTTAAGCACGGCGAACCCTGCGCTGCTTACATTGGCCCTAATGGTGCCGGCCATTACGTTAAAATGGTCCACAACGGCATTGAATATGCCGATATGCAGCTAATTTGTGAGGCTTATCAGATAATGCGCGTGGCGCTGGGTATGACGCCTGGCGAAATTGCCGCTGTTTTCCGACGCTGGAATCAGGGGCCGCTGGACTCCTACTTAATTGAAATCAGCGCGGAAGTGCTCGACCAGCAGGATCCTCAAACACAGCAGCCGCTGGTTGATGTGATCCTCGATAAAGCGGGGATGAAAGGTACCGGTCTGTGGACGGCCGTAAGCGCGCTACAAACCGGCAGCCCGGCGCAAACTATTGCTCAGGCAGTATTCGCCCGCAGCCTGTCTGCGCTTAAATCCGAACGGGTTGAAGCCGCTAAAGTTCTGGCCGGGCCAGAAGCGGTAGAAGTAAGCGAAACTCAGCGCGAGGCAGTAATCAAGCAACTGGAACATGCGCTGTATTGCTCCAAAATCTGTGCTTATGCGCAGGGCTTCCAGCTTATGAACGCGGCGGCACAGGAGCAGGGCTGGACGCTGCACTTTGCCGAGATTGCCAAAATCTGGCGTGCTGGTTGTATTATTCGTGCGGTATTCCTGCAGTCTATTTCTAATGCTTTCGACCGCGATATCAACCTGCCCAACCTGCTGGTGGATCCGTTCTTTGCAGAACAAATCGCCACTTATCAGGCCGACTGGCGAGCCACTGTTGCGCTTAGCGCAGTGCAGGGCGTTGCCTGCCCGGCAATGATGTCGGCGCTAAGTTATTACGACTCTTACCGTACGGCGGTGTTACCGGCCAACCTGTTACAGGGCCAAAGAGATTTCTTTGGCGCTCACACTTTCTCGCGCACCGATAAGCCGGCGGCAGAGAAATACCATATTGCATGGAGTGATCCATCCCGTCCGCTGCAGCTTATTTAGTAGCAGATCTGCAAGTACGAGGAGACAATCATGGCTGACAACGACCAATGGCGCGATAAGCTTACTGAAGAGGAATACCGGGTTACCCGCCTCGCTGGCACTGAACGGCCTTTCTCTGGTACTTTATTGTATGAGTCACGTAGCGGCAGTTACGTGTGTAAATGCTGTGGCGTAAAGCTGTTCGACGATACCACAAAGTTTGAATCCGGCTGTGGCTGGCCGTCATTTTTCTCGCAAAGTGAAGACGACAACGTCGGTTATCGCTTTGATGAAAGTCATGGCATGCGCCGTACCGAGATTTACTGTAAAAACTGTGATGCCCACCTGGGTCATGTATTCAGTGACGGGCCGGCACCTACCGGCCAGCGTTATTGCGTGAATTCTGTCAGTCTGGATTTCAATCCGGAGTAGTCTGGTATCTGTTCTCAGGAGGCAGCAGTCCTTTAAGTCTGCCTCCTGAAAAAAATTCCCCGTTATTTCGTAGCGCAATAACCATTATTTGAAAAAAATTTAAGTTTTTTTCTGTAATTAAATTTCAAATTTTCTGTCACAGACGATCAATCTTCAACGCATGGGCGTCAAATTCCCGCGACTCGATAGCGCCGGTAATATCGTCGGCGAGCCGGTCGAGAATGTCTACCGGCAAGCTGTACTGGCTACTTAATGCCACCAGCTGGCTATTATCGATACTGTCGGCAAAATGATTGGTTACTTTGGTCCAGACATACGCCATACGGTAATTCTCAATGTCCATCGACAGTGTCATCAGCATACTGGTGATATGACCGTCAATTTCCTGCTCAACGTTGGCATACTGACTCAGCGCCATAAACAGGGCATCGCGGGCTGCCAGTGGATCGTCAGCAATCAGAATACTTGCCAGATCGATATAATACTTCGGCTCACTGAATACACCTTGCTTAGCCGCCGCCACAAACCGCCCCCTCGCATCCTCATAGCCAAATCTAGACCATTGATAATAGGAGATATAAGGGTCCGGTGAGTTCTTGGTTTGCCATTGCAGTTGCTTTAATGCTTTGTTAATGGAAACCGTGGCTTCATTACGGGCAAATTCCTTATCGCGGTATTTGATGTATTCGATTTGCGATGCTTTGGCTATGCAGGACTCGTAGTTTTCGTAGTTGACCAATAACGCATACTTAGGCCGGTCACTGTCATCATCTTTGAAGTTAAAGCGGTGACGAATTATTTCTGAGCGCTCTGCCCGGCACCAGCCATCGGTATTTAAATCGGCACAAAAATGTGGGTAATCCTCACAAATAGTTTTAATGCTTGGCGCAAATAAATCACCACAGGCGCTGATAAACAGTGCAGAAGTAAGATAAACAACACCTCTCAAAAGTGTGGAAAAATTACTTAATAAATCCCTCTGCTTTATTGTTTTTATCGATTTTCTGAAACTTTTCAACAATTTGGAGTTACCTCTTTGATTATTTAGAATACCCGCCGACGGGAATAAGCGGTGAGAGTGTTCTGACGTACAACCACATATTCCTGTACACATCGTCAATTTTATACATGATTTATTTGATGAAGGCACTAGTATGAACCAACCCTTTGAGCAAGAATTGCAATCCAGCTGGCAGGAGCGCCAGGAATACGCAGAAATGATGTTACCGATCATCGGTAAATTATACCGTAACAAGTCTATCGAAATCTCTGTGTACGGTCGCACACTGTTAAACGCCAGTGCGATTGATGTAATCAAAGCTCATCGTAAAGTCCGTCTGCACGAAGGCATTAAATTACGCCTGCGCGAGAGCTATCCTATTTTAGAAGCCATCAACTCCATGCAACTGGCACCGGCCCAGATAGACATTGGTAAACTGGCTTTCGATTTTCATTATGGCAGTGCCGTCGACAAAACCGACCTGAACGCATATCTGAAGGATAAGTTAGCAGACGTGGTCGATAAATCAGATGATCATGAACCTCAGGACGTTGTGCTGTATGGTTTCGGCCGTATAGGTCGGTTACTGGCCCGCTTAATGATTGAGCGCCAGGGACAAAATAATAAACTGCGCCTGCGCGCAATTGTAGTGCGTGGCGGTCGTGACGGCGATCTGGAAAAACGTGCCAGCCTGCTACGTCGTGACTCGGTTCATGGGCCGTTTAACGGCAGCATTACCATCGACCACGAGCGTAATGCCCTGAAAGCCAACGGCTCGTATATCCAGGTGATTTACGCCAACAGCCCTGACGAAATCGATTACACAGCGTATGGCATTAACAATGCGCTGGTTATTGATAACACTGGTATCTGGCGTGACCGCGATGGTCTGGGCCTGCACCTTAAAGCCAAAGGTACCTCAAAAGCCCTGCTGACTGCGCCTGGTAAAGGGGATATTAAAAATATTGTATACGGCGTGAATAACAGCGACATTACTGAGTCTGACACTATCGTGTCGGCAGCAAGTTGTACCACCAATGCTATTACGCCAGTCCTTAAAGCGCTGGATGAAGAGTACGGTATTGTTAACGGTCACGTAGAAACGGTGCACTCCTATACCAATGACCAGAACCTGATTGATAACTATCATAAAGGCGAGCGCCGCGGCCGTAGTGCACCGCTGAACATGGTTATCACCGAAACCGGTGCGGCTAAGGCTGTTGCCAAGGCGTATCCAAAACTGGCCGGCAAACTTACCGGTAATGCGATTCGGGTACCTACACCAAACGTATCGATGGCCATTCTGAACCTGAATCTGGATAAAACCACCGACAAAGTGGCAGTGAATGAATTCCTGCGCGATACGGCATTGTTTTCGTCTTTGCAGCATCAGATTGATTACACGGCCTCTACGGAGGTGGTTTCTACCGACATGGTTGGCACCCGTGCAGCGTCAGTGATCGATTCCCAGGCGACTATTGTCGCGGATAATCGCTTAACCCTGTATGTTTGGTATGACAATGAGTTTGGTTACAGCTGCCAGGTAATGCGTGTGGCGATGGATATGGCCGGTATCACCGTGCCGACACTGCCAGTCTAAACCGCAATTGTACAAGCTTTAAACGGCACCTTTACTGGTGCCGTTTTTTTATCGTGCGCCGGGCATGGCGCGTAGTGCGAAAGCACTGTTCGATTCATTGTGGTGGTGAGTCGATGACTTGGAGGTGAAAGTCCTCTGCACACCCGGCAAGGGGAAGTGCTAGCCGAACGGCAAGGGTGTTCATCGCGAGGTGAAATCTGAAGGAAGCCGAAGGCAAAATGCTGGCCTGACGAACAGGAAGCGGTTTAGGCGTTGCTGCAGGGTGAGGTGGCGATTATCACTAAAGCCCAATACTTGCACGGAATGCAGCAACGTAAAG
>NZ_PVNP01000213.1:15626-15840 GCF_002993365.1 Marisediminitalea alba
ATAAGCAGGAAGGTCGCGCGAATTACCCCGGGAGGTCTGGTGTTCTGCCTCTGATTTTTTTTTAAACAGTGTGCTACTGACATCGAGAGATGTTGGGATGGGATATCAGAAGTCAGCCGAGGCCGAAGTAGTGCTAGTAAACCGATAGCATGAAGGGCTGAACATAATTAACCGTGATTAGGACACTGTTACTCGATGTCGATTAATGATGCAC
>NZ_PVNP01000214.1:0-1104 GCF_002993365.1 Marisediminitalea alba
GGCCTATCAGCGGGTGGTGGAGAATAAAGGCGCAGCGGGTGTAGATAACCTGAGCACGCTGGACTTAAAACCGTGGCTGAAACAGCATTGGCAAGGTGTGAAGGTCTCACTGACAGAGGGCAGCTATCTACCGCGGGCCATCCGTAAAGTGGATATCCCGAAACCGAACGGCGACGTCAGGACGTTAGGCGTACCAACGGTGGTAGACAGACTCATCCAGCAAGCGATAGCACAACGGCTAAGTCCGTTGGTAGAACCGTACTTCTCTCACTCCAGCTACGGATTCAGACCAAACCGCAATGCATGGCAAGCAGTGCAACAAGCACAGCAATACATACGTAGCGGAAAACGGTGGGTCGTAGACATGGATTTGGAGAAGTTCTTCGACCGGGTAGACCATGACATCTTAATGTCGAAACTGGCGAACCTGATAGAAGATAAACGGCTGTTGAAACTCATCCGTCGCTTCCTTGAAGCGGACATGATGGATAATGGCGAATGGGTCACAAGGGACAGAGGCATGCCGCAAGGCGGCCCACTGTCACCATTGCTATCAAACATCCTGCTGGATAGCTTAGACAATGAATTAGAGCGACGAGGTCACAGCTTCTGCCGCTATGCCGATGACTGCAATATCTACGTGAGCAGTCAAAAGGCAGGCGAGAGCCTACTGGCCGATATCACCGACTTCCTGTCTAACGAACTGAAGCTGCAAGTGAATGTCAACAAAAGCGCGGTAGCCCGGCCATGGGAACGCAAGTTCTTAGGCTATAGCTTTACCCGGCACAAAGAGAGCCGGGTGAAAATCGCCGCGCAAAGTGTGAGTCGCTTCAAGGATAAAATCCGCGAACTGACCACAGGGCATTGCTCGCGCTCAGTCAGTGACACGATAAACGTATTGACACCAGTACTTCGTGGCTGGATAAGCTACTTCCGCCTGACAAAGGTTAAAGGCGTGCTGGAAGAACTAGACGGTTGGATACGACGAAAACTCCGCTGCCTGTTATGGCGGCAATGGAAGGGAGTGTTTACCCGTGCTGGTAATCTGATGAAAGCAGGCCTTAGCGAGAGTCGGGCATGGTGGTCAGCGACAAACCAACGAGG
>NZ_PVNP01000214.1:1154-81763 GCF_002993365.1 Marisediminitalea alba
GACGGTTGGATACGACGAAAACTCCGCTGTTTGCTATGGCGGCAATGGAAACGCGTATACACCCGGGTCAGAAACTTAATGAAGGCAGGCATTGACGAGAATCGGGCATGGTGGTCATCGACCAACCAACGAGGCGCATGGTGGAATGCGGGGGCTAGCCACATGAACCAAGCCTTCAGGAAAGGGTGGTTCGATAAAATGGGGCTGGTGTCACTGCTGGATTGTCACCGACAGTTCCAGTGTTAATATGAACCGCCGTGGTACGGAACCGTATGCCCGGTGGTGTGAGAGGACGGGAGTTGTAAAACTCCCTCCTACTCGATCGCACCTAACTGGCTAATAGTTGGCCAGAATCCACAAAAATCCGCTTTTCACCGTTTAAGTGCATAGTATTGTTAAACTCGACTGTGTTAAATTAAAGCCATTGGCACACCTAAAATAAAACAGATAACTATAACGACAGATGCAGATTTCCAGCCTATTTGACAGCGGTAACATCCGCGTAATCCGTGCCGAGCAACCTGATGACATCATGCTCGCGATCAATAAAGACAATCAATCCGATTTTTATCAGTGGTTCCATTTTCGCCTGACCGGTGAAGTTAACCGACTGCATACCCTGCACATCAGCGACCTGGCTTCTTCAGCTTATCCAAAAGGTTGGGAAGGGTACAATGTGCTGGCCTCCTATGACCGTCAGACCTGGTTTCGGGTCGACAGTGAGTTTAATGGCGATATCCTGACTTTCAGCATTGCGCTGGAACAGCCGCAGGTTTATTTTGCTTACTTTATTCCATACAGCTACGAGCGCCATCTCGACCTGTTAGCCGATGCGCAATGTTCGCCATTATGTGAGCTTAAATACCTCGGTGATACCCTCGACGGCCGCGATATGTCCATGCTGGTAATTGGTGAACAGGGCGAAGATAAGCGCAACATATGGATAACCGCGCGCCAACATCCGGGTGAAAGTATGGCCCAGTGGTGCGCCGAAGGCATTATCGCCCGCTTACTGGATGAGCAGGATGGACTGAGCCGGGCACTGCTGGAAAAAGCGGTATTCTATATCGTGCCTAATATGAATCCTGACGGCAGTGCCCGCGGCCATCTGCGCACTAACGCCGTGGGCGCAAACCTAAACCGCGAATGGAAAACACCTACGCCTGAGCGCAGTCCGGAAGTTTACTGTGTGTTGAATGCGATGCATGAAGTAGGTGTCGACATGTATCTGGACCTGCATGGCGATGAAGCTTTGCCGTATAACTTTGTGGCAGGCAGTGAAGGGATCCCGGCTTACAACGATAAACTTAAAGCGTTGGAAAATCAGTTTAAGGACGCCTTGCTGATGGCCACGCCTGAGTTTCAGGATGAGTTTGGCTATGCCAAAGACAAACCCCGACAAGCCGACCTGACTATTGCATCGAATGCAGTGGGTCAGGCCTTTGAGTGTCTGGCTTATACGATAGAAATGCCTTTTAAAGATAATAATAATTTACCTGATCCATTATTCGGCTGGTCTGTGCAACGTTGCCAGCAGTTTGGTGAAGATATCCTGGTAGCCGCATACAATGTGGTTGGCAGTTTAAGGACATAACAACAATAAACATTAACAACAAGGGGAAACTGGTTTGGAAGGCTTGTTTAATTTTTTAACGTCGCTTGACGGGATGCTCGGGGGAGCCGACTGGTTTCCCTTTGTACTGTTAGGCGTAGGTCTGTTTTTTACGATTTATCTTAAATTTCCGCAAATTCGTTTTTTTAAACATGCGTGGAAAGTGGTTACCGGCAAGTACGATCACAACGACGACCCGGGCGATACCACGCACTTTCGGGCGCTTACGACCGCGTTATCCGGCACCGTAGGTACCGGTAATATCAGTGGTGTGGCGTTTGCGATTTTCCTCGGAGGTCCGGCGGCGTTGTTCTGGATGTGGGCAACGGCATTTTTAGGTATGACAACCAAGTTTGTTGAGGTCACGCTGTCACACAAATACCGGGTCAAAACCGAAGATGGCACCATGGCTGGTGGCCCCATGTATTTCATGGACCGTGGTCTGAACATGAAATGGCTGGCGGTTGCGTTTGCCATTGCAACGGTTATTTCATCATTTGGTACCGGTAACCTGCCACAAAGCAACGGTATTGCCACCAGTATCGAAACCACCTTTGGTTTTGAGCCCTGGATCGTAGGTAGCGTACTGGGTATTTTACTGGCACTGGTTATTCTTGGCGGCATCCAGCGTATTGCGGCGTTTACTGCCCGGGTTGTGCCCTTTATGGCGGTGGTGTACCTGATTGGTGCGCTGGCGGTAATTTTCGCTAACATTGAAAATGTGGCGCCATCTTTTGCCGCAGTGATCAGCGATGCCTTTACCGGTTCAGCGGCAGCAGGGGGCTTCCTGGGGGCGTCACTGGCTTATGCGTTTAACCGCGGGGTTAACCGGGGCTTATTCTCTAACGAAGCCGGTCAGGGTTCAGCGCCTATCGCTCACGCGGCGGCTAAAACCAAAGAGCCGGCGTCGGAAGGGATGGTGTCACTGCTTGAGCCGTTTATAGATACCATTATCATTTGTACCATTACCGGCCTGGTGATTTTGTCATCTGGCGTATGGAAAGAAAAACATGAAAACGTGTTTGATCGCTCTGACATGCTGTTTGTGGCCGGTGAGTACACCGACACAGAGGAAGCCGACAAGTCGCAACTGTACGGTTTCTTAAACAGTGTTGATGGCAACGAAGTAGAAAGTTATACCGGTGCTATTACCGTGGTTAATGGTTCTGCGGTAACCGGTGGTTTCACGCTGATTAACGCTCGTTCCGTTGCTGAAGATGTACAATACCTGGTGGGCAGCGAAGATCCTTTCTCTGGTACCCTGCAGATTGAAAACGGTAAGCCGCTTAAAGAAAACCTGATTATTCAGGGTAAGTCTCTGGTTCACTCAGCCTCGCTGACTACCATTGCTTTTACCCGTGGCTGGTTTGGTGACTTTGGGCAGTACATTGTCTCCATTGGCTTATTATTGTTTGCCTTCTCAACCGCCATTGCCTGGTCGTACTACGGTGATCGTGCTATGACCTATTTATTAGGCCCACGTTCAATCATGCCGTACCGGGTTATTTATGTGGCCGGGTTTGTTTGGGCGTCATTCTCTGATACAACCCTGGTATGGGCACTCTCTGCGGTGGCTATTGTGGTAATGACCCTGCCTAACCTGTTCGGTATTGTGTTACTGAGTAAAGAGATGAAAGCGACTGTCGATGATTATTGGCAGCGTGTAAAAGAGAACGAAAAGTAAAAGTAAACCAGAGCCGGATTCTGTCAGTAAAAATACCGACGCCGGCATTGTTTTTTAAAAGCCAGGGCCGACTCCTGGCTTTTTGATATGGTGTCGTATTGTTTACAGACTGATAAGCTCAGCGATGCTTTTCGCCGGAGCCAGTCAGCATTAGCAGTGCGTCACCCGGAAATAACGATTAGAGGAGATAGAATGGCGTTAATTGATTGTCCGTCGTGTGGTAAGAAGATGTCAGATAAAGCCAAGACTTGCCCTAACTGCGATTTCTCTTATGGCGAAGCCTCAGTCGAGGATATTGAACGCAAAGAGAACATGAAACGGTTTAAGAAAATGCATAGCATTCAAAACCAGTCGATGCTCGCGATGCTGTTATTTATTGGTGGTTTTGGTTTTATGTACTGGGGTGGGGTTTCACCAGGCGACACCCAGCATTCTGCAGCCCTGATGGCCTGCGTAATAGGTTTTTTATGGTATGGCATCAATCGCGTGCGAATTGTGCTTTTAAAACGGTCGACTAAATGAATATAGAACAACTTCTCGCAGCCATGACGCCAGACGTTTACGAACGTTTGCGTCAGGCTGTCGAAACGGGTAAATGGCCTGACGGCAAGGTGCTGTCTGATGAACAAAAAGAAAACTGTCTGCAGGCGGTATTGTTGTACCAGGCCAGAATCGCTCAATCCAACGAACATATGACCGTTGGTGAAAGTGGCGAAATTATCCACAAGAGCAAAAGTGAGCTGCGTCGCGAATTACGCGAAAGCCAGTCTAATGAACAATCCATTGCGCGGTTTAAACAGGATGATATTTAGTCGATTTTTTTCGCCTTCCCATAGTAGTAATGATCCGGACACAAGAATTAAAGCCATTGAAAAATTATCGCCAGATTCGCCTAACGAAAGACGCATCCTGCACGAATTAGCCTTCAATGATTCGGCCGCGGCAGTCAGTCTGGCGGCCCTGGAAAAGCTTAACTCTTTTGCGCTGTGGCTGAAAATGTCGCAGATTGCCAAAGAACCGCGGTTAGTTACCGCCGCACAGGCCAGGGTTGAATGCGCCCTGATTGATGGTAATGCTGAAATCAGTCAGCAGGAAATCAAAGAGTACCTGTTAAAATCTGCCCCGGCGGAGCAGGTGATAAAATGTCTGCCGCTGATGACCGAATTGCATCAGGATAAAACCTTTTGCCTGGATATCCTTAATAAGCTGGGGCGCAGCAGTTTTACCCAACAGTTATTTTCGGCCACCCCCGAATCGGCGTTAAAACTCGCCATTATCGATAACAGTCAGGATTCTGATTTACTGCAAAAGCTGTTGCGTAAGACAACCGATGAGACGTTGCAACAGGCGTTGTCAGACCGCCTCGACTATTTGCAGGAACTGGCACAAAAACCGGTTCGACTGGGCCGTGAAGTGACCCTTGTTTTGTCGAAACTACTGGCGTTACTGGAAAAATCGGATTTTGAGCAAATTACGGCTGACCAGGTCTCGCTTAATCAGGAATATCAGGTTCTTAAGGCTGATTTTGGCTGCCTGGATGACGAAGCACGGCAGGAATATGAAGCCAAGCTCGCGTCCCTCAACGAACGCGTTTCAGCATTGTTAGCCCGACTCAAACCAGAGTTTGAGGCACAACAGCGTGCTGCCGCCCATAAAGAGGCTCAACAATCCTGTACCGAAGCTGTGGCAGAAGTCAAACGACTGCATAAGCAATTGCAGGGCGAGCAAATACTCAGCCTGACCCTGGGCGAAGTAACGGTGTTTCAACAGGCTGTGGAAAAGGCGGAAAATGCATTGGCGGCACTGCAGGAATATGCCGAGCCGACCGAAGAAATCGAAAGTATGCTGGAGAGCTACCGGCATATCTGGGGTCGTCTGCCCGACCTACAGCGTCAGGTCGCGGCCCTGCAAACACAATTACAAACCTGGCAGCAATGGCTGGTAGATGACAACGTTAGCTGGCAGCTCGACGAGATCAAAACCAGCTGGCGTGAACAAACTGCTTCAATGGCTGTTGTACCGGTATTTTTACGTACCCAATGGCAGACGTTACTGGAACAACTAAAAGTCCGTGAACAGCAGCGTCAGTCCAGTCAACAACGTCATCTTAAACACTGCCGCAAGCATATTAACATCATCAATAACATGGTAGAGCAGGGCAAATACCGGGCCGCTATGGCACGCTTTCAGCAGCTTGAAAAAGACTATCAGAGCCTCCCGCCTGACACCCGGGCCATGCTTGAGAAACGTTTTGAACAAACCCGGGAGCAAATTGCCCGGCTGGAAGGCTGGCAGATTTATCTTGCCGCACCACGCAAGCCGGAACTGATTGAACAGGCCGAAGCGCTGCTGCAGGAAAGTCAGAATGATATGCCGGGCAGGGCACGTTCAATCAAATACCTCAGGCAGCAATGGCAGAGTCTGGGTGAATCAAATACGGTCGAAGATCAGGCCTTAAACACGCGTTTCGACGAATTGTTAGAGAAGGCTTTTGAGCCGTGTCGCCGTTATTACGCTGAACTGGAACTACAGAACGACAAGGCGGCAGCCGAGCGTCAGCAATTGATTGAGCAGATGGTAGCGCTCGCCAACGATTCAGATGAGCCGGCGCAGCAGTTTCAGCAGTTTGAAGCACTTAAAAAGCAGTGGCAGCAGGCCGGACAAACCGACAGTGAGCGTTATCGCCAGTTACGGGAAACCTGGGACCAGGCCTGTAGTGTAGTTACCGAGGTGATTACCCCGTGGTTACAGCAAAATCGTCAGACCAAGCAGGCACTCATTGATGAGGTTAACGCCCTGAGTGAGCTCGACGACATTCATCAGGCCAGAACACAGGCCAAAGCCTTGCAGGCCCGGTGGAAAACTATCGGCCCGGCGGGCAAGCGTTATGAGTCGAAGCTGTGGTTTGCGTTTAAGGCTGCTAACGATAATCTGTTTAATAAGGCTAAATCAGTTCAGGCTGAGCAGAAAGCGGCACAATCACAGGCCGCCAGTCAGTGGCGTGAACAATTGCAGCAGGTTCAGCAAGCGCTTCAGAATGACCAGACAGCTGCCAGTGATGTTCAGCAAATGCTGGATGAGTGCCAGTTGGCGTTAAAAGAGGTGAACGACAGCAAGCTTCAAAAAACGCTGGCAATAGAGCTGGCAGCGGTACAATCAACACTTGATGCAGCGGTTGATCAGCAGCTCAATGAAGCTTTCGCCAGCGCTACAGAACAAATGCTTGAACAGGTGCTAACTTCTAAACAGCCTGTTTCGGCGCTAGCTGAAGATTATCCGATCCTGCCTGCGAGCTGGTTTAAAGGTAATGGGATTGATGAACCCCAGGACTGGCTTAAAACATTACTTACCCTTGAGGTACTGGCGCAACTGGACTCGCCGGAAGCGGATGGCTCGCTGCGCTCAACCGTGCAGCTCCAACTGATGCAGGCCAAGCTCAATGGCGAGTCGCTGCCATCGGCTTACCCTTTAATTGGCGAGCTGTTGGCAAGTCAGGCTGTACTGACTGAACTCGACACTCTGCCTTTCCGGCAACGGTTGTTTGATGTCTGTGTGCATTTTGGCTTACCCGGAGAGGCGTAAGCAGTGAAAAACAGTGTTGAATATAAATTTCCCACTCAGCCGCTGGCCTACCGGTTTTTAAATACGGTGAAGCATTTTGACGCCGAGCAACTGGTTGTTAAATACGGTCAGACAAATCATCATGTTAAAGTGAGCTACCGGATTAAAACGGAAGGTTTTGATTCGACTCTGGGTGAGCTTGACGATTTGGCCAGCCAGATGGAAGGCGAGGAAGTTTGATATAAGCAGGCAGGTCTGAGTTGATCAGGCCTGCCTGAACGCGTTAATCTGCGCTGAATTCCACCTCGTAACCCGCATATTTACGAATATTAATCACCCGGTCACCATCAAGCATCCAGTACTGGCCTTTGATGCCGGTTAATGTGCCGCTGAATTGTGGGGTTTTATCCAGGTTAATGGATTTAATCTTAACCGGGTAGTCCTCAACCGGGTAGCCAATTACATGGCTTACATCATCCACCGTAGTCACCGCCTGTATCCCTTTATCGCCGGTAATCTGAGCTAAATCATCGGCCAGCTTTTCGAGCATCTGATGTTTCAGGGCAATTAAATCCTGCTGTTCAGGCTGACCTTTCAGCATGGTCCGCCAGTTAGTTTTATCACCAATATACTGCGTACATAACTGTTCAACCTTGCCGCTGGTCAGGCGGTCGGGCACTCTTAACATCACGGTTGCCTGGCTGGCCCCCTGATCAATCCAGCGGCTGGATATGCCGTCGGTGACATGGCGGGTAATACCCACTTTCAGGTTGCCGGTATTGGCCAGATAGACAAAGTGGTCGGAAAAACAGTTTTCTTCTCCCCACTCAGGCTCGCGGCAGGTGCCTTCGTGGAAGTGGCACTTTTCTGGTTTGATAATACAGGTATCGCACTGGGCCAGTGAGATCACGCAGGGATAACAGTAGCCCTGATTAAAACTTTTTTTGGTTTTACGCTGGCAATGGGTGCAATAAATATTGCCCGTGTGCACTATGCTGACCGACTTGCCGATCAGCGGGTTCATGGATACCGAATCGTCACCCACCGGCAATTCATACTGAGCTACGTGGGCGGCATCGGTGCTGACGCGCATTTTTCTGAGAGTTCCTGAATACTGCATGTTTGTCTGTTCCTGTTAATTACTCAGTTCACCCTGCAAGCTCTGGCCAAGCTGGCGTTTAAGCTCGTCGAATGACAGTGACTGGCTGAGCAGGTAATGTAATTTTGCTAACGTGGCCTCCGGCGTCATGTCAAAACCGGAAACTACACCTGCCTGAGAGAGGCCGTGCCCGGTTTTATAACCACCCATATTAACCCGGCCCTTAAAGCACTGGGTGCAGTTAACCACCACAATTTCTCTGGCCGCGGCGGTTTCCAGCTGGGTTAGCAGTTGTTTGTTCTGAGGCGCGTTACCCACACCATAGCTAAGCAAAATGAGCGCGTTGACCGGCTGTTGTAAGGTATTCTCAATCACCATAGGCGAGATCCCCGGATACAGACTCACTAAACCAATGGGCTGGGCGGTCACCTTGCTTACCTTCAGTTCGGTATTGTCAGGCTCGGCAATTTTGCCCGCTTTAACCCGGATATTAATACCCGCTTCGAGTAGGGGGGGGAAGTTTGGAGAGTCGAAAGCATCGAAACCATCCGCATCTACCTTGCGGCTGCGGTTGCCACGAAACAGCTTGGTATTAAAAAACAGGCTGACTTCAGCGATGGGGTAATTGGCGGCAATATACAAAGCATTTAATAAATTCACCTGACCATCAGAGCGCAGTTCGGCTAACGGAATTTGCGAGCCGGTTACAATCACCGGTTTACTCAGGCCCTGGAGCATAAAGCTCAGTGCCGAGGCGGTATACGCCATGGTGTCAGTGCCGTGAAGGATGATAAAGCCATCAAATTTGTGATAATTCGCCGCAATATCATCGGCGATAAACTGCCAGTCGGCCGGACTCATATCTGACGAGTCCATTAGTTCATCATATTCACGTAGTGTGAACTGCGGCATTTCCGGGCGATGAAATTCCGGCATTGAAGCCAGGGTTTTGGCCAGGAAGCCAGCCGCTGGCACATAGCCCTGGGATGAAGGCCGCATACCGATGGTACCGCCGGTATAGGCAATGTAAATCTGTTTACGCATTAAGTTAGCCTGATGAGAAATAGTGAAATTAGCAATGTCATAATCAGGCCTATTATAAACAAAAGATAACCAACCATGATTGAACTTCAGACATTTAATTCTAACTCGTAAACTGGCCATGGAAAAACTATTGCAGGTTTAAATCGAAGTGTGCAGAATGAAGCGATGAATTAGAATTAAGAGTAGTAAATAATAGGGGGAATTGGGTGAAATCAGGAAGCCTTGTGTGCGTTGGACCGGGTATGATTTTAGGGGCTCATATTACTGAACGCTGTCGTAATATCATTCAAAAAGCTGACGTAGTCTTTATGAGTTGTCATGCCATGGTTGAGAAGTGGATTTCAACCATGAACGATGATGTAAGATCTTTACAACCATATTATGGTGATGACAAAGACCGGCGAGATACTTATCGTGAAATGCAGGCTGCAATTATTGAGGAAGTGCGTTCAGGTAAGAATGTTGTGGGTGTTTTTTACGGCCACCCGGGAATTTTTGCACAAGTTCCTCATAAGGCAATAGCGCAAGCACAAAAAGAAGGCTTTAGCGCCCACATGGAACCAGGAATTTCTGCCGATGCTTGTTTATATGCTGATATGGGTATTGATCCGGGACGGTTCGGTATTCAACAGTTTGAAGCTAGTCAATTCTTGTTTTACAAGAGAAATATTGACCCTTCGGCCTATCTCATTCTTTGGCAAATCGGCCATGCAGGTGATGTGTCACTAACAACAAGGCAGTCTGGTGCCGCAGAGCGGCAAGTGTTAGTTGAGCAGCTCCTCAAGTATTATCCACAGAAACATAAGGTCGCGATCTATGAATGCCCATTTATAATTACCGAGCAGCCAAAAATAGACTGGTACGAGCTAGAATCACTCGCTAGTGCTGATATATCATTGGTATCTACATTAGTGATTCCCCCAGGCAAAAATATGGAACCTGCACCTGAAATTGTTGAAAAACTACGCTTGATTTATGAGACATCAAGATTATAAGATCATGATTCTCAAATAATTTGAGAATTAATCTTTACATTTTTAGAAAAGGAATAATTATGTCCAAAATTGCTATTTTAGAGAAGTTAGCTACACAACCTCACTTAACGATCGATATGCTCGATGACAAAGAAATTGAGATTTTAGAGAGTGTTGACTCAACAGAAGATGATTTTAATTTTACCTTATCAATTAACGCCCCAATGGGTTAATTGATAAAGTGTTAGTTATGACCATTACTATTGTTGTGTAGTGGTCTTTTTAGTTTTTCAGACATGTTGCTTAAATTTTGCGAGACTTGAGAATGAATGCGATTGAGATACTTGAGAAGTTAGCCATAGAACCTAACTTACGCCTTAATAAGTTTACTATTGAAGATATCCATGCAGTAGAAAAAGAGATACAGTTGGCTGGTGAAAATAATCCTATGCTTACGATTGTAGAGCCACATGAGCCTGAACCTTCAGAGCCATCTGAACCTCCTGAAGAGTCGATAAACAAAATTAACTAGCTGACATTTGCGTTTGAAAAATTTAAGAATTTTTGTAGTCACTTGCACCGTTGTATTGTTGTCCGTTCAGGCATTCGCTCAACCAAGCAGTAAGGATATTTTAAAAGAAGCTGATGAGTTAAGACTCTCTGACAGAACGGCTGCAAAGCAATTGTTGGATTCAATTGACGTAGCAAAACTGTCTGGCAGCGACGAAGTTTATTTTCAGTATTTAAATGCAGTAATAGGAACATTTAACGGAGATATTAAACAGACTGCTGAAGTGCTTAAAAACCTGTTAGAAATAGTTAAAGATAAAGCGCTTAAAGTTAGAATTTCGGCCTCCTACTTAAATTTATTGGGCTCGTTAGGTCATTGGAAAGAGGGCCTGGCTCTTGGTGAACAACTGATCAGTTACGCCTCAGATATAGAAGAGCAGGAGGTAAAATATCGCGCCTACCTCGGACTAATCGCATTTTATGAGCAATTACAACAGCCTGAAACTGTATTGAATCTCACAAATCGTATTGTAGGGAAAGAGAGTGTTCCGGCCGAGGTAGAGTGCGGGGCGTTGGCTGCGCAAATAAGCTCTCTAATCAAACTCAATTCTCAATCCTTTTCTATCGAATACTTGCAAAACGCAAGTCAGTTTTGTTTGGATCACGGGTTGACTATATATTTTGCTGTGCTAGAGATGCATAAAATTGCGTGGATGATCAGTCAGAAAATGTATTCTGAGGCATTACCCTATTTGGAAGCTTTGATTGCTAATCCAGAAGTCAACAAATTTACTCCTCACCTGACAATGGTAATGTCCCGATATGCTGAGGTTAACTTAAAGTTAGGTAATATAGACGTTGCGCGTGACTTCGCAAGGCGGACACTAGCTATTGACTCTGAACAAAATTACAGACAAGCGATCATTAAAGCCCTTGAAGTCTTGCATGTAATTGAGAGAGATTATGGCGAAATCAAAGAGGCTTATAAATATTTAGTTCAATTGACGTCCTTACAATTTGCAGAAAATGTATCGCAACAAGAAAAGCAACTCGCGATTCAAAAAGCTTGGTTCGAGCTAGACGCGTTTCAACACGAAAATGAATTACTTGACAAAGAAAACAGCCTTTTGCAAACAAAGGCGAAGCTTGTCAGAGAAAATTTTGAAAATTCTATTCTAGCCTTAGTATTAGTTTCTTTAATATTGCTGTTGTTGGTATTCTGGTCCTATCGCAACCATAAGGTGCAGGCTAAATTGAAGCAACTGGCCAGAATAGACTCATTAACTAAGATATCTAACCGAAGATATTTCACAGAGTATGCCGAAACGCTGATTAATAAAGCCAGGGTTAACAATGAACTGGTTTGCTTCGTGATACTCGATTTAGACCATTTCAAAAATATCAATGATAGCTATGGCCATCAGCTTGGTGATACTGCGTTGGTAATGACTGCTGGGACTCTGACGAAGACTTTAGCTGATGATGCGGTGCTGGGGCGATTAGGCGGTGAGGAGTTCGGTGCAATTTTTTGCGGTAAAAGGATAGACGAAGTACTCAATTTAATAGAAAGCTGCAGAAACGAAATCGCCAGCGTAAAACTCCCAATTGCTGAATATAAGCTAAAGCTTACTGCTAGTTTTGGCGTCAGCAGTTCTGAGGACGTCGGTTATCCTTTCGAAAATTTATATGCAGCCGCTGACCTTGCCCTTTTTCAATCAAAACGTTATGGGCGAAACCAGGTCTATCAGTATTCCCCATCGATGGACTCGTGAATAAGACGCTCGAAGGAGAAGGGCGAAAAGGTACAAAAAATTGACTGTACCTTTACTCAGGCTAAGCAACCACAGGCTATTTAACCTCTTCTCCGGCCGCCTGACGGTCGGCATGGTAACTCGAACGTACCATTGGGCCACACGCGGCATGGGTAAAGCCTAACGCTTTAGCGGTATCGCCAAGTGCATTAAATTCATCCGGGTGCACATAGCGTTTTACCGGGAAGTGGTGACGGCTTGGCTGCAGGTACTGCCCCAGTGTCAGCATCTCCACATCATGCGCACGGAGGTCTTTCAGAACCTCAGCAATCTCTTCCTGACTCTCACCCATTCCCATCATCAAACCAGATTTGGTGGGTACGTCAGGATGTTGGGCTTTGAATTTTTTGAGTAAGTCGAGTGACCACTGGTAATTGGCGCCTGGACGACATTCGCGGTACAAACGCGGAATGGTTTCCAGGTTATGGTTAAACACATCTGGTGGCGCATCTTTAAAGATCTCCAGCGCACGGTCCATTCGGCCACGAAAATCCGGTACCAGCACTTCGATTTTAGTTGCCGGGCTGTGTTCACGAATGGCTTTAATACAATCCACAAAGTGCTGAGCGCCGCCATCACGCAAGTCATCGCGGTCTACCGAGGTGATCACCACGTATTTCAGCGCCATTTCTTTAATGGTGGTGGCCAGTTTAAGTGGCTCCTCGGCGCTTGGCGGTAATGGTTTACCATGGGCAACATCACAGAACGGGCAACGACGGGTACAGATATCACCCAGAATCATAAACGTGGCGGTACCATGGTTGAAACATTCCGCCAGGTTAGGGCAACTTGCTTCTTCACAGACCGAGTGCAGATTATTTTTGCGCAGGGTCTGCTTGATGTGATCAATCCGGTCAGTGGTGCGAGGCAGCTTGATTTTGATCCATTCCGGCTTACGGAGCATTTCCTCTTTTTCAGTCGGAACGATGGTAACCGGAATGTGCCTGACCTTTTCATCATCGCGGAGTTTTACTCCGGCTTTTGCCTTTACGTTACTCATTAAAGCCTTCTATTGTTTGCAAATTGGGCAGAGCAAGTTTGGCCTGTAAATGGCTTAACATCAGCTCTGTCGCTTCTTGAATATTATCCGGCCCGCCAAGGCGGGCGCAGTCTGTCATGGCCATACCCTGATAACCACAGGGATTGATTCGCTCAAAAGGCGCAAGGTCCATATTAACGTTGAGTGCCAGACCATGAAAAGAGCAGCCTTTACGAATGCGTAAGCCCAGCGAACATATTTTCTCACCGTTAACATATACGCCAGGCGCATCGGGGCGGGCATTAGCGGCAATGTTACGGTCTGCCAGCGTGGCTATTACCGCGTCTTCCATAGCACTTACCAGCTCGCGAACGCCCATTTTGCGGCGCCGGACATTGAGCATCAGATAGATAACTAACTGGCCTGGTCCGTGATAGGTGACCTGTCCGCCCCGGTCGACCTGGACTACCGGGATATCACCGGGCATCAGAATGTGTTCAGCTTTACCGGCCTGACCCTGGGTAAACACCGGCTCGTGTTCAACCAGCCATATTTCGTCAGCATCATCATTGGTACGCTGATCAGTGAAGGTTTGCATGGCCTGCCAGACCGGCTCATAAGCTCGCTTGCCTAACTGCCTTACAATCACCTTATCCCGGGCGTCCTTATTAACGGCGTCTGTCACTTAAAGTACAACTCTTACTAATTCGATTTTGGCCAGTTCGGTGTAAATTAATTCCATATGTTCTTTACTGGTTACCGTTACGGCAACCGATACAGAGTGGTAATTCCCTTTAGCGCTTGGCTTTACCGTTGGCGCATAGTCGCCCGGCGCGTGTTCCTGCAGGCAGGATACCACATGCAACGGTAAATCTTCGTGGGCAATGCCCATTACCTTAAAGGTCTGAACCGTGGGGAAATCCAGCAGTTCGTCAAACCGAGTGTCTAATTTAGTCACTTTTGCTTACCTCTCAAAATAGCACGGCACGAATTCTACCAATTCGTGCCGTACACCACCAGATGCATGTATGATACAAGCGATTATCTGGAATTAATCATTCAGACCTAACTGTAAAGTTACGTAATCAAGCAACCGGTCGAAAAGGCCACCCTCTTTTACTTCCTGTAAGGTCACTAACGGGTACTGAGCTACGTCTTCGCCTTCTAACTGGATATACAGCGTGCCAACGACTTCGCCTTTAGCGAGTGGTGCTTCCAGATTCTTATCCAGCTCAAAGTTCGCTTCCAGATTGGCCACCTGACCACGGGGAATGGTAATTGGCGTAGACTGGTTAATACCTAAATCCACGGTATCCCGATCACCCATATAAATACGGTGCGAAACAAAGCTGTCACCGGCTTTATAGGGTGTAACGGTTTCGTAAAAACGGAAGCCGTAGCGCAGGAGCTTTTTATTCTCAACCTTACGCGCTCGTTCGCTGTCTGTGCCCATTACTACCGATACCAGGCGCATATCGCCCTGGGTGGCAGAGGTAATCAGCGAGTAACCGGCATCCGAGGTATGACCGGTTTTAATGCCGTCTACGTTAAGGCTTTGATCCCACAGCAGGCTGTTGCGGTTATACTGCTTGATGCCGTTGTAAGTGAATTCTTTTTCACTGTAGATTTTGTACATGTCCGGCGTCTCTTTTACCAGCGCGCGCGACAGCGTTGCCATGTCACGTGGCGAGGTGTAGTGGTCCGGGTCGTGCAGGCCATGGGAGTTAACAAAATTACTGGCGTTCATTCCCAGGTTGGCGGCATGGGCATTCATCATGCTGGCAAACGCACTTTCAGAACCGGCAATGTGTTCGGCCATGGCCACACAGGCGTCGTTACCAGACTGCACAATAATACCGCGTAACAGGTCGTGCACGGTGACTGTAGTGCCTACTTCGATAAACATCTTCGAAGAATCCGGGAAATTCTTCGCCCAGGCATTTTCAGAAATTTTCACTTCGTCATCTAACGAAATGTTACCGGCTTGCAACTCTTTACCAATCACGTAAACCGTCATAATTTTGGTCAGACTGGCAGGCGCCAGCTGCATGTCGGCGTTTTGTTCGGCAATACTGGTGCCGGTTTCATAATCAAGTAACACGAAGCCGGCAGCGGCAACGGTAGGTGGCGGTGGAATAACGACCGCAGCTCTGGCAGTTTGCCAGTAAGCACTGAGTAACAGGGTAATGCTTAGTAGCAAGGCAGACAGGAAAGACGGTTTAGCGCGCTTTATTTTATTATGCATGGTTTTACCGTTTGTGTTGAAAGCGAAAATCTGTTGTATCGACGGCATTTTAACGTATGCCGTAGGCTTGGACTAGAGTCGGGGCAAAAAGTTTAATTTCAATGAGACTGCGGGATATTTTCTGCGATTTTTATTATTGCAGACTCGCCGCTACTTTATATGCCCCCGGGTAGCCATTTTGTTTGAGCTCATCGAGTAACATATTGAGCTTAAAGCGGTCGGTCAGAGGCCCCAGTCGCAGCCGGTAAATATCATCAATGAGGGGAAACTCGGCAGGGACCTGATACAGCGAGGATAACCCGTCAGACAGCTTTTTGGCGCGCTCGGCATCAGATAACGCAGCGACCTGGATGTAATATCCCTGACTGCCTGCTATCTCATTCAGGCCAGCACTGTCACTTTGTTCGGTGGCCAGTGGATCCGGGCCTGTTTCAGCGGCAGTCTGACTGGCAGTTTGCAGCACGTCCTCGGCAGGTAATTCGCCAGCATAAAGCGCGTAAGGCACCGGTGGTTCGTTGCCAACGGTGACCATATCGTCACTGTCGACGTGGATAACCTCAAGTTTTACCCGGGTAGTGCCATGCTGATGAAAACCCAGTTTTTTGGCTGCCGCGTAGGATAGGTCTATGATCCGTTCAGAGTGAAACGGACCACGGTCATTTACCCGTACAATGGCCTGTTGCTGGTTATCAAGATTAGTCACTCGCACGTAGGAGGGCAGTGGCAGGGTTTTATGCGCAGCTGTCATGCCGAACATGTCATACACTTCACCGTTAGAGGTGAGGTGGCCATGAAATTTTTGACCATACCACGAGGCTTTCCCCGTGGCCGTATAGCCTTTGCCGGTTTTCAGCGGACGATAGTATTTGCCGAGCACCTCATAGGGTAGGCTGTTTTGTTCCCGGTAGGGTTCATACTTAGGCTCTGCATCTTCCATAGGCGGCTCAGGATAAACAAAATCCGGTGCAGAGTCGGTGGTCTGAGAATAGCGTGACGGTGCCTGACAGGCGCTCAGCAACAGGGTTGCAGTAAGGCTAAGTAAGAGTGTATACCGGGTCATTAGCGCGACAATAATCGTTTCTGTGTGCCGATGCCCATAAGCATGCCAAATCCGGCCAACAAAGTCACCATTGATGTGCCGCCGTAACTAACCAGCGGTAAAGGTACCCCAACCACCGGCAAAATTCCCGAAACCATGCCCATATTCACAAACACGTATACAAAGAAGGTTAGTGTAATACTGCCAGCCAGTAATTTGCTGTAAGCGTTCTGGGCACGGACCGCCAGCATCAGGCCGCGGACAATAATAAACAGATAAATTGCCAGTAACAGTAACACGCCGGTAAGGCCAAACTCTTCACTGAACACGGCAAAAATAAAATCGGTGTGGCGCTCGGGTAAGAACTCCAGCTGTGACTGAGTGCCTTGTAACCAGCCTTTGCCCTCAAGGCCGCCAGAGCCGATGGCAATTTTAGACTGGATAATGTGATAGCCGGCACCCAGCGGATCACTCTCCGGGTTCATGAAGGTGATAACCCGCTGCTTCTGATAATCCTGCATCAGGAAGAACCACATAATTGGTAAAAACGCGCCGCCGAGCCCGGCCACTATCGTGATCAGTCGCCAGCTCATGCCAGCCAGAAAAATAGCAAATACACCGGAGCTGGCAATCAGCAGGGAGGTGCCGAGATCAGGTTGTTTGGCAATTAAGATAGTGGGGATCACCACCAGCATAAAAC
Organism: Marisediminitalea alba; assembly: GCF_002993365.1. Taxonomy (GTDB): domain Bacteria; phylum Pseudomonadota; class Gammaproteobacteria; order Enterobacterales; family Alteromonadaceae; genus Alteromonas; species Alteromonas alba. Next base: position 18,413 of record NZ_PVNP01000214.1, read on the forward strand.
CAATTATAATTTGCGGCAGCCGTGGTGGCAGTGTGAATTTACTGATATACCAGGCCACCATCATGGGAACCGCCAGTTTCATCGCCTCGGACGGCTGAAAACGAATAAACCCAAGATCAAGCCAGCGCTGGGCGCCTTTACCGATGTCACCAAACACCAGCACCGCTATCAGCATGAGTATCCCGGCACCATATGCGTAAATACTTAAGCGCCTGAATGCCATGGGCGGCACCTGCGCGAGCACGACCATTACGCCAATGGCAATCCCGAGGCGGACAACCTGACGTTCAATCAGTGCCATGTCCTGGCCACCCGCGGAGTAGATGGTCACCAGACCCACGCCCATCAGTACCAACAGGCCGAGTAGTAACGGCAGGTCGATATGGATCCGATCCCAAAAGCTGATGTGATTTTCTCTTAACGTGCTGCGCTTCACTGGGATAACTCTCCGTTAATCTGTTGCTCGGCGGCAAAGAGTTCCGGCTGATACAGTTTGAAATAAGCGTCCATCATAAGTCGGGCCATTGGTGCCGCATTTTTACTACCACCACCAGCGTTTTCCAGCACCACTGCCACGGTGATCTCCGGCTTATCAAAAGGTGCGTAGCCTATATACATGGCGTTGTCGCGCAGGCGTTCGTCGACTTTGTCTGCTTCATATTCCTCGCCCTGAGCGACCGAAAATAACTGGGCGGTACCGGTTTTACCGGCTGAGATGTATGGGGTATCGGCAAATGCAAAGCGGGCACCGCCAACTTCGCCGTTAACCACCTGATACATGGCGTCCTGAATTACATCCCAATTATCGCGGTTAACAATATCGATGGGGCGCAAAAATTTAAGCGGTTCAGGTTGCATGGTGCCGTCGGCCTCGCGGTAGCCCTGCAGGATCTGCGGTACAAACCGGGCACCGTAGTTAACCAGCGCATTGGTAGCGTGAACCAGTTGGATAGGGGTCGTTGTCCAGTATCCCTGGCCAATGCCTACCGCAATGGTATCGCCGATGTACCAGGGCTGATTAAAGCGGGCCCGTTTCCAGCCTCGACTTGGCATATTGGCGTCGCTTTCTTCGTATAAGTCGATGCCGGTATAATCACCAAAGCCGAACTCCGACATGTAATCACTGATTTTATCGATGCCCATTTCGTAGGCCAGATCATAAAAATACGTATCGCAGGACACCTCCACCGCGCGGGTCATATTTACCTCACCGTGGCCCCATTTACGCCAGTCGCGCCAGACATGGGAGACATTGGGCAGGCGGTACTTGCCGGTATCGGTAATTGAGTATTCAGGTGTCACCGTATCGGTTTCCAGCCCCAGTAATCCCAGCAGCGGCTTAACCGTTGAAGCCGGTGGATATTGCCCCTGGGTGGCACGGTTAATTAACGGCCGGTCCGGCGAATTAAGTAATGCCGAGTAATTTTTACTGCTGATCCCATGTACAAATAAATTGGGATCATAACTGGGATTGGAGTACATCGCCAGGATACCGCCGGTATGCGCAGAGGAAATAATGATGGTGCCGCGCTGATCTTTCAGCGCTTCCTGCGCAGCCTGCTGCAGGCGAATATCAATATTCAGAACAATATCGCGACCCGGTGTGGGCGGTTGAACATCCAGAGTGCGAATAATCCGGCCCTGACTGTTGACTTCAACCTGCTGATAACCGACTTCGCCGTGGAGAATGTCTTCGTGATATTTCTCAATGCCCAGTTTGCCAATGTCGTAGGTAGCCGCGTAGTTGGCCTCTTCCCCGGCCTCCTGGATTTTTTGCAAATCTTTTTTATTGATTTTAGACACATAGCCGAGGGCATGGGTGAGGGTTTCTTTGTACGGATAGTAACGGGCCAGGCGCGCCTCGATGGAAACGCCGGGAAAACGGTGGCTACGGCTGGCAAAGCGAGCGACTTCTTCTTCCGTTAGTCGGGTGCGCAGCGCTACAGGCTTAAAACGGCGCTGTCCGCGCAGGGACTGTTTGAAATCTTCCACCTCATCATCGGTGATCCCCATCAGCGCCTGCAAAAATATGAGAGTATGCTCGAGGTTATCAACTTTCTCGGGGATAATTTCGAGGCTGTATACCGGCCGGTTTTCTGCCAGTAATACGCCGTTACGGTCGTAGACGAGTCCACGATTAGGGGCAATGGGCAACACTTTAATCCGATTGCCGTTTGAGCGGGTCTGGTAATCCTCAAAGTGCTCTACCTGCAAAAAGTAGAGGTTACTCACAACCATAGCCAGCAGGGCAAATACTACCAGCCCGGCAATCACTGCCCGGCGGGCAAACAGGTTTGCCTCAGCCGTGTGGTCGCGAATGGTCTGACGCTTAATCGGCATGCATTATTCTCTGTGGTAGGGGTGGTTCTGGGTAACAGACCAGGCCCGGTACAGGGATTCGGCGACGATGATTCGTACCAGTGGATGCGGCAGAGTAAGAGGGGAGAGTGACCAGCGTTGTTCGGCCAGCTCACAGCATGCCGGGGCAAGGCCTTCTGGTCCACCGATGAGTAAACTGATATCGCGCCCATCCATTTTCCAGCTGTCTAACTGGCGGGCCAGCGCTGGAGTGTCCCACGGGCGGCCGGTGACTTCCAGCGTGACCACTTTATCGGACTTACCAATGGCCGCAATCATGGCTTCGCCTTCCTTTTGCAGGATGCGTTTGATATCTGCGTTTTTGCCGCGTTTACCCGGCGGGATCTCAGTAAACGTCACCGGCATATCTGCCGGAAACCTGCGCAGAAATTCATTGGTGCCGGTGCTCACCCAGTCTGGCATTTTATTACCAACTGCAATTACCTGTATGCGCACAGTTTACAAACTCCGTGTCGGCCGGGGAGTTAACCCCAAAGCTTTTCCAGCTGATAAAAATCCCGGGCTTCATCCTGCATGATATGCACAATGATATCGCCTAAGTCGACCAGTACCCAGTCACCGGTTTCCTTGCCTTCAACATTTAGCGGGGCATGACCGGCGTGCTTGGCCTCTACCTGCACGTGTTCAGCAATCGAACTGACATGGCGTTTGGAGTTACCCGAACAGATAACCATGGTATCAGTGACGGTTGATTTTCCTTTTACATTTAATTCAACGATATCCCGTCCTTTCATATCGTCAATTTTGTCTAAGACAAACGCTTTGAGTTGCTCGTGTTGCAAAAGTTCTCCTCGCTAACACCTTAAATGGTGCCGTATAACTTATGTTGTTTAATATAGTGCAGGACTGCCGGGCTAAGCCAGTCAGTCACCACACGGTCAGTTGTTTGTCCGGCAGTCAGCGCATCGCGTAATTGCGTGGAAGACACGGCATAGTCCTGACTGTCGGTATAATACACCAGCCCGGCAGGCTGGTGATAAAACGTTTCTAATTGCGTACACTGACGCTCGATGAGCCATTCGCGCAGTGTTCCATCCGGTTCGCCTGGCGAAGCAGGTCGCCGCATAACCACAATATGACAATAGTCTGTCAGTGATTGCCAATGATACCAGCTCGGCAGATTATACAGTGAATCTTCACCCAACAGAAAAAACAATGGCTCATTGCCCAGCGTGCGGCGTAAATGCTGTAGTGTCTTAACCGTGTAAGAGGGCGCTGGCAAGGATAATTCCAGTGGCTCAACATATAACGCGGGCTCATCTTCACAGGCCAGCTCAAGCATTTTTAAGCGGTGGGCAGTAGTTGTCTCAGGCGCTGTTTTATGCGGTGGTAATTTGCAAGGTAATAAAGCCAGCCGCTCAACGCCAATCTCATTAATGGCTTCCAGTCCCGCTTTTATATGGCCCTGATGCGGCGGGTTAAAGGTCCCCCCTAATAACGCTCGCATCAGAGTGTATCTGCACTTTCAGCAAATGCCATATGCGCCAGCGGCACACCGGTGAACAACAGGCATAAATGACAAAGTTTGATATATGGCCTGACTACAGAGGTTTGCTTAAACAACTGGTCGGCTTCGGTGAGCTGCTCACCAATCAGTGTCAGGTCTTGTTTGGACAACCGTTGCATTGCCTGCTGGTAATAGCCCTGGCGGTTTTTCCAGATCCCCAGCTTCGGCCAGGTGATTGTCTGACCGCTGTTTTGCAGATGATTCAGCTTCCACAGCGTCTGCCATTCCCGCACCAGTGCCCAGATGATAATGTTGGGCTCAATACCTTCACTTTCCAGTCGTTGGAGGATTTTAACGCAGCGGGTGCGATCGCCCTGGAGCATGATATCCACCAGCTGAAAAACGTTGAAACGGGACTGATCCACCAGGGCGCTGGCCAGTTTTTCTTCGTCCAGCTGTTTATCCGGGTAGGCCAGGGTGAGTTTTTCAATTTCCTGGGCGGCAGCCATCAGGTTGCCCTCACTGAAGTCAGCAATGAGTTTCACGCAGGCGGGGGTAAACTGAAAAGACTCGGATTGCAGTCGTTGCTGGATCCACTTGTGAAGCTGCGCGCCTTCCAGCGGATAGCAGATGGTGAATACACCGATGGCGTCGAGGGCTTTAAACCATTTGGTTCGCTGCACGTCCTTGCCAATTCTGCCGCCATGGATGATGAGCAGGGTATCGCTCGATAAGTTACCTGCCAGGTCTGTCAGGATACCAGCACCTTCGGTGCCAGGCTTACCCGTAGGTAATTCCAACTCGATTAACTGGCGTGCCGCAAACAGCGACATACTCTGGGTCGCATCGATTAAACGTGACCAGCTAAATTCGCCGTCAGCTACCAGCACCGTGCGCTCATCGAAGCCTTGCTGTTTGGCTGTTGCTCTTAATGCCTGCAGAATTTCAAACTTCTGCTGAGGCTCATCACCAAAGACCAGATAGCAGCCCTTAAGACCCTCTTTTAAGGTTTGCCTGAAACGATCGGGATAAACCTGCACCTGATTAAAGCCCCGCGTACTGACTGGATAACAAGCGAATGATACGGTCGGCTGCTTCCAGGCGCATTTCACTGAGCACCAGGTTCAGCTCGCGCGATTTTGCCAGCACCTGATCGGGGTCATCCTGATATTCCCGTAGTACTTCAAAAGAGGTTTTCAGTTCCTCGCCATTGGGAAACAGTACGGTATAGCGAACACCATATATCAGCTCATATTCTGCAACCTGACCGGTAGCAAATACGGACAGTAACCGGCGGTCCAGGGACTCAGGTTGCAGGCGCAGGGTAATTGTTGTGTCTTCAAGCCCCGGGGCAGCTTGCGGGCCGCCCTTGATTTGATAAACATTCATGCGATTTTCCAGCGCTCTCACCAAAGGCGCATTCTGACTGGTCGCCTGCACGTACAGGTAGTCGGTGTTGCTTGGCAGGGTTCTATCGCTGCGCAAATGAAAACCACAGCTGGCGAGAGCCAGTGTGGTTATCATCAGGATCAGACTTTTACTGATAACAGTTAATCCGCGCATTAGTTAGCCACGATATTCACCAGCTTACCGGGTACCACAATGACCTTACGGATGGTCTTGCCTTCGGTAAACTGCTGTACATTGGGCTGGTCTTTAGCCAGTTGTTCCAGCTCTTCTTTGCTGGCACTGGCTGAAACGGTAATTTTAGCCCGCAGTTTACCGTTAACCTGAACAATAATTAGCTTTTCGTCTTCAACCAATGCATCCTTATCAGCCACCGGCCATGGCGCTGTTTCGATACTGTTGGTATGGCCAAGCTTTGCCCACAGGTGATGACAGATATGCGGAGTGATTGGATTCAACAGCAACACAATGCTGTTAACCGCTTCACGCATTAAGGCGATATCCTGGCCGCTTTCCTGCGGTGCTTTTTGCAGGTGGTTAAGCAATTCCATGATTGCCGCCACCGCCGTGTTAAACGTCTGACGACGGCCCAAATCATCACTGACTTTTTCGATGGTTTTGTGCAGCTCACGGCGCAGTGCCTGCTGAGATTTATCCAGCGCTTTAACGTCCAGCTCCCCGGGGGTGCCGGCAGCAAGATGATCATTCACCAGTTTCCATACCCGACGCAGGAAGCGGTTAGCGCCTTCTACCCCTGAGTCTACCCATTCCAGCGTTTGCTCTGGTGGCGCTGCAAACATGGTAAATAAACGTACCGTATCGGCACCGTACTGATCAATAACCTGCTGCGGGTCGATACCGTTATTTTTCGACTTCGACATTTTGGTCATACCGCCATGCTGAACCGGCGTACTATCGGCGGTTAGCCAGGCTTTGACGATCCGGCCCTTGTCATCTTTTTCGGTAGATACTTCAGTGGGCGAATACCAGGTTTTCTTCCCTTTCTCGTCTTCACTGTAGTAGGAGTCAGCCAGCACCATGCCCTGACACAGCAAACGCTTGTAAGGCTCGTCAGATTCAACCAGGCCTTCATCACGTAATAATTTGTGATAGAAGCGGGAATACAACAGGTGCAGGATAGCGTGTTCGATACCGCCTACATATTGATCCACCGGCAGCCAGTAGTTAGCTTTGGCTGGATCCAGCATGGCATCATCGGTAGTCGCACAACTGTAGCGCGCGTAGTACCAGGAAGACTCCATAAAGGTGTCAAAGGTGTCGGTTTCGCGCAGCGCAGCTTCACCGTTGTAAGTCGTTTTGGCCCATTCTGGATCGGCTTTAATTGGCGAGGTCACCCCGTCCATTTCCACATCTTCAGGTAATACTACAGGCAGTTCATCAGCCGGTACCGGTACAGATTCACCGTTTTCCAGATTAAGCATAGGGATCGGCGCCCCCCAGTAACGCTGACGGCTCACGCCCCAGTCACGCAGGCGATAGTTTACCTTGCGCTGACCACAGCCCAGATCCACCAGTTTGTCGGCAATACCATTAAAGGCTGCGTCAAATTCCAGTCCGTCAAAGTCATTGGAATTAATCAATACGCCTTTTTCGGTGAAGGCTGACGCGCTCAGGTCGCACTCGACATTGCTGCCCTGTTGTGGCTCGATAACCTGCTTGATAGGTAAATCGTAGCGGGTAGCAAATTCCCAGTCTCGTTGATCGTGCCCCGGCACTGCCATTACTGCGCCTGAGCCGTAATCCATCAATACGAAGTTAGCTACCCATACTGGTAATTGCTCGCCGGTTAACGGATGAACCACGTAAAAGCCGGTGGAACAGCCTTTTTTCTCCATGGTGGCCAGCTCTGCTTCGGCGACCTTGGTGTTTTTACATTCATCGATGAATTTAGCAACGTCGGCATTGTTCTGTGCGGCGGCCTCGGCCAGCGGATGTTGTGCAGCCACGGCAACATAGGTGACACCCATAAAGGTATCCGGACGCGTGGTGTAAACGGTTAAATCGCTGACCTCATTAACCTGCTCAGCCATTTTAAAGGTAATTTCAACGCCCTCGGAGCGACCAATCCAGTTAGCCTGCATGGCCCGAACCTGTTCCGGCCAGTCTTCCAGTTGTTCGAGATCCTGTAACAGCTCTTCGGCGTAATCGGTGATTTTAATAAACCACTGCGGGATTTCTTTTTGCTCAACTACAGCGCCTGAACGCCAGCCACGGCCATCGATAACCTGTTCGTTGGCGAGTACGGTTTGGTCTACCGGATCCCAGTTAACCGTTGAATTCTTCTTGTATACCAGGCCTTTTTCATACAGGCGCGTGAAAAACCACTGCTCCCAACGATAGTAGTCTGCTTTACAGGTGGCGACCTCGCGGTCCCAGTCGTAGCCGAAGCCCAGCGACTTAAGCTGGTTTTTCATGTAGTCGATATTCGAGTAGGTCCACTTGGCCGGCGCGGTGTTGTTATTAATTGCCGCGTTTTCTGCTGGCAAACCAAAGGCATCCCAACCCATGGGTTGCAGTACATTTTTGCCCTGCATACGCTGAAAACGGCTGATTACATCACCGATGGTATAATTGCGCACGTGTCCCATGTGGAGGCGGCCACTGGGGTAGGGGAACATAGACAGGCAGTAAAACTTCTCTTTACCCGGCTCTTCTGTCACCTTAAAGGCATTGGTATCTTGCCAGTGCTGCTGCACCGCACTTTCGATTTCTTGTGGGTTGTACTGATTTTCGGCCATTTACCTGAGGCTTCCGCTTTATTTAACTTTAACAACTGTACCGGCGGCAGGTGTGAAAAAGAGTCTAAACACCACCACCAGTAGATTATGGGTATAATAACCCCATAGAATAACTTAGCGGTGGCGTATGCCACAATAGGCGGAACCGAATGAAGCGGAATATTTGGCTCAATTGACCGTAATTTAATCGTTTGCGAGGTAATTTGCCAGGCCCTGTAACTGCAAACCCTGCACCTCGGCTACCACAGGCGCCAGTTTGCTAAAGCCATCGGGTGTAAAACCCTGTACACGATAGGTCAGGGTAATCTGAGTACCATTGGACACTGACTCAAATACCCAGTCCAGCGAGCCAAACACGCCCATGCCCTGCAAGGGGCCGAGGCCGCCGGTCATTCTGAGTAATTTTAGTGGATCGACAAATACGACCTGCATGTGCTGTGCGGAGCGATTTCCTGCTACTTCACAAAAACATCCACCGGCGTTTGCCTGCAGGGTGAATTTCCCTTCTTCGCCCCACCAGCTGTGGCTTTTCGGCCACCATTTATCGATGTCATTGATAAGGGCAGTCCACACCACCTCGGCCGGTGCATCAATGTGGACCTTATTCTCGACAATAAAGCCACTGTCACTGACGGCAATGACTTCTGGTTTGGCCAAACAGGCGCTACTCAGCAGCAGGGTAAATAAGGCTATTAACTTCATTTTGGTGGTTCCGAACACGGGGCTACGAATCAATCGGTCAGGCTAGTATGGAAATTGAGCAAACACAAGTTTAGGGTTTGACAGGCAGGGGGATTCAGGATTCACTGTAGTGAGAGTAAATAAAGAAGAATATAGCTATGACCTGGGAGCGGTTACCTGCCACACAGCTCACCCCCAATATAAATCGTCGGGCCATCAATCAGGCACTAAAAGATGACGCGGCGTTAAATTCGACCTTTATAGGTCAGGAACGGGCCCGCGAGGCGCTGACGTTCGGTTTAAATATCGATTCTACCGGTTACAACCTGTATGTGATGGGTGAGCACGCTACCGGCCGCTTCACTCTGGTTAAGGAATACATCGAACGGCATGTGAGTAAACTGGCCACGCCCGATGACTGGTGTTTTATCAACAATTTCGAGGAAGAACGCGAGCCTCTGGTGCTGCGCATGCATCCTGGCGGTGCGCGGGAATTTGCCCGGGATATGGCGAATCTGGTGGACGAGTTACTCGATACCTTCCCGGCGGCCTTTGACAATCCCGGATATCAGCGTAAAAAAGCGGCAATATCCAGACATTTTGAACAAAAATACGATGAAGCCATTAACAGTGTTGAACGCTTTGCCCAGGCCAATTCAGTGGCCATGCATGAAGAGCAGGGCACCGTTAGTTTTGCTCCCATTGTTAATAATAAACCCATTGATGACAGTGAATTTGCTCAGCTCACTGAGCAGCAGCGCGAAGGCTTTTACAAATTAATTGATGAGCTGGAAAACCGGCTCAGTGAGAGTCTGCTTTCGTTACCTGTGTGGAAGCGGGAAAATTCAGAGCAGTTACGCAAGCTGAACCGGGACACCGCAGAGCACGGCATCCGGCCACTGCTTAAGGAATTGGAACATAAGTATTCTGGTGACCTCGGGGTGCTTAAACACCTGCGCCAGTTAAAGTCCCACCTGATTGAAGCGGTGATTGCTTTTCTGACCGAAGAGCCTAAAGCTGAAAAGTTGGATGAACGTGACCGCCGGGAGATCCTCGAAGAGCATTTTCTGCCAAATGTTATCTGTGCGCATAGCCTGGAAGGCGGTGCGCCGGTTGTTTATGAGCCCAATCCAACTTACCAGAATCTGTTTGGCTTAATTGAGTACACCCATTTAGGTGGGGCAATGTACACCAACTATAAGATGATCCGCCCGGGCGCACTGCACAAGGCCAACGGTGGGTACCTGCTACTCGACGCGGATCAGCTGCTACATCAGCCCTATGTATGGGAAGCACTTAAACTGGCGGTCAAGTTTGGTAAGTTAAAAATGGATTTGCCGCAACAGGATGTGGGTATGGCCAGTGCCATGACACTAATGCCCCAGGCCATCGACCTGAAAGTGAAGGTTATCCTGATGGGCTCCCGTGATCTTTACTATACCTTGCAGGATTACGACTCAGAGTTTAATGAGTTGTTTCGGGTACTGGTTGATTTTGACCATGAAATTAGTGCAACCCGGCAAAACCTGTTTGATTTTGTTGGCCGGGTGCGCAAGAAAATCATTCAGCTTGGCCTGACAGGCATTACCCAACCTGCCATGTATCGCCTGGTTGAGTATTCTTTGCGCATGGCTGAACATCAGGAAAAGCTGTCGGCACATTTTGCCGACGTCATCGAATTGCTCAATGAGGCCCATTATTTCTGCATGAAAGTGGGTGATACGCAAATAGATTTAAGTCATCTGAACTCGGCTCTGATGGCTAAAAAACGCCGCACCGGCCGTGTTAGTACCTCGTTGTTAAACGATATAAAAGAAGGCCAGGTGCTCATTGCAACCGAGGGTAAAGCTATCGGTAAGGTAAATGGCCTGACGGTAATGGATATTGGTGATACGGCGTTTGGCACGCCGGCACGGATCACTGCAACGGTTTATGCCGGTGCCAGTGGAGTGGTGGATATTGAGAGGGAAGTCGAACTGGGACAGCCGATCCACTCGAAAGGGGTAATGCTACTCACCGGTTATCTCGGTAACAAATACGCGCAGGCCTTTCCGTTAACCGTTTCCGCGAATATTGCCCTGGAGCAATCTTACGGCCATATCGACGGCGATAGCGCATCTTTAGGCGAATTGGTGGCGCTGATTTCAGCTATTACTGATATTCCTGCCCGGCAGTCGTTGGCGGTCACCGGCTCCATTAACCAGTACGGTGAAGTGCAGGCAGTGGGCGGCGTTAATGAAAAAATTGAAGGCTTCTTCGATGTTTGCCAGCATCGCGGTTTAAATGGTGAGCAGGGCGTGATTATCCCCAAATCCAATGTTCGTCACCTGGTACTCGATAAAGCCGTAGTGGATGCGGTAAAAAAAGGTCAGTTTGCTATCTACAGTGTGGAAACCGTGGATGATGCGCTTGAACTGCTGATGGAGAAAGAAGCCGGTGTCCTGTCAAGTCGTGGCCGGTATCCGAAAAATACCGTAAATGACCTGGCCGTTAAGCGCTTGTATCAGATTGCCTGTACAGTGAATGGCGCAGAAGAATAAAGCCGGCATGTTACATAGCGGGCTGGCCTGCAGCCCGATTTTTCAGCTTCAACCTTGAGTTACTTTGGTTGCATGCGTAATGCACCGTCCAGACGAATGGTTTCGCCGTTTATATAACTATTCTGGCAAATATGCTGGGCAAGATGGGCAAACTCTTCCGGGCTGCCAAGGCGGGCCGGAAAAGGCACGTTTGCACCCAGCGCGTCCTGCACCTGTTGCGGCATAGCTGTGAGTAGTGGTGTGCCCATCACGCCCGGCGCAATGCTGTTCACGCGAATTCCCAGGTTCGACAGATCCCTTGCCATTGGCAGTGTTAAGCCAATAATTGCTGCTTTACTTGCTGCGTAAGCGGTTTGGCCAATCTGGCCTTCGTAACCGGCGATGGACGCTGTGTTGATGATCACGCCGCGTTCGCCAGTGTCTGGGTGGGGAGCATTTTCTGCCATCTTCGCCGCGGCCAGCCGCGCTACGTTGTAGGTGCCACTGAGGTTAATTGACAGGGTCTGATTAAAACGCGTCAGACTGGCGGGCTCGCCCTGTTTATTGAGTAAACGCTCCGCCGGGGCGATACCGGCACAATTTACGCAAAAATGAATTGCACCAAAGCGCTCCACGGCACTGTCCAGCGCTTTACTGATGGCTTGTTCACTGGTGACATCGGCATTGATAAACAGCGTGTTGTCAGCACCTAACTCAGCTTGCTGTCTGGCGCCGGCTTCACTGTTGATATCGATAAGAACAACATTGGCGCCCATTGACACCAGCTGTTTGGCAACCGCCAGGCCCAGCCCTGAACACCCGCCGGTGATCACAGCTGTATGGTTGGCTATCTGCATTGCAACTCCGTTTATTGTTAGTAAAATGTTAAACTTATTTTACCTAACGTTTACGGAAAGGGAATGTACAGGAAGTGATGGGATAACTTATTTTGGCAACTGAATTTTACACTCTTCGCTGGGGCGATACAGAATCAGGGTGTGGCCAATTACCTGCAATTTCTCACTGGCGGTTTCGCGAATAATGGCGTCCATAATCAGCGCCTTTTCTTCACGGTCATCCGAAGGCACTTTTACCTTGATTAATTCGTGGTGGTTCAGGGCGTTGTCGATTTCGGCCAGAACACCTTCGGTTAAACCATTGCCGCCTAGCTGAACAACGGGTTTTAACGGGTGGGCGAGGCCTTTAAGGAATTGCTTTTGTTTATTTGAAAGTTTCATTATTTAAGTTTTTCTTACAATTTAAGTGCAAAGTCTGTCTTGAAAAAGCGTATTCTAACGCCATCTCGACTACAATCCTAATGAGATCTTGCGGTAAAAACAAAAAAGACGCAGCAAGTCAGGACTAACCGTTGATTAATTGAACATTTCAATTCAGTTGTTGGTTAACTTGCTTACCCGGCAAGGTGCCATTGGCGAAATACTTTTAGTCTTTGGATTGAACAGATCGTTTGCTTGAACCGTAGAAAAGTAAAACAGCTCGGTTGTGAAACGACAGCTGTGAAATGTTAGCGGGTAAGATCCCTCGGGGGATGCGTTTCACGATAACGAAGGATTTGCGCGGTAGATGACTGGAACCTGGCAACAGATTTGCAGTCTTAAAGCGTAATAGTGCAGGAAGCGATCAGGTGATTTTTTCAGCGTCATTCAAAACATCGCCTGAACCATTAGATTACGCGCATCGGATCTGCCCGGAGCGCGTTACAGAGAAGCGTATTAGGTAGCAAGCGATTATAAAGTATAGTAGGCTTAGTTATCGCGTTTTTGAGACACTCACCGGTCGTTTTTAGTGGCGCAATTTAGCGTCACATTGAGACCGGATGATTTTTACAGAGGTTAGTAGCATTGAGCGACATGGCAAAAAACTTAATCTTGTGGTTGGTGATCGCAGTAGTTTTAATGGCGGTTTTCCAAAGTTTTTCTCCCAGCGAATCTGGCCGGGCACAAACTGACTACACCACATTTCTTAAAGAAGTGAAGCAAGGCACAATTCGCGAAGTGCGGATTAGCAGCGACACAAACGAAATTCGTGGTGTTAAGCGCTCAGGCGAGACATTCAAAACGTTCATCCCGTATTTTGATGATCAGCTAATCTCTGATCTGGTCAAGCAGGACGTCCGCGTGTTGGGTGAGCCACCTGAGCAGCCGTCGATCCTGACGTCAATTTTCATTTCCTGGTTCCCAATGTTACTGCTTATCGCCGTATGGATATTCTTCATGCGACAAATGCAGGGCGGCGGCGGCCGTGGTGCAATGTCATTTGGTAAGAGCAAAGCGCGCTTACTGAGTGAAGATCAAATTAAAACGACCTTTGCCGACGTTGCTGGTTGTGACGAAGCCAAAGAAGATGTCGCCGAGTTAGTTGACTTCCTGCGCGACCCATCCAAGTTCCAGAAACTGGGCGGTAAGATTCCGAAGGGCGTATTGATGGTAGGCCCTCCTGGTACGGGTAAAACCTTGCTGGCAAAAGCGATTGCCGGTGAAGCAAAAGTACCGTTCTTTACTATCTCCGGTTCTGACTTCGTAGAAATGTTTGTCGGTGTGGGTGCATCACGGGTTCGCGATATGTTTGAACAGGCCCGTAAAGCGGCGCCTTGTATTATCTTTATCGACGAAATCGATGCCGTTGGCCGTCAGCGTGGTGCCGGTTTAGGTGGTGGTCACGACGAGCGTGAGCAAACCCTTAACCAGATGCTGGTAGAAATGGACGGCTTTGAAGGTCACGAGGGTATCATTGTTATTGCCGCGACTAACCGTCCGGATGTGCTCGACCCGGCTCTGTTGCGTCCTGGTCGCTTCGACCGTCAGGTGGTTGTTGGTCTGCCGGATATTCGTGGTCGTGAACAGATCCTTAAAGTACACGTACGTAAGGTACCGGTTGCAGACGATGTTGAACCATCGGTGATTGCCCGCGGTACACCAGGTTTCTCTGGTGCCGACCTGGCTAACCTGGTAAACGAAGCGGCACTGTTTGCTGCGCGAGCTAACCGTCGACTGGTATCGATGGAAGAGTTTGAGAAAGCCAAAGACAAAATTATGATGGGCTCTGAGCGTAAGTCCATGGTGATGTCTGAAGAAGAGAAAACCATGACGGCTTATCACGAGGCGGGTCACGCCATTGTGGGTCGTTTAGTGCCAGAGCATGATCCGGTATACAAAGTGTCTATCATTCCTCGCGGTCGCGCGTTGGGTGTTACTATGTATCTGCCGGAGCAGGATCGGGTAAGCCACACCAAGCAACACCTGGAGAGTATGATTTCCAGCTTGTTTGGCGGCCGTATTGCTGAGCAAATCATTTATGGTAACGATAAAGTGACTACCGGCGCCTCGAATGATATCGAGCGAGCCACCGATATTGCCCGTAAGATGGTGACTCAATGGGGTTTGTCAGACAAAATGGGACCAATGCTGTACGCCGAAGAAGAAGGCGAGGTGTTCCTGGGTAAATCTATGTCAAAGGCATCAAACATGTCGGATGACACTGCCCGCGCCATTGATGCAGAGATCAAGTCTGTGATCGACCGTAACTACGACCGTGCTCAGCAAATCCTCGAAGAGAACATAGATATTTTGCACTCAATGAAAGACGCACTGATGAAGTACGAAACCATTGATGCCAAGCAGATTGATGACCTGATGGCGCGTCGCGACGTGCGGCCACCAGCCGGTTGGGACGACCGTCCGTCAAGTGGCGATAAGCCAAGCGGTGGCGCACCCAGCAAAGAAGGTGAGATTACCGATGATGGTGTTGATAAGCCGTCAGTAGGAAAACCTGGTGACCTGCCGGGCTAAGCCTCGGACAATTAATTAAAAGCGCCGGTAAACCCGGCGCTTTTTTGTATTTACAGTAAGCTATTATCCGTTATGCAAATCAGATCGATAACCTTATCTACTTCTCAGCCCCAGGTGATGGGGATTTTAAATGTTACACCCGATTCCTTTTCGGATGGTGGTCAGCACAATACCCTGCAAGCTGCGCTTGAGCAGGCCCGGGCGATGGAAGAGGCCGGCGCGACGATAATTGATATTGGCGGAGAGTCCACCCGCCCGGGAGCCCCGGATGTCAGCCTTGATGAAGAGCTCGAACGGGTAGTACCGGTAGTGGAGGCCCTTCGGGCCCAATCTGATATTGTTATATCCATCGATACCAGTAAAGCGCCGGTAATGCGCGAAGCGCTGGCCGCCGGTGGCGATCTGATCAATGATGTACGGGCGTTACAGGAGACCGGCTGTCGTGAGGTGGTGGCAGAATATGGCGCACCGGTGTGCCTGATGCATATGCAGGGACAGCCCAGAACTATGCAGGCCAGTCCACATTATGAGGATTTGTTTACTGACATCGAAACCTTTTTCACCCGGCAAATTGCAGCTTGCGAAGCGGCTGGTATCAGTCGGGATAAAATCCTCCTTGACCCGGGGTTTGGCTTCGGTAAGACTCAGGAACACAACTATCAGTTATTAAATGAACTTGAGCGATTTCACCAGTTTAATATGCCGTTACTGGTGGGTATGTCGCGCAAATCCATGATAGGGAATTTAACCGGTCAGCCGGTGGATAAAAGGCTGGCAGGAAGTTTAGCAGTGGCAACCATTGCGGCGCTGAAAGGCGCACAAATAATAAGAGTACACGACGTCGAGGAAACTGCCGATGTTGTGAAAGTCGCCAGCTATATGAATACATTATAATTAGGAAATACGTTATGGGCGCGAGAAAATATTTTGGTACTGATGGTATCCGCGGCAAAGTGGGTGAAAGTGCCATTAACCCGGAATTTGTCATTAAACTGGGTTGGGCGGCAGGCAAGGTGCTGGCCGGCCATGGTACTAATAAGGTACTGATAGGTAAGGACACCAGAATCTCCGGTTATATGCTGGAATCAGCCCTTGAAGCAGGCCTGTCGGCGGCCGGTATCAATAGTGGTTTACTGGGGCCAATGCCAACCCCGGCCATTGCCTACCTGACTAAAACGTTTCGCTCTGAAGCAGGCATTGTGATCAGTGCCTCGCACAATCCTTATTATGATAACGGTATTAAGTTTTTCTCTTCTGACGGCTTTAAGCTCGATGATGACATTGAAATAGCCATTGAAGAGATGATGGATAAACCAATGACCTGTGTCGCATCGAATAAACTGGGTAAAGCCACCCGGATTAATGATGCAGCAGGCCGTTATATCGAATACTGCAAAGGTACCTTTCCGTCTGAGTTATCCCTGCAGGCGCTCAAAGTCGTGGTAGATTGTGCTCATGGCGCTACGTATCACATTGCGCCGAATGTACTGGCTGAGCTTGGTGCCGAGGTTATTGAACTGGGTACTAAACCCAACGGCCTGAATATTAACGAAGGCGTTGGCGCCACCAGTATGCGCTCAACGGTTGAGGCCGTGCTGGAACACAAAGCCGATTTAGGCTTTGCCCTGGATGGCGATGGTGATCGTATCATGATGGTGGATCATCTGGGCAATGTCATTGATGGCGACCAGGTGTTATTCATTATTGCTCGCGACGCGTTAAAAGGCGGCCGTCTCAATGGCGGTGGTGTAGTAGGAACCCTGATGAGTAACCTTGGCCTTGAGATAGCGCTGAATAAGCTGGGCGTGCCTTTTGAACGTTCTAAAGTCGGTGACCGCTATGTAATGGAATTGCTGCAGCAGAAAAACTGGACCATCGGCGGTGAAAACTCAGGGCACGTGCTTAACCTCAACCTGGCGTCTACCGGCGACGGGATTATTGCCGGCCTGCAGGTTATTTCTGCCATGCTGCGCGCCAATATGACATTGCACGATTTAGCCAGTGGTTTTGAAAAATTCCCACAAACGCTGGTCAACGTCCGGTTTGAAAACGCCGATAGCGATCCGTTAAACAGCGATGAGGTACTAACGGCGAAAGCAGAAGCCGAAAGTGCACTGGGTAAACAGGGCCGCGTGTTGTTACGCAAGAGTGGTACTGAACCGTTAATTCGGGTTATGGTTGAGTCAGATGATGAACTGGCTTCTACGACCTGGGCGGAGAAAATCGCCGATGCTGTTCGTAATGTGTCCAGTTAGTCTGTTTTAGCTCAATATTTTGCGGTTTTTTACTTGTATAATCGTAAGGGAATAGTTAATATCACGCCCGCTTTGACGCCGGGATGAAGTCAAACACAGTTGGAAGACGATACATGAGAAAGCCAATCGTAGCTGGAAACTGGAAGATGAACGGCAGCCGTTCATTGGTTAAAGAATTTTCTACACTAATGGATGGTGTTGATAGCGCAGCGGTAGAGGTAATAATATGCCCGCCAGCGTGTTATCTTAGTGAGTTTGCCGGCGCTGACTTCGCCCTTGGCGGACAAACGGTAAGTGAGCTTGATAACGGCGCACATACCGGTGATATCTCAGCTCAAATGCTGATTGAGTTTGGTTGTAAGTATGTCATTGTCGGTCACTCAGAACGTCGTGATGACCATGGCGAGACGAGCAAACTGGTTGCTGAGAAAGCCTTAAAGGCAATCAACAGTGGCCTGACACCGATTATTTGTATCGGTGAATCGCTGCAAACCCGCGAAGTGGGTGAGTTGGAAAGCTTTTTAGCTGCTCAGCTTGATGCATTAACAAGCCTGATGTCAGCAGAGCAATTAAGCAAAGCGGTGATTGCCTATGAGCCTATCTGGGCCATCGGTACCGGTGTAACAGCCACACCTGAACAGGCTCAGGACGTTCATGCGTTTATACGCGGGCATTTAGCCAGCTTCAGTGAGGATCTGGCATCAGGGATGCAAATCCTTTATGGTGGCAGCGTTAAAGCATCGAATGCGAAAGAATTATTTGCTCAGCCGGATATTGACGGTGGTCTGATTGGCGGAGCAAGCCTGAAAGTAGAAGAATTTAGACAAGTTTGCCAGGCGGCAGGCTAACGAGGATAGAAAATGATTTATCAAGTGCTTTTGGTTGCATACCTGATTGTAGCACTGCTGTTAATTGGCTTTGTGCTGATTCAACAGGGTAAAGGTGCCGATATGGGCGCTTCTTTTGGTGCCGGCGGTTCTAATACCGTGTTCGGCTCAAGCGGTTCAGGTAACTTTATGACTCGTGCCACAGGTATTCTGGCAACGGCATTTTTTGTCATCAGCCTGTTACTGGGTAATATTACTGCTCGTCAGGAAAAAGCGCCTGATGAGTGGGAAAACCTGGAAGTTCCGGCAACTCAGCAGGCTGCGCCGGCTGATACCGATGTTCCAGCGGTACCGGTTGAAGATAACACCGGTGATACGCCTAACTAAGGGCATATAGAAACGATTTTGCGGAAGTGGTGGAATTGGTAGACACGCCATCTTGAGGGGGTGGTGGCTTCGGCCGTGCGGGTTCAAGTCCCGCTTTCCGCACCAAATAAAAAACCACCCAGAAGGGTGGTTTTTTTATGCCTGAAACATTGTCAGGGTAGGGTGAAACTAATGAATATCTATCTTATGGCCTTGATTGCTGTGTTAATGCCACCACTGGCGGTTTACCTGTCCGCTGGAATAACCCGTCGGTTCTGGGTAAATGTGCTACTTACCATGCTCGGTTTTGTACCGGGGGCGGTACATGCGCTCTATACAGTAATTACTAGACATCGGAGCCGTTAACTTCCCGCGGGATTAGGCCGAGTCACTATGGGCCCGCCACACGAATTGTGTAAGGGTGAGCGAAAGGCTGATTAAAATAAGTAGCAAAAGCAGGCCTGCCATCATCAGGCCATAGCTGTTCTTCTGCAGTGGTGAGAGCAGCAAAAACAGCTGCGTTACCACTGGTACGCCAAGCATCAGATAAATCGCCAGCTTCAGCATCTTCATCATCTTTGTCCTGTTACGCCAGTTCGCTCATTTCGTCACGATAAGCCTCACCGAGCGCTTTTTTCTGCTTCTCGTTAAGGATGCGACCGGCAATCTGGAAAAATTCCTGCTCTTCGTCGTCCAGGTGATGCTCAACCTGCTCCTTAAGCTGTTTAAGAAAACGTAACCAGGCGGGAGAGCTAAACTCTGTGCCATCGAGCTTTTCCACTAATTCATCAATCTCGTGGTGCTCTGCGATACCATGACGAGACAGTTCAACTGCGTTGTCATCATCCATAAGCGGTACGTAAAAGTGACGTTCTTCGGCTGTTGCGTGACGCTCCAGTTCGTCCTTCAGCTCATCGAAATATTCACGACGAGCGGCAGTGTCGCCATGTGTTTCTACTAAGATCTTTAGTAATAAACGTTGCTTTTCATGATCCTGACGTAATGCTTCAAAAATGTTCATAAGGTGCTCCTGACTAGTTGTTCAGATGGTAACCATAACGTGTTATGTGTGACTAATTGAGTCTTCCAGCGGGTTACCGTTTGTTACTCTCTGACTAGTAATTTAGCAATACCTGTGCCCGAAGATATGTGTATGATTTAAAATGGGTATTTCTGTTTTGGTGGGAGTTAAAGGGAAGGCCAAGGGTAATAGTTACCCTTGGTAATGTAATCCGGAAACGTTAGTCACTCACCTCATAGCTTTCATCAAAGCGTTTGCTGTCGGCCAGAATATTGAGATTTCTGGCCTGACATTTAACGGTGATTTCGCTTGTAGTGTAGGTTTCACCATCAATTACGTAAGTTTGCTCCTCAGGCAGTTTTATACTGACCTGCTTAGCCCGTTTGTGATGAATGATTTGTGATGATTTCTTTGATTGCTCGTTGCCAAACACCAGTTCGGCCACGGTAAATAACGGCATGTCATCTTCTGTAGGGGTGAGCCAGGTGATATCCAGTTCACCATCTGTCATATCCGGCAGGTCGCCCCCCTGAGCGAGTGCAGTGCTAAGTGGCGCCGCATTGGCGATAACAAATGAAGGGGTATCGAGCTCAAAGCTTTCATCATCAACGGTCACCTGAAGCTTTTGCGGGTTGCTGGTGTTCATTGCTTTCCACAGGCCCTCAAGATAAGCCATCTGACCACCGTTATTCTTTTCCTCTCGGTCGGCATGTTCAATCATCTGAGATTCAAAGCCAATGGCAGACACCAATAGCATTAGTTTGCCATTACATTCTGCTGTATCCACCGGCGTATATTGCTGCTCGCAAATCACTTCACAGGCACGTGTGATGGGCGCGAGCTTGCTACGCAGGCCATATACAATCTGACTTAGTGCATTGGCGGTACCCAGAGGAATAATGCCCAGCACCTTCTGGTGTTCGCGGGTTACTGTGGCAACTTCTGTAACTGTACCATCGCCACCACAGGCGATTAATATTTCGTTACCGGCCTTTATTGCCTGATGTGCCTGCCAGGTGGCATTGAGCTCAGGTGTGGTCTCGTATATGGTGACTCGAAACTGACTGTTTAAATGGGAAAGGATTTCTTCCTTGTACGTTTTCCATTTGCCGCCGCCTGCTACCGGGTTGGCAATGAGAGCCAGCTGCGTATTTAATTTTAAACGGCCACGTTGTTTTACCACTGAAAGACTCTTAAGCTGATGCTTATTAAGTCTCGCTGTAGCTCGTACTGATTGGATCTTATTCATCACATCAACCACTGACAGCGCATCGTTGCGGGCCAGCAGGAAGGCAGCCATTACCAGCACCGAGCGACCGCGCCCTAAAGCACAATGAACCAGTATTTTGCGACCATCTCGAATGTGTTGATCAATCCAGTTTAGTGCCAGGTGAAGCTGCTCGTTAGTAGGGCTGGCATGGTCGAGTACCGGAATATTCAGATAATCCACATCATAGCGGTAACTGGTCCAGTCGAGGCCGTCGAATTCTGCGGTGACATCCAGAATGCAGTCGATCCCCTGGTTGCTGAGTTTTTCAATGTCGCTACCGACCAGTCTTGTACCCAGATACAGTTGCTCTTCGATTTTCTGAATACTGGGTACCTTATCGGTTTTGCGTTCATAATAGTTATATAAACGGGCACCCAGCAGAAAAGGAATAAACAGCCAGCGTACGTAAACCGGGATCCGCCCGTCTTCGCGTTTTCTGAATAATTCGGGGTAATTAGTCAGATAAGCCACACACACGGCAAACAGCGATGCCGCAGTCCACAGAATGACCACATTTATCCACCAGTAGGGCACATAGGCCGCAATGACACAAAGTAAAATGCCAGCCAACAGATAATACTTAACCATCTTCATTGGTTATTCTCTCCCTCAGTGAACCCACTATCGTTAGCGCCGTATCAGTTACAGCAATCAGTAAAAACGTTGTTTCGGTAATACAGGTAATACAAGTATTGTGCCGTGCGGTTAATTTTAGTGGGGTGAAGGATTGTTTAAGTTAATCAATTTTATCGGTTTTCAGGCCAGTTGGTGGCTGCTTATCCTGTACCAGAATCAATACTGGTGGGTGGTTGCTGCGCTGTTGATTGCCCATATCGTGCTGGTTGGGGAGTCACTCACAGAATTCGCCGTAGTGCTGGTTGCAGCAATCGCAGGCGTCATTACCGACAGTCTGCTGGCACTGTCTGGTGTGTACATTTTTTCTGGTTCCGGGCAATTCTTACCGATCCCTTTCTGGCTTATTTTACTATGGTTCGCCTTTGCCTCTACGCTGAGGCACAGTCTGGCATATCTCAGCACACACTACTGGTTAGCTGCCGGACTTGGTGCGGTCGGCGGTACGCTTAGCTATGTGGCGGGTATGAAGTTACAGGCAGTCACCTTTGGCTTAGCTTTTTATCCTACCGTATTTTTACTTGCCGCCATCTGGGCATGCCTTATGCCTGTGATCTTTTTGCTAAGCCAACGCGTTGAAGCCGTAGCACAACGTGTTAATGGCAGTGACACATTCCAAACCACAAAGGAGAAGTTATGACACCCTTGTCGATGGTAACGGGAGGTAACCGTGGGATCGGTTTTGCAATAGCAGAAGGCTTGCTGAAGCTGGGTCACAAGGTATTACTGGTAGCCCGTGACGAAGAGGAAGCCGAACAGGCCTGCGCAGATCTCAATGGCGATGTACATCCAATTGTAATGGACATCACTGCACAGGGTGCAATGGAAGAAGCTCACACACGAGCAGTGGCGGTGTTTGGCGATATAGATATATTGATCAATAACGCCGGGGTGATGCACAGTGACGAACTTACTGAGCTGAGTGCAGGCGACCTGCAGTTATCGTTTGATGTACATGTGAAAGGTCCGGCGATGCTAACTAAAGCCGTGCTGCCCGCCATGCTGGAGAACAATTTTGGTCGTATTATCAATGTTTCAAGCGGATACGGTAGCTTTGCCGAGAAACTCGGCGGACCTCCGGCTTATGCGGTAACGAAAGCGGCGCTGAATGCGCTGACAGTGAAAACGGCGGCGTCAGTGCCGGCCGGTAAAAACGTTAAGGTAAATGCTATGTGCCCGGGCTGGGTTCATACCCGCATGGGCGGCTCCAGTGCGCCGCTAACGCCGGAGGAGGGCGCAGACACAGCTATCTGGCTGGCCAGTCTCGATGAAGACAGTCCTAACGGGATGTTCTTCCGCAAACGCAAACCCATCAGCTGGTAGTGTGTAATATACCAATCCGCATAGGGGGTTGCCCACTCAGCAAGACTGGCAGGTTTTGTGGCTAGGCTTGGTTGCACAGGTTTGGTGGTTCCAAATCAAGCAAGCGTAACAACGCCAGAAAGCCTGCCAGCTCACCCTCAGGGGATTGCCCGAAGGGAGTGGCCAAAACGACTTACTTCTGTGTTGCGTCCTCTGGACATAGAATGACTATACCACAGAGAACGCGTCGTGATCTAAGTCGTTTTCGTCTAGCCCTCAGGGATCACTCTGAGAGGGTAAACCCCTATGCGGATTGGTATTACCGCCGGTGTGAATATTTTTCACACCGGCGGGCATTTCTGGGGGCCTTTATTGACGGCTTCTTCTATTTTTTGGTGTCTAAAAATCTATCTTATTGAAAGTTAAAGGCTATTTTTCTTTTTTGAATTGGCGTCGACTTTGCAAGTTTAGTTGTCATAACTGATGCAGAGCGACAGGTGCGAAACCATCAGCCGTTTTCGGAAGGAGAATATTCAGTGAGTGAGTCTTTAGCGATGTCGGCGGGTTATGACACCCAGGAAAGGGTGATTGTAACTCAGGATCATTATCAACCTGCAGTGGTATCTGTTGGGGTTGTGTTGTATGAGTGGAACGAGGCTATTCGCCAGCGAGTGCAACGCCTCGGCTCCCAGTTTGGTAACAGCGGCATAAAATTACAGTTACTCACTCATTCTGATTTGGTCAGACAGGACGACAAAACCAAACACCTTCAGGGCGTTATATTTCAACTACCGCCTAATGGTGACAGCCCGCTGGCAAGGCGTTTTGAGATAATTTTTCGTCAGAGCCATCAGGCTTTGCTGGCCGATTGTGACGTAGCTGCAGCGTTTACCGTGACTGAAGACGATAACCTTTCGAATATCGAGCTGGCGATGCAGGTAAGTTTTGCATCACACGGTGCAGATTGTCATTGGTTAGGGCTTGATTACTCTGCGGCAGACTCCGTAGCGTTTCAATCCTGGTGCGAAGGGATAGCTATTTCAGTACGTCAGTCTGTAAATAAACCGGCAACGTTGGCGGCTTAGATGAAAACGAACTCTAATATTTAGACCCGTAATAAAAATGTCACGAATTGAACAAAGATGGTAATTCAGTTCATTTTAGTAGGTTTTTAAAGTTAAGCACGTATAACTACCAGGATTGAGATAAAAAGCTATATTAATCAGTTTTTTATGGTTTTGCTTTGGTAACTTGATTCAACTGTCAATAGTAAGGGTGAATGACGTTTATACGGTTTGTAGATGGCTGTTTTAATGGATTTTACGCCTCCCCCTCGTAGTCTTCGCCCTTGTAATAAATGTTTATATGCGTATAATTAGACCTCTAATTAATATTGATAATCAGTTAACGACAAAAATACAAAGGCAATATTTTTCTATGGCGTTTGAAAGTTACATCTCACTAGCGATTTACTTTGCAGTTATGCTGGGCATTGGGTTGTTCGCATATAAGCAATCAACCAGTGACATTTCCGGCTACATACTGGGCGGTCGTCAGGTTAGCCCACACGTAACTGCATTATCCGCTGGCGCATCTGATATGAGCGGATGGATGCTGATGGGATTACCCGGCGCGATGTTTTTAACTGGTTTTGATGCCATGTACATTGCAATTGGTCTGGTGGCTGGTGCGTTGGCTAACTATTTTCTGGTCGCGCCAAAGCTGCGCGTTTACACCGAAGTAGCCGATGACTCGCTGACTATTCCTGAATTTTTCGCGAAGCGGTTTGGTCAGTCTAATGCCAGTGTGAGAATGGTGTCAGCCGGCATTATTGTAATGTTTTTTACATTATATACGTCGGCCGGTTTAGTGGCTGGCGGTAAGCTTTTTGAAAGCGCGTTTGGCATGGGTTATCAGACAGGTCTGATTATTACGCTGGCGGTAGTGGTTTCTTACACACTGTTGGGCGGTTTCCTGGCGGTAAGCATGACGGACTTTGTGCAGGGCTGCATTATGTTTGTGGCGCTGGTATTGGTACCGATCGTAGCGTTTACCGAGTTTGACAGCCTGGCGCAAATGAACAGCGCGGCACTGGAATCAGTACCGTCGTTAAGTGAATCATGGCAGGAGCTAACATTGCTTGGTCTGGTATCCAGCCTGGCATGGGGTTTAGGTTATTTCGGACAGCCGCATATTATCGTCCGCTTTATGGCCATTCGTTCAGTAAAGGCTATTGCGACAGCTCGTAACATTGGTATGTCGTGGATGTTGGTGACCATTATCGGTGCATTGGGTACCGGTTTTGTAGGGATTGCTTATGCAAACCAGTTTGGCTTGCAGGTGGCAGATGCAGAGACTATTTTTATCATATTCTCTGAGATTCTGTTTCATCCGTTGATCAGCGGGTTCCTGATGGCTGCAATTCTGGCTGCCATTATGAGTACTATCTCATCGCAGCTGCTGGTGTCGGCTAGCTCACTGACAGAAGACATTTACCGTGTAGTGAATAAAAAAGAAGCGTCCCAGGAGCAAACCGTAGCGATAGGCCGCTATGGTGTAGCGGGTGTAGCACTTGCAGCATTGCTGTTGGCATGGGATTCATCGAACAGCATCTTGTCTCTGGTCAGTAACGCCTGGGCAGGCTTTGGTGCAGCGTTTGGTCCGCTGGTGCTGTTTTGTTTGTACAAGAAAAATTTAACTCATAAAGCCGCTCTGGCAGGCATTTTGAGCGGTGCCGTAACGGTACTGTTCTGGATCTATGCGCCGGTCCTTGAAGGCGGTGCAACACTAAGCAGTGTGGTTTATGAGATTGTCCCCGGCTTTATCATTAGTTCACTGACTATCTGGGGCGTGATTATCTTCAGTGAAGAGCCGCACGAGGAAGTGCAGGCGAAATTTACCGAAACAAATAAAGTTTTAGCAGAATTATCTTAAGGTGATAGGAAATATGAATCGTTCAAATTGGAAACGCATTGTAGTTAAGGTTGGGAGTGCATTGATTGCCCCTAACCGTCAGGGATGTAGTAGTCATTATCTTCTGAGTATTGCGCAATTTATCGTACGTTGCCGGATGCAGGGCATTCAGGTTGTGCTGGTCTCCTCAGGCTCGGTAGCTGCGGGTGCACACATATTCCCGGAAGAAACGAAAAAGAACATTGCTATCAAAAAAGCGATGGCCGCAGCTGGTCAGACCGAAATGATGGCAACCTGGGATAAACTGTTCGACTTTCCGTCGGCCCAGGTGTTACTGACTCACGCTGACTTACGTGACCGTGAGCGCTATGTAAGTATTCGTGAAACACTGGACAGCTTGCTTGATCACGGTGTATTACCCATCGTTAATGAGAACGACACGATAACTACCGACAAGCTTAAAGTCGGTGATAACGATAACCTGTCTGCCATGGTAGCGGCAGCTGCCGATGCGGATGCGCTGGTTATCTGTTCTGATGTAGACGGGTTGTACGATAAAAACCCCCACAAACATGACGACGCAAAATTGTTATCGTGGGTAGATAAGATTGATGAGAGTATCTACGCTATGGCCGGCGGCGCCGCCGAAGATGGTGTTGGTACCGGTGGTATGCGCACCAAAGTAGAAGCAGCTGAAAAAGCGGTTTCACACGGTATTGATACCTTTATCATTAATGGCTTTACCGAGCTTTCATTTAACCTGATGCTCGAAGGACAAAACCCTGGCACGCACTTCCAGGCGCATGAAAAGCCGATGAAAGAAAACGTGCACTGGATGACCCACACCTCGAATGCGCAGGGTGAGGTCGTGATTAAAGAAGCGTTTAGCGATCCTCTGGATGAGGGCGTTGAGTCACTCACCAGTAGTGAAATTCTTGACGTTAAAGGCGAGTTTTCGGTAGGCGATACCATTTTAGTCCGTCGTGAAGATGGCGTAAAACTGGCCAAGGCTAAATCAAATTACAGTAGCTGTTTGTTAAACTTCATTGCCAATGAAGGTAATCAGAAGTTTGCATCGGAATTCGAAGAGAAAACCGGTCCGATTATTTCAGAACAGCACATTGCAGTATTGGAGAACAAATGAGTTTAATTACACAAATTGCCAACGACACAGCTAACGCTGCGAAAACGTTAGCGATTTTAGATGAAGCAACGAAAAACAAAGTACTGGCTGCCATGGCTGCAGCCATTCGTGATAACCAGGACGAGATTGTTAAGGTCAACACGAAAGAAGTTGCTGAGGGTAAACAAGCCGGTCTGGATGACGCCATGTTAGACCGCCTCACCCTGACGCCTGCGCGTATCGAAGATATGGCTGCAGGCATCGAAACCATTATTGAGCTGGCTGATCCGGTAGGGCAGGAGCGTTCGATTATGGAACGTCCTAACGGCCTGCAAATTAACAAAATGCGTGTGCCCCTTGGTGTGGTTTGTATGATTTACGAAGCACGTCCCAACGTAACCGCTGATGCTGGTGCTTTATGTTTTAAATCGGGTAACGGCGTAATTCTGCGTGGTGGTAAAGAAGCCTTGCAAACCAGCATGGCGATTGCTGGCTTGTTGCAGCAGGTTCTGCGTGAGCACGATTTACCTGAAGCGTTAATCAGCGTGATCCCGGATCCGGACCGCGCCCTGATGCAGGAACTGATGGATCAGGTTGATACTATCGACGTGATTATTCCACGTGGTGGTGAAGGCCTTATCCGCTATGTAACAGATAACAGTAAGGTGCCGGTAATTCAGCACTTCAAAGGTGTATGTCACTTATACGTCGATAAGGACGCAGATCTGGACATGGGCCTGGAGCTTCTTATTAACGGTAAAACTCAGCGTACCGGTGTGTGTAACGCACTGGAAGGTCTGGTAGTGCATCAGGCGATTGCCGGTGATTTCCTGCCAAGAGTCAGTAAGATGTGTCAGGAGAAAGGCGTCACGGTGCATGCTAACGAAGCGGCAGCCAGCTATTTCGACAATGCCGATGTGATTGGCGATGACGAATTTGGCGAAGAGTACCTTGGCCTTGAAATCGCTATCCGCGTAGTTAAAGACTACGACGAAGCACTGTCGCACATCCATAAATTTGGTAGTCACCATACAGAAGTGATCTGTACTCAGAACATGGATACAGCAAAGCACTTCCAGCGTGCTGTAGATGCCTCAGCGGTAATGATTAATGCGTCTTCACGCTTTAATGATGGTAGCCAGCTTGGCCTTGGCGCAGAGATTGGTATCGCCACCACTAAATTGCATGCTTACGGACCTATGGGGCTGGAGTCGCTGACCACTGAGAAATATGTAGTCACCGGCACCGGACAAATCCGCGAATAATAGCGACGGATAACCGATGGTCGACGTGGTAAGGTTGAGTTTTTTACTATAACCTGCCACGCTTTGCTACGAATATGTAAAGTCCACCTATAAGGTGGGCTTTTTTGTTGGAGGAACTTGAGTTCATGGCGATGCCTGACGTAATCGACCAAGCCTGGCGCGTTTTTCTGGATTACACCCAGTCCTATAAATTACTAACCTCACTGTTACTTATAATGGTGTTTCTTGGTTGCAAGCGCATCATTATCAGGTTGCTCAGACGACAAAGTAAAAAAAGCGGCGATGACCGCCGTCACTCCATTAATATTATCGACCAGTTAGGTAATGCCATCCTGCTGGTGTTGCTGCTAATGCTCTGGTCAACCGAAGTGCAGAGTCTGGCCCTGTCCATTGCGGCATTTATGGTGGCTATCGTCTTTGCCACCCGCGAGATGATCCAGTGCTTTATGGGCTTTATCTACTACATGACAACGCGTCCGTTCAGGGTCGGCGACTGGGTTCAGTTAGGCGATAATGTGGGCGAAGTGGTAGAAATGGACTGGGCCAAAACCACACTGCTGGAAGTGGATGCGGAACACTATGGCTATACCGGTAAGCACGTGTATGTGCCGAATAATCAATTGATGATTCAGGTAGTTAAAAACCTTAACTTCCTGCGCCGCTATCGATTGCACGAATTTTCGTTAACGCTTGAGCCGCTGGTCAATCCCTATAGGTTGTTGGACGACTTCAGAGCGAAAGCCATTGAACATTGCAGTCACTTCCGCGATGTAGCCGAGCGCTATAAGAGCTGGATTGAGCGTAACCTGGATGCTGAGTTCATTAGCATCGATCCGGTTATCGACATTGAAACCAATAATTTTGCCAAGTTTGTGGTGAAAGTGGGGCTGTTTTGTCCTTCTGACGAGTCGCTGTTACTGGAAGAGAAAATTCGCGCAGACTGGTTGTCTTTATGGTTTGATACCATTAAAGCAGAACAGAAAAAGGGCGGCTTGCCACCAGTAAGTTCAGATCAGGCTTAGATTACAACCAGGCGCGACGCTGGCTGAAATGGTGGCTTAAAAAGTCCATCTGATCGGCCAGAATACGCCGGTTCATCAGGTAAAAGCGTTCATACAAATTGGGCGCGAAGGGCACAGCCAGTAATGGCATATTCGCCTCTTCCGGTGTTCTGGCACCTTTTTGATGGTTACAGCGGGCGCAGGCAGTGGCGACATTTTGCCAGTTGTTTTTACCGCCTCTTGAGCGTGGGATAATATGATCCCGGGTGAGCTGGCCGGAACGAAACTGATTGCCGCAATATAAACACAGGTAGTTGTCGCGACGGAATAAATAGTGGTTACTCAAGGCAATTTTGCCGTTTTGTACTACTTTACCATCGCAGGCGATAATCGAACTGATACGCAGCTGGCTTTGCTGGCCTTCACGGTTCCAGCCGCCGAGCAGGGTACGGTGCT
Organism: Marisediminitalea alba; assembly: GCF_002993365.1. Classification (GTDB taxonomy): domain Bacteria; phylum Pseudomonadota; class Gammaproteobacteria; order Enterobacterales; family Alteromonadaceae; genus Alteromonas; species Alteromonas alba. The sequence continues at coordinate 47,846 of NZ_PVNP01000214.1, forward strand.
GATTACCCAGTTCAAACAGTACTTTATTCTGGGCGTAGTAACGAGCGGCCTGATAAATGTCGAGCCAGTCTTGTGGCGCACCTGCTTTATTGAGACGTAATATTAACATGTCCGGCCCTCAATCCTTTAGAGGTCTTGTCGACCTGGCAAACAGTACTGTTACGAATCAGTATGACAGATTGATGAAAAGACGCCACAGGGTGGGTTAAAAATGCGCAAATTGCCCGTAAGACTTAATTTTTTGGCTTATCGGTGATTAGTTATTGGTAAACGCACCTTGACGCCGCTATACTAACGGCCGCGTTTAATAGCGAAGAATTTTAAAGAAAGATTTAAAGGACAAATAGTGACTCCTATTACAAAAACATTCCAGTATGGACAGCATACTGTAACTTTAGAAACGGGTGTGATTGCCCGTCAGGCAACCGCTGCAGTATTAGCCAGCATGGACGATACTTCTGTACTGGTTACCGTAGTTGGTAAAAAAGAAGCCAAAGCCGATCAGGATTTCTTCCCTCTGACCGTTAACTATCAGGAAAAAACTTACGCTGCGGGTAAAATCCCAGGCGGTTTTTTCAAGCGTGAAGGTCGTCCTTCTGAAGGTGAAACCCTGACTGCGCGTCTGATTGACCGTCCAATTCGTCCATTATTCCCGGAAGGGTTTAAGAACGAAGTACAGGTTGTTATCACCGTGGTTTCTGCAAACCCGGAAATACCCACTGATGTGATCTCAATGATTGGTACTTCAGCGGCTCTGGCCATTTCTGGTATTCCGTTTAATGGTCCGATTGGTGCGGCACGTGTTGGCTACACTGATGGTGAATATATTCTTAACACCCGCACCAGTGAGCAGGAAGCAAGCCAACTTGATTTAGTGGTTGCCGGTACTGAAGGTGCGGTACTGATGGTTGAATCAGAAGCCAGCATTCTGTCTGAAGAAGTGATGCTTGGTGCGGTAATGTTCGGTCACGAGCAATTACAAACTGTTGTTTCTGCGGTTAATGAGTTTGCATCTGAAGTGAACACGCCGAAGTGGGACTGGGTTGCTCCGCAGGAAAACACCAGTCTGAAAGACAAAATTAAAGCCCTTGCCCTTGAAGGCATGACTGCTGCTTATCAGATTTCTGACAAGCTCGAGCGTAAAGACGCAGTGACAGCGGTTACCGAAAAAGCAGCGGCTGAGATTCTGGCTGCTGACGAAGAGCAAGACTCTAAAGAAGTGCTTGATCTGCTGCACGAACTGGAAAGTGACGTAGTACGTTCACGTATCCTGGCAGGTGAACCACGTATCGATGGCCGTGATCCTACTATGGTACGCGCCCTTAACGTGTCTACCGGCGTACTGCCGCGTACCCACGGTTCTGCAGTATTCACCCGTGGTGAAACACAGGCACTGGTTGTGGCTACCCTTGGTACCGAGCGTGATGCGCAGATGATTGATGAACTGGCTGGCCGTCGCGACAGCAAGTTTATGCTGCATTATAACTTCCCTCCGTACTGTGTAGGTGAAACTGGTATGATCGGCTCGCCTAAGCGTCGTGAAATTGGTCACGGTCGACTGGCTAAGCGCGGTATTCAGGCGGTTATGCCTTCTGATGAAGAATTCCCGTATGTAGTACGTGTGGTATCAGAAATCACTGAATCAAACGGTTCATCTTCAATGGCTTCTGTATGTGGTACTTCACTGGCGTTAATGGATGCTGGTGTACCAATTAAGGCCTCTGTTGCTGGTATCGCTATGGGTCTGGTGAAGAGCGACGACAACTTCGTAGTTCTGTCTGACATCTTGGGTGATGAAGATCACTTAGGTGACATGGACTTTAAAGTTGCCGGTACTACCGAAGGTGTTACGGCGCTGCAGATGGATATCAAGATTGAAGGTATCACTAAAGAAATCATGCAGATTGCCCTTAAACAGGCAAAAGAAGCCCGTTTACACATTCTTGGCGTAATGGACTCTGCCCTGGGCGGCCACCGTGAAGAAATGAGCGAGTTTGCACCGCGCATTTACACGCTGAAGATTGATCAGGACAAGATCCGTGACGTTATCGGTAAAGGCGGCGCAATGATTCGTTCGATCACCGAAGAGTCTGACACCAACATCGAAATCGAAGATGACGGTACAGTGAAGATCTTCGCAACCGAGCGTGCCAAAGCGGAAATCGCCATTGCTAAGATTGAACAGGTGACTGCTGAAATCGAAGTAGGTAAGACCTACAACGGTAAAGTAACCCGTATCGTTGACTTTGGTGCTTTCGTTGAAGTACTGCCGGGTAAAGAAGGTCTGGTTCACATTTCACAAATTGCTCACGAGCGTGTGAACAAAGTGACTGACTACCTGTCTGAAGGTCAGATGGTTGACGTAAAAGTAATGGAAATCGACCGTCAGAACCGTGTACGTTTAAGCATTAAAGAGTTGTTAGAAAAGCCAGCTAAGCCTGAGTCTTCTGACGACGCTTAATCTCAAAGCGAAATTCGTAGGTATAAAGGGGCTATAAGCCCCTTTTTTCATGCATGAACAGGCCTTAAGGAAAAGTAACATGGATAAATCCGTACAAACTGAAATCGAAGCAGCCGTATTCCGCCGTTTAATCACTCACCTGGATGAACATAAAGACGTGCAGAATATCGAACTGATGATTCTGGCTGACTTTTGTCGCAACTGTCTGGCTAAATGGTATAGCAAAGCTGCCGAAGAACGTGGCGAAGAAGTGGACTATGATGAAGCCCGACGCGTGGTTTATAAAATGCCTTACAGCGAGTGGAAGGAAAAACACCAGCTGCCCGCTACCGACGAACAACTGGCTGCATTTAATGCCAAACAGGCAGCCAAAAAGGCTTAACCCCGGTTTTGCTCCTCCGGCAAACTATAAGTGTGGGGGAGCAGTTCACTGACTGTGGTTTTAGTGCATTCGCCACTAGCGGTGAGCATAAATACCGGTGTATCTGCACTGGCAAACTCGGCGATTTTCTGGCGGCAGCCACCGCAGGGATAGCAGTAATCATCATTGGGGCTGGCAACCAGAATTTGTTTAATCTGCGTGGCGCCAGCGGTAATCATAGTGCCAATCGCCGAGGCTTCGGCGCATTGCCCCTGTGGGAACGCGGCGTTTTCAACGTTGCAGCCGTAATATACATTGCCGTCCTCGGCGACGATTGCCGCGCCAACCCGGAACTTAGAGTAGGGGGCGTAGGCGTTTTTCTGGGCCTTTAGTGCGGCATCTTTTAACTGTTGTAACAATTTACTGCTTCCTTAACTGTCGTTATTTTTGTCTACTATCCGGTGAGAACTGATATAGTCTCACTCATCAATACGTGTTAGCGTCTGACTTCTGTTATAGTTGTATCAAACGCGGCGAATAGGAAAGAATTATATTTACCATGCTTAGTCGATTGAGTCTTATCTTTTTTGTTTTAGTGGTTACCGGTTGCGCACAAACTGCACCAAAACAACAGCAAACCGAAATGGGGAACCTGTTAGTGCCGGAACCTGCTCCCCTGAGTATTCGTTCGCAGGTGGCTATCGCCCGATTCGGCCAGATTCTCTCTAACGCCGAACTAACCGACGAAGATAAAGCCCAGTTACATTTCCAGCGTGGCATGTTATACGACAGCGTAGGCCTGGGTGGCCTGGCGCAATTCGATTATAACCGGGCAATTAACTTTAAACCGGATATGGCCGAAGCGTACAACTCACTTGGTGTCCACATGGTACAGCAGGAAGAGTTTAGCCGTGCCTATGAAGCCTTTGATTCAACCCTGGATATCGATCCGGGTTATGATTTCGCCTTTTTAAACCGTGGCATTGCGTTATATTACGGCGGCCGGGCCGACTTAGCCGTGTCTGATTTAGCGACCTTCGCTAACAAAGCGCCGGATGATCCATTCCGGGTGTTATGGGCCTATTTTGCCGAGTCAGAGTACGCTCCGCAGACGGCCCGGCAACAACTCACTCAGCGCCGGGAAAACCTGCCTGACAGTCATTGGGCTACCGGTCTGGTCGATTTGTTTTTAGGCCAGCAAACCGAAAAACAATTGCTCGACTCGCTGCTAAATGGCATTACCAGCGAGAAAGAGCTGACCGACAGGTTGTGTGAAGCTTATTTTTATCTGGGTAAGTATCACGAAGAAAACAACCAGCCTGGCGTGGCCTCCAATTACTTTAAGTTTGCCCTCAGCACCAATGTGTATGAGTACGTTGAACACCGTTATGCCCGCTTGGAGCTGCAACGCTTAAGGCAAAACACGGTTACCGACTAAGTCATGATGTTCTTCAGAGCAACCTGTCTGGCGGTGTTTACTTCATTAACCATCGCCGCAGACAGTGGACATATGCCCTCCCAATTGCTCAATAACGCCGAGCAGGCCGACAAGCCTGCACCATTGTTATGGGTTGCTGTGCAGCAAAATAGTCTGGTGGCTAAGCAACGCCTGATGGCGTTTGCAGAGGCTAACCGCAACCAGTACTGGCTGGAAATGCTCATTAAGTCCGGTTATTCACCCGCTGCACTGACACTTTCCCGGTTAGAGGATAACCCGAGGATCACCCAGCGGCTGGTGCGTCTGGCGGCGCGCGGCGGGGTGGCCGAAGCACAATATGAATATGCGCTCACGCGGGATGATTTTGCTCATCGTGAAACCTGGTTAAAAGCGGCTGCTGAGCAGGATTATTTTGTGGCGCAAACTGCCCTTGCTGACTGGTATCTGCTCCACGAACAACAAAGTGAAGCCGAGCCATGGTTACAAAAAACCGCCAGCCGGGACAGCCAGAGCGCATTTCAGCTGGCCTATATCCGCTGGCAGCAGGGCCGTGAAGACGAAGGATACGAACTGTTTAAACAGGCGGCGGAACAGCACCACGAGCAGGCCGAAAGTGTGTTGGCTGTGCTGCAACAATATCAGCCTGAGTCAATTGCTGATTTGTCGACTAAGCCGGCAAGTGGTAATCCAGCGCAATGCCGGCAGCAAATTCAGCCTTTCGCCACCGGACTGGCCGAGATGGTGCAGGCGAATCGTATTTACCAGCAGTTCTTAGCAGACAAACGGCTTAAATCCTTACCCTTATGCGTGAGCAAGCCCATCTGGCTGGCCCGCGAGTCATTAAATTGTGATGCTAACTGGCAAGGCCAGGGACGCCTCGGGTGTAACATTGAAGCGCTTGAGCCGGTAGTCAGGCAGCGCGGCTTTACCCATGCAGTGGTGTTGGCCAAATCAGGCAAGGCGAATGTGAATAATGGCGTGATGTATCTTGATGTGGGCGATACCTATAGCGTATTTGTTCATGAGTTGGCACATTTTGTCGGGTTTGTCGACGAGTATCCGTTAACCCGCAGTTTTGCCAAAGAGTACTGCGCCCGCCAATCCGCGCCTAATCTGGTGTTTTTAGGGACGTTGACTTATGCGCCGCTGAGTAACATCGAATACTGGCAGTCTATCGAATTCCCGGTCACCCTTTATCCATCGCGTACCTGTAATAACATTGGCGTAGCGAGCTTTAAACCCAGCGCTCGGATCACCTTTATGGAAAACCACGACGCTAAATATATCCCGCCTATCTACCTTTCGATCTGGAGTTCGTTACTTAACAATCCCAAGGCACAGCGTCCTATCGCCATGAATCTGTTTCAGCATTTTGAACAAGCAGGCAATTCTCAGAAAGCGTCTTACTGGCTGGATGTATTCCGCCAGCAGCGGACCGGTTTAACAACCGACCCGGCGGCAGACGCGATGACAGAAAATATCAGCGCCGACTGAGGACATCTGAACGATATTCGTTGACCCACATGGCAGTGGCACCGCAGATGGCCACTGGCATCACCAGAAAATTCACAATCGGTATCATCGCCATCACGTTAACGGCAACGCCAAACGAATAGCTGAGGCCTTTACGATCGCCAAGTCGTTGGCGCATTTCACCAAAAGGCACTTTGTGGTTATCAAAAGGGTAGTCGCAATACTGGATGGCCATCATCCAGGCGCCGAATAAAAACCACAATATCTGGCCAATTACCGGCAGAAAGAAAAATAACAGCAAAAAGCCGATGGCGCGGGGCAGGTAATACACCAGTTTGGTGATCTCCCGGCCCAGCGTACGGGGAATATCTTTAATGATTGCCATTACGCCGTCATCGCCGAGTGACTGTCCGGTAAGATGCCGTTCCACTTTTTCGGCCAGCAAGCCGTTAAAAGGGGCGGCTATCCAGTTGGCCAGGGTACCAAACATCAGGGCAAAGCTGAGTAAAATACTGATCACCGCCAACGGCCAGAGTAAAAAGGTAATAGAGGTCTTGAGCCAGCCCAGCCAGTCAGGAATAAACCCGATGAGGTAGTCCACACCGGCCTGAATTTCGCCGAGCAGAAAATAAAATGCCGCTGAAAATAACACCAGATTGATCATCAAAGGAATAAACACAAAGCGCTTTAAGCCTTTTGTGGTAATTAAATCAAACCCTTGCCCGAAATAACCGATACCGCTGCGTTGTGCCATTAAAACTCCTGCTGTCTGGTGAAAAGAACATGCCCTTATCTGCAGAGGGGGCGATAAAAAATTGCATATTTTCAAACACCCACAGTATAAAACCCTGGGATCTCACTGTGAATTCATAATTGTTACAGTTCATGAACTTTGTTACATTCAATTTATAATAACAACCACAACAACGCGTGCGCATATTGAGAATTACCGGTTCAACGCTATCGACAGGATCAGCGGGTATCGCTATCAATAACGCTCTTTTAACAGAGTGGTGGTGTTGTGCGTCTTAAGAAAATCCGCCTGGCCGGTTTTAAATCTTTCGTTGATCCCACCACGATCCCCTTTCCCGGCGATATGACAGCCATTGTAGGCCCGAATGGTTGTGGTAAGTCTAACGTAATTGATGCGGTTCGCTGGGTGCTGGGGGAAAGCTCCGCCAAAAACCTGCGTGGTGATGCCATGACCGACGTAATATTTAATGGTTCGTCGGCCCGTAAGCCCGTAGGACAGTGCAGTGTTGAGCTGGTGTTTGATAACTCCAGTGGCCGGATCGCCGGTGAATATGCCAAATACAACGAATTGTCGATTAAGCGCGTTGTTACCCGTGACGCCATCTCCACTTATTTTTTAAATGGCAGTAAATGCCGTCGCCGTGATGTTACAGACCTGTTTTTAGGGACGGGATTGGGCCCGCGCAGTTACGCCATTATCGAGCAGGGCATGATATCCCGGCTAATCGAGTCCAAGCCCCAGGAGTTGCGGGTGTTCATCGAAGAAGCGGCTGGTATCTCTAAGTATAAGGAGCGTAGGCGGGAAACGGAAAACCGTATTCGCCATACCCAGGACAACCTCGAACGTCTGGAAGATGTGCGCGGAGAACTGGGCAGGCAGCTTGAAAAGTTACAGCGTCAGGCAGCAGCAGCCAAGCGTTATACTACGCTTAAAGCGCAGGAACGTACGTTAAAGAGTGAACTGGCCGCTATTCGCTGGCTCAAACATGATGACCATTTGCAAAAACTGCAACAAACGCAGCAGCAACTGGATACCGATATTGAAGCGCTCAGAGCGAGGCAACGGGGCGATGAGGCCGGTATCGAGAAATACCGTGACACGCAGCAAACCTGTAAGCAAAAGCTTGATTACCTGCAGCAGAATTTATTTACGGTGAGTGCTACGATTTCCCGGCTGGAGCAGTCAGCGCTGCATAATCAGCAACGTCTGAAGCAAATTGATAGCGAACTAAGCGACATCCAGACCCAGCAAGAGGCCCTGAATGAAGAACAAGAATTACTGACCGTACAGGCTGAAGAACACGCGGAACTGGTTGTGGAATTAGAGCCCGCTTACGAGATTCAGCAAGCTGCCTGTGAGCAGTTAGAGGTTACGCGTGACCAGGCTGAGGCCGCATTACACCAGCATCAGCGCGATTTTCAGCAAACCGACCAGCAGTACCATCAGCTTAAGCAGCAAGTGCATTCTCACCACAGTAAAGTGCAGTCGTTGTTGCAGATGCAGATGCGTACACAGCAACGAATTGGTGAGCTGGAACGCGAGATACAAGAATTTTCCCAGGCCGACCATCAGCAGGCCATCGACGATTTGCAGCTAGAGCTGGAAATGCTGGCAGAACAGATCCTTGAGCAGCAGGATAAGGTACAAAGCGCCAGGCAGACCCTGGAGCAATCCCAGCGCCACTACGAACAGGCGCGGCAACACACTCAGTCAATGCGTGCTGAGTTACAGCAAAATCAATCCCGGCTCGTAGCGCTTGAAACCCTGCAACAAGCCGCCAGTCCCACCGGGCCTCAACCTGAAGGTGTGGTTCCGCTGTGGCAGCAGTTAACGCCAAAGCCAGGCGCTGCGGCCATTATTGAACATGTGCTCAGTGAGCTTGGTGATGCGCAACTGGCGAGTGGCGAGAGCCTCGCAACACTAACCGAAAATCAGGAAAGTTTAAGCGCAGGTGTTAAGTATTTTAGCCAGGCAGCTTTAACTCGGGATAAGCAGTCCGGTAGTGTAGCGGCCTTATTGGAAGATGAATGGGTTCCTCATCAGTTTAATCAGATACTGGTGGCAGAAGATGTCGAAAATGCTCTGGCGATGCGCCAACAGGCTGGTGAAAATCAGCTAATCGTTACCCATGATGGCCAGTGGTTTGGCCCCGATTGGTTTCGCTATGGTGAGCAGGATACCGAGCAGGGCGTGTTACAGCGTGCCGAACAAATCGAGGAACTCAATGATACTATCGCCGCTCAGGAAGCAAAGCTTGCTACGCTTGAGGAACAGGAGAGCGAAGCGCAGAACAACATAGAACAGGCGCGGGAGCAGGTGAGTGCCAGTGAGGGCGGATTGAATGAACGCAATAATCAGCGCCAGCAACTGACTCAGCGTTTAAGCTGGTTGAGCGAACAACAACGCCAGGAAGCACAGAAACGCGAACGCCTGGACGATGAGCTGAATCGCCAACAAGAGCAGCTTGAAGAAGAGGCTACCGAACTGGCTATGCTCAATGAAGGGCTGGAAAACTATGAAATGGAGCTGGCAGAACAGGCGGAGCGCCAGGCGCGGCTGCAGGATCAGCAACAGTCGCTCCAGCAGCAGCTTAGCAGTCAGCGTAGCCAGTATGAGCAAAATACCCGTGAACTGCATCAGATGGCCCTCAAACTGCAGGAGAGCCGTAATAAGCAGCAATCGTTAAATTCACAGCAGCAGCGGATTAGTCAGCAACTTACCAGTCTCGGGCAGCGCGCCGCCCAGTTGGAGCAAGAGCAACAATCGCTCAATCAACCACAAACCGAACAAGCTGCGCAACTGCAGGATTTGCTGGCCGAAAAAGCGGCGCTTGAAGAGCAGCGCTACAGTTTACAGCAGGATCTGGAACATGCCCAAGAGTTGCTCAATCAGGCAATGCAAGGGCAGCAGGCAATTGTTGGTGATATTGCCAAACGGCAGGAGCAGCTCGACAGCCTGAAAATCGAGGCGGAAGGTTACCGCGTGCGGGGCACGGCCATTCTGGAACAACTCAGCGAAATTGGGGTCACACTTAAAGCGGTACTGGAAACCCTGCCGGCCGAAACCAGCGAGACCAACTGGCAACGGGAGCTGGAACAGACTACCGCGGCCATTAGCCGGCTTGGTGCTGTTAACCTGGCGGCAGTGGAAGAATACGACGTTCAGGCAGAACGCAAAGCGCACCTGGACACGCAATTTGACGACCTTAATGACGCCCTTGAAACATTACAAAACGCTATACGTAAAATTGATCGTGAAACCCGCTCCCGCTTTAGTCAGACCTTTGAGCAGGTGAATGAAGATCTTAAAATGCTCTTTCCCAAGGTATTTGGCGGGGGCTCGGCTTATCTTGCCTTAACCGATGATGATTTACTGGAGACTGGCGTGACCATAATGGCCCGTCCGCCCGGCAAGAAAAATAGTACAATTCATCTGCTTAGCGGTGGAGAAAAAGCCTTAACCGCATTATCATTGGTGTTTGCAATTTTCAGGCTTAATCCGGCGCCATTTTGCCTGTTGGATGAAGTGGATGCGCCACTGGATGATGCTAACGTCGGACGCTTCTGTAACCTGGTTTCTGAAATGTCGAAATCGGTACAGTTTATATACATATCACATAATAAAATTGCGATGGAGATGGCGAGTCACCTGACAGGTGTCACCATGGCTGAACCGGGCGTATCACGCATGGTAGCCGTGGATGTCGATGAGGCCGTCTCCATGGTAGACGCATAAATTTAAAGGCGAAAGAAGTCGATGGAAGAAGAATTACGTTTGTCATTGTTGCTACTGGGTGGGTTCTTTATCCTTGGTGTGCTGGCACATGGCTTATGGAATATCCGCAAAAACAGTCAGGCCAAAAAGCCCCAGCGGCGTATTGAGCCAGAGGGCTGGCAGGATGAAGAGCGTGACGCCGAGCAAAGCAACCTGAAATCTGCTGACGAGTTTGATGAGTATGGCATTGGCGAAGTGCGGGTGGTTCGTCATTCGACAACCGACGCTGATGAGTCAGAGTACGATGCCGTCAACGTGAAAGACGAAACCTCTGGCGAAACTGAAGAGGACGACACCGTTGAGTCTTCCGCTTCGGCTGATAATGACGACACTGATACCACTGAAAGTGAGCCCGCTAACAAGCCTGCCGAGACACCTAAAGAACAGCTTTATGCTTCGGTAGTGACCAATCCGAAACCACAGTATCAGCACGATAACGTTGTCGAGCTACCGGATTCAGTGCCGGCACCGCCGTCATTCTTGTTAAAGGAAGAGCAAAGTGCTCAGCCTGAGGCAAAACCAGAGTCTGCACCGCGTGAAGAGCAGGACAACTTTTCTCTGGATACCCAACCCGCGCCGCCAGAATCCAAAACCGCGGCAACCGAAGAGCAAACTGAAAAAGCGCCGGAAGCAGCGCCTGCGTCACCTAAAAAGCGCAGCCGCCCGGCCAGCCGCAAGCGCCAGGAACCGCGTTTTGGTGATGAAGATCAGATGCAAATTGATTTTGATGATTCGGTTAAGGCTGCCGAGGCCCAAGCTGCTCAGCCTGCCGCGCAGGTAGAGCCGGAAGTGCTGATCCTCAACGTACGGGCCCCGGAGGATGCACCCATCAGTGGCGCGGCATTACTCCCGATGCTGTTAACCCTGGGCTTTAAGTTTGGTGATCAGGACATTTTCCATCGCCATGTTAATTCCAATGGCAAAGGCCCGGTGCTGTTTAGCTTAGCGAACATGTTCAAACCGGGTAATTTTGATATTGATAACCTGGAAACTTTCACAACACGCGGCGTTTCGCTGTTTATGCTACTGCCAATAGAAGGCGACCCGCATCAGGTATTTAATATGATGCATAATGCCGCCCGTAAGATTGCTGATGAGTTTAATGCTCAGGTGCTCGACGGTCGCCGCAGCGTGTTATCCAAACAGGGCTTACAGCAGTACGTTGAAAAGATCCGCGACTTTGAACGCAAACGTATGATTGCCCGTCACTAAGTTTACTATCCTGAATTCGTTGTACTACTGTTAAAAGGCAGCAGTACAACATCAAATGAGCAATTCCCATGAGTGATCAAACCGTCATCGCGCAACTCGAAGCCTTGCGCGAGAAAATTAATGACTATAACTATCAGTACTACGTGCTGGATGATCCCAGTGTGCCCGACAGCGAATACGATCGTCAGATGCAAGCTCTACAGGCACTGGAAGCCGAGCATCCTGAGCTTATTACCCCGGATTCACCCAGTCAGAAGGTAGGCGGAGAACCGCTGGGAGCCTTTGAACAGGTAACCCACGAAGTGCCAATGTTGTCGCTGGATAACGCTTTTGAAGAAGCCGATCTGAAAGCTTTTGAAAAACGCCTGCTCGACCGCCTTAAAGCCGATAATAAGCTGGCCTTTAGCTGTGAGCCAAAACTCGACGGACTGGCCGTGTCGATTTTATACGAGAATGGCGTGCTGGTACGTGCTGCTACCCGCGGAGATGGCCAGGTAGGTGAAAATATCACCGCCAATGTTAGGACTATCGCCAACGTGCCACTGAAATTACGCGGCGCTGACTTACCCGAAAGAATTGAAGTGCGCGGTGAAGTGTTTATGCCTCGCGATGGGTTTGAAAAACTCAACGAAAACCAGCGTAATGCCGGGCTTAAGGTGTTTGCTAACCCACGTAACGCGGCTGCCGGCAGCTTACGTCAACTGGACTCCCGGATTACCGCTAAACGCCCGTTAATGTTTTATGCATATTCGCTGGGCGTTGTGGCACCGGACGATTTCACCTTACCGGACAGTCACCATGAGCGTCTTAGGCAGCTAGCAGAGTGGGGGATCCCCTTATGCCCGGATATCGGCATTACGGAAGGATCCAGCGGTTGTTTAGCGTACTATGAGCAAATCCTGTCGCGCCGTGATGGCCTTGCTTACGATATCGATGGCGTAGTGTTTAAGGTGGATGCTATCGCCCTGCAACAACAACTGGGATTCGTTGCCCGGGCACCTCGCTGGGCTATTGCACAGAAGTTTCCGGCGCAGGAAGAGATGACCCGCTTGCTCGACGTAGAGTTTCAGGTTGGACGCACAGGTGCGATCACGCCGGTTGCCCGCCTTGAACCGGTATTTGTTGGCGGCGTAACGGTATCAAACGCTACCTTACACAATCAGGATGAAGTAGAGCGATTGGGTGTATGTATCGGCGATACCGTGATTATTCGCCGGGCGGGGGATGTTATTCCGCAGGTTGTTTCAGTGGTTGCTGATAAGCGACCGGATGACGCCCGGAAAATTCAGTTTCCGGCTCAGTGCCCGGTGTGTGACTCCCAGGTAGAAAAACTGGCCGATGAAGCCGTGGCTCGCTGTACCGGAGGGTTAATTTGCCCGGCCCAACGCAAGCAGGCATTAAAGCATTTTGCATCACGCAAAGCGCTGGATATAGACGGGCTGGGTGACAAACTGATAGAGCAATTGGTAGACGCCGGGCTACTAAAAACACCAGTGGATATTTTTAACCTGACGTTCCCCGCGTTGATTCAACTGGAGCGGATGGGTGATAAGTCGGCGGCCAATTTGTTGCAGGCAATTCACAATGCCAAGCAGACCACATTACCTAAATTTCTGTACGCTTTGGGGATCCGTGAAGTAGGCGAAACCACTGCGGCTAATCTGGCACTGCATTTTCAAACCTTAGAAGCGATCCAAAACGCGAGCCTGGATGATTTACAGGCAGTGCAGGACGTGGGGGTTGTGGTCGCTGAGCATGTGTTTAACTTCTTTAATGAGTCGCACAATACAGAGGTGCTAGAGGGTTTACTTAGTGCAGGCTTAAACTGGCCGGAGATTGAAGCGCCTGACGAGGCGGATCTGGTGCTCGACGGCAAAACCTGCGTGGTTACCGGCACGCTGAGCCAAATGTCCCGGAATGATGTAAAGGCATTACTGCAGCAGGCGGGCGCCAAGGTGGCAGGCAGTGTATCTGCAAAAACCGACTTTCTGGTGGCCGGCGAAAAAGCCGGATCCAAACTGGCCAAAGCCCAGGAGCTGGGTGTGGAAGTGTGGGATGAAGAACGTTTAATGGCGTTTCTGACGGATAACGGTCTGGTATAAATAACATGCCGGACGACGTTCGGCCGTCCTGTCTGTAAGAGAACTTCCTTCTTCGATTATGGACAGGCACTCAATTATTTAATAATTCAGCTTCTTGGTTTGATGCATAAATTAATTTTCATTGCATCAAAGAACTGACCTGGGAGCTTTTTATTTTTCAAATTGCGTAATTGAAGTGATTGGTCTTAGTAAAACGAACAAGGCTGTTAAATAGCCGGCAATCACACTTCGCTCAGTGTTAGGTGATATGGGGTGAAGAATTATGACTAATACTGTCGTTGCCTTGTGAGTATAGGCATGCTTTACCCGAACCCCGTTTGTTTTTGGCGTTGATTGTGCAGTTTTTCAATGCTTACCGATGATTTAAAAGCTGTTTCAATACCGGTTACCATCTTTTTCCAGTCACAATAAGTTAATCCAACCCGGCTCAGGATAGGTGATAATGAATAATCGATATTGCCAGATTTGTTGGGATGTAAATAGCGGCCTGAATATTCAACCAGTATAAAATACTCTCCTAGTTGAAAAGGTAAGCCGTCAGGCATGTTGTTACGCGGATTGCCTGCAAAGGGAAGTAATGAATTTGGCTGTTTGTTCGATTTAGCCGCACTAATACGTTTTTGAATGCTGGTGTGGTTTGATTCTTCTGGGGTATCAGCCAAACAGGCACGTACTGGATTTAAGTCAACATACGCCATGCAGGCGGCTATCGATGCTTCATCCAGGAGCGCCTGTGACTTAAACCGCCCCTCCCAGAAATGACCTGTACAATCATCCTCTTTATTGGCTCGTCGGGCGATGTATTCATTAAGCAACCGCATAAACCAGCTGATATCGTACAGTCGTTTACGGTAAATTTCAGCCAGGCTATGTACCGTTTCAATTTCCACTTTAGACAACGTAGTCGACTCAGCGTCGTCAATATAGCGTTGAGACAACAACATGCCTTTATAAAGCCGATGCCACCGCCTGATGATATCTTTAACACTTAACGAATCGGCTTTTTGTTTATTAATGCGTAAGACCAAATGGGTGTGGTTGCTCATTACTGCATAGGCGCACACATCAACACAGAACACCTCTGCCAAAAACAGTAGTCGGTCTTCAACCCACTGCCGGCGATGCTCGTAGCTCTTGCCTGTCTGATTATCTTCACCACATAAATACGCCCGTCGAACACAGCGGGAAACACAGTGATAGTAAGGGGTATCAGAAAGGTTGATAAGGCTTTTACGTGGTCTGGGCACGAAGCTTCACTAAAATTAGAAAAATTGTGTACTCATTGTGCCAGCACAAAGACTAAATCCAACTGGACTTGAGTCTAGCAAGTGACTGTCCCTATTATTCCTATTATTCCGCTCTATATTACATAGTTGTAATACAAAGTGATGCAGATAAGAAACAGTACTAAAGTTGATGGCAACAATAGCATAAAGGGCTGTGACTCTTTAACTTCTTCCATATGGTTCTCGATAACATAGCTGTACGTTGCGTGAATCAGCACCAGACCAATCAGAACAATCGCGAAAATAGTAAAGTTGAATACGACGAAAGGGGGGGTATCTATAAAACCTATTATTGTGAACAGCAGTAAGGGGAGAATAAAAAAATAAAAAGCAATTATTTCCGATTTTACTATCAAGTATTTCATTTTCATTTCCTTATGAACACTAGTATATATTAAATAGTCCATATTTTAATTTAACAAGATTAGCACTGCATTTTTAATACAAGAGCACTGCGTGACTTCTGCTTCAATTAATAGCGGCTATCAGTCATCTTAACAACAGTATAGAAAGTGACTGTCCCTTTTAACTCGCCCATAAAATGTTGTTGGTCGAAACCGATGATGCATCATCTTTGACTGTCAGACCCAATTAAATAAACCACACCCATATCTAGTTTAAAGGCTAACGTTCGCTAGTGATTTAAGCTGGACTCCGCTTGTTCAATGCTGGTTTTGCTGTGCTTGGCGGCGTTTTTCTTTTCTCAACTGCCAGGCTTTGCGAACCGAGAAGCGCCATAGCCAGTTCAGCGTATAGTAGCCGGTTAAACCAAATACCACCGAACAGATCCCACAGCCAAGTAAGAAAGACGGTCCGATGGTCGACAACGAGTTGACAACCCAGTCCCAGGTGGGCTCAAAGTGAAAGGCCTCAGACTTGGTCCCAAGGACAGTAGAGCCTACTAAATAGGCGCCGTAGAATATGGGAGGCATGGTAAAGGGATTAGTGATCCAGACGGTTGCTACAGACAATGGTAGATTCACCCGGCAGGGAATTGCGGTGGCCGCCGATAACCACATTTGAAAAGGCACCGGCCAAAACGCAAAGAACAATCCGATACCGAAAGCACCGGAAGCGGATTTTCGGTTCAGATGCCATAAATTGGGCTCATGAAGAATGCTGCCAAAGATTTTTAAGGCCCGATTTTCCTTTATCGAATGCGGATCAGGCAAATAGCGTTTTATAAACTTCTTCGGCATAAATCTAACAATCTTTTCTCAAACAGAGTCACTGGTGAATACAAGCATGCTAACAACTGCGGCGACAGCATTTAGCGGCGCAGTGATTTCAGGTCGCTGGTGGTCAGAACTGCCCCACAGCGGGTTGCCGTTTGTGCTGGCATTTATATCACTATCAGCCACGGCGTTACTCATAGCTGAGTATTGTAACGCAAAACGATGGCAAAAACCGTTATGCTTTGCCTGGGTTGCTATGGCTGCTGCAACTGCCGGCCTTTTTGTGGCAACGAGTGTAGGGCAATCATACCTCAAGTGGCAACAGCTTGGTGGTGAAATTCAACAAGATGTCATAATTGAGGGACGAGTTGTTGGATATCAGCGTTTTGCCGACTACGACAGACTAATCCTGACCGGTAATAGCGTGGATAAGTATGTCTGGGATAAGCAGTGGGCGGTCCAATTACATTACTACCGGCCGCAGGCCGCGTTTACTAACGGTCAGCGTATTCGCACCGCTGCCAGAATCAAACCGGCCCGGGCCATTGCTAATCCTGCGGGCTTTGATATGCAGCGCTGGTATGTGAGTCAACGAATAGTTAAAACCGGCTACGTGCGCGGCCATCGCATTGCACTTATTGAGCCTGATACATCTACCCGTAATCGCTTAAAATCCAGACTAACCTCATTACAACTGCCGGGCGAGAAATGGCTGCTGGCTTTATTGTTCGGTGAGCGCCAGGAATTTACAAAATCAGACTGGCAGTTGTTACAGCAAACGGGCACTGCCCATCTGTTTGCTATCTCTGGCTTGCACCTGATGATTGTGGCAGGCGCAATCCTTATTTTTTTCAGAGGCTGGATTGCTGCCTCTGCATGGTTAAGTTTTACCCTACCAAAAAGTCTGTATCTAACTGCTTTTATTTTTGTGCTGGCTACCTGTGGCTTTTATGCCTACCTGGCTGATTGGCAAACCGCCGTTTTGCGAGCTTATTGTGCGTTGCTCATTATCGCTGTGCTGCATTTGTTTAATCTTCGATTGTCGCGACTCACACTGGTGTTACTCACATTGTCTGTGAGCATTTTGCTGGACCCCATGGCCGTTTACGGGGCGGCTTTGTATCTGAGTGTGGGGGCGGTGGCCATAATCATCTGGTTACACTGGTGGTGGGAAACGTCATCCCGCGGTGGTAATTGGATTAGGGGAGTGGTGCTGTTACAGCTCACGCTGAGTGTGCTTATGGCACCGCTAGTGGGCGCGCTGCTGGGGCAGGTTAGTTTGATTTCGCCGTTGATTAATTTACTGATCGTACCGGTTATGTCATTGCTGGTGATCCCTTTGTGTCTGCTGGGATTGTTAATGCTCATCGTTTTGCCGGTTGATCATCTCATCACTTCCTGGGTGTTGTATGGTTGCGGCAAGGTGCTCGAATGGCTGATGCAGTTGCTTGACCAAGTGGCTAGTTTTGTTGGTGACTATGCGGCTTTTCCGGTATTCACTTCTACCTGGTTGATGGCCAGTTTGATAGCGCTGTTACTTATTTTACTCCCGCCTTTTAAAGGGCGATTGCTTTTGTTGATCGTTATGCTCCTGGCTTGTTCTGGCGGATACCTGCCGGTAACAAGGAAGACGGAAGACTGGCAGGTCCATGTATTTGATGTGGGGCAGGGCAATGCCACACTTATCAGCCGCAACAGCAAGGCTATTTTGTTTGATACCGGCGCGTCCTTTGCCTCAGGGTTCAATTTTGTAGAGACTGTTATCCACCCCTTTTTGCATATCCGCGGCTTGCAACTCGAACGGGTATTTATCAGTCATTTCGATAATGACCATGCCGGTGGGTTAGATTTTATTCGCAAAACGTATCCTGAGCTTGCTATTGTCACCCCAGAAGATAACTGCCATGCAGGTGGTAAATGGCAGTGGCAGGGGTTAAACATGCAGGCCTTTTGGCCCTTACCTGATGCTAGCGAAGACTGGTCTGATAACGATGGCTCCTGCGTAATTAGAGTTACCGATGGCCGCTACAGCGTATTACTGCCGGGCGATATTGAGCAAAAGGCTGAGCAGATTTTGTTGAGCTTACCTAAAGTTAGTCAGGCGCTGACGTCCAACATAATACTGGCGCCGCATCACGGCAGTAAAACCTCATCATCCACTGCCTTTATCGAACAGGTAAAGCCGCAATTTGTGGTGTTTTCTCAGGGCTGGCTTAATCGCTGGGGCTTTCCTCATGGGCACGTTGCTGAACGTTACCGGAATGCGGGCAGCCAGGCAATGCTCGTTAGTGAGAGTGGCTATTTGCGCTTTGATATTACCAGCGACGGCATTAGAACTTATGCTTATCGTGCGAGTCAGCAAAGCCGCTGGTATCATAAAACGTTTGTAAAGCAGTAAACTGCCCATAAATAAAGCCATTCCGTGCAAACGGTTTTGCAACGTGAATCGATTATTTTGGTGTGTCATGGGTATAGCAGGTACAATGGCGCCGATTTTTATAGTAAACAGTGAACTATGCAACAGAATGACACTCAAGCATTGCCGGTAAAACGGTTTTTTAGCTACCTGAAAGCCTACAAACTTGCCTTTATTGTGGCATTTATCGGTATGGTGGGTTACTCGGCACTCGATACCTTCGTGATTTCGCAGGTACAGCCTGTGATCGACCGGTCGCTGAACAACCAGGATTACGGTTATTTGCGCATGGCAGCCTACCTTGTGGTACCGGTTTTTATTATTCGCGGCATTTTTAATTTTATGGGCAGCTACGCGCTGAGTTGGATTGGGGCTCAGGTGGTAATGACCATGCGTCAGCAACTGTTCAGTAAATATATTCATCTACCGGTAAGCTTTCACGACCAGCAGGCTAAAGGCAATCTGATTTCTAAAGTCATTTACGATACCGACCAGGTGGCCCGTGCAGCAGGTAAATCACTGGCGATTCTGGTGCGTGAAGGTGCCCTGGTGATAGGGATCCTGGCCTGGATGTTTTATCTCTCCTGGCAGTTATCACTGGTATTTTTGTTTGTCGGGCCTGTGGTAGCCGTTATCGTAACGTTTGTTACCAAACGCTTTCGTACGGTTAGCCGCAATATCCAGAAGTCCATGGGCAATCTTACCAGCGCGGTTGAGCAGGTGGTAAAAGGCCACAAAGTGGTTTTAATGTTTGGTGGTCAGCAAAAAGAGCAGGATCGCTTCGCCAAAAAGAATAACACCAATCGCCAGCAAACTATGAAGCTGGCTGTTACACAAACCCTGAGTGTGTCGAGCATTCAGGTCATCGCTTCTATAGCCCTGGCGGTGGTGCTGTATATTGCCAGTACGCCGGGTATGCTGGCCGAGCTCACCGCCGGTACCTTTGTGACCATCGTATTTTATATGGTGATGCTGCTAAAACCGTTAAAACAGCTGACTACGGTTAACAGCGAGTTTCAAAAAGGCATGGCAGCCTGCCAAAGCATCTTTGCCGTGCTGGATGAGCAAATTGAAAAAGATATCGGTGTGCTTGATGCCAACGAAGTAAAGGGCAACATACGCTTTAACAACGTAACATTTACTTATCCGGGTAAGCACACTCCGGCGATCGATAATATGAATCTTGATGTCCCCGCTGGCACCAGTATTGCGCTGGTGGGCCGATCTGGTAGCGGCAAGTCAACCATGTCAAACTTACTCACCCGTTTCTATTTGCCTGAGCAAGGGCAGATCACGCTGGATAACACCGATATCAACGAATTTAGGCTCACTGAGCTTCGCAAAAATATCGCGCTGGTTTCCCAGCAGGTAACCTTGTTTAACGATACTATCGCTAACAATATTGCGTATGGCGTGGCGGAAAACGTCTCCAGAAAGGCCGTTGAAAAAGCAGCCAAACTGGCTCACGTAATGGAATTTGCAGAGTTGCTCGAAGACGGTCTGGATACCATGATTGGCGAAGATGGCTCTGTGTTGTCTGGCGGCCAGCGGCAGCGGGTGGCCATCGCCAGAGCATTGCTGCTGGATGCACCAGTGCTAATTCTCGATGAGGCAACTTCGGCGCTGGATACCGAATCAGAGCGGATGATTCAGGATGCCCTGGTAACGTTACAACAGGATCGCACCAGTATTATTATTGCCCACCGATTATCCACTATCGAAAATGCCGACCAGATCCTGGTGATTGATCAGGGTAAGATTATCGAGCAGGGTAAGCATCAGGACTTACTCAACAAGGGCGGTGCTTATGCACAGTTACACGCGCTGCAATTTGGTGAGTAGTGATGTCGGCGCTTAACCGCATGTGGTATGAAGGGCGCTGGTATCAATGGTTGCTGTTGCCCTTTACGCTGCTGTTTTTTCTGTTATCAGCATTACGTCGATTACTGTTTCGACTGGGCGTTAAAAAGACCATAACACTGCCAGTGCCGGTTATAGTGGTTGGCAATCTTTCCGTGGGCGGCAATGGCAAAACGCCTTTGGTAGTGGCGCTTTGCGAGAGGCTCCAACAGGCCGGCTACAAAGTCGGTGTGGTAAGTCGTGGGTATGGCGCTAAAACCACCGAGTTTCCTCATCAGGTTAGCGCAAACGACTCTGCCCCCATGGTGGGCGATGAACCTTTATTGATAGCGCGGCGCACGGGTGTGCCGGTGGTTATCGATCCCAATCGCCCCCGAGCAGCACAGCAACTGGTAGATCAAGGCTGTACAGTGATCATCAGTGACGATGGCCTGCAGCATTACGCGCTGGGCCGGGATGTTGAGTGTGTGGTGGCCGACCGACGTTTGTTTGGTAACCAGCAATTGCTGCCTATGGGGCCGTTACGTGAAGGTCTCTGGCGGCTTAAAACCATTGATTTCTTAATTTTAAATCAGCCTGGTGAGTCGCTTGAATCACCAAAGATCAGCAATATGCCAACACCGTTTCAAATGTCGTTGCAGCCTGGCAAACTGATTAATGTACAGCACCCCCAGTTACAGCGAGATCTTGTGGAGCTGGAACAGGAATCACCTATTACCGCCATGGCAGGTATTGGCGATCCAAGTCGTTTTTTTAACCAGTTAAAAGAGATGGGCGTCAGGCTTGATCATTGTGTTGCGCTGGCCGATCATCATGCTATCGGTAAACAGGATATTCCAGACGGCTGTGTTGTTATGACCGAAAAAGACGCAGTGAAGGCGGTGGCACACGCCCATGATAATTGTTGGTATCAGCCGGTGGATGCGGTGCTGGCCGAAGATTTTTATACTCAGCTCATTCAGCGTATTGCACGCTGAACAAAAAATAACAAAGGAAACACCATGGCATTTGATAAAAAGTTGCTGGAAATAATAGCCTGCCCCGTGTGCAAAGGAAAATTGATGTACACACAGAGCAATAATGAGCCTGGCCTGGTATGTCGTTATGACCGTCTGGTTTACCCGATTAACGATGGTATTCCGGTATTGCTGGAAGAGAAGGCCACGGCGATCTCTCTTGAAGAACTCGAAGCACTGAAAAAAGGATAATCTTGCCCATGGATTTTACGGTTGTCATTCCCGCCCGCTATCAGTCCAGCCGCTTTCCTGGTAAACCGCTGGCGAATATTCAGGGCAAGCCCATGGTTCAACATGTGGTTGACAGGGCCAATGAGGCAGGCGCCAGCAAGGTCATTGTCGCTACCGATGATGAACGCATTGCCAGTGTGGCCGCGCAGTTTGCAACCGTGGTGATGACAGCCACCACGCATACGTCCGGCACTGAGCGTATTGCTGAAGTGATCCAGACCCAGCAGATCGCCGATGACACCATTATCGTTAATGTGCAGGGTGATGAACCCTTTGTACCAGCAGACAATATCCGTCAGGTGGCGGCCAACCTGGCAGCCAACCCTGCTATGCAAATGGCAACACTGTGCACGCCCATTGCTCACGAAGATGATGTATTTAATCCCAACATCGTAAAAGTGGTCTTTTCTGCATCGGGTAAAGCGCTGTATTTTTCTCGATCAGTGTTACCTTTTGCCCGCGAAACTATGATGCAGCCTCCGGTGAGTGCGGATCCCGGCTTGTACTATCGCCATATTGGTTTGTATGCTTATAGCGCAAGCTATGTTAATCAGTATGTGAGCTATGAGCCGTCTGCCCTGGAACAAATTGAGTCGCTCGAACAGTTAAGGGCCCTTTGGTATGACGATGCTATCCATATTGAGGAAGCGCTGTCGGAGCCGCCGGTAGGTATAGATACGCCGGATGATCTGACTAACCTGCTGGCCAGTCTGGCCGCGGATAATTAGGTACTAAGAGCTTATAGCGAACGTAAAGCGCGTAAGGAGTCATCATATGAATGTTGTTATTACCGGAGCCAATCGCGGCATTGGCCTGGCGTTAGTGAAGCAGTATCTGGCCGCTGGCCATTCGGTTTATGCACTGTGCCGCAACAGCTCAGATGCACTGAATGCTACCGACGCAGAAGTGCTCAGTGGCGTGGATGTGGGTGTGCCAGACAGTCTACCGCAAGCGTTGGCACCTTTAAGTGATGTTGACATTGATGTTCTAATCAATAATGCCGGTGTGCTGGCTAATGAGGCGATCACCGACTGGCAGCCCAATACCATCGATTATCAGTTCAAAGTGAATGCCATGGGCCCGTTACTGGTTACCCAGTGTTTGTTAAAACAGCTTTCATCTGGTAGCAAGGTGGCCCTTATTACCAGTCGGATGGGATCAATGGCCGATAACGGTTCCGGCGGATACTACGGCTATCGCATGAGCAAGGCGGCGCTTAATGCCGCAGGCGTTTCCCTGGCCAATGACCTCAAAGCCGATGGCATTGCCGTAGGCTTGTTTCATCCCGGGTTTGTGCAAACTGAAATGGTGGGCGGTAATGGAGATGTTGACGCCGAAACTGCCGCGGCCAGTCTGGTTGCCCGGATTGGCGAACTGACCCTGGCGAATGCAGGGCGATTTATTCACGCTAAGGGTGATGAGCTCCCCTGGTAAAAGGGTTACCGAGGCGGATTACTCCGCCTCATCGTCTGTTTCATCCTGCTCTTCAGACATCACGGCCCACATGTCATGCTCATCGGTATGGATGACTTCAGCCCAGACGTGCTGGCCGGGTGTCACATCGTAAACGCCGTTTAAATGCACCACGCCGTCTACCTCCGGGGCATCAGCATAACAACGACCAACCGCGCCTTCCGCATCCACTGAGTCAATCACTACCTGATATTCCTGACCAATACGTTGTTTCAGACGTTCTGCGCTAATCTCGCCCTGAACGGCCATAAAGCGGGCCAGACGCTCTTGTTTAACGTCTTCATCTACCGGATCGGGCAGATCGTTAGCCACCGCCCCTTCAACCGGCGAGTAGGCAAAACAACCAACCCGGTCGAGTTGTGCTTCACGCATAAAGTCGAGTAATTCCTCAAACTCTTCTTCGGTTTCACCAGGAAAGCCAACGATAAAAGTGGAGCGAATGATGAGCTGCGGACATTCCTCGCGCCATTTTTTGATCCGTTCAAGCGAGCGTTCTGAACTACCCGGACGCTTCATTAATTTCAGGATGCGCTTATTGGCGTGTTGGAAGGGGATATCCAGATAGGGCAGGATTTTACCTTCGTTCATCAGCGGGATAAGGTTATCTACATGAGGGTAGGGGTACACATAGTGCAGTCTTACCCACATGCCCATTTCGCCGAGCTTTTCACATAACTGTTGCAGGTGAGTTTTTACCGGCATGCCGTTCCAGAACCCGGTGCGATGCTTCATATCCACGCCGTACGCACTGGTGTCCTGCGAGATCACCAGCAGTTCGTTTACGCCGGCATTTTTTAAGCGCTGGGCTTCATCGAGAATTTCACCGATAGGGCGGCTCACCAGATCGCCGCGCATGGAGGGGATAATGCAAAACGTACAGCGATGGTTACAACCTTCGGAAATCTTAAGGTAGGCAAAATGACGGGGCGTTAGTTTAATGCCATGATCCGGAATAAGGTGTTCAAACGGGTTATGCTGCGGCTTGGGCAAGTGGTCATGAACCTGATTAACCACTTCCTCGTAGGCATGAGGGCCGCTTATCGCCAGTACATTGGGATGTACTTCACGAATTTCATCTTCCTTAATGCCTAAACAACCGGTCACAATCACTTTGCCGTTTTCAGCCAGGGCTTCACCAATGGTATCCAGTGATTCCTGCACCGCTGCGTCAATAAAACCACAGGTATTCACGATAACCAGCGCGGCATCATTATAGGTAGGTACTACCTCGTACCCTTCAGTGCGAAGCTGAGTAAGAATTCGTTCTGAGTCCACCAGGTTTTTCGGACAGCCGAGGCTCACAAAACCGATTTTTGCTTTCGCAGTATCAGAGCTGGATGTCGTTTCTGATTGCTGCTTTAACACCGCTTTAGGTCCTTCCAGTGTGGTGGTTTGTTTCGGGTCAAATTTTTCAACGGTCATAGTGAGCTCTGATGGTGTGCGACGGCAGTTTCAAAAGGGCGCAGATTATACCCAAAAAGATTGTTAAGTTCACCCGGCGGGGGAGTCGAATAACAAAAATTACCGGTGATTTGGATAACAATTGGCGTCGCAAGAGGGTTAGATTAAGGCCATTCCGCCAAATAACTGTATCCATGGTTTAAATGCGAAAACCATTAAGGGGAGTAAAGCGGTTTGTTGAACCCGGCAATATTCATTCTTGCCCGAGATGCGGCTGTGTTAAACTGGCACAAATGCCTGCCCGCGGGATCTGCAAATGCAATCTGCCCGCGGTATAGTCAGGTTTGCTGTTACCGGCTGAAAGGCCCGGTATTAACGGACAGTCATTTTTCTGGTCATTTTTCTGAATTTTTAAGTAGTTTATGATCCCTTTACCACTCAAACATTACGACGAAGCCGGCACGGTACTGCCGCCGCGATGGTTATACTGGATGTTGGCAATAGCCTGTCGCGATCTGCTGCTGGTGGCGGCGTTTACCGCTATCCCGGCTGAGTCTGACAGGCTCTATCGTATTTTCTTTCCGCACAGCGACGTATTATGGCTGCAAATTGCAGTGACACTACCTTTTCTGCTGGTGATCGTACTGATGAGCTTCAGGGAACATTTGTGGAAACGAGGGTATACCGGCTGGCGTTTATTGATAAAGCCGCTTTGCACCCTGGGAAGTTTGTGTCAGTTGTTACTGATTGGCAGCTTTTTGGAGCGCGCCGGCTGGCAGTTTAATGGTTATCTTGGTGCGGTGGCACTGCTGATGATTGCGTTGATGTATATGGTTAACCGCAGCCATCACCTGGCCATCATGTTACATGACTGGCGTCAGCCGCCAGTCAGGGAGCAGACAGAAGAATAAATTACTGAGTGTTATTTGCCAGAGCCTGATCAAAGTAGGCCTTAACACTTACCTGGCTGTCATTAACCAAACGTTCATAACAAATTCCGGCAAAGGCGTAAGAATACTCACCCACATCCAGCACCACATAAGGCGCGGTTTTATCTGACTCGTCATACCGCCAGCTGCCGCCTATCAGGCTACGCATAACTTCACCGATGTAAGCACCATAAATATTACACAGCGTGAATACCGCGTTATCTTCCAGGGCTTGATCCTTAAAGCGGTCGATAAACGCCAGCAGCAGGTTGTCTACCATCTCAATACTTTCAGCGCTGTAGTCTAACTCAATGTTAAACATATCCCGACTGGTACCTACAGCGTCTTTCGCGCTGTCTGCCATCAGTTGTTCTAGTTCGTGTTGTTGCATAATGGCTCTCCTTTTGCGGTATTGTGCGCGAGCCCGCGTGAAATGTCGAGCCGCGTTACACTTAAATACCGGTGAGTTTATTGATAAGCCTGGCGGCGGCAAACATACCAAAGGAGGCCGTTACCATAACCGATGCACCAAATCCGGAAGCACAATCAAGTCGGGTGCTGCCGTCGTTAAGTGATTTATTGTGACACACTGAGCCGTCAGGCTGCGGATAGCGGAGCTGTTCGGTGGAATAAATGCACTCGATACTAAACCGGCGTTTGGGATTTTTTGAAAACCCGTAATTACGGCGTAATTCGTTACGTAGTTTTGCGGCCAGCGGATCCTGAATGGTTTTAGCCAGATCGGCACTGGTTATTTGCGTAGGGTCAACCTGACCACCGGCACCGCCTACAGTAACGACGGGTAATTTATTCCGTTTGCAATAATAAATAATGCTGGCTTTAGCCTTGATGGAGTCGGTAGCTTCAATGACTCCATCGTAATTGCCAGCCAGATGCTCCATAACCGTGTCCGGCGTAACAAAATCTTCAATCACATTCACTTTGCATGCCGGGTTGATTTGACTGATACGCTGTGCCATTACCGTAACTTTGGCCTGACCAACGGTATCATTCATGGCATGGATCTGGCGGTTGGTATTGGTAACACAAATGTCATCCAGATCAATCAGGGTTATCTGACCTACGCCCGTTCTGGCCAGCGCCTCAGCACTCCACGAGCCAACCCCGCCAATGCCAATTACTGCGATATGCAGCTCGGCAATGTACGAGGTTTGTTGCTCGCCATATAGCCGGGCAACACCGCCAAAGCGTTGTGAATCAAACATTTCAGGCCCTTTTTGGTTGATGTTAATGATGGGACGGGTACTATCGGGGTGAGTTTAGCATTTTTCAATAGAATACCCATGTCTGAATGTGATTTTGCCATCGTCGGTGCCGGTATTATTGGTGCTGCGGTGGCTTATAAGCTGAGTCAGCGTCAGCCTGGTGCCCGCATTATGCTGTTTGATAAGGAAGGTGACTGTGCCGCCCATCAGACCGGGCGTAATTCCGGCGTGATACACGCCGGGGTTTATTATGCGCCGGGCAGTTATAAAGCCCGTTTTTGCCGCGCCGGGCTGGAGCATACCTTTGAATTGTGCAGGGGATTTGGTTTGCCCCATGAACAGTGCGGCAAACTGATTGTGGCAACGAGCGAAGATGAGTTACCCGCTCTGGAAGACTTATTCCATCGCTGTGTACAGAACGAACTCCAGCCACAGCGGTTAACAGCGTCTGAAATCCAGTGCCGTGAGCCAGCCATCAATGCTGTAGGCGGTTTTTTTGTCGCGCAAACCGGCATTACTGACTACAAAGCTATCACGGCTTGTCTGTTACAGCAGGCAAGCGCTCAGAGCCGGTGCCAGATCCATTATCAGCATAAGCTTGTGAGTATAGAGGATGATAGTGGCGGCGTGTTGTTACGATTTTCTTATCCGAGGGGCGAAACCACAGTCAGGGCGGCTAAATTAATTAACTGCGCAGGCATTTATAGTGACGAACTGATCCGGATGCAGGGGCTTGAGTGTGACTTCAGAATGCTGCCCTTTAAAGGTGAGTATTACCGTTTAAACCGCAAGTATGATGACATCACCCACCATCTGATTTATCCGGTACCGGATCCGGCGATGCCATTTTTAGGAGTACACTTAACCCGAATGATAGGCGGTTACACTACGGTAGGGCCAAACGCCGTGCTGACCACAGGCCGGGAAGCCTATAATAGTTTATTCAGCACTGATGCTGAATGGTTGCACCTGTTTGCCCACGGTGATGTGTGGAAATTGCTTTGGCGGTACAGACGTGCAGCCGTTAAAGAATTGTATTCGTCCTTGTCTAAAACACACTATGCCAGGCTGGTGAGCCGCTATTGCCCCGGCATTACCGCAGCAGACTTTTTACCTTATCGTGCTGGGATCCGTGCCCAGGCAGTAGACAGTAACGGGGTACTTGTGCACGACTTTAAGTTTGTGGAATCTACCCATGCGCTACACGTTGGCAATGCGCCATCACCGGCGGCCACCAGCGCCTTACCCATTGCTGATGAGATAATTAACCGACTGTTCTAAAACATAGAACAATCAATCCAAATGTTCCGTTAAGCCGTTTAGACAGATGTGTGTTCCACTTACCACGCATTCATTTACTTTACACGGGAGAGCATCATGGGTTTGTTAATAGACGGCAAATGGCACGACAAATGGTATGACACCGATAAAAGCGGCGGTCGGTTTGAGCGTCAGGATTCGTTGTTCAGAAATACCATCGGTGAAGACAGTGAATTTAAGGCAGAAAGTGGCCGTTATCATTTGTATGTTTCTCTGGCCTGCCCATGGGCGCACCGCACTCTGATAATGCGAGAGCTTAAATCCCTTAATTCCCATATCGGTGTTTCGGTGGTAAATCCTGAAATGCTGGATAAAGGCTGGAGCTTTTTGCCGCATAAGGGCAGTACCGGCGATACGCTCTACGGCCATCAGTATATGTATGAGATTTATTTACGTCAGCAGGCAGATATTACTACTCGTGTAACGGTGCCGGTGCTGTGGGATAAAAAGACCGAAAAAATCGTCAATAACGAATCGGCTGAGATTATCCGGATCCTCAATACCAGCTTTAATGACATTACCGGTAACCACACCGATTATTACCCCGACACGTTACAATCTGAGATAGATGAAGTGAATCAATGGGTGTATAACGATATCAATAATGGCGTATACAAGTCAGGGTTTGCTACTGAACAACAGGTCTATGAGGAGGCGGTTAATGCGTTATTTGCTGCTTTAGATAAGGTGGAAGCTCGCTTGGAAAAACAACCTTTCCTTGTGGGCGGAACGCTGACTGAGGCCGATATACGTTTGTTTACTACGTTAGTGCGCTTCGACGCTGTGTATCATGGCCATTTTAAATGTAACCGTAAACAAATCAGTGACTATCCTGCCATGTTTAATTATATGAAGCGCATTTACCGGATGCCGGGCGTAGCCGATACAACGAATATGGAACATATTAAGCGTCACTACTATTACAGTCACACAATGATTAATCCTACACAGGTCGTTCCCGTAGGGCCCGATCTGTCTTTATGGAAGTAAAAAACAATGACCAACCGAACTATTAAGCAACTTGTTAGTGGGATGCCAACCCAGGATGGTGCAGGGGTAAGCTTAACCCGGATTATCGGCCAGCGTTTATTACCCAATCTTGACCCGTTCCTGATGCTCGATTTTTTCGGCTCGGATAAACCCGATGAATATATTGCCGGCTTCCCGCCGCATCCGCACCGCGGCTTCCAGACGGTAACTTATATGCTGAAGGGGAAAATGCGCCATCGGGATTCGGTGGGCAATGAAGGAATCATTGAAGATGGCGGTATCCAGTGGATGAATGCTGGTAAGGGCATTATTCATGAAGAAATGCCTCAGCAAACCGACGGCCTGCTCAAGGGCTTTCAGCTGTGGGTAAATCTGCCGGCCAAAGATAAAATGTCGGCACCCGGTTATCAGGATATTCAGCCTGACGAGGTAAAAACGGTGTCTGTGGGGCAGGGAATTGAAGCAAAAGTGCTGGCTGGTTCACTCAATGGTGTGAGCGGACCGGTTAATACTGCCAGAGTAAAGCCGCTGTTTACCGATCTACACTGGCTGGCAGATGCCTCGGCGACCCTCCCGGTTGCGGCAGGCCACAGCGCCTTTATTTATTGTTATGAAGGCAGCCTGGCCGTTAGCGGCGAGACCATTACCTGCGGCAAACTGGCAGTATTGAATGACGGTGATACGCTGGATATAACCAGCAGCGAAGCCGGCAAGGCGATTTTAGTTGCTGCTGCTCCGATTGGCGAACCTGTAGTTCAGTATGGTCCCTTTGTGATGAATACCCAGGCCGAAATTCAACAGGCCATTACCGATTATCAGCAAGGTAAATTAACCGCTTAAAAAATGATAAAAAGAATAACTGGTTGACGGGAAATTAAACAATTCCTCGTCGACTAGTCTGTCCTGCCAATTTATTTCGATAAATTACGTTGTGAATGTTGATTGCCCTGCAGTCCTTGATTAACATGGATTAAGGAATAAATAAGGGAATAAGCAGACAACCACTGCTTGTAATTCGCTCCCGCAATCAACAGGAACCAACATGAAACCAGTCGTATTAGCCGGTGGCTCTGGCAGCCGTTTATGGCCTAAATCCCGAGCAGCCCTGCCTAAGCAGTTTCTCGCTTTAACTTCAGAACAAACCATGTTGCAGGAAACACTGCAGCGCCTGGACGGCAGCAGTGCCGCTAATCCTATTGTGATTTGTAATGATGCGCACCGCTTCTTAGTGGCTGAGCAGTTACGCCAGATGGGCGGCGACCATGGTGGTATTATTCTGGAGCCTGTTGGACGCAACACTGCACCGGCCATAGCGCTGGCAGCGCTGCACGCAATGCAAACAGATGACGACCCGGTATTACTGGTACTGGCTGCCGATCACCTGATTAAAGACTCTGCCGGCTTCCAGGCTGCTGTTAGTAAGGCTAACGAGCTGGCGATGGATGGCAACCTGGTCACTTTTGGTATTGTGCCGGATCAGGCCCACACCGGTTATGGTTACATTAAGGGCGGTGAGGCCATTGGTGTAGGCATGAAGGTGGATGAATTTGTCGAGAAGCCAGACCTGGCAACGGCACAACAATATGTCGATTCCGGTAACTACTTCTGGAACAGCGGTATGTTTATGTTTAAAGCCAGCGTTTATTTGGCTGAGCTGAAAAAGCATGCACCTGAAATGTACAGTATCTGTGAGCAGGCGATTGCTTCAGAGAGCAAAGATTTAGACTTTATCCGTATCGATCCTGAGATATTTGCGACCTGTCCTGACGACTCGATCGATTATGCCGTAATGGAAAAAACCGCACTGGCAGCCATGGTACCGCTGGATGCTGGCTGGTCTGATGTAGGCAGTTGGTCGTCCTTGTGGGAAACCGCAGATAATAAAGACGAAAACGGTAACGTAATTGTTGGTGATGCGATTCTTGAAGGCGTAAATAATAGCTATATTAACGCTGAGGAACGTTTGATAGCTGTAGTTGGTCTTGATGATGTGGTAGTGGTAGAAACTAAAGATGCCGTGATGGTGGCCAACAAAAACAAAGTGCAGGACATTAAAAATGTCGTGAATAAGTTAAAGGCTGAACAACGCCCTGAATTCCAGTTCCATCGCGAGGTGTTCCGCCCATGGGGCAGCTACGATTCCATCGATAATGGCAAGCGTTTCCAGGTTAAGCGCATTACCGTTAAGCCGGGTGAAAAACTGTCGGTCCAGATGCATCACCACAGAGCTGAGCACTGGATTGTGGTATCAGGTACTGCCAATGTGACCATCGGCGAGAAAACCCAGTTGGTTACCGAAAATGAATCGGTGTACATTCCTATTGGTGATGTACACGCGCTGGAAAACCCGGGCAAAATTCCACTAGAACTTATCGAAGTGCAATCGGGGGCTTATCTGGGCGAAGACGACATTGTCCGTTTCTCTGATCGCTACGGCAGAACCGAGTCAAAATAAGCTGAGTAAAAACAACTATGACAACACCTATTACCTGTTTTAAAGCCTATGACATCCGTGGTGAGTTAAACACTCAGCTTAACGAAGAGGTCGCTTACCGGATTGGTTTTGCTTTTGCAGAAGAACTGGCAGCTAAGTCTGTGGTAGTGGGCGGTGATGTTCGTCTCACTTCCACACCGCTGAAGCTGGCACTGAGTGCAGGCCTTGTTGATGGTGGCGCAGAAGTCACTGATATTGGCATGGCTGGTACCGAAGAAATCTACTTCGCGACCAAACACCTTGGCGTGGATGGCGGAATCGAAGTAACCGCCAGCCACAACCCGATTAATTACAATGGAATGAAACTGGTGAAAGCCGGTTCGGTACCAATAAGTGGCGATACCGGCCTGAATGCTATTAAAGACCGCGCCGAGGCGCTCGACAATAACTATGTGGCTGAGCGTCTGGATTTTTATGCCAAAGGTGCAAAAATCGACGCGGACGCCTTCTTTAATGGAAAAGCCCACATTGCTACAGACATCCTGGCAGAAAGCGGGAAATACCATCGTCACCTGAACATGGACGCGTACGTTTCGCACATTTTATCTTACGTTGATATCAATAACTTTACGCCGCTGAAAATTGTGACCAACGCTGGTAATGGCGCAGCAGGTCTGGCACTGGATGCTATTGAGAAAAAATTACACGAAAAAGACGTGCCGATTGAATTTGTTAAAGTGCATCACAATGCCGATGGTACGTTCCCGAACGGTATTCCTAATCCTTTATTACCGGAAAATCGCGCCGATACCGCTAATGCGGTAATCGAAAGTGGCGCCGACTTTGGTATTGCCTGGGATGGTGACTTCGATCGTTGTTTTCTGTTTGACGCTGACGGTAACTTTATTGAGGGCTATTACATTGTGGGTCTGCTTGCTCAGGCGTTTCTTGATAAAGGACCAAGCAAAATTATTTATGACCCACGTGTGTACTGGAACAGTGAAGACATTATTAAGTCTGCAGGTGGTACGCCGATTAAATGTAAAACGGGTCATGCGTTTATTAAAGAGCGGATGCGCCTGGAAGATGCTGTGTACGGTGGTGAAATGAGTGCTCACCATTACTTCAGGGATTTTGCCTATTGTGACTCGGGAATGATCCCCTGGTTGCTGGTGGCAGAGCTTATCTGTACCCGTCAGAAGTCGCTGGCGTCTATGGTGAAAGAGCGTATCGAAGCTTTCCCGTCGTCGGGCGAAATCAACAGCAAGCTAAAGGATGCTGATGCAGCGCTGGCTCGGGTACTTGAAAAATATCAGCCACTGGCAGAGGTAATTGATGAAACCGATGGTATTGGCCTGGAATTTGGGAACTGGCGGTTTAATCTACGTAAATCCAATACCGAACCGGTGATCCGTCTGAATGTTGAATCGAAAGGTGATATTGCATTGGTTGAAGAAAAAACCAAAGAACTGCTGGATTTGATCAGAGCGGAATAAGCCAGGCTTACTTTACTATTCAATATCGAGTAGGGTGAGGCGTCACCGCCTCATCCCTCTCACAGAACCGTACGTACGGGCCTCGTATACGGCTCCTGTACTGGTTTATCCAGCGTATCTGCTGGGCACACTCCCCGTTCTAACGTCTTCCAGATTCACCAGTCCAAGTTCATTGAACCAGCTGTTTGGCATCGCATAGCTTGCTAACGGGCTTCTTGCGCTACGCCAACTCGTCATGCTCATGTAAGCGAACTTACCTTTATAGCCTCGCTGTCGTAGCCAACGATGCAGGCGGCTCGTCTTCTTCCATAGCTTAAGTTGAACGCTTCGCAGTCTACGTCTTAGCCAACTTGCGATTTGTTTGAATGCTCTGCTGGCGTTGGCAATCCTGAAGTACTGGCTAAACCCTCTCAGGAGTGGGTTCAGTGCATTAATGACCAAGTACAAGGGTTTTCCACCATTGCGTTTTGTCATCTGCTTTAGCTTCGTTTTGAACACTACCAGTTTCTTCGCTTGGATTCGGGTATGTTGCGTTCCGATTTCCACGCCAAGGAACCTGATTCCCGCATCACTGTGCGTAATGTGGGTTTTTTCTGTGTTCACGGTCAGCTTCAGTTTACCTTCAAGGATTTGTGTCGCTTGTCGTTGCGCATTCTCTGCCGCTGAACGACTGCGACACAAGATAAGAATATCATCAGCGTAGCGCACTATGCGGTGACCACGTTGCATCATCTCCTTATCAAACGCATCCAGATAGATGTTCGCTATCAGAGGGCTTATCACTCCACCTTGCGGACTGCCTGTGTCTGTCTGCTGCCAATGGCCATCAACCATCACCCCACTTGTTAAGAACTGGCTGATTAAGCGCAGCACGCTACCATCACGCACCCGCCTTTTAATGCTTTCTATGATAAGCGTATGGTCCAGCTTATCGAAGCATTTCGACAGGTCCATGTCCACCACGTGTGGCCGCTCATAGCGTCGGATGAACATCGTGGCTTTATTGATAGCATCGTGACAGCTCCGCCCCGGTCGGTAACCAAAGCTTGATGGATGAAACTGCTCTTCGAAGATGGGACTCAGGATATCA
>NZ_PVNP01000215.1 GCF_002993365.1 Marisediminitalea alba
AGACCAAAGCGCGTGCTTTTCATATCCCGAAAGCCTTCTTCTATTTGCATGCGCTGGCGATAAGTAAGCGATCAATATAGACCCGGATCACCCCATTTTATCTAAGTCGCTCGTTAATTTTTTGTCCGTGAATCTCTCTTTCCAGACTCTTGGCGTCAGGTCGAGTACGTCTTTGGCCGGATGCAGTGCTACACGCTGCAATACATCCACGAGGTAGTGGTAGGGATTCACGCCTTGCAGGCGGCAGGTCACCATCAGGCTTTGTAATATGCCCAGTTGTTCAGCTCCGAGTTCAGACCAACAGAACAAATAGTTTTTTCTGCCCATGGGAATAACCCGCAGTGCCCGTTCGAGATGATTGGTGTCCATGGGTAACGCGGGGTTACTCAGGAACACCTTGAGTTGGCTTTCTCGCTCATGCGCATAGTGAAGCGCCTTGGCGAAGGGGGATTTGGGTAGTAAATCAGTGCGCTGTCGTTGTTGGTAGACCCACCGGAAGAAGTCAGTCACGAGTGGTTCGCTGTGTTGTTGCCGGTAAGAATGGATATCGGCCAGGTCTGATTGTTTATCCCGGATGTGTTTTTCATGCCGGTAGAGCGCAGCGATAATATCCAGTGCCTGCTGTGCGGCTTGCGGCTCACTGTCGAGGGCTTTTTCAAAGCCTCTGCGCATGTGTACCCAGCAGGCAGCGTGCACAATCTGTTGTTCTTGTTGGTTTATCTGCTCAACAGTTTTGGTATAAGCAGCATAGCCGTCGGTCAGCAAGGTACCGGTAAAGTCCTGTAACTGTGCTTTGGCATGCAACATGCCTCGGCTGTGACTCCAGGTAAAGGCCACTTCATCACTGTCACCGTACATCGGCCAAAAGTAAGTTTGTTTCATGTGTCCGGGTTTTCGACCCGCGCCTTTGGTGCGCCCGGCTTTAATGGGCACTTCATCCATGGCCAGTATGTTACTTTGCAGGATGTGTTGCCACTGGGCTTTGGCAATGGGCCGAAGCAGCTCAATGCCTTGTTGTATCCAGTTGATTAAGGTAGCCCGGCTAAGGGTGATACCGCTATCAAGCATGCGTTGATGTTGGCGGTGAAGCGGTAAGTGATATACCGCTTTATCCACCATCAGCCCAGCGAGTAGTGAGACATCGCAGTAACAGCCTTCCAGTACATTGATGGGGGCTGGGGTATCCTTAAGGGTTTGCGTGGTTTTATGACGCACGACCTGACGACGATACACCAGTACCACATAACTGCCGGGCTGTTGTGCTAAGCGACGGGTTTCTTTGATATCCACGACATCATACTGGTCGGCATCCGCCCCCTGTAACTCAGGCGCAGGCACATCAATAATCAGCTGAGGCACCGTCTCATCAAAACGCAGGCCTTCATCATTGACATCCGAGTCGCGACGTTGCTTTTGTGAGGAACGAGTATGTGCCTTCACCGGTTTTGTTTCTGCCGGTAAGGTGAGGGCTTCCCCCTCATCAAACAAACTGCTCTGCGCCGGATTATCCGCTAACACCTTTTCAGACTTACGCCCGAACAACTGGCGTTTAAGCCAGTCAAGTTGATGCTTTAATTGTGCAACTTCATCGGATAAAGCCGCAATTTGTGCATCTTTTGAGGGATTGTCTGAGGACGTTTTCATGGCGTAAATTATAACAAAATCAGTCAATTAAATCGCCTGTTTTGTTTGTCTTTTTGCCAGTAAATGCCATCAATCAAACACTGTAACTGAGCACTGTTTAATGGTGTTTTTGCTGTACCGTCAGTGACTTTGGCGAAGGTGCCTTTTTCTAACCGTTTACTCCACAAACAATAACCGCCCTGGTAGTAA
>NZ_PVNP01000216.1 GCF_002993365.1 Marisediminitalea alba
CAAGGGGAAGTGCTAGCCGAACGGCAAGGGTGTTCATCGTGAGGTGAAATCTGAAGGAAGCCGAAGGCAAAATGCTGGCCTGACGAACAGGAAGCGGTTTAGGCGTTGTTGTAGGGTGAGGTGGCCATTATCGCTAAAGCCCGGTACTTGCACGGAATGCAGCAACGTAGAGCCGACAGGCATAAGCAGGAAGGTCGCGCGAATTACCCCGGGAGGTCTGATATTTTGCTAAAGAGCTACCCGCATCGTGAGGTGTAGGGATGGGATATCAGAAGTCAGCAGACGCCGTAGTAGTGCTAGTAAACCAATAGCACGAAGGGCTGAACCTGTCACGAGCGGCAAGTCACGCGTGCTCTCGCGTTATCGGAACACAAGGCAATGAAGAATCATTGCTCCGGGACAAATATACAAGAAGGGTCGGAAACCTGGGCGGTGTTTGCGGAGTTCTAAACGGTAAAGCGGCGACACGATGCACGAAACAGACTCAGGTATTGGCTATGGTCAATACAGACAGGAACCGCCGTGGTACGGAACCGTATGCCCGGTGGTGTGAGAGGACGGCGGGAGTAATCCCGCCTCCTACTCGATCCTGAATCAATTTTGAGTCTTCAAACCTCAACGGATAACGCTTAATCACCGCTTTAGCTGTGTAAGCCACTCTAATCATAAACTGAGCCGTAAGTGTTTACTTTTTTTACAGCGTTGGGAATGCTTTTATTTTGCTGAGTTGTTGGCTAACACAAACCAAAATAATACAACTTGCCATCTGCACTACAGTGTTAATATTGCTTAAAACATCTGAAGTAATCGTTTACGAACTACACTAATTTTCATAACTCATGGAACAGAGCATGAAAACAACACTTATCCTCCTGATTATTATTGCTATAACTGGCTGTATGACAGTCACTCACACCCCAGACGGGCAACCCACCAGTAATACTTACGGTTATATCTCAGCCAGTGGGAATATCGGGCAGGGATTGCGTTACGTGGTGTTAAAAATAAATGGTGAAGCCACAAATGTATTTGCACCTGTGATCCCAGGCTACAAACTTCCGCCTGGCGAACACCGGTTGCTTTATCAATACGGACCGCAAACACGTCCCGGGGGTGTTACCACCGAAGTTATCCTTACTGTGGAGCCTGGTATGTGTTACTTGCCCTGGATTGTAACCAGCCGAGAGGAAGTTGACGGTGATTACGTTATATGTAGTAACATTACCAAAGAATGCCATCGCCCCAAAAAAATACGTACAACAAACCAACTCGGTTTTAAAGTGTTTGATACCCAAGTGTTACCCAGGGCGTTGAGCGAGTTATGCCCTGATGATTTATTGCCTGACAATCAGTAATGTGCCTGGCAAAGCGTCCGTCAGCGTATCCAAAAACGTATGTAGAAAAATACGTTACTATTCACAGCGATAACTCAATAGCAGTCAACTTCTAGTAGCGTTAAGTACCAACTTAATTAAACAAACCATGTTGAAAACGATGATACAAACAACCCAACCCACTGCAACAAAGCAGTACAAAAAGCCCGTGCTGGAACACGCAGGCAGTTTATCGGTATTAACCCAGGGATTTGCTGGCAGCGTGCCAGACGAACAAGGCGGCCAGACCAAGCGCAATCCTTTTCAGGGGTAAACCAAACGTCATAGGTGTATGTTTGCCCCATTTTCGGGGCATTTTTTTATATGTGCTTTACACACACCACGTTCTCAAGCATGCTTTAGCTATCTTTACAGGCAGTTGTAGTCACCCAGAGCATGGAAACGGATCCCCAACAAGAACTGATTGCCCTGAGTCGCAATCCGTTACATGGCGTAACACTTACCTTTGATGGCACTCAAGGCACCACACCGCATCAGCTTAACGCGCAGTTTGCACAGATCACACCGGAGCCCCAGAACGAAGCGGTATGGCAACTGGTGGATGAAGGCGAACGTTACCAGTCGCTGATCACCCTCACGCAAGCGACAGAGCGCTGGCAGTTAGCCGTGCAATGCGAAGGGCAGGGCGTATTCGAGCTTAACCAGAACTCGCTCACCATCGACTGGCAACCCGGCGGCACCGGGCCAGCCCATTATTTACAAACCATGGGCATTTCCCTGTTTCTGGAGCTTAACGGCCACTTGTGTTTGCACGCCAATACCCTAGTAAAAAACCAACAGGCCCACCTGTTTTTAGCGCCCAGCCGCACCGGTAAATCCACCCTTACGGCACTACTCACCACATTAGGTTACACCCTTACCACCGATGACATGGCAGCGCTTTACCAAACCGCGCAGCAACCAATGCAATACCAGGTATACCCCAGCTGGGCAAAAGTACGCTTATGGCCCGACAGCGCCGAGTTACTCAAAAGCCAGTTAACCAACCAGGCAGTACAACAAAAAAAAGTGCACCAGCGCTTCGCCAAACAGGAAATCAGCTTTGCGCCACAACGTACCCATGCACCAACACCCGTAAAAGCGATGTACTACCTAAACCGCACTGAACCAACCGATTCCGCAGAAAGCGATCAGGTAACACTTACCCGCATTGCTCCCAGCGCTGCGCTCATTATCCTTATGCAAAATAGCATGCTAGGCGATGCCTACCGCGCACTGGGCATCGAAAAACAGCGCATACAAGCACTCGCCGAACTACTGCAAAGCATCCCCTTTTACAAAGTAAGCTATCCCAGCGGCCTGGAAAACCTCCCAAACATCGCCAACCAGATAGATAAACTAATAAACAACCAAAATTAACCTGTCATCCCCGCACGCACCCCCTCTGTCATCCCAACATGCACCCCCTCTGTCATCCCCGCACGCTCTTAAGCGGGGAACTCCCAAACCCCCTGACTAACCTAAAACAACCACCAATCAACCTTCATTCAAACAAAAACCTCCCAACCAAATACAAATAACAAACCCGCAACAAAAACTGGCACCGCCTTTGCTCGATAAGAAGCAAATAATAAAAATCCTGTACCCTGGTAAAACAACCAAAAAGTTAAACGGGCAATAAAACATCGTATACACCAACAAATCCAAACAAAGGGTTTTCACCCCCTGTGATTTGTATGAAAATACGGTATAGTTGCAGGTTGGTGCGAATGCACCATAATGGTGAGTAACGGTAATGTCATTTAAACCAAATACTATAATTACCTTCACCGGAAAACAGTCTTGTAGTACCTGGTCATTGCCAAAGGATGGGATTCAATGAACGAAAATGGCGGATTTATCCGTAACAACCTCAATCAGTTTGCCTTTATCTATCGACTGATTGATATTTTCATAATTCAAATCTGCTTAATTGCTGCTTCTTACTTATATCTCGAAAAATTCGACATAAAATATTTTGTATTGGGTCTGGTTTCTAACATGGCCTACCTGTTCTTTGCCGAACTCTTTGTATTGTACCGTTCCTGGCGAAACGGCTCGTTTAAAGAAATGGTGTTTTATACCGTTTGTAGCTGGGCATTAACGCTATTCCCACTGTTTATATTTTTATTCTTTACCAAACAAACCGAATACTTCTCACGAGTGGTATTGGGTTTATGGATGGTAAGTACAGCAATACTGCTGTGTGCCTGGCGCGGTGTTTTCCGCCAGTTCCTTATTTCTATCCGCAGAAAAGGCTACAACACGCGCTCAGTAGGCATTATTGGGCTTACCAAACGGGGTATCGACCTAGCCAACGAAATAATCAACTATCCCGAAAGTGGCTATAAGCTTACTGCGGTGTTTGATGAGCGGGATCCTGTTCGACTCGACCATAAATACATCGACAGACTCGAAGGCGGCATTGCTGAAGGCGTTAAAATGGCCCAGCAGGGCAAATTAGAGATTCTGTTTGTTGCGCTGCCACTCACCAATAAAGAACGCATAGAAAACATTTTAAAAGCACTGGGCGACACTACGGTAGACGTACACATAGTGCCCGACGTATTTACGTTCAACCTACTGCATTCCCGTATGGGCCACGTAGGCGAGGTACAAACCATCAGCGTATACGATAGTCCAATGCGTGGTGGTTATTCCATCATGAAACGTATGGAAGACGTATTCCTATCATTATCAATCTTAGCTGTTATTGCTATTCCTATGCTGTGCATAGCATTAGGCATAAAGCTTACCTCTAAAGGGCCAGTGCTCTTTAAGCAAGACCGCTACGGCATGGATGGCAAAAAAATCAAAGTGTGGAAGTTCCGCTCTATGCGGGTAATGGATAACGGCGAGGTGGTAAAACAAGCAACCAAAGGCGATCCACGTATAACCCCCTTTGGAGCATTTTTAAGACGCACCAGCCTGGACGAGCTCCCACAGTTCTTTAATGTATTGCAAGGCACTATGTCTGTAGTGGGCCCAAGACCCCACGCCGTAAGCCACAACGAAGAATACAGAAAAAAAGTGGCTTACTACATGTTACGCCATAAAATGAAGCCAGGCATCACTGGTTGGGCGCAGGTAAACGGCTGGCGCGGCGAAACTGACACCGTCGAAAAAATGGAAATGCGCATTAAGTACGATCTGGAATATATCCGGAATTGGAGTATCTGGATGGATTTTAAAATTGTGATTTTTACCTTGTTTAGAGGATTCGTGGGGAAGAATGTCTACTAAAAACATATTACCGAACTTATTTTTAGCAGGTGCTCCAAAATGTGGTACCACTTCAGTGTATGACTGGTTAGTTAGTCATCCGGATATTAGTGGCGGTGTAGATAAAGAGCTTTTTTACTTAGTAGATAAAGCCGACTGGAAGTTCAATGAGAAGTCCAATTGGCAAGATCAGCGAGAGGAAGGCTACGCAAAGTTATTTAAGCAAGAAAATAAGTATATCGTTGATGGCACTACACTCACTATTTATCAAAATAGCGCGTTAGAGTATGCGCAGGCACATCCATGTAAGGCCTTATTCTTTATAAGAGAGCCATCACAAAGAATCTATTCAACATTCAAATATTTTAGAGACACCAGAACTGTTTTACCTGCCGGTTTAAGCTTTGACGAATTTATATCCGAAGTTGAAAACGGCAATAGTTTTGGTGGTATTAATCAGTTGTCGGCCGTTATCGAACAGTCCATATACCATAGGTTTATAGAAAAATGGATAGCAATACTTGGCGTGGAAAACGTCCGTGTTTATGACTTTAGAGCTCTAAAAAACGATAAAAAAGCTTTGATGCGTGACATTTGTGAGTGGCTTGGTATTGACCAAACTATTTATGATAATTTTGATTTTTCCCACAAAAATGAAACTGCAATTGTGAGAAACAGAACGCTGAACAAAGTTAAAGAAAAAATTGGCGTTAGAATTAAAAATGAAAAATTAAAAGAGCTTATTAGGCCCATATACAACTCTCTGAATAAGAAAAAACCGGATAATACTGCGAATGAGCAGGAGGGGCAGGTTAAAGAGAGGTTAAGATTAGATCTCGCCGAGGATTTCAATCAGTCCTTAAAAATGGTCAAGGAAGTATGAGAATTTTAGCTGTAGAGCGCTCTGGTCTGTATTATGGAAGTGCAGTTAATCTAAGAAATTGGATTGAGCATTATGTTCAGGCTCAAAACGCAAGTGTTGATGTATTGCTCGGTGAAAGCGGAGAGATTGAAGGGCATATAAAAGAGGCTGGTGCTAATGTCACGCTAATAGGCCTTCCAGGTTTTCTCAATCGCTATGGTAAGAAAAACATCAAAGGTATTAACGGAATGTTTAATGCCCTTGCTTTGTTTTTCTATAACTTCAAGTGCTTTTTTTCTGTTCGCAAAGACTATGATGTTTTGGTAGTTAACAATTACCGCAGTGCTGTTTACTATCTGTTATTTCTTATATTGATCAAACTTTTTTCCAAATCAAAGATAGTCATTCGCTTTCAGATTAGCCAAACACCGGTAAAAATCGCTTTCTCATTGGTAAAGTCTATTGCAGATAAAATCATCGTTCATGGTACAGAGGGTTATTGTAAACGTGAATTTGGAGAAGACTTCGAAGCTTTAGATAAAGTGCTTTGTATTCCGAATCCCGTTAACACGGAAAAGTACAAATTTAATGAGATTAAGGCGCAACAAATTCGCAGAGACTTGCAAATACCAAAAGGTGCATTTGTTTTCCTATCTGTGTGCTACATAGAACCCAGAAAAGGGGTAATACAACTAGTAGAGTCGTTTAAACGGGCCAATTTGAAAAACTGCTACCTGGTCCATATCGGAGATCACGGCTCACATCAAGAATATTACGATAAAGTATTAGCTTCGGCTGGCCCTAATACATTATTTTTAGGCAAGAAAAGTAACGTGCAGGATTATTACTCATGTGCTGATGTTTTTGTTTTAAACTCTGCCTACGAAGGAATGCCTTACGTTATTGTAGAAGCCATGTCTTCAAGTCTACCTATTATTTCTACTTTCTCTGGTTCTAATGTTGAAGTCGTCACAAAAGATGTTGGTGCATTGATTGAGTATAATGATGATGCCGCTCTGATTGAAACGCTAAGCTACTATGCTAAGCATCCTGACCTGTGCGAAAAAATGGGTCAAAAAGCGCGTGATAGGGTTGCAGCTTTGTATTCAGAACGCGTTTATTTTGAGACGCTTGCGGAAGTATATTAATGCGTGTTTTGCATATATGTGAATCAGTTACCGGTGGAATAGCAACGTACTTAAATGAATTAGTACCATGCCAGATAGAAAAGTATGGAAGTGATTGTGTTCATTTGGTTGTTCCTCACTCTCAAAAAGAGGAAATTTCCATACCATCACAGAATTTAACTTATTTTGACGAAGTGAATCGCAAATCTTTGGTAACGCAACTAAGAATGCTCGTGTCTTATCAAAAAGACGTTAAAGAGTTTAGGCCAACGGTGGTTCATATACATAGCACGTTTGCTGGCTTTTGGTTTCGACTAGGTTTGTTTTTTACACTAAAGCGCCCCTACAAAGTTATTTATTGCAGTCATGGCTGGGCATTTGACAGGGAGTGTAGTGAGAAGACAAAGAAAGCAATAATATTCATTGAAAAACTGCTATCACACAAAACAGACAGAATAGTTTGTATAAGTAAACACGATCTGCAAGTCGCAAAAAAATGTGGTTTGAATCAAAATAAACTGACTTTAGTCAAAAATACAATTAAAGAAGTTCCCGTAACATTAGCTGCTGCGGAAATAAGCCAAGATACTAAAAACTTCTTGTTTGTTGGAAGGTTTGATAAACAGAAAGGCTTCGATTTACTGTTAGAGGCTATAGCAGCTACCCGGTCGGAAGATTTCAGAGTTTACTGTATTGGCGACTTTGTAGTTAACAATGATCTAAAACAGTTAGAAATGGTAAGTTCTGACAAAAGGATAATTCACTTAGGCTGGAAACCAAAACTCGAAGTTATGCAGTATATGAAGGCCTGTGATGCTCTGATCATGCCTTCTAGATGGGAAGGGTTTGGATTAGTCGCTTTGGAAGCATTGAACTGCGGGTGCCCGGTATTCCACTCCGGAAAAGGTGGCTTATCTGAACATCTAGATGATTGTGATTATTATAAAGCTTTATCGAAGCCAGTAGCTTTAAATTTACAGCACTTATTAAAGTACAGTACTAAATTCGGACTTCAGAAAATAAGAAATAATCTAGTTGAAAACTATTCCAATAGTTACTCTATATTTGATTTAACTGAATCCTTGGAAAAATTATATAAGTAAGTTATGTTTATAATATCCTTGATATCTTGGTTTGCGTACACATCTGTATTAGTTGTTCTCTTTATGAGAAGTTTTAAAAGTGCTAAATATGGAAGCTTTTTTCTTTATTTTTTCTCACTTTACTATCTTTCAATTAGACCTGTGTTCATATTTTTAGGGCTAGATGTACCTATTCCATTTTACGAATTTCAATATGATTTTTACGGAGATATTGCAAGAGCAAATTTAATTGTTATGTTATGGGTAGGGGTCTTGTTTTTAACTCAAAGCTATTTTGAAAAAATATTTTTGAGTAAAGTGGAAAGAAAACCGTATAACGTTAACTTTGTGAATTTGAATTATTTGTTCTTTTTAACCGCCTTTATGACTTTGCTCGGAGTAATGGTAACCTCGTTTTTCATATTGAAGTTTGGAAGTTTAAGTGAATTTTTATACCAAGTGAAAATTGAAAAGTCTATGAAAGGCCTGTATGTCTTTAGAGAATTCAGCGCTTGGGCTTTAATATTGACTGGATATCTATTTTTGAATTCGAAGCTTATTGGCGCAAAGTACTATGTTGTAATTTCTGTAATGCTTATTTCAGTTAATGGGCTTTTTATTTTCTTTTGGGGCAATAGGACTACGATAGGATTCTTTATATTTATGCTTGGAGTGCTTTATTTTTCAAGATTTCAACGCATCAACATTAAGACTCTGTTTTTATCAACAGTTCTTTTGTTTGTTATTGCCAACGGTTTACGATTAGCAAGGGAAGATTTACATTCTGAAGCTATAGGCCATGAGGTCAACTCTCTAGAAGCTATGGGCCCAATAACAGCATTATCATTATCTATGCATTTATCAGAATATGACGGTTTGGTTTTGGCGTCGAGGGATGTTGGAAAACGTTTTGCATTTAGAGATGGTGAAGATTTTTACAATGGATTATTGGCCTGGGTTCCACGTTTCCTATGGAAAGATAAGCCCCTAACCCATAATGTAGGTTTATGGTTCCGGCAAGTATATGAGAGAGACAAAAATAATGGTTGGCCCATAACAGCAGTTGGGGATTGGTTTGTTAATGGCTCCTGGCTTTATGTGTTCTTTGGCGCAGCGTTAACAGGGATCATAGCAGCTTTCCTTGATTCGTATTGTAATAAATCCTTGTTTGTTGATTATACAATAGTAATCTTTTCTGTATTTGCTTTGGGACAGGGTATCGATCCTGGATTTATACAAACAATTTTCTTGAAATATATACCA
This sequence comes from Marisediminitalea alba, assembly GCF_002993365.1. Taxonomy (GTDB): domain Bacteria; phylum Pseudomonadota; class Gammaproteobacteria; order Enterobacterales; family Alteromonadaceae; genus Alteromonas; species Alteromonas alba. The sequence goes on from NZ_PVNP01000216.1 coordinate 8,930, forward strand.
GTATTTATTCTCTTATATTTTGCGAAATCCAAGATTCGCTTCTCTTAGAAATGAAATATAACTAAGAATCAAAGAATACTAGGGCAACAGCCAAGATCTGTCTGAAATCCGGGAATAACCCGGAATAAGGCCGAAATCAGGCCTAAATTGAGAATATAGCGTTAAAAATTTAGTCGGCGAATGCAAAGGCTGGTTCAATAACTAAATTGCAGGACTTATTCGCAGTTTCCCTAGAGTGGATTCAGCAAAAGGTATCGGGGGGCAGTTTTATTGGTAGTTATTATATGGAGATATACACACTTCATATTTTGCATATTTAATCTTTCATGCAATGCTACGGAATTAAGAAGGCTAAAAGTCACCTACATCTTAACTCTAGAAAAATAAAATCATGAGACATAGTGAATTGAAACGTCGAAACATATTAAAAGTCATGGCTCTTGCTAGTCTTGCCTCAATTAGTTGTAAACCTGTGGTGGAAGGTCGAGCTCCTATTTATCACTTTTTTGAAAATTTGGATGAACTCGAAGCTAATAAGTCTAAGCTTCATGTAGCAGATTCCGTAAGAGTTGGTGCTCGTAACCTTGATTTTAAAGTCGTATTGCGGACTACATTGCATAACGAATCAGGTAGCGTTCCTGGGTTCAACTACATTGAATTGAGCGAAACTCAATTAGCATTAAAACTCGAACAATTACCGTCACAATTCGAACCAAATCACTTTGGGCATTCCGAAGGAAAGACTAACTCGATTGCTCTTTTGTTTTATTGTGCAGACAAGTTTAACAAACCTATTTATATTCCAACGGGTGAGTACTTGGTGAATATACCTTTAGGACCATTTCATCGAGCATTAACAATTAAAGGCGATGGACCGACAAAATCTATATTACGAACTGATAATAACTTTGATGGTTGGCTTTTAGAGTTCATAGACACAGGCTTTGTTGCTTCAGGCTGGAAGAAAGAAAATAACTCAATTAAGTTTGATGATGAAGTATCAGGCGTAACTATACAGAACGTAGGCTTTGTAAGTAACTCTAAAAATATAGAAGCGGGATGCTTAAAATTTTGTGATCGAAACGATAACGTTATAATTCAAAACGTATATATTCATCACTTTTCATTAGGCGCATTTGTTTGTGGCATTTGCAAAGTTAGGAAAACTGCTTATTTAAGGGAAAGTGTCATTAGTAATTTGACAATAAGGCAGTGTGGAAATAGAAAAAATGCAAGTATGACTATTCAAAGTGATGGAGTTGGAGATGCTTCGAATCAAATCGATTTTTATAGTCTGAAGATTATTTGGCCTAATGGACCTGGGCTGGTTATACAGAATTTTAATGATAATATTCCTATTAGACGACTTTATTTTTATAGTTTAATGCTCCATGGGAAGGAGGAGAGAAAGGACTATGGAGCTGATCTTCTTGCCATAAAAGGAGATGTTACGAATGTTAGCTTTGCAAACGCCAGAGCTAATGCCAATGAGATCGATTCAGCAGCTATCAGCTTAGATGAACTTAATAGCAAATCTCCAAGAGGTATTGACATACATCTAGACATTACGACAGGCTATGGAGATGGGGTACGTGTTTTTGCTGGTCAAAATATTAGGATATGGTTACACTCAATTTTTGTAGAGCAAACTGGCCTTATAGTAGGTGACAATTTGGTTGGACCCTTGTATGTTCATGCGAATCTAAATCAGCTTACGACTAATATTAATCAGACCACAGATAAAATTCACCTACTCAATTTTTGATTTTACAATTTTACCCAATTCGGTTTAAGCTCATTTTTTCTTGTATTTTCCTATATAGTACGGCCATATATTATATATTTTAAGCGCATATATCGAATACATTATATTAGCCACTGACACTATCATACAGCACAGTAATGCTGCTCCGATTGAATTCAATGTAATTATTAATGGAAGAGTCGCTATCAAAGCGAACAGAAAAACACCAGTTTGTATTTTTCTTGCTGTTCTAATTTCATTTCCCATTTGTAGTAGCTTTAGTGAAGGGCCAGTCGCTGAGTTTATTATTTGCCCAAAGAATAAAATTATTAAAATATCGTACCTGAGGTAATCACTATAATCTAATAACTTGAAAAAATATCCTATTGTAAAAACTAAAGATACACAGAAAAATAAAGACGCGGTGGTAGACATCACAATAAGGTTGTGAGCATTTTTCTCTAATTCGTTCTTATTGTTATTTTTTATGTTGTTAGCAAAAATTGGTGTATATATTGAAGTAACCGAAATCAAGACGAATCCAACAATTAATGAAATCCTATGCATTAAAGTAAATTCAGCTACTTCTCCACTGTTTCCAAGAAAATAGAGACCAAGTTGAGGTAGCCACACAAGGATTATTTGTATCGACGAAAATAAATGATAATTGGAATTTATTTTAATTGTTCGCTCAATTCTCAATCTTGATATATTTCTAGGAAAAAACAATCTACAATTTATCAAAGAAAAAATGTATAAGGTTATACATGTAATAGTCAAAGTTGCAGCAAAATTTTCGTAAGAATATTCGATGTTAGGCTTTAAAAAGCTGGTTGATTTTAGGTAGAAACTCAGTAATACATTAAAACCTAAGTTTAAGAAAAAAAGATGCAAGCTGATTTTGTTTTTTCCCTGAAGATAATAACTATTGACCTGAGTTAGAGAATAAAAACAGGTGCTTGCAAATATGTAGAATATTGTTAAGTCGGATATTTTTGATTCTAGTAAGTTATTAATAATGATTGCAATTGTGAATGTTGCTATTGATACTAAGACTACCAATAGGTTTATATATTTTGCGAAAGTTTTACCTGAGTCATTATTGAAGCGCGCAGTCTTCCTTACAATCATTTGGTCAGAACCAAATCTCAAAATTACACTTGCAACAAACATTAAGCTCAGCGTTGTTAAAGCGCTGGAACTAATTTGGGGTGAGAAGCTTTGAATTATCAACATTGTTGATACCAATGATGATACCGCAGCGAAGCCTTTGATCACTAGTGCTTTTAAAGCTCTAGTTTTATTGTTTTTCATAAAACTTTTTATAGTAGTTTGAGCTTGTAATTTTCGCAAAAGTTTCAGTATCGAGTTTAAAACTTTCTTTAAATTTTTTATAAATTTCAGAATACCATTTTTTTGAACCAGTATTCTTTTCACTGATAGTTATTTTTTTTCCTGTTGCGTATTCAATATAATGTATGTTTCTTTCCAGATCCTCCAGTTTTACAACAAGTAAATGTATTTTTCCTTTTCTCACTTGGTAAAAGCCCTTATCTGTTTCTTCGTGCTGATAAATATCTATGCCTGTAAATCTTTTAATCTCTTTATCAAACCATTCGCAGATGTAAAGGTGGTTGAAATTCTTTTGAAACGCATGATGTAAAAATTCAAAACCTTCTTCTCGTGGACTCATTCGGTCTTTTGACAAATTGGATGATGTTTTAGCTAACCAAAAAGGTAGTGCCTGAAAAAACATTGAATGATTTCTGGATATTGGTTCTCTAATAACTGAAATAATTATTATTTTTTTTGAGTGCTTTATCATTCTTCTACGAATAAACTGCTTGATTTTAAATTTAAACTTCTGGAAAGGAGTATAGTAATCTAGTTGCCAATGCGGAGGGTTTGGTGGGTTATCATATAGAGTGTGGGTATGAATTGACCCTGGTATTGAATCCTCTAATGTTGAGGAGCCAACTTTACCTGGAGTATAAATTAAAATTAACTCCTCCTTGAGGTATTTACCAATTATATTTGATAACATTTTCATTTCCTGATGAATAGAATTCTGTGTAATCTGCTTCTATATTTATTCGTATATTTTAACTCTTGTTTGGGAGGTATGATAGTTTCTTTTATAAATATTAGTTTATTATCAGACTCTTTAAATCGAAGATAAAAGTATTTTAATGTTGAATATTTGCTATCGTTTTTTTTCAATTTTTTTATAAAGTTTATGAAACTTTTTTCATATTTTATTTTGTCAGTATTTATGTGCTTTGAAAGCTTTTGTACATCTTCCTCCCACTTTTTAGTCTCTTTATTTCCTCTGTATATTTCTAGTTGGAGGTGATATTTTGAAAAAATGTAAGAGTCTTCATGGCAAAATGTTTGTGTAGTTACATCGTCTATTTCGAATTCGATTGATCTTTGAAACAAACTATCAAATGTAAACACTCTATTTATCGTTCTAAACTGCGTTAATTCATAGTGTAAGTCTATATCAACATTCACTGAGTGAATTTTTTTTCTATAAGTAACTTGCTTAGAAATTTCACGAGGTACCCATCCCCTAATATTACTATATGATAGTTTTTCAAGGGCCGTTTTTGTTTTTTCTAAGTCCCTATTCGAAATAAAAATATCAATATCACAAAATTTTCTATCTAATTCATCGTTGTATATAATCTTTGAAAAAGGGAGCCCTTTAATTACTAAGAACTTAATCCCTTTTAAATCTAAATACGTACAGACTTTTTTTACTTCATTTAGTACTAATAGGCGCCTAACTCTTTCTTCTTTTTCCATTGAATTAAAGCCTTTTGTTGCCTAATTTTGCTTATTTCTAACCTGTTAGTTTTGCTAAAGTAACTGTTTTTATTTTCGTTCGTATTTCGAAATTTTTTATTCTTTGATTACGCCATAATAATTGTCTTGATAATAATGCTCACCATAATAACTCATTTTTTGTGGTGACGCTTGAGTAAGAACAACACCAGTAATTGTAGCATGTACCTTATTAAGGCGAGTTATGGTTTCTTTAGCCATTCTTATTTTTGTTTCTTCTGCTTTGACCGCTACTATTGTTGCGTCTACCATTTTTGCCAGTACACATGAATCACTAACTGGGAGTGTTGGTGGGCTATCAATTACAATATGTGTGAAACGTTCGCGCAATGATTGCAGAAGATTTGCAAATCGTTTGCTAGAGATTAACTCCATTGGATTGGGTGGAATTGTTCCGCAAGTAATTACGCTTAGATTTGGAGCCCCTTCAACCTGGTGAAATACGTTGGTATCTGTTTTCCCACTCAGAAGGTCACTAAGCCCCATATCTGCTTTAATGCCTAAATCTCGGCTTACAGCTGGTTTGCGTAAGTCCATTTCGATTAACAAGGTTTTGTCCATTTGACTTAACGCAACGGCCAGGTTGATTGCCAATGTGGTTTTACCTTCAGAACCGTTAGTTGAAGTAATCAGAATTGTTTTAGGAGGGTTATCTATATTAGAGAACACTAAACCTGTTCTAATTGTATTGATAGCCTCGGCAAACGTACTACGTTGATCTGCAATGTATTGTTTCTCTGGGGCCACGTTGCCTTTTTTCTTCTTAACTAATGGGGTTATACCCAGTGAAGGTAAAGACAATTCTTGTTCAAGTTGGTCTGGAGTTCTGAATACGTTGCCCATTAGTTCTCTTGCAAACGCAAATACAACGCCGAAGAATGCACCAAAAACAAGACTAGCAGCAATTATGAGGGCACCGCGCGGTTTTACAGGGTACTCGGGGATGGTTGCATTGTCGATAATTCTTATATTCGAAGCATCATAGTCACCCGATACATCAGCCTCCATTAATTTACCCAGGAAGCTTTCGTAGATACGGCGGTTATTTTCAACCTCGCGTTCTAAGCGGGTAAGTTCGAAACTATCACCTTGGTATGACTGAAGTCCTTCACGTGTTTCTGATATGAGGCGCTTTATATTTTGTTCTTGTACTTGTGCAGAGCGGTAGTCTTTCTTAATGCTCTCTACTATCTTAGCGGCTTCTCTGTCGAGGTTAGCTTGTGCGCTGGCTAGGTCAGAACGGGCAGCAATCATCTTAGGGTGCTTTTCGCCATAGCGCTCACTAAGTTCTTGTACTTTGCGGCTCAGGGTGCTTTCTTCACGCACTAAGTCTCTTATTGTATTGCTTTGTAACACCGGTCCTAAGGAGCGGTAATCGCCTCCCTCACGTTCAAGTTGCGTTATTTGGGAATATAGATCTTTGGCCTGTGACAATTGTGTTTGAGCCCGTACAAGCTCGGTATTGAGAGTTTGTAGTTGTGTGTTGGCGATTCTTTGTTGTTGCTCAGTGTCCATTAAGTTCTGTGACAACCTAAAGTTTCTGAGCTTATCTTCTGACTCTTGTAGAGTTACTCGGAGCTCTTCTAATTGCTCGCTCAACCATTCGGCAGTGTCCTTTATCTGGCTCAAGCGCGCTTCTAAACCAAATTCGATATAAGACTCACTAATTGCGTTAACTATGTCGGCTGCAATAAGTGGGTCTTCACTCTGATAACTAATATTTATTATCTGGCTTTGTGTGCCACCTGAAACGCTAAGTCCAGCTTGTATACCTTGCGCTAGCATCGTTCTCAACTGGTTATCAGTCAATTCAATGGGGCCAGATTTTTGTTCTTCTTCATCTGTAATAAAGCCTTTGATAAAAGTCTTTAAAGGGTCTAATAAGCCTTTGTTTCCACCTTCAGCTTTTAATTCTTCTAACTCAATTTTATATTTATTTACCAGATCGAGTTTATCAACAACTGTTTCAGCTACTTTTCGCGACTGGATTATCTCGTATTGTGTTTCATAAAATAGAAACACCATGGAGTTCATAATGTACTGATCTTGCGCAGTTGCGTTTGGTTGAACAGGATCCGCCTGAATTTTTGCTGAAGCTTGGTAAATTGGTGTAGCTTTACTTAGGTAATAGACTCCTAAAACCAAGCTGAGGAATGTAACAAGGATGATTGTCCATTTTCTTCGTTTCAAGATCCTAATGTACTGACTAATATCAATAGTATCTTGCTTTGTTTGCCATGTGTGAGAAGAGTCCATTAACTGCATTTCATTACGTCCTATTAGAAGAAGCTTTCTTCAACGGTTATTACGTCACCGGGTTGCACTGTTGTGGTAAGGCTTGCATCGATTGAGATACCGTTACCGTTTTCTCTAATGAGTTTAATATTGCTGCGTGACGCTCGCTCAGTAAAACCTCCAGCCAGGGTAATGGCACGTTGAACCGTCATGCCCTCCCGATAACTGTAACCGCCGGGTTTGTCCACTTCGCCATTCACGTAAAACTGGCGGTATTCGACGATGGTGATGGTGATGTCAGGCTTTTTAAGGTAATCGCCTAAATAGGCGTTATAAATGAGCTTTTCTGCTTCGGAAACACTTAGTCCTTTTATGCTAATCTGGCCAATTAGTGGCATGGCAATAGTGCCTGTGCTGGAAACCCGAGCTTCTTTCAAACTTAAATCTGGCTCATCAAATACGGTAATACTAATCACATCGTCGGCACTTAGCTTGTAATGTTGAAGGTCCTGAGCAATGGCGATATTAACGAGTGCTAATAGGCTAAATATCCCAAATAGCAAAGTGCTAGAAGATTTGTTTATCAAACGTAGGTAAGTATTCATATTATTAATCTTCCAATGCAACGATTACATTTAAACCAAAAATGTTAGCTTTGTAATCAGCAATTGCTAACGTTGAATCCCTTTCTTCATATGTATAGTCGACCGCCAGCGCTACGTTGCGGAGTAACTCATACTCTAAGCCAAATTGATAGGCATAACGTTTATCTTCCCGGTTTGAGCTAAAAACCAGTTCGTCATTCGAATATCCGGCATCCGCTATTAGCTTTAATCGTTCTGTAAGCTCGTGGTTAATAGATAAACCATAGGTAGTTCTTAAAAAACCGCCGGCTTCTTCCAAGGATGAATCAATGGATTCGCGATTCGCTGCGACAATTACTCTTGTGTATGTGTTTAGTGCCCAGGTGATCTCACCATCGTAAGCCAAGCCATCGATATCCTGAATGGTATCTAAGTCGTAATCCCTATCCTGATAACCAATATTGATATCACCTGTGAGCTTACCGGTAAAATCCCAGGTTACACCAGCACGGTAGCGTTTGTATGTGTTATCCAATTCAAAGTTTATTCCTGGGGTGTAGTCTAGATCGGAAATAATGGCTTCAGCATATACCCTGGTGTTCGGTGCAACCCTGTAGGTAAAACGTCCTGTAAACTGGTTACCCAAATAGTCTAAAAAGTCTAACTCGTTATTTGTGTAGTCTTTGTCTGTTCTGCGATAATTCACCGCTAGTCGACCGATAGCTTCTTCCGAGCCATAAGCTAAACCTGCTAATACAAAATTCTGATCATATTTGTTGTATTCAGTTACGTCTAATTGAACACGATTAAGTGTGCCCGGCTCTTCATGTTCTTTTTGATAACCTGCTTCAAATTGTGAACTAAATCGCAATGTATGGTCGAAATCTATTCTTCCGCGTAAATCATGATCTGTGTAATCTGCATCGGACTGGTCTGAAAACTTAGCGTAATCACCATTGTAGGATAATTGAAAACGATGCTTGCCTAGCCCACCAACGGCTGCTAATTCAGGCCGAAGACGTAAGTAGGTATCAGATTGGGCTAGATCATCGATTACACGATAAATATTGTCATCGTGCACTATTGATGCATCGGCTGTGGCAAATAATCCGGGTTTTTCGTCTGATTGTGCAACGGCGTTTGAACTCAGCACTGCTATTGCTAAGGTTGATAATAAAAATATAGTTGAGTTACGCATTCCCATTACTTCCATAAATCCTTAAACCACCCCCAGATTCCCAGGGAAAAGCCTTTAAATAAATTAATACCCAATGCTGACTTTATTAAATACAGCACTAGCAATCCAAATAAGGTTGAAACACCTATAAACGCGGCCACAAATAAAGCGAAAGTAAAGGCAGAGATTTGCTTTTCTCTTCGGGTTAGCTCTCTGCGGTTACGGCCCATCAGCAGTACAAAATAAACTCTGCTTTTGGCAAAAGGTACGGGGAAGGTTGAACGTATGTCCAGTGAATGCTTTTTCCAACTGCGTGCGCCTAACGCACTATGCAGGTGAGAAAGCTGTTCATCCGTAAAGCTTTGAGCTACTTCTGGCGGCATGCGCTTAAGTAAACTGTTTAGAGCCGGGTCGGCCGTGCTCGGTGCTTTATCGCTTTCCACCATATTCCTTTACACTACCACTGGTTTATTGTGTGCACTACATTGGAACATATTATGCCTATTGTTGGCACTAAATTGCACCAAAAATCTTATGATTGCTATTTATGCCGGTGTTTGCAGCCTTATATGCAAATTCTTATCCACAATCGTTACAAATAATTATGACCAAAAAGTGATAACAAATAAATCTGTGGCTTTTAAGTAAGATTAAATATTTGGTAGTTGCTTAAACGTTTCAATTGTCTCAGCCAGGTTGATCACCGTGGGGTGGCCGTAGTAACTGGTATCGATATGCAGGGAATTGCCAATCCAGATGGGGGTTTGGGTTGAGTTGTGGCCATGCACCGAAAAGTCTACGCCGTGGTTTACCTTGTGTTTGCGTTTGGTAAAGCGCTCTCTGTCCCAGAGCAGGGGGGCTACGCAGGCTTCGGTATTGCCCGGCATGGTAGTCCAGCTCCAGGTGGGCGGTAACGTGTGCGAAATGCCAATGGTATGGCCCTGGTAGTCCAGGGTGATCGACAGCGGTTGGCGTAAAAACCATTTACACATGTTCACCAGGGTTTGAAATGGTGCGGTGCTATGCCATTTGCCGCCGTTTTGAGTCCACAGCCTCAGAGCAAAGGTATCGCGGCTCATTAAGGCTTCGAGCATCATATGTTCGTGGTTGCCTAACACCACATGGGCACCAATTTGGTGTAAGTAAGCCACCAGATGCGGGCTGTCGGGGCCGCGGTCGATAATATCGCCCAGGCTAATTAAGGTATCTTCATCGGGATTAAAGTTTACCTTGTTAAGCTGGGTTTTGAGCCGGCTGTAGTCACCATCCAGATCGCCCACCACCAACACGCGTTTATCGCTGTCGATGGTTAGGTGCTTGGTTAACGGGGCTTTGCTAATGGCGTTGGTTTTAATTTTCATGGCTATGTTCGGATTAACTGTTGTTGAATCGAAAAGAGCCTGTTTTCGTTAAGGTTTTCTGGATTATCCATAAACCTGAACCAACCCAGGTAGTGTTCCAAGTATTTTGTGGCTACTCCGTGAAACCGTTTTATCCACGCTTTCAGACGGCTGTGATAGGCGTTAACATTTTGAATGTGAAAGACTTTATCTATCACCTTAATTCCTCCTGCCACATCTAAGCGCTTGTGTATTAAATCATTTTTCTCAGAAAGAGCTATGTAGGGCTTATAGCCATCACTACACAACACACTGTCTTTCTCTAATTT
>NZ_PVNP01000217.1 GCF_002993365.1 Marisediminitalea alba
ACATCACGCCCTGTTATCTCAATCGACTGGTCAGATTTAGATGACCATAAAGCGCACTTTCTTTTACGCGCGGCCATATCTTTAAAGGGTAGACCCGTCACACTTTATCAAGAAGTTCACTGCAACAAGACCAAAGAGAAACCCGCCACCCACAAGGCATTCTTAAAGACGTTACACGCCATGTTACCTTCAAATTGCCGACCCATTATCGTGACTGACGCAGGGTATAAATCGCCCTGGTTCAGGGAGGTACTAGCGCTAGGGTGGGACATTGTCGGTCGCATCCGAAAACCGCATATGTACTCAATTGACGGCGAGAAAACCTGGCAGTGTATTCGCCATCTTTATGACCAGGCAACCTGTCGACCTAAGCGTTTTGATAATAGCCACATCGTAAGAAGAAACCCTTTTGCTTGTACACTTGTTTTGTTTAAACAAAAAGCCAAAGGGCGTCACGCCACCAATCCGGATGGCACACACAAGGCCTCAAAACGCTCGAAAGTCCATGCACAAGGAGCAAAGGACCCTTGGTTGTTAGCTACATCACTGAAAACTCACCGACATTTATCAAAACAAGTTGTGGCGATTTATCGGCAGCGTATGCAGATTGAAGAAGGCTTTAGGGATATGAAAAGCACTAAGTTCGGACTTGGATATGAACAGAACAAAAGCGTTAAAAAGCAGCGACTAACAATACTGATATTGCTGACTACGTTAGCATCACTGGTTGCTATCTTATTGGGTATGGTAGTCGTCTCTTCGAATAAACATCGGCGCTTCCAAGCTAATACCGACACCAGAAGCGTGCTGTCATTCCACTATCTCGGTCTGAGAGCTATTGCTTGCCGAATAAGATTCACTATGCGACAGTGGAAAGCTGCACTCAAATGGTACAGCTCCATAGTTGACGCTGCCTGGGCCGCAGGCACATGAAATTAAATTCGTGGGGATCCCTCAGACTCTGACCCCTTTATTTTTGCGCCTCATGTATTTTCCAGCCAGATTTCACCCTAATTTTACCCGGGTAATATTGATTTAAATTTGTGCGCTTGCTATTTTTACCCCGGTAAAATTAATCAGGAAATAAAAATCATGAGTAGCACCTATATCGCGATACACAATAAATCGCTGATCGCTCAGGGTGAGTTGCCAGCGGTTATTCGCGAAGCTCTAAAGCAGTTCCCCGACGCCGAACCTTATTTATACAAACTGGACAATGGTAAGCGTGTGGACATCGACTGGCGCGGCGATGCCGAAGAGGTGATTAAGCGCCTGCCTGCTGCACTAGTGCCGCCTGCTAAAAAACGCGGGCGTCCTAAGCTTGGCGTGATCTCAAAAGAAGTCACCTTACTCCCTGAGCACTGGGAGTGGTTGTCGGTACAACGAGGGGGCGCCTCTACGACGTTGCGCCGCCTGATTGATTCGGCCATGAGTAACATGACACCAGCGCAGGAGCGACGCATTAAGCAGGATCAACTTTACAGCATGATGCGTGTTTTTGAGGATGAAGCCGGATTTGAAGCGGCCTCCCGGGCGCTATATCGCCTCGACGAAGCGGCTTTTTCGCAGGCGATAGGCAATTGGCCCGAGGCGCTGCAGACAATATATCAGGACAAGTTTAACCGCTTGCTCAGCATAGGAAATGACTCCCATGACGGAACAAACTAGCCACAACCCCTACGTTAGCCCGCCGTTAACGCGGGTGTTTTTGAAAACCGCGCTGCCGATTATTCTGATGATGGTGGTGAGTGGTTCGCTTAATCTGGTGGATGCTTATTTTATCGGTGTCTTTGTGGGAGCCGATGCGTTGGCAGCGGTGACCGCGATGTTTCCATTATTTATGGTACTGATTGCATTGTCGACCTGGATTGCCAGCGGTTTTGCCAGTGTAATGGCCCGCCTGAGTGGTGCCGGCAAGCACGATGAAGCACGCAACGCTTATGCTCAGGCACTTACCCTGGCGCTGGTGATCAGCGTTATCCTGCTGACAGCATTCAGCCTGACTGGTCAGGCATTGGCGTTGGCCAGTAACAACGGTAATCAGGCGCAGGCAGCAATGAGTTTTACCTACATGCGTATCATCATGTTCGGTGCGCCGCTGATATTCTGGCTGGGGGTTGCCTCAGACAGTCTGCGTAGTGAGGGGCATATTGGTTTTATCGCATTGGTTTCGCTGCTAACCACCGTAGGTAACGGCGTGATGAATTACGTGTTTATCGTGCTGCTCGAACTGGGTGTGGCGGGTTCTTCCTATGGCACCATTGCGGCGCAAATCATCGCGCTGTGTGCGGTGTGGGGTTTTCGTCGCAGCCACAAAAATCGTCTCGGGCTACCACTATTTGCTTTAACGCTGGTGCGCAGCCGATGGCGCGAGTTTTTGTCACTGGGCGCGCCATCAAGCCTGACCTACGTAGGCGTGGCACTCACGTCGGGGGCGATTCTGTTTAGTTTGCAGCAATGGCTGCCTGACAGCTACGAAGTTACAGTTAGCGCCTATGGCGTGATCACCCGGGTAATGACCTTTATTTATTTGCCATTACTGGGGCTGGGCCTGGCCATGCAAAGTATTGTGGGCAACAACGTTGGCGCCGAGCAATATCAGCGCTCTAATCGCAGCTTGTGTATTGCCGTGGGTGTTGCCCTGCTTTACGGCTTGGTAACCGAAGCGTTGTTGTGGTGGCTGCGCGCCGATATTGGCCTGCTATTTGTTAACGACCCTGCGGTCATCAGTGAAATAGCCAGATTGTTGCCGGTGGTAAGCCTTGCGCTATTTCTACTGGGCCCGTTAATGCTGATCAGCTTTTATTTTCAAAGTATCGGTGATGCCAGACGGGCGGGCATATTAAGTATTGCCAAAACCTATTTGTTTGCCCTGCCCTTAATTTTTGTATTGCCGTTAATGTGGGGAGAATGGGGGATCTGGTATGCCGGGCCAGCGGCTGAGTTTCTTGCCCTGTTGCTCACCGGTGGCATATTGTACCAACGTGCTATACAGGGTAACCATCGCTTTGGTTTATTGTATGCAGTAAATCAACCTGAGCCACAAACTATCAAGCCGGAGGCGATATGAGCAAAGACAATGACACTTATCAGCAGGGGCTGAAAATACGCCGTGAGGTAATGGGCGATGCCCATGTTAACCGGGCCATGAATAACGCCTCCGAATTCAGCCAGCCACTGCAGGATATGGTGATCCGTAACGCCTGGGGTGAAACCTGGGTGCGCGACGGCATTAATAAGCAAACCCGCAGCCTGGTGACCATTGCCACCCTGGCTGCGCTGAAAGCCTCTACCGAGCTTAAAGGTCACGTAAGAGGTGCGTTGCGCAATGGCTGCAGCGTGGCAGAAATTCAGGAAGTCCTGCTGCACTCAGCCGTGTACTGCGGCATGCCCGCCGGGATTGAGGCCTTTCGCGCTGCCGAGGAAGCTATTCTGGCCTGGCAGGCTGAAAACGACTAGTTGAAATTTGTCAGTTGAACGGGCTGGGAACCAATTTTAATTTTGCTAAGGCTATGTTCGGATTAACTGTTGTTGAATCGAAAAGAGCCTGTTTTCGTTAAGGTTTTCTGGAGTATCCATAAACCTGAACCAACCTAGGTAGTGTTCCAAGTATTTTGTGGCTACTCCGTGAAACCGTTTTATCCACGCTTTCAGACGGCTGTGATAGGCGTTAACATTTTGAATGTGAAAGACTTTATCTATCACCTTAATTCCTCCTGCCACATCTAAGCGCTTGTGTATTAAATCATTTTTCTCAGAAAGAGCTATGTAGGGCTTATAGCCATCACTACACAACACACTGTCTTTCTCTAATTT
>NZ_PVNP01000218.1:0-2481 GCF_002993365.1 Marisediminitalea alba
ACGATCTCTAGCTGTTCTGAGAGGAAGATCAGCCACACTGGGACTGAGACACGGCCCAGACTCCTACGGGAGGCAGCAGTGGGGAATATTGCACAATGGGGGAAACCCTGATGCAGCCATGCCGCGTGTGTGAAGAAGGCCTTCGGGTTGTAAAGCACTTTCAGTTGTGAGGAAAGGTTGGTAGTTAATACCTGCCAGCTGTGACGTTAACAACAGAAGAAGCACCGGCTAACTCCGTGCCAGCAGCCGCGGTAATACGGAGGGTGCGAGCGTTAATCGGAATTACTGGGCGTAAAGCGCACGCAGGCGGTTTGTTAAGCTAGATGTGAAAGCCCCGGGCTCAACCTGGGATGGTCATTTAGAACTGGCAGACTAGAGTCTTGGAGAGGGGAGTGGAATTCCAGGTGTAGCGGTGAAATGCGTAGATATCTGGAGGAACATCAGTGGCGAAGGCGGCTCCCTGGCCAAAGACTGACGCTCATGTGCGAAAGTGTGGGTAGCGAACAGGATTAGATACCCTGGTAGTCCACACCGTAAACGCTGTCTACTAGCTGTTTGTGAATTTAATTCGTGAGTAGCGAAGCTAACGCGCTAAGTAGACCGCCTGGGGAGTACGGCCGCAAGGTTAAAACTCAAATGAATTGACGGGGGCCCGCACAAGCGGTGGAGCATGTGGTTTAATTCGATGCAACGCGAAGAACCTTACCTACACTTGACATGCAGAGAACTTTCCAGAGATGGATTGGTGCCTTCGGGAACTCTGACACAGGTGCTGCATGGCTGTCGTCAGCTCGTGTCGTGAGATGTTGGGTTAAGTCCCGCAACGAGCGCAACCCTTGTCCTTAGTTGCCAGCATTTAGTTGGGCACTCTAAGGAGACTGCCGGTGACAAACCGGAGGAAGGTGGGGACGACGTCAAGTCATCATGGCCCTTACGTGTAGGGCTACACACGTGCTACAATGGCAAGTACAGAGGGAAGCGAGACAGTGATGTGGAGCGGACCCCTTAAAGCTTGTCGTAGTCCGGATTGGAGTCTGCAACTCGACTCCATGAAGTCGGAATCGCTAGTAATCGCAGGTCAGCATACTGCGGTGAATACGTTCCCGGGCCTTGTACACACCGCCCGTCACACCATGGGAGTGGGATGCAAAAGAAGTAGTTAGTCTAACCTTCGGGAGGACGATTACCACTTTGTGTTTCATGACTGGGGTGAAGTCGTAACAAGGTAACCCTAGGGGAACCTGGGGTTGGATCACCTCCTTACGTAAAGTCGTTGGACGACTTAATGTAGTGCCTACACAGATTGTTTTGTTATGAAATAAAGAACGACCAAGATTTACTCGTAAGGGAAATCACTGGGGCTATAGCTCAGCTGGGAGAGCGCCTGATTTGCATTCAGGAGGTCAGCAGTTCGATCCTGCTTAGCTCCACCACTCTTTAGCTTTGTTAGTTTACTAACACTAAAAAGAGCAGGCTTGTAGCTCAGCTGGTTAGAGCGCACCCCTGATAAGGGTGAGGTCGGCAGTTCAAGTCTGCCCAAGCCTACCAATTCTACCTGGTTTCGCCATTTTCAATCGCTGCGATACTCATGTGCTGGCGCACACTGCGTTTCTCGCGTTGAAACTGCCTTTACCATGCGAATTGGCTGATGTGTAAGAGTCTTAATCAATAACATACGTTATTGATTAAGGTTTTTAAACCTTAAATCTGTTCTTTAACAATTTGGAAAGCTGATATTAGTAATCAATCAATATTGAGTAACTGAGAGAATTAGCAGTAAGTTTCGTTTTAACAACTAAGCGTACTGTGAGTCCTCCTTGCGCAAAAGTCGACAAAAAACGTCGATTTTGCACGAGAGCTACTCTACTTGACGAAAGTGTAGCAAGAAGGCAATTGTACACAACTGAGTGTACTGTATGTCCTACTTGCGCAAAAGTTTCCATCATCGCTGAGGCGATAATGAAAATTTTGCACGAAGATTAGACAGTCATGCATACAACAGTGCTTTAATGCACACCTGACTCCGGATAAAAAGGCGGAGGCAAGGCGCAACGCAGTCCATCCTTTTAGCGTGTCGCACGCTTTGGATTGAGTTGTAACGGCTATGGACACTTATGAGTCATGTCAATAAGTGGAAATAGCGACTGATGAGATGTTTTTTGCTGCAAAGAGTACTTTTGGTCCTCCTTGCGCAAAAGTCGACAAATAACGTCGATTTTGCACTCAAAAGCTATTTAGGGTTGTATGGTTAAGTGACTAAGCGTATACGGTGGATGCCTTGGCAAATAGAGGCGATGAAGGACGTGTAAGTCTGCGAAAAGCTGTGGTGAGCTGACAAAACGCATTTGAGCCACAGATGTCCGAATGGGGAAACCCACCTGTTTACAGGTATCTGCAACTGAATACATAGGTTGTAGAGGCAAACGAGGGGAACTGAAACATCTAAGTACCCTTAGGAAAAGAAATCAACCGAGATTCCCT
>NZ_PVNP01000218.1:2531-3791 GCF_002993365.1 Marisediminitalea alba
AAAGTAGTAGTGGAACCTTCTGGAAAGTTGGACGATACAGGGTGATAGTCCCGTACATGAAGCTGCTTTGTTTACATATTAAGTAGGTCGGAACACGTGTTATTTTGACTGAAGATGGGGGGACCATCCTCCAAGGCTAAATACTCCTATTTGACCGATAGTGAACCAGTACCGTGAGGGAAAGGCGAAAAGAACCCCTGTGAGGGGAGTGAAATAGAACCTGAAACCGTATACGTACAAGCAGTGGGAGCCCCATCACTAAGTGCCTTTAGTGATGAGACTCACAAAGTGCAACCGTTTGATATGACGATTAACGTTGACCTGCTTTAGCAGCCAACGGTAAACCGCGCCAAATCAAGCAGGGTGCTTAGTGATGGGGTGACTGCGTACCTTTTGTATAATGGGTCAGCGACTTATATTTAGTAGCAAGGTTAACCATGTAGGGGAGCCGTAGCGAAAGCGAGTGTTAACTGCGCGTCTAGTTGCTAGGTATAGACCCGAAACCCGGTGATCTAGCCATGGGCAGGTTGAAGGTTGAGTAACATCAACTGGAGGACCGAACCCACTAACGTTGAAAAGTTAGGGGATGACTTGTGGCTGGGGGTGAAAGGCCAATCAAACCGGGAGATAGCTGGTTCTCCCCGAAATCTATTTAGGTAGAGCCTCGGACGAATTCCATTGGGGGTAGAGCACTGTTAAGGCTAGGGGGTCATCCCGACTTACCAACCCTTTGCAAACTCCGAATACCAAAGAGAACTATCCGGGAGACACACGGCGGGTGCTAACGTCCGTCGTGAAGAGGGAAACAACCCAGACCGCCAGCTAAGGTCCCAAAATATTGCTAAGTGGGAAACGATGTGGGAAGGCCCAGACAGCTAGGAGGTTGGCTTAGAAGCAGCCACCCTTTAAAGAAAGCGTAATAGCTCACTAGTCGAGTCGGCCTGCGCGGAAGATGTAACGGGGCTAAGCAATATACCGAAGCTGCGGCAGCATGTTTACATGCTGGGTAGGGGAGCGTTCTGTAAGCCGCTGAAGGTGAACTGTGAAGTTTGCTGGAGGTATCAGAAGTGCGAATGCTGACATGAGTAACGATAATGCGGGTGAAAAACCCGCACGCCGGAAGACCAAGGTTTCCTGTCCCATGCTAATCAGGGCAGGGTAAGTCGGCCCCTAAGGCGAGGCAGAAATGCGTAGTCGATGGGAAACGGGTTAATATTCCCGTACTTATATAATCAGTGATGGAGGGACGGAGAAGGCTAA
>NZ_PVNP01000219.1 GCF_002993365.1 Marisediminitalea alba
AATTTAGTAAACTCGGCACTGCCGCCGGCGTAGCCCATTTTCCACTGTTTGAAAATAGGGGCGGTGATTTCCTCATAGCTGATAATAGTGATTTCGTCATGGCGGGGGTCATCAGCAATATCCAGGTAAAGCTCGTTAACGGCGCTGCGTTCGCCTTCCAGCGCCTGCAAAAAATATTGTTGTTCGTAAGAAAGCATACCGCAAATGCCCTCGGCCTGATTGTTACGGCGGGCGGTGTCGAGAATGGATTTCAGATCGCTAAGTGACATTTCCCGCGAGGCATGGCTGTAGTACACCAATCTCACTAACTTCATTTTTACTTTCCTTTTTTCTAAACTGCGTAATTGTTTGCGTAACTGCAGGCAACGACTATCTTTCAAATATAGCAGAGTTTTCAGAAACGGTAGTGTTGGGTAAATGTATGGAAAATCCAGTGTTTTTGGTTGGTCAGAGTCCAGACTTAGCGGCATTTTTGCCGGATAACACAATGCACTGCGAAAAATTAACCAGCCTGAGAAACGCTAAAAAGACACTGCGCAGTTGTAAGCCCTCACTGGTTATACTCTGTGTAGGCTCCGATGATGATATTTCCCTCTGTCAGTCGGTAGCCCAGTATATTCGTCAGGGGCTGGTTAACCAGGATACCCGTATCATTCTTATGCATAACCCCACTCAGCAACTGGACGAAGTAGTCTGGCTGGAAGAGTACCAAATCAATGCCTGTTTAACGGCGTCTGAAGCGAAAGCCAAGTTTAATGCCAGTGTGCTCAAACGGGAGCTGGCCACTTTTGAGTATATTGAAAACACCTACCGTCAGCACGATGCAGAAACAGAATTGCTGGTGTGTATCACACGCTTTTCACGAGGCGACGAAAAGCTCACGGCGCTGCTTTCAACCTTCTCAAATGCGCTGGCGAGATTATGCCATGCCCACTGCAGTTTCGAAATTTACCTGGAAAACACATCGCGTTTTCGGGTGCGCGGTTCCGATACTGCCAGCAACGATCTGGCAAAAACTATGCAGGCATTGTTATCAGAGGGCGGGCTGCCGGCCAGCCTTGCTCAGGCCATTGAGGAACAGCACCCACAAATTCACCTGCTCGATGAAAGCGGCGGGCTGGAGCCGGTTACTCAGCTTATAACAACTCGTATTGGCAGTTATCTGGCTTTCCCTATCGTGGTGTATAAACGGGTAGTATGTTTATTGCTTTACCTGATCCCCGAACAGGAGATGGATAGGGTTTCCATGAAGCAGATTACGATTATCAATAAGGCCGCCGAGCAGCTTACGGTGTTGTTAGAGCGCAAACAGGCTGAGTCGAGCCTGAAGAAACAATATACCCGTCTGCGGGATACGCTGCTGGAGCTTAAATCCACTAAACAGGCATTGGCACACAACGAAAAGCTCGCCAGTATCGGGCGTATGGCAGCGGGCATCGCTCACGAAATTAATAATCCACTGTCATTTGTGATCAGCAACTTCTCCTCAATGGATAGCTATCTGGATAACATTATTCAGTTGCAGTCCATGCAGAGTGAGCTGTTAACTGCCATAGACATTCAGCAGGATCAAAAAGCGGCTCATCTCAAACAAAGTCTCAGTGAATTTGAGGAGCAGGCGGGTATACCGTTTATTTTGGAAGATATCAGAGCAATCGTCGCTGATTCTTTTAATGGTCTGCAACGGGTTAAAAATATCATTAGCGACTTACGCTCTTTTTCTCATAATCAGACCGGAGAAAAAGAGGTTTGTGATTTCTCTGTGCTGCTGGATGACACTCTGAAGATGATGCGATATGACCTGGATAACAAGGTTAGCATCCAGCGGAATGTTGAGTTCAATGGCGTGTTGCATACGCACTCAGGTCTCATTGAGCAGGTACTGGTGAATCTGATTAAAAACGCCGTTCAGGCAATGGAGACGGCAGAAACGGCTGAGCCGGTTATTCAAATAAGCGCTGCAGAGATAGATAATACGCTGCACATTCGGATTAGGGATAATGGGCCGGGCATGACAGCCGACATCCAGCAGAAAATATTTGAACCCTTCTTTACCACCAAACCCATTGGCGAGGGAACCGGGCTGGGTTTATCGGTGGTTTATAACATCATGCAGCGACTGGAGGGTTCTATTCAATGCGCCAGCGAGCCGGGCGTATTCACCGAATTTACCTTGCAATTGCCTTTGCAGCAGGACGGTGAGTCAGAGGAGTAATCGTTGCTACGGTTAACGCTTTGTTATTAGTGCTGGTTAGGACGTAAGCCCAAGGCCCGGTAAATTCTGATTTTACTTGAGTGCCAGTGATTTTTCGGCAGCGCAGGGGCCTGCGCAATCAGTGCGTCGTAGTCGATGTCCTTATCAAGTAGCGGTTTCACATGAGCGCAGTACACCCTGGACGGATTGAGGTGACTTACGCGCCAGAGTGAACGTTTATACTGATTGGGGTGACATACCGGGTAGGGCGATGTCAGTTGCTTTTTCACCGACACAATTAAATCAGCCACATAGAGTTGCCCGGTTGGCAGGTGGAGTAAGGATAGGTCGTGGTCGGTATGACCAGGGGTGTATAGCACCTGCCAGTCTGCAAATAATGGCAACCGCTGCTCGTCGCTGAGTCGGATATCCGGCTCAAAGGACGGCTTATACCAGATGTGCCGCTTGGGTTTACCTAACTTACCCGCTACCCACCAGGTCAGCGCCACATCAATGGCATGAGCGGCTCTGCCGGCGATGCCACGATACCAGCCCGGCGCTTTGGGGTGACATGCGAGTAACGCCCCACTTCGTTGTTGTAATAACCGCGCGCCACCGGCGTGATCAGGGTGCATGTGGGTAACTACAATGAGTTTTAGCGCAGTCAGTGGCAAGCCAATTTCATCACGAATATAGTGACAAACGGTTTCCACATCGGCGCGGCTGCAGCCATCGAGCAACATTAGCCCCGCCTGGTCTTCTACCAGATAAATATTTTCGATATAGCCGGCAATGGCACGAAGTTGCATAAACACCTGCTGTTTTAATCAGTCGGGTGATGTTAGCAGAGAGTTTCTGGTCCAACCACTATTTGGCGTTATGTACCGGGTTAGCATAGTTGGCTATCAGATAGCTGTGGGCCTGTTCGGGTAGCTCCGCGAGCTTGGCGGCAAAGCGATCGCGACAGGCCTGCGAGAGCTCGTCGCAGCTTTGGTTGGCGGCCAGATAGTTAATCGGATATAGCTGATAGTTGTGATGGATTTGTCGGTCGATATGCTCGGCCAGTGCTTCCGGCGTCTCAAAATCTTCGGTGACCACTTCACCAAAGTTGACGCTCACCCGGCACTTATTGCCGATGATGCCCTGAATAATGCTATCGATATCTTCAAATTCTGTTTTGTTGTAACTGCCGAGGTGCTCGCGCTGATAGAGCTCGTTGGCTTTGGCAATATCACAGGGATCGTTTTCGTAGGAAATGGCAACCGGCACGATATTTAAAGTTTTCATGTACTCACCGAAGGCAATCTTTTGTTGCTTGCCAGCCATGTAGAACATTTTCAGAATAGCTGGATCGGTCATATCCATGCCATCTTTGGCGCGCCCTTCGCGCTGAGCTATCCATATCGACTGCTGGTGGTTTAATGAGTCTTTAATAAAATTCGACAGCTGGGTGAGTGCTTTAAGTAACTCCCGCGGGCCCTTGGCTGAGCGTTTTACCACGAACCCTTTGTTGAGCTTCATTAACTCGGTGGCACTGGGCTTTTTGAGCAGGTTATCACCAAATGCGATCAGCGCAGTTTCGTGGCCGGCCCGGTGCAGGGCAAAATTAACCAGTGCTGGATCCATCGCGATATCGCGGTGATTAGAAATAAAAATATAAGCCTGGTTGGGGTCGAGTTTATCCAACCCTTTTACGGTGATGCCCTGACTGGTGCGCTGTAGCAGCGATTGCATAAACACACCCACTTCGTTTTGAATGTGGGCAACGGTTTTAAGCTTTCGCCACTTTAGTCGCATCAACACTTTTACCAGCGGGCTCAGCAACGACGACAGCCAGCGCGGGCTGTGTTCAAACCGGTGATTAACTATAGCGTTGATAAATTCCTGATCGTTAATCAGTCGCTCAATGGACGCGGGAACCTCTGCGTCGTTAAACGGGCGAATGTCGTGATACGGATCGGCGTTATCGGTCATAATGCTGCTATGGTTATTGTTGCTGAGAAAAAGCGCACATTGTACGCACATTCAGCGAATTGGGTAGTGTTGATACAATTATTCCCGGTCAAAATGACCATTTCATTAAGAGAAAACTAACTTACCTGCAGGCCTTGAAGTGGCGGATTGCATTCCCTATACTCGGACGCAATCTGATTGCAAAAGCCAACTAGGCTGCAATTAACGATACTTGTCGGAGTGCTTCGCTATTCCTTACGGAATGCAAGCTGAGACCGCGAAAGCGGGATCCGTTGAACCTGATCAGGCTAATACCTGCGAAGGGAACAAGGCAATATTACCTACAGTACAATACAGCACCGAAAGGTTTTGTTTTGGTTGTGGTAATCGTCTTTTTAAACACTCCTGACAAGCATTTTTCTCACTTCCAAAAGGAATAAATGCTATGTCAACACGACGTCAACAGCGCGAACAAGCACAACATTTTATTGAGCAATTAAGCGGCGAGAGCTTTACCGGTTCAAGGCGGGTTTATCTGCATGGCTCAGACCAGACTGTTCGCGTTCCTATGCGCAGTATTGCGCAGTCAGACAGCCTGCTCGGTGGCGATGCTGCCAATCCGGTTTATCAAGCTAATGAGCCGGTACTGGTTTACGATACCTCAGGCCCCTATGGCGATCCGGATATCAACATCAATGTGCACAATGGCTTGCAAGGAGTCAGGGAGCAATGGATTGAGCAGCGCGGCGATTGCGAGGCAGTGGCAGTGTCAGCATCACAGTTTACCCGCGAAAGCCAGCTTGATGAGCATGCCCGCGCATTACGGATGCAGGTGGAACGCCCGATAAAAACCGCTAAATCCGGTCAATGTGTTACCCAGCTTCACTATGCCCGGCAGGGGATCATAACGCCGGAAATGGAGTTCATTGCCATTCGGGAGAATATGGGCCGGGCACAGGTTCGTGATGAAGCGCTGTTACAACAGCACAAAGGGGAAAACTTCGGCACCGCATTACCGGAGCAGATTACGCCGGAGTTTGTTCGGGCTGAAGTGGCCGCCGGGCGAGCCATTATTCCGGCAAATATTAATCACCCGGAGTCTGAACCAATGATTATTGGTCGCAATTTTCTGGTTAAGGTGAATGCCAATATTGGTA
Organism: Marisediminitalea alba; assembly: GCF_002993365.1. GTDB lineage: Bacteria > Pseudomonadota > Gammaproteobacteria > Enterobacterales > Alteromonadaceae > Alteromonas > Alteromonas alba. The sequence continues at coordinate 5,305 of NZ_PVNP01000219.1, forward strand.
ATTCTGCGGTCACCTCTTCCATTGAAGAAGAGGTCGAAAAACTGGTGTGGGCAACCCGCTGGGGCGCAGATACCATCATGGACTTATCAACCGGTCGCAATATTCACGAAACCCGGGAGTGGTTGCTTCGCAACAGCCCGGTCCCCCTCGGTACCGTGCCCATTTATCAGGCGCTAGAAAAAGTGAACGGTGTCGCGCAGGACCTCACCTGGCCACTGTTTCGTGACACGCTTATTGAACAAGCGGAACAAGGTGTGGATTACTTTACGATACACGCCGGTGTGTTGTTGCGGTATGTACCAATGACGGCAAACCGGGTCACGGGCATTGTATCCCGTGGCGGCTCCATTATGGCTAAGTGGTGCCTGAGTCATCACGCTGAAAGCTTTTTGTACGAGAACTTCAGAGAAATCTGCCAGATTTGTGCGGCTTATGATGTGTCGCTGAGTTTGGGAGATGGTTTGCGTCCAGGTTCGGTAGCCGATGCCAACGATGAGGCGCAGTTTGCCGAGTTGCATACCCTCGGTGAGCTCACCAAAATTGCCTGGGAATATGACGTACAGGTGATGATTGAGGGGCCCGGACATGTGCCCATGCACTTAATTAAAGCCAATATGGAAGAGCAGTTAGACCATTGTCATGGCGCGCCTTTTTATACCCTGGGCCCGCTTACCACTGATATTGCGCCAGGTTATGACCACTTTACGTCGGGGATTGGTGCCGCCATGATTGGTTGGTTTGGCTGTGCAATGCTCTGCTACGTCACGCCCAAAGAGCACCTGGGCCTGCCGAATAAAGAAGATGTTAAACAGGGGCTTATCACGTATAAGATTGCCGCCCACGCGGCCGATTTGGCGAAAGGGCACCCGGCAGCGCAAATTCGGGACAACGCCATGTCCAAAGCCCGCTTTGAATTTCGCTGGGAAGACCAGTTTAATCTGGCACTAGACCCGGGGACCGCGCGGGCATACCACGATGAAACCCTTCCCCAGGCTGCTGGTAAAGTGGCTCATTTTTGTTCCATGTGTGGCCCCAAATTTTGCTCGATGAAGATTTCCCATGAAGTCCGTGAAGCGGCTGCTAAGGAGTCTAGGGGAGAGGCGATCGCGGTGAATGTCACGCCTCACCAAACTACCGCCGAGCAGTTGGATGGTATGCGCGCCAAATCAGCCGAATTCAACCGGCGCGGCGCTGAGCTCTATCATCCGGCCGTCAGCACCGGGGATAGCGATCATGACAGCCACTGAACAGCGTCCAGTAGTCTGGTGTATCGGCGGGTCTGACAGTGGCGGAGGCGCGGGGATTCAGGCCGATACGCTCACACTTCACGATTTAGGTTGCCATGCCTGCACGGTTGTCACCGCAATAACGGCGCAGAACTCCGTGGCGGTTGAGCAGGTGGCGGCAGTTGCTTGCGGGTTACTAAGCAGTCAGGGGCAGGCATTACTACAGGATATGGTGCCACAGGCCATCAAAATCGGCTTGTTGTGTAACGACGAACAGGTGGGTGTAGTCATCGGGCTTATTAACCAGGTACGCGAGCGCAATGACCAGGTTCGGGTGATTTGGGACCCGGTACAAGTGGCGACTACCGGCGCCAAAATGGCCAGCGTTTCTGCCCGGGGCTGTCGCGCTCTGTTAGCCTGCGTTGACCTGTGTACACCGAATAGTGACGAAGAGCAGTATTTGCTTGCCAGCGTCGGTGGCGAGTTGGATGCAGAGCACTTGTTGAAAACGAGGCTGCTCTGCACCGGGGGGCATAGCTCAGCAGAACAGGCGGAAGACCGGCTGTACACTACACCGACGCATTGGTGTTATAGCAGTATTCGGCAGCCGGCGACTCACCAGCATGGTAGTGGCTGCACGTTTGCCAGTGCTATCGCAGCCGCCTTGGCGCTGGATTACCCATTACACGATGCCGTTTGTGTTGCTAAAGCCTATGTCAATATGGGGCTGGCAAAGGGGTATGCGGCTGGCGCTGGTGCCGGGCCGTTAGCCCGCTGTGGTTGGCCCACTGATGAGCGTTTCTTTCCCACGGTGCGCCAGCTGCCCGCGGATGCTGATTTTACTGTACCGCCTGAAGGGTTTGCGCCGCTGACATGTCGTCAGCTCGGCTTATACCCGGTGGTAGATAGTCTTGAGTGGTTAGCTTTGTTACTCCCCCTGGGGCTTAACATTATCCAGTTACGTATCAAGCAACCCGTGGCTGACCTTGCCAAGCAGATCCGCCAGGCAGTCAACATGGCTGCATCTTACCAAACCCGATTGTTTATCAATGATCATTGGCAGCTGGCCATTGAGTGCGGCGCTTATGGTGTTCATCTGGGACAGGAAGATTTGCAAGCCGCGGATTTAGGCGCGATATACAGGGCCGGGCTGCGGCTGGGCATTTCTACTCATGGCTATGCCGAATTATGCCGGGCCAGACAGTTCAGACCCTCCTATATTGCCCTCGGCCACATTTTTGCTACCCAAACTAAAAAGATGCCTTCCAAACCCCAGGGATTAGCCCGGCTGCGGCGATATCAAACACTCGCTGGTGATACCCCCACGGTGGCCATTGGTGGTATCAGTCAGGCCAGGTTTGCCGATGTGGTTGATACCGGGGTTAGTGGTGTGGCGGTGGTTAGCGCCATTACCCGCGCAGCCGAGCCGCTGGCTGCGGTGAACAGGCTAAAGGAGACGTATGACCGTGTTAAGCAGAGATGATTACGGCAGATACAGCCGGCAATTGCTGGTGGCGGAGATGGATGAGGTAAAGCAACAGGCTTTAAGTCACGCCGAAGTGGTGATTGTTGGGCTTGGTGGCCTCGGCTGTGCTGTGGCGCCGTATCTGGCCGGCGCTGGGGTTGGCAGGCTAAGACTGGTCGACGGTGATGAGGTTGAGCTGAGCAACCTGCCTCGACAGCCGCTTTACGGTGAGCCGGATATCGGTGAGGCCAAGGCCAGCGTGGCAAGCCAGCGCTTGCGTGACATAAACCGGACGCTGAGTGTGCAATGCCATGCCACAAGACTGGTTAAAAGTAATGCAGAAAGTTTGTTACGAGGGGCGTCGGTAGTGCTCGACTGTACTGACAATATGGCTTCGCGGCAGTTAATTAATCAGGTTTGTTATCAACTTGGCATACCGCTTATATCCAGCGCTGCCAGTGGCATGCAGGGGCAATTACTGCTGTTACATCCACATCAGGCTCATGGGTGTTATCGGTGCTTATATGCGCCTGCGCAAAGTGAGCCCAATACGTGCCTTGCCCAGGGGGTCCTGGGACCGGTTGTAGGCATTGTTGGCATCATGCAGGCGCTGCAGACCCTGCTGTTTATTACTGCTATGGCCCCACTGAACTGGGGGGAATTACGGCTTTTCGATGGCCTTAGTGGTCAGTGGCAAGCCCTTAAATTACCGCCTCTTGAGGGGTGCCCGGTATGTGGAGAGAACAATGCAGATTACAGTTAATGACAAAGTAACGGAAGTGGTTGAAGGCCTGAGCCTGAAGCAGCTTATTGAAGACCTTTCGGTGGACGAAAACGGGCTAGCCCTGGCGGTGAATCAGCAGGTGATAAACCGCACATTATGGCCCCAGCATGCCTTGCATGCTGATGACCAAGTAACACTTTTCACAGTTGTTGCCGGGGGGTAGCTAATGCTTAAGATTGCAGATAAAACCTTTTCATCCAGATTGTTCACCGGCACCGGCAAGTTTGCCAGCGCTGCTATTATGCAGCGGGCCATTGCGGCCAGTGGCAGTGAGCTGACCACGCTGGCGTTAAAGCGGATGGACCTCTCGCACCGCTCAGATCAATTACTGGCCCCCTTACAGCAGCTAGGCGTGCAGTTACTGCCAAATACCGCAGGGGCTCGCACAGCAACGGAGGCCGTTTACGCGGCTGAGCTGGCGCGCGAGGCGCTTCAAACCCACTGGGTGAAGCTGGAAATACACCCGGATCAGCGCTATTTACTGCCAGATCCTATGGAAACACTTAAAGCCGCAGAGCTATTGGTTAATCAGGGGTTTGTGGTGTTGCCTTATTGCCCGGCCGATCCCGTGTTGTGTAAACGACTGGAGGAGGTTGGCTGTGCGGCAGTGATGCCGCTGGGCGCGCCGATTGGTTCTAATCAGGGGCTGCAAACCCGCGAGTTCCTGCAAATAATTGTTGAGCAGGCCAGAGTGCCGGTGGTGGTGGATGCGGGCATAGGTGCACCAAGTCACGCGGCCGCCGCAATGGAAATGGGTGTGGATGCAGTGCTGGTTAATACTGCAATGGCTGCAGCGCATGATCCCATTGCTATGGCGGAAGCGTTCAATCATGCAGTCAGAGCCGGACGACAGGCGTTTGAAGCCGGCCTGGCTGGTGGACATAAAATGGCTGTGGCCACCAGTCCGCTGGAAGCGTTTCTGGAGGATTTATGAGTTTTGCAGACACACTGGCGGCCACCGACTGGGATGATATACGGCTGCGCATTTATGCCACTACCGCTAAAGAGGTGGAAGCCGCGCTTAATGCGCCACACGTAACCTTGCAACATCTACCGGCGTTGTTGTCGCCGGCCGCCGAATCTTATCTGCCGGTATTGGCCAGTCGCGCCAGGCAACTTACCCGTTGCCGGTTTGGTCATACCATGCAGTTTTTTGTGCCTTTGTACTTATCAAATCTCTGTGCCAATGAGTGTACCTATTGCGGTTTCTCGGCGAGTAATGCGATTCGCCGCAAAACCCTGTCTGAAGAAGAGGTAACTGCAGAAGTCGCGGCAATTAAAGCTATGGGCTTTGACAGCATATTACTGGTGACCGGGGAGCACGAGCGTAACGTCGGTATGGACTATTTTCGCAGGGTGTTGCCGCTGATCAAACCGCATTTCAGTTATGTGGCGATGGAAGTGCAGCCGCTGGCTGAGAGTGACTACCAGACGCTGAAAACCCTGGGCGTTGATGCAGTGATGGTGTATCAGGAGACTTATCAACGACGCCGCTATGCCGAATATCACACGCGCGGCAAAAAACAGGATTTTGACTGGCGGCTGCTAACGCCGGAACGCCTGGCCTGGGCCGGTATGGATAAAATCGGTCTGGGTGCATTAATCGGGTTAAACGACTGGCGTGTGGACAGCTACTTTACGGCGCTGCATCTGGACTATCTGCAATCCCGTTACTGGCGCAGCCGTTACAGCTTGTCGGTACCGCGACTGCGGCCTTACACGGGCGACAAAGTGAGTACGCTGGATATGACTAATCGCCAGTTATTGCAGCTTATTTGCGTACACCGGCTGCTGAATACAGATGTCGAGATTAGTTTATCAACCCGCGAGTCCGCAGCCCTGAGAGACAAGCTGATGCCCTTTGGTATCACCAGTCTGAGCGCAGCATCCAGCACGCAACCAGGCGGCTATTCAGCCACAGATGAAGCACTTGAGCAGTTCAGCACCGATGATAAACGTTCACCTGAAGCGGTCGCAGACGCCGTTGCACAGCTAGGCATGACACCGGTATGGAAGGACTGGAGCCAGGCCTTTTCTGGCTGAAAGTGTCTAGGGGCTGTTGATCTTTGCTGTACGAATTTTGGTCTATATGAAAGCATTTTAATCGCGAAACAGTCCTGCAGGCATAGTTGTTCTACGTCAAAGGGCTGTGACAAAGAGTAAAATGCTTTCATGACGACCCCTTCGGGCAGCGCCTGTGTGTCATTTATACTGTGTTGACTGTTTTTGATTTAGCCCACTAGACCTGCAAACAGTCGCCTTGTCTAAATGGCACACAGACTGCTGCAAAAGTGTACAGCAAAGATCAACAGCCCCTAGCTAATCAGTCGTACTGGAAGGTTTCTGGTAGGTACTTGGTTAAATTTGTATTACTATTTTAGGGTGTGATTTTTCTAGTAACATGATGGCGGTTTTATCTTTGCGTTAGAGCAGTCAGACGAACAGTGCAAAGAGTAATGGAAAAAATTACTGCAGTATTTAAACATTCGTTATTGGTATTAACCTGGCTGGTGCTATGGCGTCTGTCGGTTTTTACTGAGTATGCTCCCCATGCCAGTATCTGGTTTCCGCCCGCTGGTTTTACGTTTACCTGTTTTCTGTTGCTCAGATGGCAGGCACTGCCTGCCATGTTTATTGCCTCTGTGTTGTCTACTGGTTGGGAAAGCCTGGTATTTAATGATCAGCGCTCGTTGGAACAGCTGCTGATTGCCGGCAGTCATTTTGCCTTGCTGCATTGCCTGGTTTACGGCGTGAGTGCCAACTTGCTGCGCGGCTCGATTGACCGGATAAGCCATCATAATTTATACGCGCCGGTGATGCGGTTTTTACTGACGGTGGCTACTGCCAGCCTGGTTATGGCAACCGCCGGCGTACTGTTATTGTTTGGCGGGCCACAACTGGAGTCGTTTTTAGCCACCAGTCTGGCCTGGTGGATTGGCGATATGTCCGGGATCCTGGTGCTGGTACCAGTTTTTATCGGTATTGTGAATCGTATCTATCCGCGCCGGGGATTGCTGTCTGCGCTCAACTTCCAGCCTAAAACCGAGAGTCGCTTTAGTTCTTTTGCCGGCAAGCTGGTACTTAGCTGGGTGCTGATGGTAGGGGTAGTCGTACTGGCAGACTATTACCAGTCGTCGGAAATTGCCTGTCTGATTTTCTTTCTGACCCTGCCACAAATGTGGATCGTTTTTACCGAGTCGCCCATTCGGATGGCTGTCAGTCTGGCTATACTCAGCTTCCTGCTGGCGCTGCTGGTAAGTATTTTAGGGGTTTCTGAACAGGCCTATATTTATCAGGTGGCTATCAATGTGATTGCCTGCAGTGCTTACTTTGCCATGTCTGTACCCGCGTTGGTGGCAGATAACCGCGAATTACATATTGAAGCCAAAACCGACTTCCTTACCAAAGCGGTTATGCGCCAGCATTTTATTGCGCTGACTGAACAACACCTTAAACAGGCTAAACGCTATGGTCACCAAACCTCGCTGTTGTTGTTCGACGTGGATAAATTTAAACAAATCAACGACCGATTTGGCCATCTGGCTGGTGACGAAGTGCTTCGCGAGCTGGCCATCCTGGTACGCAGTAAAATTCGCAGCAGTGACATCTTCGGTCGCTTCGGCGGTGACGAATTTATGCTGCTGCTACCACAAACCTCCATAGAAAATGCGTTCTCAGTGGCTGAAGCGATTCGTCAGGGAATTGCAGAGCTTACTTTTTCAGAGCCCGAACTGACTGTGTCCTGTAGTTTTGGAGTTGCCAGGGTAGATGAATGTGAAGGCTTTCAGAAGGCGTTTGATGAAGCCGACAGACAACTGCTAAAAGCTAAGCGCGAAGGGCGAAATCAGACAGCTCTGCGTTTCGCAGAGAACTAAAAAGCCCGGCTAGCATGACGCTAACCGGGCTTATACCATATATGGTATTATTACAGTTCTATACCTGCCAGGTGGAAGAAAAAGGCATATTCCTTCGCCCGTTGCTCATAACGCTTGAAGCGACCTGAGGCACCGCCGTGACCGGCTTCCATATCGGTAATGAATAGCAGCAGATTGTCATCGGTTTTGTAATCCCGCAGTTTAGCTACCCACTTCATCGGTTCGAAGTACTGAACCTGTGAATCATGCAAGCCAGTGGTGACAAACAGGTGCGGGTAATCCTGCTTTTTCACCTGATCGTAAGGTGAATAGGAAAGCATATACTCATATTCTTCTTTATTGGCCGGGTTACCCCACTCGGTGTATTCGCCGGTAGTCAGTGGAATACTGGCATCACTCATGGTGGTTACCACATCCACAAAGGGCACATGGGCGGCGATTGCGGTGTACAGTTCAGGAGCCATATTGGCCACAGCGCCCATTAATAAGCCACCGGCACTACCGCCTTCTGCAAATACGCGACTCGGGTCGGCATAACCTTGTTCAATCAGCCCTTTAGTAACGTCAATAAAGTCGGTAAAGGTGTTCATTTTGTTGCCCATCTTACCGTCTTCATACCACTGGGTACCCAGCATCTGGCTACCGCGGATATGGGCAATGGCAACGACAAAGCCCCGGTCCAGCATCGATAACCACGATGAAACGAAGGTAGGGTCCATGGTTGAACCATATGAGCCATAACCGTACTGGAACAGCGGGTTAGTACCGTCTTTTTTGAAGGTCGATTTTCGATAAACCAGTGAAACCGGTACTTTCTTACCATCGCGAGCAGTAGTCATCAGGCGTTCTGACTGGTAGTCAGCTGCGTTAAAGTCATCGCCAACCTTGTTTTGCTTTTTCAGTTCGCTTTGCAGCGTTTCTAAATTAATATCGAAGGTACTGGGCGGCGTGGTCAACGACGCGTAATAAATTCTGACAGTATTGGTGTCACTCTGGGTATTGCCGGTAAAACCTGCGGTATAAATCGGATCTTCGGTGGGGATGGTGCGCAGTGAACCGTCTTTCAGCGACATGGCTTCAAGGCGCAGATAGCCATTTTCCTTGGCTTTATATACCAGGTAGTCCTGCAAAACTTCGAGGCTGCTGATGTATATGTCAGGATTATGAGCTACCACTTCCTGCCAGGCGCTGCGGTCCTGGGTGCTTTCGGCTGCGACTTTCATAATGCGGTAATTATCAGCCTGCCAGTTGGTTAACACATAATAGTCGTCGCCATGTTTTTCGACGGAATACTCATGGTCCGGCTCGATGGGATAAAATGGCGTTGGGGTGGCCTCTGCATCGTTGGCATCGATCAGTGTTACGCCAGACATGTCGGTATTGCTGTGGTTAATGAAGATAACTTCACCGTCCTTACTTTTCCCTAATGAAGTATAGAAAGTGGTGTCGGTTTCTTCATAAACCAATTCGTCATCGGCCTGATCAGTCCCCAGGGTGTGGCGGAAGACCTGCGAGCCCAGCAAGGTTTGTTTATCACGTTTAATGTAATACAGCGTTTGGTTATCGTTAGCCCAGTAAACCTGGCCAGTGGTGTCGGACAGGGTATCGGCAAACAACTCACCGGTAGCAATGTTTTTCACGTATACAGTGTATAAGCGGCGGCTGACTGTATCCACAGAGTAGGCCAGTAACTCATTATTCGGGCTGGCTTCAAAGGAGCCAATGCTGAAATAGCTCTCGCCTTCGGCCATTTTATTGCCATTGAGTAATACGGTTTCTTCACCGTCCGGTTGCTGTTTGCGGACATAAATAGGGTATTCGCCGTCGCCCACATAATGCGTCTGGTACCAGTAGCCATTCTTTTTATAAGGTACAGAAGAATCATCCTTTGGGATGCGGGCGATCATTTCCTCATAAAGGGCGTCGGTTTGTTTTTCGAGCGGCGCAAGTACGGCATCAGCGTAGCTGTTTTCTTTTTCCAGGTGCGAAAGCACCTCTGCATCAGTGCGGGAATCGTCGCGCATCCAGTAATAATCATCTACCCGGGTATCACCGTGAGCAGTTAATTCATAGGATTCTTTTTTCGCCACCGGTGGGGTAACAGATGTCGATAAATTCATAGGCGTTGCCGGTTTTATTTGTTTTTCTGGCATTTTGTCGTCGCTACAGGCTGTAAGCAGCACGGTAGCAACAGACAGAGAAAGAAGCATTTTATTCATGGTTTTAAAGTAATTACTGTCGTTGTTGTTATGTAAGAACAAGTAAGTTATCAGTGAATGCACGTTATAAACAGGTTTTATAAGACGAAATAGCGGTTTATTTGGTTGCAAAGTATTTCAGGCATAGTGAAAATCAAAGCCAGGATAGATAGCGACTTTATGGTTTGTGATGGAAACACTGTTAACTGCCGGCATCCTCGACCTATATACGGCGCTGGGACTCATTTTACTGGCTGGATTTACTTCATTTGTTACCGGCACCATGGGATTGGGCGGCGGCATGTTGTTGCTGGTGGTGATGGCATCCGTAATGCCCATTGCTGCGTTAATTCCTGTGCATGGCCTGGTGCAGTTGGGCTCTAATGCCAGTCGCGCGGTGATGACTTTTAAATATCTCGACCGGGCGATGTTTAAGTACTTTGCGTTAGGTACGATCCTGGGGGCGATAGCCGCCTCCTTCGTGGTAGTGCAACTGCCACTGGCGATTATCCAACTGGCCATCGCCGTCTTTTTACTGCTAATGGTGTGGGGGCTTAAACCCAGTCCGCGGGAGATGTCGCGCCCGGGCCGCATCATCGCCGGTGCGCTAACCACCTTTCTAAGCATGTTTGTAGGTGCCAGTGGCCCTATGGTAGCTTCGGTAGTATACCGTAACGGCTATAACAAAATGACCCATACCTCCACATTTGCTAACTGCATGACCTTTCAGCACAGTTTAAAAGCGGTGGTGTTTACCATGGTGGGGTTTTCGTTCTGGCAATGGTTGCCTCTGGTCGTGGCGATGATTGTCAGCGGTGCGATTGGCACCTGGCTAGGCCTGAAACTGCTAAATCGCATTCCGGCCGACAAGTTTAAACTGGCTTTTAAAATCATATTATCGGTGCTGGCGGTGCGCTTGTTGTATCAGGGGTTTATGAGCCTTTAAGTTTAATGTTGTAGCGCTGTAGCTTTCTGTATAGTGTGCGAGTACTTACATCAAGCTTATTGGCAAGCTCGTCGGGGCTGCCATCAAAGTGCTTACAGATTTTTTCCAGATACACTTGTTCGGCTTGTTCGAGCGGCATAATGTCTTCTGCTATGGCCTGTGTTTCAGTCGGGCCGACACCCAAGATCTGCGGCGGTAGGTCGCTTATCAGTATATCGTCATCGTTAGACATCAACGCGGCCTGCTCTACAATACTCTTGAGCTCGCGGATATTGCCCGGAAAGCTGTATTGCGACAGGGTTTGTAATGCCCGTTCGCTAAAGTGTTTATGACGATGTTCGCTACCAGCCAGAAAGTGCTTACACAACAGCGGAATATCTGATTTTCGTTCGCGTAATGCAGGCAGGTAAATCGGAAAGCCGGCTATACGAAAATACAAATCCTGACGAAACTCGCCTTTTTCGACCATGGCCAGCAGGTTTTTGTGGCTCGCACACACCAGACGGAAGTCAGCCTTTTTCTGTTTTAAACCGCCAACCGGTCGGTAGCACTGGGTTTCCAGTAAGCGCAACAGTTTTACCTGCATATTAAGCGGCACGTCACCAATCTCGTCGAAGAACACGGTGCCGCCGTTGGCCACTTCTATCAGGCCCTTCTTACTGTTAGTTGCGCCGGTAAACGCGCCTTTTTCATAGCCAAACAGCTCAGACTCAAACAGGCTCTCGTTTAATCCGGTACATTCAATCACCACAAAGGGTTTGTCTTTACGACGGCTCGATTGGTGAACGGCCTGGGCAACCAGTTCTTTACCTGCACCGGTTTCGCCTTGCAGTAATACGGCAATTTCCGACTGCGCAGCACGGTTGATGCGGTTAAGCATTTGTTTAAAGTTGTCTGAACCGCCAATCATTTTGTTTTTCTGCGAGTCGGCGGCGGCATAGCTAATGCGATCGAGTATTTCCAGATAGCCAATGGTCATGCCGTCTTCATCACGTACCGGTTTCATCAGGATATCGCAGTAGGTTTTACCCTCATTCGTATTATGGATGTGCACCACACTACTGGGACGATTCGTTTTCTGACACTGAGCCAGAGGGCACTCTTCACCGCGCTTATCACAGGGCGCATCATTGCGGTGGGATACCGCATAGCAAGTACTGTTACCAATGATGACTTCGGTATCGTAGGTTTCACGATAAGCATCGTTAACCGCCTGAATAACGTAATCATTGGTAATGAATATCGCCGGTTTATCAATGGCGTTAATCATTGACTGAATAAGCGATGCGTTCATAACACCCTTCTCCTGAGACAAATATGGCAGCTGAAAGCTGAGCTTGTTTGTCAAATTTGACACAGCTAAATAGGCTTCACAAGCCGTTTTAATGATAAATATATTAAAAATCTAATATAAAACATCACCATACTACGTTTACACCACAATGGCACGAATATTGGTAAATAAGTTGTTAATAGAGCGACTCGTTAACAGAAAGACTTGTTCAACGGATTTGTTAGCAACCAGTGTGGCAGGACTAGCAGAGCCAATAACGATAAAAGAGAATGATTATGGCAAAAATAGTGGTGTTAGGTGCAGGAACCGGCGGTATGCCAGCGGCGTATGAAGTAAAAGAGGCGTTAGGCGCTGGTCATGAAGTCATGGTGGTTAACGAACGGGAAGAGTTCAGGTTTGTCCCTTCCAATCCCTGGGTTGCAGTGGGGTGGCGCGAAGCCGGTGCGGTGACGATGCCTATCGAAAAATACCTGGCCAAAAAGAAAATTGCGTTTAAATGCGCCCGGGTCGACAAAATTGATGCCGAAGCCAATCAGCTGGTCACCGGCGAAGGCGAAACAATTGACTATGATTACCTGATTATTGCTACCGGCCCGCGTTTAGCCTTTGACCAAATCGAAGGGGCGGGCCCCGGTGGATTCACACAATCTGTTTGTACACTGGATCATGCCGAACATTGCTATGCGGATTTTGAGAAGCTGGTGGCGAACCCCGGTCCGGTAGTGGTGGGCTCGTTTCAGGGCGCCAGTTGTTTTGGGCCGGCTTACGAATATGCCTTTATTCTGGATAAGGCGCTGCGCGACGCCAAAATTCGTCACAAAGTGCCTATGACCTTTGTTACCAGTGAGCCCTACATCGGCCATTTAGGGCTGGGCGGCGTGGGTGACTCTAAATCAATGCTCGAATCAGAACTGCGCAACCGCAACATCAAATGGATCTGTAACGCACGGGTGGATAAGGTTGAAGACGGCATGATGCATGTGTCTGAGCTCAATCGAAAAGGCGAGGTGGAATTTACCTATGAGGAGCCTTTTAATCATTCGATGCTTATCCCGCCTTTTGGTGGCGTGCCGGCTGTGGCCAATGTGGAAGGGTTGTGTAACCCCAAAGGGTTTGTCATCACCGATGAATTCCAGCGTTCTCCTAAGTACCCTAATATTTTCTCGGGTGGCGTATGCGTGGCTATCCCACCGGTTGAGGCTACACCGGTACCCACCGGCACGCCGAAAACCGGCTACATGATTGAAACCATGATGACGGCCATTGCGCACAATATGAAATCCATCATTGTGGATGATAAACCGCCGTCAACAAAAGGCACCTGGCATGCAATTTGTTTGGCAGATATGGGCGACACCGGTGCCGCGTTTGTGGCTATGCCGCAAATTCCGCCGCGTAACGTTACCTGGTTTAAAAAGGGCAAATGGGTGCATCTGGCTAAGATTGCCTTCGAAAAATATTTCATGCGTAAGATGAAAACCGGTACCAGCGAACCTGTATACGAGAAATACGTGTTGAAGGCACTGGGTATCGAAAGACTGGAGCAGGATGACAAATGATCAGACTCACTAAGAAAGTAGTGTTAATGGGATGCTTATTGCTCCCCCTGGCCGCTCAGGCCGGGCAACTGAGCGAAGCAGAGTTTAAAGCGCAGGCAAAACAAAAAGCCATGCAGCTGGGCAAGACTCTTAAGCAGAACCTGCAAAAAGCTGTTAAAGAAGGCGGTTTACCTAACGGTGTTGAGGTGTGTAAAGACATCGCACCGGCCATTGCGGCGGAGTTAAGCACCGATGGCTGGCTGGTAGGGCGAACGGCTTTAAAAGTACGTAACCCGCAAAATCGTGCAGACAGCTGGGAGAAATCATCGCTGATGGCCATGGTGAAAGGGTTGGAAGAGGGTTTAGAGCCCGGCGCGTTAGTGCAGGTGCACGTTGATGACACAGCCGGGGAATATCGGTTTATGGCCCCTATTATGACCGACGGGCTGTGCCTGAACTGTCACGGTGCTGCGCTTGCTCCGGCAGTAAAAGAGGCGATAAAGCAGCGGTATCCGGAGGATCAGGCTACGGGATTTGCCGCCGGAGATTTGCGTGGTGCCTTTACGGTGCGGTATCAGCAAGATGACTAACCCGGGCCGCTTCATCCTAACATTCGCGTTGCTGACAGTATTGCTCAGCAACCCGGTTTACGCCGCAGAGGAGCGCATGGTGATTGAGCTACCGTCGCAAGACAAAACCTTTGTACTGGGTCACATGCGCGGTATGTTAGAAGCGCTGACTGATACCCAGCAGTTGTTGTTAGATGGTGACCGGGAAGCACTCAAAGCCCGGATCACCCAACTGCAGTCCCGGGAACAGGATGAGCGCCCACAAGGGATGGGAAAGCGGCTACCCACCGCTTTTCGTGTGATGGCGCAAAGCATGCGACCGCACTGGCAAGCCATCGGGGACCCTGAGACGCCGGAAACAGACGTCCGTCGGCATGTGGTGGATTTGATGCGAGTGTGCAATGCATGTCATCAGACTTTCGCTATCCGCTAATCACCGGTAAGTCTTTTGCCTTTTTAATTGATGGGCGTATAGTGATTAGCCATTAATCCGCTGGTTCCGCTTTAAATGTTGGGCACACATAAGCGGTTTTTGTGATGCCCTTGTTATGTGAGGCCGGAACTTTCAACCATGGCATGAAAGATGGACTTTACTGCGATGGAGGGCACGCGCCTCCAATACCTCCGTTCTTCCCGACTCCTGAGATCACCCCCTAAAGTTGTAACAAATCGCTCCCTGAGCGTTATTAATCGCGGCGCAGAATTGTTGTTTACTTTCTGTTCAGCCCTGCCCGTAATAGGAAATGCCAATTCTGACGCGCAATTGTCAAATCTGACATTTACGTAACGGATTGCATATTTAATTTCCAGTCTGGCACCGCTAACAATAGAAATATTCTTTAAAAATCATAAATTTATTTGCCTTTGCCTGATTGGCGCAAGTTATGCAGTGTGGTGATTATAAGGGCCGGTAGGTCTGTTTAATCGTGACGGATTCAGACCCTTAGCAAGGTTATCTCTGATCAGGCTAATGGTCATACACAGTTTATAAATTAGAAACATCAAAGGAGAGTCCCATGAGCGATACGTTGATAGAACTATCGCGGTTACAATTTGCTTTAACAGCAATGTTCCACTTTATCTTTGTCCCGCTGACCCTTGGTCTGACGTTCCTGTTGGCCATTATGGAGTCGGTATATGTGATGACCGGTAAAGAAATCTACAAACAAATGACCCAGTTCTGGGGCAAGTTGTTTGGGATTAACTTTGCCATTGGCGTTGCAACCGGATTAACGATGGAGTTCCAGTTTGGTATGAACTGGTCTTACTATTCTCACTACGTGGGCGACATTTTTGGCGCTCCGTTGGCCATTGAAGGGTTAATGGCATTCTTTTTAGAATCTACCTTCGTGGGGCTGTTCTTCTTCGGCTGGGACAAGATGTCCAAAGTGAAGCACTTAATGGCAACCTGGCTTGTGGCCATTGGCTCAAACTTCTCTGCGCTGTGGATTTTGATTGCCAACGGCTGGATGCAGTTTCCGGTGGGGGCAAGCTTCAACACCGATTCTATGCGCATGGAAATGACCAGCTTCAGCGAAGTGATTTTTAACCCGGTAGCCCAGGTTAAATTTGTCCATACTGTCTCTGCAGGCTATGTCACCGGTGCCATCTTTGTACTGGCTATCTCCAGTTACTATCTGCTCAAGCATAAACATATTGCCTTTGCCCGTCGCTCTTTTGCGATTGCGGCCAGCTTTGGCTTAGCGGCTACCCTGTCGGTAATTGTGTTAGGTGACGAAAGCGGTTACGAGCTCGGCGATGTGCAAAAAGTGAAACTGGCGGCTGTGGAAGCCGAGTACGAAACTCATCCGGCGCCGGCGGCTTTTACCTTGTTCGGTATTCCTAATGACGAAGAAGAAAAAATGGACTTCGCTATTCAGATCCCGTGGGCCATGGGGATTATTGCTACCCGTTCACTGGATGAAGAAGTGATGGGGATCAAAGACCTCAAAGAGATTCACCGGGTGCGAATTTTGTCTGGCGTACAGGCACAGAAACAGCTGGAAAAAGTGAAAGACGGCACAGCAACGCCTGCAGAGCTCGAGATGTTTGAGCGCAATAAAGACGACTTAGGTTATGCGCTGCTGCTGGAACCTTTCACTGACGACATTACTCAGCCTACACCAGAAGCGCTGGAAAAAGCGGTGGATTACAGTATCCCACCGGTAGCGCCATTGTTTTACTCTTTCCGCCTGATGGTTGTTGCGGGCTTTTTGATGCTGGCGCTGTTTATCGCGGCATTCTATTACAGCACTAAGCACCGTATTACCCAGCCTCGCTGGTTGCTGAAAGCGGCGGTATGGTCGCTGCCACTGCCGTGGATTGCCTGTGAAGCTGGCTGGTTTGTGGCCGAGTATGGCCGTCAGCCCTGGTCTATCGCCGAAGTGTTACCAGTTCACACTGCGGTGTCTAACCTGTCTGTGTCAGACGTAGTGACTACGCTGGTGGCTTACACCCTGTTCTACGCAACCATGTTTGTGATTGGTTTCTATCTGATGAAGAAATACGCCAAGAAAGGGCCGGTTCCGCCGGAAGATGACAAAAAACTGGATGATGCTATTGGCCTGGGTACTCAAGGAGCAAACGCATGATTGATTATGAAGTACTACGAGTAATTTGGTGGGTGCTGGTTGGCGTACTGCTGATTGGCTTTGCCATCACCGATGGATTTGATTTGGGGGTTGGCGCACTGCTCACCCTGATTGGTAAAACCGACGACGAGCGCCGGGTGATGATTAACACGGTGGGTCCGCACTGGGACGGAAATCAGGTGTGGTTTATCACTGCCGGTGGCGCTATTTTTGCAGCCTGGCCGATGATTTATGCTACTGCCTTCTCGGGCTTCTATCTGGCGCTGGCGCTGGTGTTGATTGCCTTATGGATGCGTCCGCTGGGCTTTGATTTTCGCAGTAAGTTAGAAGATAAGCGCTGGCGCACCAGCTGGGACTGGGCACTGTTCACTTCTGGCTTTGTGCCTGCGCTAATCTTTGGCGTGGCCTTTGGTAACCTGTTGCTGGGCGTTCCCTTTGAGCTGGATGGCAATTTAAAAGCTACCTATACCGGCTCGTTCTTTGGCCTGCTTACGCCATTTGCGTTGGTAGCGGGTTTGGTTTCCGTAGCAATGATCCTCAATCACGGTGCTACCTGGCTGCAAATGAAGACCGACAGCTTTATTGAGGTAAGGGCGCGCGCCGTGTCAGTTGTTCTGTCACTGGCAACTGTGGTGCTGTTTATTCTGGCTGGCCTGTGGGTTGCGTTTGGATTAGATGGCTTTGTGGTCACTTCAGCCGTGGATACACTGGCTACTTCTAACCCGCTCAAGAAAGAAGTCGCCGTTGAGGCCGGTGCCTGGATGGCTAACTACAGCAAATACCCCTGGATGGTAGTGGCGCCTCTGTTAGGTATTGGGGCGGGCCTGGCTTGCGCTTTCTTCTCCAAAGCAGGCCGCGGTGGCTGGGCGTTTGTGAGTAGCGCGCTGATGATGACAGGTATTATTCTGACAGCGGGCTTCTCAATGTTCCCATTCCTGATGCCAAGCACCACCATGCCGGTGGCAAGCTTAACCGTGTGGGATGCAACATCCAGTGAAATGACCCTGAAAATTATGTTTGGTGTTGCCTGTGTGTTTGTGCCAATTGTTTTAAGCTACACCGCTTACGGCTTCTACGTGATGCGCGGTCGCATTAAAAACAGCGACTTAGACTCATCTCACGCGATTTACTAAGGAGAACAGAACATGTGGTATTTTACCTGGATATTAGGCGTTTTACTGGCTTGTTCATTTGGCATTATTAACGCCATGTGGTTAGAATCGACTGAGAACTTGGATCGCCCTGAAGACCCAGAAGATCAGTAGTGAAAGATAGCCAGTCCCTCCCGCGGTGGTTTAACGCCACCGTCATCAAGCAGGGTGTTGCATCGCGCAGCACCTTGTTTTTATTAGTGGCCATAAAAACCACCCGGCTGTTGTGTTTAATTGCCGGCTACTGGCTTTTTGCCGCGATGATGCACGACTGGGTGGTGCTGGCTCAGCAGCCGGATATGAGTGACTGGCTGGGCCTGACGGCTGCGTTATTACTGGCTTGGCTACTGCAGGGTGATGCCTATCGGCGCACCTTGCAGGCGAAATCTGATTTACTTAGTGGCCTTGAAAAGCGCTTTGCTGAGCGTTTGGTAGCAGAGCAAACCTCGTTAGTCAGCACCCATTCGGCTTACTTCTGGCAATCGGTATGGACCCGCCACATCAGCGCGTTGGTTCACTGGCGCTACGACTATCAGGTGCAACAATATGTGGCGGTGCTTACACCCTTTTTCGCGCTGCTGTTTATTTTGGTGGTTAACCCGGTGGTGGGTGGCAGCCTGCTAATCACATTACCGCTTATTCCGCTGTTTATGATTTTGGTAGGCAAGGGTGCGGCGGCGCTTCAGCGGAAACATTTCGTTGCCCTTACCCGGCTGGGCAGTCTGTTTGTTGATCGCCTCACGGCACTTGGGTTACTGGCCAGTTTTCGCACCCATCAGATTGAACAAAAGATATTAAAACAAGCCAGTGACGATCTGAATGAACGCACCATGAAGGTGGTTGGTGTGGCGTTTTTATCCAATACCGTGCTGGATTTCTTTTCGACCATCGCCGTTGCATTAATTGCAGTGTTTATTGGCTTTAGTTTATTAGGCGAATTCTCGTTAGGCCCCGAGCTTACGCTGCATTCTGGCTTATGGCTGTTACTTACCGCACCCTTACTGTTTTCAGAACTTAAGGCGCTGGGGCAGTTTTATCACCAGAAGGCCGAAGCTGAAGCCGCGCGCGATGCGGCTGGTGAATGGCTTGCGGCGCTGGAAGCCGGGCAATTGAATGAACCGGCCAACGAACTCACCGAGCCGCAGCAGTTTAGCTTACAACTTGCAGATAACCTGCTCGCGAGCCAGTCATTAACGTTGCTGCCTGGAGACTGGGTAGCCATAACCGGTCCGTCTGGCAGCGGTAAAACCTTGTTACTGGAAGCCCTTGCCGGCCAGCGGACGGGGAATTATCGTTTGCCTTGTCGGGTGGCCATGCTCACTCAGCATCCGGTATTGTTACCCGCCACACTGCGTGAAAATCTTAATTATCAGCGCACTTTTACCACCGCCAGACTGGAACAGGCGCTAAGTGAAGTAGAGCTTAAGGCATGGCTGGATTCGCTGCCGGCCGGGCTAGATACGCCTTTGGCTGAAGTGCCTGCTATCTCTGGTGGGCAGGCGCAGCGTCTGGCACTGGCACGCTTGTTATTGTCTGACGCGCCGGTATGGCTGCTCGATGAGCCCACTGCGCATCTACCAGAGGCGCAGCATCACAGCCTCAGCAAGCTTATTCATACCCTGGGGCAGGGGCGAACTGTACTATGTGTTTCCCATAAGGCGCTGCCGGATGACTGGTTTAACCGTACCTGGCAGGTAGAAAACCGCAGGGTGCAGCAAACGGCTGGTGGGGAGGCAGTATCGTGAAAGCCTTCATTACCGTATTACTGGCAGTGCTGCACGGCGGTGCCGGGCTGGCCATTTTAATTGTGTCATCGTGGTTTATTGCCGCCTGCGCTGTAGCTCCGGTGAATTTTAACTACATGCTGCCAGCGGTAGTGATCAGAGCGCTGGCGCTAATACGCATTGGTAGTGGCTATGCCCACATGTGGGTAGGCCACAAGCATTTATTGCAACTCACCTCGCTGCTACGCGTGCAATTATTTGAACGGCTGTTTGCTGCGCAGATCCGCCAGCGCAGTGAAGAAGTTGAAGCGCTGGCCAGTCATACCGAGGCCATCGCTGCGGTGTGGGTCGGCTGGGTTTCTCAGCAGGCTTCTGCGGTCCTTATGCTGGTGGTGAGCGCAGTAACATTGCTGGTGCTGGATATCCCTTTTGCCGGTTGGACAATCGCGCTTGGCGTTATCTGGCTGGTGATCATGGCGGCGCTATGTATGCAAGGGCTCACTTTAGTTAAAATTCAGGTGCTTCAGGAGCATGAATTCAGAGAACAATCCGATGTGGTGCTCGGGAGTGTGGCCATCTGGCATTTAAAAACTGTGCAAGAGCAGTTAGCGCAGTTACCCTCTGCACAAACCCTGTGGGAAACGGAAACCAGTCAGCAACGGCTTACTTTGCAGAGTCTGTGGGTATTTCAGGGGCTTGCCTGGGCGCTGATGCTGGTGATTATTTATCTGGCTATCCATACTCAGCTTGAAGGGGAAGGCGGTAACCCGCTGTTGCTGGTGGTGCCCATGCTGTTGCTCAGCGCCGGTGACTGGCTGGGCCGCTCCTTTAATGGTCAGCCTGCGCTAAACCGGTATGTGCAGGGCAAACAGGCACTTAAAACACTACCAGTAGACCCCCTGCAACTGACAGACGCCGTACCATTGTCCAGCACGCTCACTCTTACAGGCTTTGGTTCAGTGAACCTACCCGAGCAAAAAGTGACAGCGGAATTTGATGCCAGCGGTCTTTATCTGGTTGGCGGCCCAAGCGGCGCAGGTAAATCCCAGTTACTGCAGGCGGTCAGCGGGTTGGTAGCCTGCCATGGGCAACGCCTTTGCGATGGTAATGCACCGGGGGACGGCCTGATTGAAGGCTGGCTTTATCTGGAGCAGCAACCGGTGATCCTCGCCGCCACGCTCAGGCATAACCTGACTCTGGGGCGGGACTTTTCGGCTACGCAACTTAATGACGTACTGAGCAAAGTTGGCCTGGCTCAGCTTAACGACCCGGGCGAGTGGCTCGGCCCGGGCGGCCGCGTATTATCAGGCGGCGAGCGCAAGCGCTTAGGCATAGCACGAGCAATGCTTATCCAGTCACCGGTGTGGCTGCTGGATGAACCCTTTGAGGGGCTCGATGGAGCAGCGGTCAGCCAACTGGTTGCCTTGTTACAACAGAAAGCCGCAACGCGTCTTATCATCATTGCCAGCCACGTGTATCCGGCTGAACTGCAATGCAAAGACACGCTGATACTAAATCCGCCCAGTTAATATTTTCAGGCAACGCGGATAGGGATAACATCGTCAGTGATCCCATGCTTTAGCCGGGCCTTTAAACAATCGGCCGAGCCGGCCTCAAATTCCCGGCAGGTTGACGAGCGTTGTTCATAAATACTGCAACTAACCTGTTTACCAATTTCGCCTGTCAGGGCCACACACCTTGGGTTAGGCTGATTAGTACCTGCCATCGACACCAGGTTTGGCGAAATTTTAGTAGTCAGTTCGGCCGGAACCGAACCGCCGGCAAACGGGTCGGACTCCGCCCAGTAAAAAGACACCCGAAAGGTGGCGCAACAGGCACCACAATCCACACAAGACAACATACAAAAACTGCTCCACACAATGTGCAAAACAACCAGTGATTAGCTGGGTTTGCGAGCTAACGCATAAGGATTGGAAAACGTCATTGTTAAAGCCGGCAGAGGGTACCTGCTCAACAACGTATTTGGCGAATTATGCCATTAAAAGTAAAAAATTCTAAATAATATAAACATTTAATAATCAATGGATTAGGTTTTTCTTTGGCGTTGTTATACGCAGTTGTGGATAGCGCCCGGGCCAGCTGGCAAAGCTTTTGCTGTATCACACTAAAGACCCATTCTATTTTGATACAGAGAGCCGGCAAATGAGCAAAATTCAGATCACGCCATTTTTCCATGAGCCCACGTTTACCGTGGCCTACGTGGTAACTGACCGTGCCACTAACAGCTGCGCAATTATCGACCCGGTACTCGACTACGACGCCGCAGCCGGGCAGATTTCCCATGAGTTCGCTGACAAAGTTGTCAGTTACGTTGACAAAAATGGCTTAACACTCGAGTGGATCCTGGAAACCCACGCCCATGCCGACCACCTCACTGCCGCTCCTTACATCAAGGAAAAGCTCGGCGGGCTGATTGGCGTAGGCGATCATATTCGCCGGGTACAATCCACGTTTAAAGCGATTTATAACCTGGAAAGCACGTTTCCCACCGACGGTAGTCAGTTTGACCAGCTGTTTGTCGACGGGGAAGTAATTACGCTGGGCCACTTAGATATTGAAGTGCTGCATACGCCCGGTCACACCCCGGCTTGTGTGTCTTACTACATAGAAGATGCGGTGTTTGTGGGCGATACCCTGTTTATGCCGGATTACGGCACGGCCCGGGCGGATTTTCCTAACGGCAGTGCACAAACCCTATATCAGTCCATCCGTAAAATTCTGGCCCTGCCGGAGGCTACCCGGATGTTTGTAGGGCATGACTATAAGAGCCCTACGCGGGATCACTTCGCCTGGGAAACCTCGGTGATTGAGCAGCGCCGCAACAATATTCATGTAAAAGATGGCGTCAGCCAGGCCGATTTTGTGGCCATGCGGGAAGCCCGGGATGCCACGTTGGCGGTGCCTAAACTGCTGCTTCCTGCGATTCAGGTGAATGTCAGAGCGGGCCAGCTGCCGCCGGCAGAAGACAATGGTAAATGTTACCTGAAAATCCCCCTGACGATTAAGTCGTAGCCATGTTGCTTACCCTTATCGGCGCCATTGTGATTGGCGTGAGTCTTGGCCTGCTTGGCTCTGGTGGTTCGATCCTCACAGTACCGCTACTGACCTATGTAGTTGAGCGCCCGCCTAAAGTGGCGATTGCGGAATCCCTGTTAATTGTAGGCGGTATTGCCCTGGCAGGGGTATGGCGTCAACAACGGGCTGGTCTGGTGGCGTGGCAGAAGGTGGTCAGTTTTGGCTTGCCGAGTATGGTTGGTACTTATCTGGGCGCGCAGCTTTCCCAGTACTTCAGTGGTCTGGCGCAGTTGGTGTTGTTCGCCATCATTATGCTGCTTGCCAGCCGTTTTATGCTTAAGCCCGTTAACATTGCTGCCAGTAATGACGTGTCTCTGGCAAAGCTGGTTCCGGCCGCCATGGTGGTGGGCATGATTGCTGGTTTGGTAGGGGTTGGCGGTGGCTTTTTAATTGTACCGGCACTGTTGGCTCTTGGTGGCGTATCTATGCGCCAGGCGGTGGGCACCAGTCTGGCGATTATTGTGATGCAATCGGTAGTTGGATTTGGCAAATACCTGTATTTGTTCAGCCAGCTTGGAGAACTGCCCTTCGACTTTCAGCTCATTACGCTAATGGTAATTATCGGCGCAGCCGGCTCCCTGTTCGGTGCAAAGCTTGGCGGGCGGCTACCCCAGCAACAGCTGAAAAAAGGCTTTGGCGTGATGTTAATTGTGATGGGCAGCTTTATCTTTCTTTCTTCACTACACACGCTGTACTTCGTGGAGGTACCGGTATGAATATTCGCACTATAAATCATCATTTTAGCGTTTCAGGACCGTTAACCAAGGACGACTTGTATACCTTAGCCCAGGCAGGCGTTACCACGCTGATAAATGGTCGTCCGGATTTTGATGAGCCCAATCAGGTGCCGGATGCCATATTACGAGTATGGGCCCGGGCAGCAGGACTGGAATATAAGTTTTTACCGGTAGTAAGTGGTAACTACAGCATTCAGGACGTTGCCGAGTTTGGTCGAATTCTGCTGGGCGCTACAGGCCGGGTTCATGCCATCTGTCGAACCGGTACCAGGGTATTGCATTTGTGGGCCCTTGCTCGTTGGGAGCAGGGGCTTAGTCAGCATGAAATAAAACAGGCCGGCGACCAGGCTGGAGTCGACCTTGATGGCATACTTTTGACATTTCAGAGCCGTACTCGTCAGTCGCAAAGTCCTCACTGAATAAATTAATAAAATCATTTATTTACGGCCTTATGGGCCAGATGTCCGATAGGCGAAAGGGGCATAATCTGGCATCTTGAGTCCCTCTTACAGGGATAATTGCTATGTATTTTCAACGTGTTTTCGGGTTCTTAACCACCGGTATCATTGTGATACTGAGTGGCTCTTTCTCTGCTTATCTTCAGGCTTCAGAAATCGCCGATTTAGCGGCGCTACGCGTGCAGGCTCAACAGCGCGTCGAGCAGAGTTATTCCTCTGACTGGATGGCACATCAAAGCTCGTCGCTGAGTCGCTGGCTCATCGGCGCGCCGACGCTGGAAGTCTCCGCGCTACAATCTAACCTGGCAACCGGTACCGATGAGCTTGAAGTACGGCTCGGTGTGCAATTACAGCGCCCGGATAATCTGGATTTATTTGATCAGATGGAACAAACCAATCAGGCCATCATGGTTGCCCGGCAGCGTCAGCAGGCTCTGCTGATTTCCGGGCTGGTGAGACAGCGTGCCTGGGATGCTGCCATGGCGCGTCAGCAGGTTAACGCCCTGAGTGATAAGCAGGTGTGGCTGTCCCGGCTGGGCACTCAGTTAACCGAGCGGTTTAACGCAGGCGAATTATCCCGCTTAGCCTATTTGCAGTGGCAACAGCAGCAGCTCGATGTGCAGCAAGCACTGGTTAATGCCAAAGCGGAACTGGCAGGTGCAATGCGAGCTTACACCGAGCTCACCGGCGCCTATACCTTACCTGCTAATATGACAGAAACGGTACCCGATAGTCTCGACGCTGCGCTTAACAGCCACCCCGAACTGAAACTCCTGAGCTTACAAAAGCAATACGCCGCAGCGGCCTATCAGTATGGCCGGCAAAGTCAGAGCAACTGGGATGTTGCGCTGGTGGCGCGCCGCTTACAAAGCGTGATGGGCGACGAAAATCAGGTAGGTATTGCGGTAGGCATCCCGCTGGCCCTTGAGATGCCTGCCAACCCGCAGGATCTGCAGGCCTGGCAGCAAACCGATTTGGCACTTTCACAATCGCTGATGAACCTGCGAATTACCTTGCAACAGCAGGTCAGTACCAATTTGGCCAGTCTGACATCGCTGGAAGAGCAAATTGCTATTGGCGAGCAGCAGGTTGCCATAGGTGAGCAAATTGTTGAGCAACTGGCGCAGCTAAAGCAGAGCAGCGAGCTGGAGCAAAGCAACTGGCTGCAATCGTTGCTGGAACAGCGCGACCGCACCTATCAACTGGACCAGCTCAAACTTTCTCAGCAACAACGGGTTGCTCAAATTAATCAACTGGCAGGGCAAGTGCTATGAAATCGTTTTTCTCTTTTCTTTTGTTAGTGCTGACAGTTTCTACTGCAACAGCGCAAAACCAGCGGATCTCCCTTGAATCTCTGGGGCGCCTGTCACTCAAATTTGCAGCGCCGCAGATTGTGCCTGCTGTGCCAACACCGGCAGTAAGCGGTGAAGTAAGCTATCTGCCGGGCAATGGTTATCAACTGGTATTGCCATTTCGGGTATTACAGCAGCAATACCTGGTAGCGCCACAAGCCTCTGTGGCGGCCAATACCCCGCTGGTTAAATTAACCGGCAGCGAGGTTCATCATTTCTACGAAATGCTCAAAGCCCAAAAAGAGATTTACCGTCAGGCTGAGCAGCGTTATCAGCAAAACTTACCGTTATTTAACAGCAAGTCCATTAACCAGCAAACCTGGCAGTCGATTACCGATCACTATTTTGCCAGCAAGCTTGAACTGGGCCATCTTGAACATGCCGAAGAGTTGTTACAACGGGCCAATGATGAAGATTCCGCGTTACTGACCGCGCCTGTTGCCGGCGTGTTTATACCGGCTGGTGAACAACTCGATAACGAAGCGTTTGTGTATGGTGAGGTGATTGAACAAAGCGCTTTGCGCTTAAGAGTGCAACTGCCATCCGAGCTTGCTGATAAGGTCTCGGCATTAACAATGGGCACTTGTCATCTGGACGTAGCCTATCGCGAACGCTTAAGCAGTGGTCTTGTCAGCCGGTTGTGGAGCGCCCCGGTTACCGGCAATGCCGACTGTGCGCTGAGTTTTGCTGATGCGGTTATGGTAACGCCGGTTATTGAACAGGCCGGCCTTGCTGTGCCTGCCTCAAGCGTTTATTTCTTTGAAGGTGAGTATTATGTCTTGGCGAAAGAGGGCGCTGAGTTAGTGCCGGTGGCGGTCACCGTGCTGGGACGCCATGATGGTCAACTGCTGATTGCCGATAGTGAACAGCTTAAGAACGCGCAGGTACTCACCTCGTCGGTGAGTGCGGTACAAGGCATTTTACTGGGTCTGGGAGGCGAATAGATGATTGCCCGCTGGATCCAATTTTCCCTAAGTCAGCGCATTTTCGTGCTGGCGATGTTCGCTGTAGCCCTGACAGCCGGGGTCAGTGCGTGGTTGAAACTGCCGGTAGATGCGTTTCCGGATATTTCCCCTACACAGGTTAACGTGATTATTAAAGCGCCGGGTATGACCGCCGAAGAAATTGAGGCGCAAATTACCCAGCCACTGGAAACCGAATTGCTGGGGATCCCAGATAAAGCGGTACTGCGTTCAACCACCAAATATGCCATTACCTCTATTACCCTGGATTTTGTGGAAGGTACCGACATTTACTGGGCCCGCCAGCAGGTTGCAGAACGTCTGAATAATCTGTGGAGCGAGTTACCACCCACGGTAGACGGCGGTATTGCGCCAATGAGTACGCCGCTTAGCGAAATGTTTATGCTGACCCTGGAAAACCCTAACCTGTCGCTCATGGAGCGTAAGCATTTACTGGACTGGCAAATCAGACCTGCGCTGCGCACCGTTGCCGGTGTAGCAGAGGTAAATGTATTGGGTGGCTATACCAAAACTGTGCAGTTCACTCCGGATGTGCAGCGGATGAGTGCTTTGGGACTCACCCTGCCTGACGTGGCCGACGCGCTTACCCGATCTAATATCAATGGAAGCATTGGCCGCATAGAGGTGGGCAATGACACACTAATTGTGCGTAGCGAAGGGCGTTTCACTCAGTTGGAAGACGTGGCAGAACGGGTGGTTGCGATTAAAGAGGGCAGCGCTATAAGACTCGACGACATAGGCCGGTTGTCAGTAGGCAGTTTGGCCCGCTATGGTGGGGTGACTAAAGACGGTAAGGAAACCACCGAAGCGTTAATTGTCGCGCTCAAAAACAGCAATACCGCTGAGGTGGTGGAAGCGGTACAGGCAAAGCTTGCGCAAATTAAGCCCGGCTTACCTGCAGGGACCGAGGTAAATGTGTTTTATAACCGCAAAAACCTGATCGATACCGCGGTGGGAACCATCACCAGTGCGCTTGGCCAGGCAATTGTGATTGTTGTAGTGCTGCTGGCGGTGTTTCTTGGTCAGATTGGCGCGTCGTTTGTGGTGGCCTGTGTGATCCCGGTGGCAGTACTCATCACCTTTTATCTGATGAGCGTGACTAATCTCACCGCTAACCTCATGAGCCTGGGCGGGTTGGTGATTGCCATTGGCATGCTGGTCGATGCCTCGGTAGTGGTGGTGGAAAATATTGTTTCGCAGCTCTCCCGTGGCGTGCCTTTGCCAAGGCTGCATGTGATCTATCGTTCTGCTAAAGCGGTTGCCACGCCGGTCATTGCCGGTACGCTGATAGTGCTGGTGGTCTTTACGCCACTGCTAACCCTGACCGGTCTTGAGGGCAAATTATTCAGTCCGGTGGCCATGACGATCATGTTTGCTATGGCGGTAGCGCTGGTAAGTGCTTTTACCATTATTCCGGTGCTGGCGTCTTTCTTTGTTAGCAAAGCGCCGCAGCAACTGCCGGGTTATTTACAGGCATTACAAAACGGCTTTGAAAGCGCTTTGCGAAAAGCCATTGCGGTACCCAAAACCCTGTTTATTGCAATGGCGGTAACCCTGGCCCTCACCGTACTGGCCTTTACACAGTTAGGTAAAACCTTTATGCCAACCCTGGATGAGGGTGACCTGATTGTGCAACTGGAAAAATCACCGACGCTGTCGCTAACAGCTTCTTTAGCGCTGGATAAACAAATTGAAGAGGCATTACTTGCCGAAATCCCCGAGATTAAGCAAATTGTGGCGCGCACCGGCTCGGACGAGCTGGGGCTTGATCCCATGAGCCTGAATGAAACCGATGTGTTTATGCAACTTGCCCCCACCGATGAATGGCGCTTCGACACCAAGGCCGAACTGGCCAACGCTATTCGTGAGGTATTAAAGGGCTTCCCCGGTATTAACTACGGCTTCACCCAGCCGATTCAAATGCGCGTATCCGAAATGCTTACCGGCAGTACCGGCATGGTAAGCATCAAAATCTTTGGTGATGACATTGCCCGTCTCACGGAAGTGGCCAGTGAGGTCGCGAACGTAACGGAAAGCGTGCAGGGCGCAGTAGACGTAAACAAAACGCTGATGGAAGGCGGTGACTATTTACGCATTAAGCCGAAAATGGATATCGCACTGAGGTTTGATATGTCGCTCACCGAGCTGTCTGACTATTTACAAATGCAAGTGAACGGTGTGCAGGTTACCGACATCATTAACGGCCGCATCGTTACGCCGCTGATGTTCTCTAATCAGCGTGAGGGTATTGCGGCAATCGGCAGCGATATTGAACTGGCCAACCTGTCAATCCAGCTACCCGATGGCACCTTGCTGGCGTTATCTCAGGTGGCAGAGCTTGAACGGGTTGAAGGCCCTGCGGTGATTGAGCGGGAAGATGCCTTACGGTATGTGATGGTGAGTGCCAATGTAGAAAATCGCGACCTGGCGTCTTTTGTTGAAGAAGTGGCAGAAGAGGTGAGAAACAGTGTGTCTCTACCTACTGGCTACACGGTAAGCTATGGCGGCGAGTTTGAAAATCAGATCCGTGCAACCAATAACCTGCTGACCATCATTCCGTTAGTGCTGGGCGTTATCCTGATTATCCTGTTTACCCAGCTGAAAGAGCTGAAACTGGCGCTGCTGATCCTGGCCAATATCCCGTTTGCACTGGTAGGTGGTGTGTTTGCGCTGTGGTTTACCGGTGAATACCTGTCGGTACCAGCCTCAGTTGGATTTATTGCGCTGCTTGGCGTGGCGGTACTCAATGGGGTGGTGATGTTGTCGCATTTTCAGCAGTTGGCGAAGCTGGCGGGTGATTTTAAAGAGCACATCATCCAGGGCGCAAAAGACCGCCTGCGGCCTATCCTGATGACGGCAACCACGGCTATCTTTGGCTTAATGCCACTGGCCTTTGCTACCGGTCCGGGCTCTGAAATCCAAAAGCCACTGGCCATTGTGGTGATTGGCGGCCTGCTTTCCTCTACCCTGGTCACACTTATCATTCTGCCGATTCTGTATTTCACTCTGGAGCGCAAACATCATGACTGAACAATGCATTTTTAGCTGCTTTGTGGATCCTGAGACCGTTGATAACGTGGTGGATTGTTTATTGTGCCAGCCGTTTGTTGGCGGGTTTTCCATGCATGGTATTGAAGGCTACAGCAAGGAACACGCTAATTATACGGTGAGTGAGCAGGTAGCCGGGCATCGCTCGGTGTGCAGAATTGATATTCGCCTGCAGCATAAAGATCTGGATAGTTTAACGGCTGCTCTGGCGGCATTATCGTTACAGCACCGTATTCGCTACTGGGTTACACCGGTGATTGATAGCGGCATTATTTAGTCAGCCGCTGTGGCCTGGTCACCGCCATTACTTATTTCAAAGCTTAAGCTTGTCTTAAGAAAACTCAGGTAGCTTATTGTGAAAACAATAACATGTGGTGAGTTGTGAACGTTTCTTTTGTTATCCCTGCAAAAAATGAGCAGGGCAATATCCGGCCGTTGGTGACTGAGATTACCCAGCATACGCCGCCAGAGGTAGAGTTTGAAATCATCTACGTGGATGATGGCAGTACGGATGGCACGCTCAGTGAAATACGTGAACTTGCAAACGATTTGCCTGTTTGCCTGCGTGTAGTGCAGCATGAAAAATCTATGGGGCAGTCCACCGCCATTATGACAGGGGTTCGTTATGCTCGTTATGAGTGGATTATCACGCTTGATGCGGATGGTCAGAACGATCCGGCGGATATCCCACATTTTATTGAGGTCGCTGCGCGTCAGCCGATAGAAACGGATTTTTGTGTTGCCGGCTATCGTAAAAATCGTAAGGATACCGCCTGGAAGCGACTGCAATCGCGTATTGCCAATCGGGTACGCCAGCGCCTGTTACACGATGAAACGCCCGATACCGGCTGCGGTTTAAAATTAATTCCGCGCAGCACGTTCTTATCTTTGCCTTACTTCGATCATATGCATCGTTTCCTGCCGGCGCTGGTAAAGCGTCTTGAAGGACGCGTTTTTGTGGTGGAGGTTAATCACCGCGACCGCCACTGCGGAACATCCAACTACACCATGTTGAGTCGGCTTGGCGTGGGGATTGTGGATTTATTTGGTGTTATATGGTTACTTAGGCGGGCGAAATGTCCTCATCCTCAGGAAGTGACCGATTAATGCCTAAAGCCAGTACTATAAATCGTTTGCAAGCAAGTATACGAGCGCTGTTGAAACCGCTGATTGCCTGTCTGGTGATTGCCGGCTTGGTAAAAATGGCGAGCCTCGGTGAATATGCCGATCCACAGGCCGTCGAGCAGTGGCTTACCGCTCAGGGCGTTCTTGGCTGGCCCCTGTTGGTAGTGAGCGGCGTGTTGCTGATGCTGGTAGGGTTCCCCCGTCAGATAGTGGCTTTTATTGGCGGTGGCCTGCTGGGCGTAACAGCTGGTACGCTGCTTTCCACCGCGATGGCCGCTATTGCCTGCGCAACCACTTTTATGATTTCCCGTTACTTTTTACAGGCCTGGGTGAGACGCCGCTTTCCCGGCGTAATTGCAAAACTCCATCCGTTGCTGGCCGGAAAACCCTATACCGCGACCCTGGCGATAAGGTTACTACCCATTGGCAGTAATGCGCTCACCAACATTGTGGCGGGTGCCAGTACCATTAAGGGTCGGGCTTTTGTGAGCGCATCGGCGTTGGGTTACGTGCCGCAGATGCTGACATTCGCCCTCATGGGGCAGGGTATGGAACAGATGTCTTCGTGGCAAATCAGCGTCAGCCTGAGCTTACTGGTGTGTTCGGTGTTGCTAGGAGCACACCTTTATCGCTGGTATCAGCAACAGCCAGTCAGCACCGTTTAAACGTACTCATTAACCATGAATTTACTGCCTTCTTTCAGTCGCTATCAGCGCACCGATCTGATCTGGCTTGGCTTACTGACCTTTTTACTGCTTGCCTTAGGCATTGGACTGCGGGCACCCTGGCCTGCCGATGAACCCCGTTTTGCGCTAATTGCCAAAGACATGGTGGAAACAGGACAATGGCTTTTTCCGATGCGAGGGAATGAGCTGTATCCGGATAAACCACCATTATTTATGTGGTCTATCGCTATCTTTTACGCTCTTACTGGCTCGCTGTATATCGCCTTTTTATTACCATCAGCCATCGCTGGCACAGTCACCGTGCTGGCGGTGTTTGATATATGTCGCCGCTTATGGGGAAGCCGGGAAGCCTGGTGGGCGGCCGGATTACTGCTGGCCAGCGTGCAGTTTGTTCTGCAGGCGAAAAGCGCACAAATCGACGCCAGTGTGTGCATGTGGGTGACGCTGGGCTGCTATGGCTTACTGCGGGCGACGCTTTGTCCTAATGGTCATATTACCTGGTGGCTGGCAGGATGTGTGGCCATGGGATTGGGTATTATGACCAAAGGGGTTGGTTTTTTAGCACTGTTAATGTTGCTGCCCTATGCTCTTGTGTTGTGGCGTCAGACTCCGCTGCAAACTTTACCAAAGCGATATCATTGGGGATGGTGGGCAACAGGTGTACTGACCATGCTGGTAACATTGTTGCTGTGGCTACTGCCAATGTTGCTGGCTGTGGATGGCCGGTTAGATCCGGCCTATAACGCTTATCGTGACAATATCCTGATGAAACAGACAGTCACCCGATACGCCAACTCCTGGCACCACATCAAGCCATTCTGGTACTTTCTGATAAACGTTGTGCCCTGGGCGTGGCTACCGCTGGTGGTGTTATTACCCTGGCAATGGCCACACTGGCGCAGCGCCTGGAGAAAAAATGACGCACGCATTGTGATGCCGCTGGGGTTTGTGTTGCTGGTGCTGGTGTTTTTTAGCATGAGTCCGGGCAAGCGTGGGGTCTATATCCTGCCGGCGCTACCGATGCTGGCGTTGGCCATGGCGCCTTACATGCCGCACACCGCGGACAAAAAGTGGTTGTCCCGCATCCTGTGGGGGATACCTTTACTGATTGGTGGTAGCTTGTTTGTGTTGGGGTTACTGGGTTTGGTTGATACCGGGCCCGTTGCTAAACTTAATCAACGTTATGAAGTGGATGGCAGCGGCCTGTTTCTGACCACCGGGCTGGCGGTTTTGGTAGTATTGTTTGTGATGCGCCGCAGAGCAGGCTGGCAGGCCTGGGGCGTAACCATGCTGGTGCTATGGTGCAGTTACAGTGTGGGATTTGCCAGTTTACTTAACCCAATTCGCACACCGGCCGCAGTATGGCAGGTAATCGATAGCCATGTTCCTGCTAATAACGAAATAGCACTGTTAGATACCGGAGAGCAGTTTATGCTATTTGCTCGTCGGCAAATTGTGCACTTTGGTTATCATACGCCGCCCGAAGCCGAAATGTTTGCCGCGTGGCAGTGGCTAAAGATGAATCCGGCAGGGCATTTGTTGCTTCCGGCCAGTCGTGAGTCTTTGTGTTTAGACCTGTCAAAAGGGCACTCTGTAGGGCGGGCACACAGAGAGGATTGGTTACTTTTAGGAGCCGAGGGGCTTCGCGCAGACTGCCCACATTCCGATATCAGAACGACGACGTTTCGTTATGAGCCGATAAACCCATTGATCAGATAGCAGGGTAATGGCTATGCTGATAGCTCATTAGATTTCAACCCGTTGCAGAGTTTCCAATATGAGCACACATGGCCAGGAGCACGACCACCATCATCATTCTCACGCTCATGACCATGGTCATCACCACCATCACCATCATGATATTGCCGAAGACAGAATCAGCTGGGCGTTCTGGCTCAATTTCATCTTTACCATTATCGAGTTTATCGGCGGCTGGTTAACCAACAGTGTGGCGATCATGGCCGACGCGGTTCACGATTTGGGGGATTCGCTGGCGATTGGTCTTGCCTGGTATCTCAGTAAAGTGGGTAAGCGCGATGCTACCGAACAGTATTCCTACGGGTTTAAGCGCCTTAGCTTACTGGGCGCTTTGATTAATGGTTTGATCCTGGTTGTGGGGTCGGTATGGGTGCTGACTGAAGCCATTCCTCGTTTGTGGTCACCTGAAATGCCAGTGACTGAGGGCATGATTGTGCTGGCTATCTTAGGCATTGCGGCAAATGGTTTCGCAGCTTACAAGCTACATGGTGGAGACACCTTGAACGAGAAGGTTCTCAACTGGCATTTACTGGAAGATTTACTCGGCTGGGTGGCGGTGTTGATAGTCGCTATCGTGCTGCAATTTGTTGACTGGCCGATACTGGATCCACTGCTGTCGGTAGTGTTTACCTTGTTTATTTTGTTTAACGTGGTGAAGCACGTTATTCATACGGTGAAGCTATTTCTTCAGGTTAACCCTGATAGCAATAAGCGCGCTGCTATTTTAGCTTCGTTAGAGGAAATTGAGCACGTGGGTGCTTTGCACCATGTTCATTTCTGGTCTCTGGATGGCGCCAGTCATGTGCTTACCGCACATCTTGAGCTGGATAAGCGCATTGATGTGTCTGCTCTGATTGAATTAAAAGCCCGGGTCGCCAAAGCCCTTGAACCCTTTAACCTGGACCATACAACAATAGAATTTGAAATGCCCGGAGAGCATTGCAGGGATAATGCTAAGTAGCGTAAGGCCCCGGGAGGGTGACCGGGCCAATCAAATGGTCCCGGCCACAGGGCACACACACTCAGGAGCCAGGGCAGGCGACAGGCGTTTCTACCCGGGTAAAGCGGATATCTGACAGTTTAAACTCGGTAGCATCCTCGGCGGAGAGTGCCATGGGCACATATATCTCACGCAGGTTAACGCCCTTATCAACAAAGCAGCTCAGTGGAATCGCTACGCTCTGCCAGTTGTTGTCAGCAGTGATGAAGTCGTCCAGGGCCAGTTCAGCTTCGCAGCCATCACCACAAGACATGGAAACGGTCATCCCGGTTGTTGCTGAACGCTGAATATCAAAGGCCAGTACACCTGTTGGCACAGCGTAATCGAGCAGATCTTCCGGGAAAGGCGAGAAGAAGCGGATGCTGTCTTCGCTGCTACCGAACTCAATCTGCAGCGTATCTTCCTGCACGTGACGGTCGGCAGTACGGATGCTAAGGGTATTAACACTCAGTACGTTACTGTTCATTGCGCCTTGCTCGCCGGCACTGGTGGCGATAAGTGACCACGGCTGTTGTACGCTCTGCTGAAAGATTACCGCATCGCCGGCGGCGTTGGCAGCGCTATTCACAGACTCATCGAGTTGCGGCAGGTCTGCGTTTTCACCGTAGCTCAGGCCGTAATCGTAGGCAAATAGCGGTTGCTTGCCATCACCCCTATTAACCGGGTTCTGGAATGGGTCGGCTGGCCATGAGAACGACAGCTTGCCGTGCATTGGGTAGTTAACTGAACCGTCTGGTTTACTGAATAATACGTCGGCTACACCGCCGCCTTCTGAGCCGGGCAACCAGGCAACCACAAAGGCATCGGAGGCGTTTAGTTCCGGCGTTACCCACAAAGGGCGACCGGTAATGAATACTGATACTACGGGAATACCCTGCGCCTTTAGGGATTTCAGCAGTGCCAGGTCTTGCTTATCACCGCGCTGATACTCCACATTGGCGATATCACCGTTACCTTCGGCATAGGGTGTTTCACCAAATACTACAATCGCTACATCAGGCTTTTCTGTGAAGCTGCCATTCACGCTTAATTCAGCCTCACCTCCGGCGGCTTCAACGGTTTGCTCAATGCCAGTGTAAATAGAGGTGGCTCCCGGGAAATCACTGTTTTCATTACCGGTGCCCTGCCAGGTAATGGTCCAGCCACCGGATTGCTTACCAATGTTGTGCGCGCCATCACCGGCGACCAGCACCCGACTATTTGGCGCAAGGGGTAACAGTTGTTGGTTATTTTTAAGCATCACCAATGATTTACGCACGGCTTCACGGGCGATTTCACGGTGCTCATCGGCACCGATAACCGATATGTCTCCCGACAGGCTGCGATTAGCCGGTGAAGGCAGGTCGAAAAGACCAACGCGTAATTTCACCCGCAGTACCCGGCTAACGGCGTCATCAAGCCGTGCCATGGGGATTTCGCCGCTGTTCACCTGGGTAATCAAGTTTTCCATTAAAGGCCTCCAGGTTGGGGTCGGCGCCATATAAACATCCAGACCTGCCAGTAAAGCCTGCGGGCAGTTGTCGTTAGTGCAGCCCGGGATCTGGCCGTGGCCGTTCCAGTCACCTACCACAAAGCCATCAAAGCCCATTTTGTCTTTCAGAACGTCGGTAAGTAAGTATTTGCTACCGTGGATCTTTTCGCCGTGCCAGCTATTAAATGATGCCATTACGGATTGTGAACCGGCATTTAAGCCGTGCACGTAGCCTTGGGCATGGATGTCGAACAGCTCCTTTTCACTGGCCAGGTTGTTACCCTGATCATCGCCCTTATCGGTACCGCCATCGCCAACAAAGTGTTTAACGGTGGAAATGACATGCTGGTCGTCGATGTTGCCATCGCTGATATCCCCTTGCAGGCCGGTAACGATGGCGCGCGCATACTCTCCCACAATAGCGGGATCTTCGGAGTAACTTTCGTAGGTGCGGCCCCAGCGGTCGTCACGGACAACTGCAACGGTGGGGGCAAAAATCCAGTCTATACCGGTGGCACGTACTTCTTTGGCGGTAGCGGTAGCTATTTCTTCAATTAACGCCGGGTCCCGCATGGCACCCAGGCCAATGTTGTGAGGAAACAGTGTGGCACCGATCACGTTATTGTGACCGTGCACCGCGTCGGTGCCCCACATGGTTGGAATGCTGCTGCCGTCGAGTGAGTCATCGATGGATGCCTGATACATGGCTTCGGCCAGATCGATCCATTCCTGCGGCGTTGCATGTTTGTTTGCGCCCGGGAAAGAACCGCCACCATTAAGGTAAGAGCCAAAACCATAGCGACGCATGTCTTCTACCGTTACATCGCGGATCTCTGGCTGGATAAGTTGCGCGACTTTTTGCTCTACTGTCATGTCGGCCAGCAGCGCTTCAACCTTGGCTTCAACGGCTTGTTTATTAGTGATAGGCGATTGAATTTGCGGCCAGTAATCCGGAACAGTAACGGTATTGGCAGACTGGCTGTCAGTTTCTGATGTGCTGCAAGCGGTTAACGCTGTAACCCCAATGGCTGCTGCAGCCACTGACAAAGTAAATGATTTCATTATTATTCTCCGGATTATAACCCCTGCGAATGCCTAAGCACTGCGAAACCAATGAACGAATGTTAATAATTTGTTGTGAGAGTATATGTATAAATTTTAAAAATGCAAGCGCTTACATTTTTGCGTTGGGAATTAGCTCGGTAAGTGTTTCATGTCAGTAGCGAAACCGCTTAAATAACCAGTAATTCTGAAAATTATGGCTTATTAGCAGGCGATTGGCCGTGAATAATTGTACTTTTTCGCTGTTTATGGTGATTTTATGAAAGCGTTTACATAATTGTGCTGGCGTGTAGATACGGCGGCTATTGGCAGCCAGTATGTTTATTTGTTGCATCTGGATACAATGATACTGAGTATTACCCTGACTAACTTCATTCAGCGGCGGTGTACCAATGATATGAATTAAAATGTAAATAACTTGTATAAAAAATGAAAGCGCTTACAATTGAAGCCTGATTTATGATGGTATTATTCTGCAAGAGGTGGCCGCACGCTAACGTAAATCACTGCGTTAGTTGCGTAAATGTAAGATGAGTAAAGGTTTTTCAATAAATAGTGTGCTCGGTGATCCGAACTTTACCGTTGGGGTTGCCACTTCGTCTTTTCAGATCGAAGGCGCCAGCGAATTGCGCGAGCCCTGTATTTGGGACACATTTTGCCAGGTGCCCGGCGCAGTAAAGGATAACTCCGATGGCCGTACGGCCTGTGATCATTATCATCTGTGGCAACAGGATATTGCGCTGATTGATGAACTGGGTTTTGATGCCTATCGGTTTTCCGTTTGTTGGCCAAGGATAATTTGTGCTGACGGCAGTGTTAATCAGGAAGGTCTGGCCTTTTATCTTAAAATACTCGATGAATTGCAACGACGAGGCCTGAAGGCTTATGTGACGCTTTATCACTGGGAGTTACCGCAATTTTTGGAAGATAAGGGCGGTTGGCTTAACCGCGCTACGGCCTACGCTTTTGCTGAATACAGCCGCATTGTAGCCACCGCATTTGGTAATAGAGTAAGTGCTTACACTACGCTTAATGAGCCTTATTGCAGCGCATTCCTTGGTTACGAAATAGGCGTTCATGCGCCGGGTAAAATTGGTAAGCAATACGGTAAAAAGGCCGCTCACCACCTTCTGCTTGCTCATGGGCTTGCTATGCAGGAGCTGAATGAGGTCTGCCCGCATATCCCGAGCGGCTTGGTTCTGAATTTTACCACTTATTATCCGGTTACTGACAGTGAAGCTGATAAGCAGGCTACCTTACTGGCAAAGGCCCATTTTAACGACTGGTATGTGAGTCCTGCGTTAACGGGGAAATACCCGCCGCTGCTGAACACTTTACCCGAAGCTGAAAAGCCATTAATTGAACCGGGTGACATGGAAATAATCTCCGCGCCTATGGCGTATCTCGGGGTTAACTATTATACCCGGGCTCTGGTGCAGGCTCGCCCGGGAGGCCACTTTGAGATCCTGCCGCCTGATGACAACGTACCTGTCACGGCAATGAATTGGGAAATTTATCCACAAGGCTTGTGTGATTTATTGCTCCAGCTTCATATTGAGTATGATTTGCCGCCACTTTTTATTACCGAGAACGGTATGGCCGAAGATGACGTGATACAAGACGGTCAGGTGCATGATAAAGTGCGGATGAATTATTTACAGAACCACATGCAGGCTGTTGCTGCAGCAATGGAAAAAGGCGTGGATATCAGAGGTTACTTTGTGTGGAGTCTGTTGGATAATTTTGAATGGGCGGAAGGGTATCTCAAGCGGTTTGGAATTGTGCATGTGGACTTTACAACCCAGCAACGGCTACCTAAACAAAGCGCCCTGAAACTAAGTGAATGGCTTAAACAACGCCGCTAAAATCCATAGCTGTCTGGACATTTAATGATTAGTGTAAAAGAAAAAGTTGCATACGGGCTTGGCGATACAGCAAGCAACTTTGTCTTTCAGACGGTCATTTTGTTTCTTACTTTCTACTACACCGATGTGGTTGGGCTCAATCCCGCGACCGTTGGCAGTATCTTTTTATTAGTACGGCTGATTGATGCGGTAACCGATCCGTTAATGGGTTCTTTGGCCGATAAAACCCGTACCCGGTGGGGCGCTTACCGGCCCTATTTGCTGTGGATGGCTTTGCCATTTGCACTTATCAGCGTACTCGCTTTTACCACCCCCGATACGGATTACAACGGTAAGTTGATTTACGCCATTGCCAGCTATGTGCTGTTAATGCTTATGTATACCGCAATTAATATTCCTTATTCCGCGCTTGGCGGTGTGATAACTGCAAGTCCACTGGAGCGGGTGTCGGTGCAGTCTTATCGCTTTGTGTTTGCCATGTTGGGCGGACTGATTGTGTCGCTTTGCACACTGCCAATGGTGAATTGGTATGGCGCGGGCAACGATGCGCGCGGGTATCAGCTTACTATGCTGACCATGGGACTGGTAGGGATGGTGCTATTTCTGTTGTGTTTCGCCGGCACCAGGGAAAGAGTGTTACCGGCTGATGGGCCGCCCTCTCCGGTACGGGAGCAGTTAAAGGCAGTATGGCATAACGACCAGTGCCGTGTTTTATGTATTGTCAGCATGGTACTGCTTACCGGAATCGTATTGCGCAATGCGCTGGCGATTTATTATGTGAAATATGTGCTGCAACGTCCCGACGATGTCACGCTGTTTGTGTCGCTGGCAATGGTGGGCGGCATTCTGGGCGCTGCATCGGCTCATCCATTTACGCGCCGCTGCGATAAGGTACTGTTATACAAAGTGTTACAGCTTTCCTGTGCGGGATTGTGTATTGTCAATTATTTCCTGCCTGCAACCATGTGGGTAGGGGCTTTAGTGATTCACTTTTTATGGGGATTCGTGCTGCAAATGACGTCGCCATTATTGTGGTCAAAAATGGGCGATGTAACTGATTACGGTGAGCTGCAAACAGGTACACGACTAACCGCAATGACCTTCTCCACCATCGTGTTTTTTATTAAATTAGGCATCGCCTTAGGCAGTGCACTGGCGGGTTGGGCACTGGCCTATTACGGCTATCAGGCAAACAATATTGATGAGCGCGTAAGTCACGGTATAACTCTGTCTTTTTGTTTAATACCCGCGGCTATGTCTTTAGTGGTAGTGTTGTTGATGCGCTGGTATAAACTGGACAGTCAGCGAGTGGACAAGATTCACAACGCCCTTAAAACAGCACGGCAACCCCAGCAGGAAAACGTATAGCGAAGTTAATATGGTCACAATAAAACAAGTCAGCGAAAAAGCCGGTGTATCGTCTGCCACCGTTTCCAGGGTTATCAACAATACCGGCACGGTAAAAGAGAAAACCCGCGAACGGGTTATGACGGCCATGGCGGAACTTGGTTACCGGCATAATGTTGTGGCAGCTTCACTGGCATCCAATAAAACCCATACCATTGGGTACGTTGTTCCTGAACTGCATGGTTCTTTCTTTGGTGCGATGATGGGCGGTACAGAGCAGGCCTTGCGGCAGGCCAAAAAACACATGCTGATCGCTACCGGTCACTCCGACGCACAGATTGAAAAGGAACAAATTGATGCCCTGCTGAGCCGCCGTTGCGATGCTTTAATATTGCATGTGGAAGCCGTTAGCGACGAGTACTTGGTGAGCCTGGTTCATCAGGGCGTTGAACTGGTGGTGGTAAACCGCTTTATTGAAGAAATTGGCGATAATTGCATTAGTCTCGACAACGTCAAGGGTGGGTACCTTGCCTCTCGTCACCTCCTCGACATTGGCCACACGAAAATTGCCTATATTGCCGGCTCGCTATTTAAAGCCGATGGTAAAAACCGTTTAACCGGGCACCAACAGGCCCTTGCAGACATGGGGGTTGAATACACGGACAACCTTACCTACGAAGGTAACTTCCAGGCCAAATCCGGTACTGAGGGGATTCGAGCTTTGGTTGCCCGCGGCGCAAAATTCACTGCGGTGGCCTGTGCAAACGATGAAATGGCCTCAGGCGCAATGATTGCATTGCGCGAGCTGGGCCGCAGAGTGCCGGAAGACGTATCGGTGATCGGGTTTGATAATGTGGATTTTGCCAGCTACCTTTCTCCGGGGCTAACCACCATTGATTATCCGGTACAAAAAATTGGTAGTATGGCGGCTCACTGGGTGCTTGAGCGGGTATACGGTCATACCCGTCATGAATACCAGCATATTCTTAGCCCGCGACTGATTCTCAGAGGTACGACGAGCAGTCCTGAGTAGTAAATCACTGGACTATTGTTAGCCAACACTTAGAATCGCGCAATACCACCAGTAATGGTGGGGTTTTAACGTTTACCTCAGGAGCCGATGATTTGTTTGTATTTCGCACTACCCTTGAACAAGAGCAGGAAAAAGTCTCTGTTCTCAAAAGAGAAAACGCACAGCTTGCGACACAGTTAGCAGCCCTGGAAGAAGAGAATCGAGAACTCAGGGCACAACTTGTTGAAGCCGAAAACAAAGAAACTGATATGCCTGGCCTGACCGACAGCATGCTTGATTCGTTAAGTCAGGTAGAGGGAATTCGCCAGACGGTGCTCTCTTCGTTTGAGGATATTAGTGCGCAAACCGATAAAATTAGCGAGAACCACCGCCTGTTTGCCGAATCCAGCGAATCTTTAAAGCAAATTGTAGCTGATATGAGTGGCCTGAATACCATGATGTCGGCCATGAGTGACAGCATTGAAGGGCTTTCTGAAACGGCGGATAACATCAATAAATTTGTGACCACTATTACCAGTATCTCGGATCAAACCAATCTGCTGGCCCTGAACGCCGCCATCGAAGCTGCCCGGGCCGGAGATGCCGGTCGCGGATTCAGTGTGGTGGCAGATGAAGTACGCTCGCTGGCAAATGAAACCAATCAATCGGCAAGTGAAGTGTCTGAGCTGGTAAAAAGTATCATTCAATCCACTCAGGTGGCTGTGTCGTCTGTTGGGGAATTGCAAACCAATAATGGCAAGTTAGCGGACGGTATTAGTTCACTTAACAGTAATTACACCGGCATGATTGAACATTGCGATGTAATGGAGAGCACCATACGCTCTGCCAGCCTGCAAACCTTTATTCAAACCGTTAAGCTCGATCACGTAGTGTGGAAATCTGAGGTTTATTCAGTACTTACCGGGCGCTCTTGCAAATCTGAACATGATTTTGCCGATCACACGAACTGCCGGCTGGGTAAATGGTATAGCAGTAATGCTGGTTCAGACATGGCAAAACTGGATGCTTTCAGACGTTTAGACAGGCCCCATGCGGCAGTACATAAAGCCGGTGTTAATGCTATCCGTGCTCACGCTGGCGGTAACCATGGTGAATGTGAACAGTTGCTCAAAGAGATGGAAGCTGCCAGCCAGGAAGTAACCACCTTACTGGATAATCTTTCCCACACCGCAAAACTCTAGCCGTTTGCCGGAAGCGGCTCGCAGAGGGCCGCTCCGTTTACTATCTTGTTGTTTTAATTCCAGTCCACCATAACTATTTTCGCCGCTTGTTTAGTGGTGGTTGTGTATTTAATGGTCTATTTTAAATGATAGAGGTGGTTGGGAGCCCTGCATTCGTCTTTATTTTTCACCTAGGGTAAACCCAGCTATTGGTTGTCAGGAGCAAGAAGGGAGCTTCGTTATCGATGCGCAATAACCAGCCAGTCACACAAAAAGACTACAAATTTCCTGATCACTACCGGCTGATATCATCTACCGACAAGCGCGGCATTATCACCTACTGCAATGATGCCTTTGTGGAAGTGAGCGGTTTTGACAGGGAAGAACTGATCAACAAAAACCATAATCTTGTTCGTCATCCGGATATGCCGGAAGGCGTGTTCAAAGAAATGTGGCAAACCCTGCATGCCGGCCGAATCTGGATGGGGTTGGTAAAGAATCGGCGTAAAAATGGTGATCATTACTGGGTGTCGGCATTCGTTACGCCGGTTTACGAGAACAATGACATTGTTGGCTATGAGTCGGTCAGGGTGCCAGCCCTAGATCACGAAGTTGCCCGCGCCACCTCGCGCTATGAGCGGAACCGTAATGGTCAGTCAGCGGCCAGGGCCAGCGAAATTTACCTTTATATGCTTAAAAAACTGAGTGTGTTCTGGGGTGCGGGTATCCCACTGCTTATTTTTATGGGCTTATTTGCCGGTTGGGTGCCTTCGGTGGTGACAGCTGCAGTGCTTATCATAATGGCGGTGTGGCAGCATTCCTTAAGTGAAAAGCGTTGGGAAGAGCTAATAAGCCTGAGTCCGGATTCCTACGACAGCGCCGTGGTATCGCAAACGTATTTTGATGACTTCGGCGCATCGGCCAGAGCTAAGCTGGTGCTTGGCTGCGAACTGGCCCGCAGTCGTACAGCGTTAACCCGCATAAAAGACGCGGCTTCGTCGCTGGAGCATATTGCTAACACTACCCACGAGCAGGCGGCTATAACGTCTACCGCAGTGGTGCAACAAAATCAGGCGACCCAACAAATTGCTTCGGCAGTGACACAGATGTCCCAGTCTATTCAGGAAGTGGCAGAACGGGTGGAGCAAAACGCCGATACTGCCCGTTCTGCGGCGCGAAATGTGGAAACCGGAAACCAGACTGCGCAATCTGCCGCCGCAGCAATTGATGAGCTAAAAGGGGTGGTGGAAACTATTTCCGCTACGGTCACCGAGCTCGACCAGAGTACCAGTGATATTGGTGAAGCGGCAAGCATTATCTCGTCGATTGCTGAGCAAACGAATTTGCTGGCGTTGAATGCTGCCATCGAAGCTGCCCGGGCCGGCGAGCAGGGGCGAGGATTTGCTGTGGTTGCCGACGAGGTGCGGGCCCTGGCCTCGAAAACCCGGGAATCCACAGACCGTATCCACAACATTATTCAGGTACTGGCCACGCGTAGTGAGAGGGCGGTAAAAGTGTCGAAAAACGGCCTGGAGTCAGCTGAACGCGGCGCACGTATTGTACAGGACACTCGTCAGGCGCTGTCTGATATCAATGTTGCGGTGCAGGGTATTTCTGAAATGACCATTGAAATGTCGGCTGCAGTAGAAGAACAAAGCGCTGTAGCTGAGCATATCAATCAGCAAATTGTTGAAATTGCCGACGGCGCTGCCGATACCCAGCGCAGTTCAGAGCGTTCACTGGAAGCCAGCGATCATCTGCATACCACCATTGCCGAAGTTAATAGCGTTATAAAGCGCTTCAACATCGAAAAAGAAATTGGCAACAAATAGCGCCACCAGGCTTAGTAATTATCGCTGAGCCTGGCAGCCCTGCTATATCATTCCAACGGCGTTTATTGCCTTAGCCGTTGGCTTTTAGCTTTACCACTTCAGCGCTCTCGCTGGATAACAGCGTATCGGCATCA
The DNA here is from genome assembly GCF_002993365.1 of Marisediminitalea alba. Lineage (GTDB taxonomy): Bacteria > Pseudomonadota > Gammaproteobacteria > Enterobacterales > Alteromonadaceae > Alteromonas > Alteromonas alba. The sequence goes on from NZ_PVNP01000219.1 coordinate 48,813, forward strand.
GTACCTTTGAGCAGCTTAGTCAGGTTGTCTTTGTTTTTGGCCAGCATAATTGATAATTCTTCGGCAACCGCTTCATCGAGCTTTATGCCTTTTGCCTCAATGTAAACGGCCAGGTTGTCGGCCACATCGAGCATTTTATCGTATTGATCTGCTGCTTTTTTATCGGTAGTAACCAACTTTTCTACCCCTTTATGAGAGACCACATATTGTGTTGTGATAGCCATTGTGTAACTCCGTTGTTGTGAAATTCCTTGTCACTCTATCGCAATTTACTGTATAAATAAACAGTATTTTTTAACAGGTGGTAAAGTTAACAATGCTTCAGGTTATACCCGTTGCAGCGCAAGCTGGCATCAGTGGTTTCGAGTCGCCGGCAGCTGAATATAAACAGCTGGCGCTGGATCTCGACGAGCTACTTATAGAACACCCTACAGCTACGTTTATTGGTCAGGCTCAGGGCGACTCGATGACAGGCGTAGGCATATTCGACGGCGATCTGCTGATTGTCGATCGTGCGGCGCATCCCACTTCACTGGATGTGATAGTGGCCAATTTAAACGGTAACTTTGTTTGTAAACTCTACGATCGCAAAGCACAGGTGCTGTTATCTCCAGGCCTTGATCACAAGCCCTATGCACTGGGTGACGGTGATTTGTTTGAGGTGGAAGGGATAGTGGTGCGTTCTGTGCGTATGCATCGTTATGTCAGATGGTTAAGCCAATGTATGCGTTAGTCGATGCCAATAGCTTTTATGCTTCGGCCGAGAAAGTCTTCGATCCGGCCATTCGCCAACGACCGGTTGTTGTGCTGACCAACAACGACGGCTGTATTTGCGCTCTGCGTATTAGGCATTTCCCGATCACTAATTCCGGCCTCTCGATCACCCCAATTCTGATACACCCGATCACTGGTATTATGGCTTGCCCGATCAGTAGTTGTGGCAGACCGCAGTCTGCCACAGGTATTTACCTCATGGTTTGTTGCTTTCTCATTGACTCCCCAGTGAGGGTTATCCGGTGAGCATTGTGGATGAGGCGATCTAGTAGCGCATCGGCAACCGTGCCGTTACTTATCATTGAATGCCATTGCTCTACAGGTAGCTGACTACAGATGATGGTGCTACTTACGCCGTGCCTGTCTTCTACCACCTCCAGTAAGTCTGTTGCCTGTTTGACGGTGAGTTTTTCCAGTCCCCAGTCATCCAGGATCAGTAGCTGTTGTTTCGCTATCGTTGCTAGCTGCTTGGTGTAACTGCCATCAGCGTGGCCGATGTGTAAGTGCTCGTTTAATCGTGGTAATCGCCAGTAACCAACACGTATTCCCTGGCGACACGCTTGTTCACCAAGCGCACAAGCTACATAGGTTTTACCGCCACCTGTGGCTCCGGTAACAATGATATTCTGATGATGACTAAGATATCCGCCATTTAATAAATCGGCCATTCTTGGCTTTTGTAATCCGCGGCCATTGTCGTATGACAGTTCTTCCGGTGTTGCATTTAACCTGAGTCGTGCCTGTTTACGAAGTCGGTTGATGCGGTTTGTCCGTCTTTGGTTCATTTCATGGTCAACCAGCAGGGACAACCGTTCCTCGAAGGCTAATTCACAGTAGGTGTTGGGTTGAGCGCGTTGCTGTTTTAACATATCCGCAATCCCTGTCATGCGCAGTTGCTGTAATTGTTGGATGAGTAGATCGTTCATTT
>NZ_PVNP01000220.1:0-1210 GCF_002993365.1 Marisediminitalea alba
GCGATAACGCTGCATCTTGTTTACCTTGCCGTGCCGATTGATCAGTGAGCTATGGCAGTGCGGGCATTCAGGGTTTTCAACCATCCGCTCCTCAAGCTCTGTTATCAACTGTGAGACGCTATCAGTGCCTTTCAGCAGCTTCTCAACATAACGGGTTTGACTATCTGTTAAGTGTTCTAACTCGGCTATAAGCTTTGTAAATTGTGCTGGGAGCATGATCAATCCTTAACGACTGTATTCATATACAGTATAGCAACAATTTAGCAGAACATAGCCTTTTCGATACTTGATGGATAAAAAGTGGGAGCGTAAAGCACCGTGGGTTTATCTGGCGACAGGCCTAATTCACGCAAGCAAATAGAAGCTGGGGTGCCATCGAATAAAGGATCGAGCTTAGCGTAGCCGGTGTCCACAAAGCCGGATTCCGGAAACTTCTCCTGCAACCGCTGTAATCGTTGCTGACCTTCCACAAAGCGCACATCAAACGGGAATTCGGATGCCGTGTAGTAAATGGCTTTAGGGCCAATGCCATGTAAAACCAGCGCCAGGCGCGCCTGAATCTTCGCTTTCTCGCTCTTGCAAAATTGCGGAGGATTACCGAAGAAAATCCAGTCGGCTTTATTTTGCTGGTAAAAAAGGTGAGCGTTTTTGGGCGAGTCCAGGAAATGATAAGCCATTCCCGCTTTGTCGAGCTCGCTTCTCTTGAGCTCGTCAAAACCTTCTTCGGGATACAGAACGAAGATACATTCGACACCCGCGTTAGTTAATTTTTCGGCTACCGGCAGGTATTGAGGCAGGTAATACAGATGTTGTGTATCGAAATAAACGCGAACCAACGAATGACTCCCCAGAAGCATGACTTATTTATAATTATTGCGACAAATGAGTGAAAATTTAAGATATTTGTCATTATTCATTCATCATAACGACAATTCGCTGTAATGGCTACTTTGCTAAGGAAATGCCACTTTTGCTGTGTATTGAGACGGTGGATGAGTAGTAAGACTGTTTTGAGGTCCCGGATAAGCCCTTCGGACTTTCCGGGACGACGGGAATTTGAACCTGTCATCCCGGAAGTTTCGGAGAAACTATCCGGGATCTCCTCGCTATTCCTGTGTGTTGAGATGGTAGATGAGTAGTCAGCCTATTATGGAGGTCCCGGACAAGCCCTTCGGACTTTCCGGGACGACGGGAATTTGAACCTGTCATC
>NZ_PVNP01000220.1:1260-81287 GCF_002993365.1 Marisediminitalea alba
TCCTCGCTATTCCTGTGTGTTGTGACGGTAAATGAGTAGCCAGACTGTTATGGAGGTCCCGGACAAGCCCTTCGGACTTTCCGGGACGACGGGAATTTGAACCTGTCATCCCGTAAGTTTCGGAGAAACTATCCGGGATCTCCTCGCTATTCCTGTGTGTTGTGACGGTAAATGAGTAGCCAGACTGTTATGGAGGTCCCGGATAAGTCCTTTGGACTTTCCGGGACAATTAAACAGGCTCAGGCCTGTTTAATTGCATAACACTGATATTTCATTTCCAGGTATTCTTCGATTCCTGCATGGGCGCCTTCGCGGCCCAGGCCGCTGGCTTTAACACCACCGAAGGGGGCGTTTGCCGCCGAGATGGCACCGGTGTTAACCCCTACCATGCCGGATTCTATGGCGTCTACCACGCGCTGGGCACGGTGCAGGTCGTCGCTGAAGAAATAAGCTGCCAGTCCAAACGGCGTATCGTTGGCGTATTCGATCACTTCTTCTTCCGTATCGAAAGGAATAATGGGTACCAGCGGGCCGAAGGTTTCCTCGCAGGTGCACTGCGCCGTCGGCGGCACATTGGTTAGCACCGTTGGGGTATACCAGTTGTCGCCGTTTGGCAGGCGTTTGCCTCCGGTCAGCAGTGTTGCACCGTTGCTGAGTGCGTTGTCCACGTGCTCGGTCACCTTGTCGGCACCGGCTGCGTCAATCAGTGGGCCAATATCCACACCATCGTCGAGGCCGTTACCTACTTTGAGTGCTTCTACTTTTTTGACCAGTTTGGTTTGAAACTCTTCTAACACGCTGCGCTGCACATAGACCCGGTTGGGTGATATACAGGTTTGCCCGGCGTTACGGAACTTGCCTTTCATGAGGCCATCCACGGCAAGGTCGATATCGGCGTCCTCGAAGACGATAAAGGGAGCATTACCACCGAGTTCCAGTGACAGCTTTTTCACATCGGGCGCGCATTTTTTCATTAACTGCGAGCCAATTTCGGTGGATCCGGTAAATGTAAGTTTGCGTACTATACTGTTCTCGCACAACGCGTCGCCGATAACACTGGCCTTGCCGGTAATTACCTGAATAACGCCCTTTGGAATGCCAGCCTGAATGGCCAGTTCACCCAGGGCCAGAGCCGTAAGTGGAGTCTGGCTGGCCGGTTTCACTATGATAGTACAGCCAGCCGCCAGAGCTGGCGCCACTTTACGAGTAATCATTGCCGCGGGGAAGTTCCACGGCGTAATGGCTGCACACACGCCTACCGGATCGCGGGACACCCGAATTTGCGTGTCGGGTGTACCGGCCGGCAGAATTTCACCATTAATGCGCATGGCTTCTTCGGCAAACCATTTAACATAACTGGCTGCATAGGCAATTTCGCCTTTTGCCTCGGGCAGCGGCTTGCCTTGTTCCGTGGTCATGATAGTGGCCAGCTCGTCGGTGTGCTCCACCATGAGTTCGTACCATTTGCGAACCAGCTCACCACGCTCAGCGGGTGTTTTTTTGCGCCACAGCTTAAAGGCGTCGTTGGCTGCCGTTACAGCCTGATTAACCGCATCAGCGTCCAGCTGTGGAATGGTCGCTATCACTTCTCCCGTAGCCGGGTTGTCCACTTCCAGGCTATCTGATGTCGTCACCCATTCTCCGTTGATCAGGCAGGCTTGTTTAAAGATGTCGATATCATTCAGGGTCATAAACTGTGTCCATTTTGGTTAAAAATAAGAGGTGTCCTCTACTTTGTACTGGTAACGGTCGGTGCGTAGATCAACTCTGTCTATTCTTCAGGGAACTGTTCAAACGAGCGAATACTTGCCAGTGAAGACTCCCACAGGCACTGGCTGGCGGTAAAAATATGCGCATCGGGTTGTTTAGTCGGAGACGAGTTAAGGCTGCCGGCTGGCACTACAGCGGTGAGGTTGTCTGTCATAACATAAGGCAGCGCAGAACCACAGGTTGTACAAAAACTTCTGGCGTGTCGGGTTGAAGGAAGCTGGAAATGACGGATATGTTCTTTACCCGTGAGCCAGGTAACAGCGTCTGCGTTGATAAACAAATTTGCAGCAAATGCAGAGCCGGTATCTTTCTGGCAATGCTGGCAGTGGCAGATAAAAAAGTGGTCAAAATTGTCGGCTACCGTAAAGGTTACCGCTTTACATAAACAACTGCCTTGTATAGCCATGCGCTTCTCCGTGAAGGGAAATAATAAGACTAATTAAAGCATATTTTGAATGGGGCCGGGAATAACCGGGGGAGGTGATACCGACTCTGACCTGGAGGAGCAGAGCCGGTATAGCCTGAAGATTAAGCTAAAACGGTTTTCAGAGCGCTAACACAGGCATCAGTTTCGTCGGGAGTCCCCACGCTGATGCGTGACCACGAGTCATAACCAGGCCAGGTTCTGCCTACCACTTTGACACCTTGCTCGCGCATTTTTGCGGCAAATTGATCGTGTGGCATGCCAGTATCCACGTAGATAAAGTTACCTTGTGGATTTTTCGCGTAAGGGCGGCCTAACTCTTCTGCTACGGCAGTTAGCTTGGCGCGCTCGGTCGCTACGCGCTCACGCATGGTGTTAAGGTTTTCGTGGTCGTCCATGCTTGCCATACCGGCAACCAGACCAAGGTAGTTAACCCCACCCATACGCAGTTTACGGCCGATAACCTGAGCCTGTTCGGCAGGCATAATGGCGTAGCCAAGACGTTGACCCGCCATGGCGTGAATCTTTGAGAAGGTGCGGCAAATAACCACATTGTAACCTTCAGCAGCCAGGCTCGACTGCACGTTTCCAGGGTATCCCGCAGACATTTCGATATAGGCTTCATCAATGAATACCTGAGTTTTTTGCGATACGCGTTTGGCAAATGCGTTCAGTTTGGCAGGATCCAGCTCGCGGCCGGTTGGGTTATTCGGGTTACAGATATAGACCGCAGTGGTATCTTCGGTAACAGCCGCTTCAATAGCGTCCAGGTCGAAATCCATGTTGGCATCCAGTGGTACGTAAGTCACATCGGCACCCATAAATTCCGCGCCACGAGGCACGCCTTCGTAGGTGGCCATAGAGGTAACCAGCTTGCCGCCATTTTGTGTGATCCAGTCGGCATAGCCAAACAGGATTGGGGATGAGCCATTAGTCACTACAATTTGATCCACCGAAACGCCTTCTTGTTTGGCAATTTTTTCTTTTAGTACTGACGTGGTGGGATCGGCATAGCGGCACAGGTTATAAAGTTCGCCCTGCATGGCTTCTACCGCTTTGGCAGACGGGCCAAAGGCATTTTCGTTCGACGATAATCTGATTAATCCATCATTCAGATTGGGCGTGGCAGACGGAAAGTGTTCAGTCTTCATGCCCGCTGCGTTGAGTTCTTTAACCCCGGAATCTACGCAGGCGGCCAGGGCTGTTGCACCGGCTCCAAGTCCAACTGCTTTTAACCATTTACGGCGTGAGGAATCCACTGGTGGCATGTTTTGGATATCAGATTTCATAGGTCAGGTCACTCTGTCTTCAATATATAAAGTATACGGAGTATCCACATTAAAGGGTATTTGAGGTTGATGCAATAGGGCGATTTAAAGGCGTAAATCAGGTAGTTGGGTGATCTGAATGGTTTAAGAGATAAACGGGGCGTGAACAAAAAATTGAAAAAGTGCAGCTGGTGCACCAGTTTTTGCGGTTTCAGGAGTGATTAATCCGGCAAATAACCGGTGACGATGAAACGTACATAAAGCGTTCAGTTGTCGAAAATCAGGGATAAAAAGCACTGTGGCTCAGGTTTAGCGATAAGTGCCTTTTACAGCAGTTTTAGTGTGGCTTGTTCGCAATCAGAATGATCGGATGACAGCCAGTCGGTGTCTTCGTCAAAATAAGGGAGGGCGCTTTTTCTCTCAAAACGCTCGGTCAGGGCGGTGAGTACTTTGGGGTGGATATAGTATTTCTCACACACCGCCGGGGTATTCCCCAGTGTTTCTGCCACCAGTTTTACCAGCGTAGCATTAAACTTTCGGCGCGGGTGTTCAGCAACCAGCGCTGCAGCTTCATGGGCTTGTTGTACCGCCAGTCGGGTGCCCGTCCAGGTACGAAAGTCCTTGGCAGAGACAGCTATTTCGGTGAGTGAGTGAAGGTACTCATTGACGTCGTCACTGAGCAAATCCTTCCATTGTCCGCCTTGCTTGTAGCGTAAAACCGGGTAGCCGGGCCGGGCTGCGCTATCACAAATTAGCTGTGAGGCGGTTGGGTCGCTGATATCGATATGCCGGGTCTTGCCATGCTTGCCGGTAAAGTGAAAGGCAAGTTCCTCACCTTCCTGTTCCATATGTTTGCGACGGAGCGTTGTCAGGCCAACCGTACCATTTTCCTGCTGATATGCGCGATTGCCAATGCGAATGCCGGTTCTGTCGAGCAGCATAACTGCCAGTGCGCAGGAGCGCTGTAAATCCCACTTTTCGTGATTTAAGTGTTGCACATAGGTCTTACGGATCTGCGGCAGTACCCGGGCAAACAGTTTCAGGCGGGCGAACTTTTCAGCCTGCTGCTGAGCTTCCCACTGCTGATGATAAATATATTGCTTGCGCTGACGCTGGTCGTAACCAAAAGCCTGTACCTTAGACAGTTCACACAAGCTAATGCGAACATCCTGCCACATAGGAGGAATAACCAAACCTTTAAAGCGCTTGAGCAACGTTTGTTCGGTAACTTTTTCGTTATCAGTCAGCAGATACTGAAAACCTCGCCCGCGTTTACGCCGGGTTACATGAAAACTCTCACATTCGTGAATTTCTTCGCCGCTGTTGGTGGCCACGGCGCAGCAGTATTGCTTCACGTTGACTGGCGTTGTTCGGTTATGCATAAGTCCTTGTGGTCTGGATGGTTGTCCTTAAGCTTGTACGGTCAGACTGTGAAGAGGTTCAGAATTATCAGGGAAGGCGGGAAGTAAGGCTGAAGGTTGGGTCGCAGCCAGACTGCTGTGACCCACTAAGAGTGATTACAGTGAGGCGAAGTAAGCGGCAAGATTAGCAATATCTTCATCTGATAGTGGTTTAGCCATCATGCCCATCATGGGATCTTTTCGTACATCAGCGCGAAAATCCTTTAACTGCTTTTCCAGGTAGGCGGCTTTCTGACCGGCCAGGTTAGGCCACATAGGACTGGGGCTGATCCCCGCCGGACCATGACAGGCGGCACATTGTCCTGACAGTGCTTTACCTTTTTCAATGTCCGCTGCAGCAACTGAAAAGTTGGCGAGCGTAAGAGTAAAGGCCAAAGCGCCAAGTGATACGATTTTTTTCATTTTTCTAACTCCAAAAAAAGCACAATGCTTAAGATTGAGTATCGTACATTTCTTGTAAATGAAAAGTAAAATAACCAGTGGCGATTTTGGCTATATGTGCGCAGCGATGGCGTGTTAAGAGTAGCTGGTGTGCACCAAAAAAAAGCGGCGCCAGGAAGGCGCCGAACATGAAAACACAAGGTGAGGGAGGTGTTATTCGCTATCGAATAAGCGCCCACCTATTTCTATCTTACGTGGCTTTTTAGCTTCTGGGATCACTCTTTCCAGATCAACATGTAATAAGCCGTTTTCCAGGTCGGCCGCGAGTACCTTAACGTGGTCGCCAAGCTGGAATTTGCGCTCGAAGTTGCGCTCGGAAATGCCTTTATGCAGGAACTTCCGCTCTTGTTTATCGGCGTCGCTGTTTTTAGTGCCAGTGATCGATAAGGTGTTGTCTTCTACAACAATATTGATGTCGTCTTTGCTAAAACCGGCAATCGCCATGGTAATTCGGTATTTGTCTTCCGCCAGTAATTCAATGTTGTACGGCGGGTAAGTGCTTTGCTTTTCAGCACGGCTGGCAGCATCAACTAATGATGCAAGGTGATCAGAACCAATGAATGAACGGTAAAGTGGAGATAGATCGATAGAACGCATAGTCATATCCTTTATTAAGCAATATGTTTAAAAGTTAAGTGCCCCGATAATCGGCGGCGGTGTTGTCGGCCTTACTGTTAAGCACCGACAATTCTAAAGTAGGGCCGGGTTAAATTTATTCAAGGCAAAAATTAAATTTTTTTCGACCAGTTTGCCAAACCCTACGAGAAAGGGCCTCACTGCTTCAGGCCAAAGCCTGATAGCATGGTCAGTATTAACCTATCTAAGTCGTTTTGTTTAAGGGATATCACATGTCTTACCGACCTTTTACCCGCCAGGTCCAATCGGTTCGCCTGGTCATTGTTGCTGTGCTGCTGGTGGTTACCACGGCGTGTCAGAGTACGTCGTCTCCTGCTGCCACTGCTTACGGACCAAAGTTTGCTGAGCATGATCAAGGCTTTACCGTGGTTGTGGTGGCTTATGCACCGGAGATGGAAGGCATTCTGGGGCGCATCGAAGCCGATCCCAATGCCAGTATTACGCAAATGGTGACTTACAAGGGGATTAAGTACCGCATTGGTAAATATCATGATGAACCGATTCTGATTTTTGCTACCGGTATGAGCATTGCCAATGCGGCGATGAGTATGCAAATGGCGTTTGATTATTTCCCGGTTAAACAGGTGGTGTACATGGGGATTGCCGGAGCGGTGAATCCCCAGTGGCAGCCCGGTGACGTGATTGTGCCTGAGCGTTGGTATTACCACGACGAAAGCGTGTATGCGAACCCGGATCCGAACAACCCCGGCAAATCAGTGTTACCAGCCTATTATGCGCGCTTTATGGCCGAGCAACCGGCTCGTAAAGCGGCTGACCCGCATTATCCAAACTATAAGCCGTTCCATTTTGTGCATCCCGACGAAGTGTTAATTATCAAAGACGGCATGGATAAACCACAGGATACTGCGTATTTTTCAGCATCGCCCCGTTTATTAAGCGCAGCAAAAAGTGCCATGACAAAAATGCCGGCACAAATGATTCTCGGTGAACGCAAAGCGAAGTTAAGCGTTGGTGGTAACGGTGTTACCGGCTCAGTATTTCTCGATAACCGTGAATACCGTAAATGGACCCGCGAAGTGTTTAATGCCGAAGTTACTGAAATGGAGTCCACCGCGGTTGGCCAGGTGTGTACGGTTAACGAAGTCGACTGGGTGATTATCCGCGCCATCAGCGATCTGGCCGGTGGTCAGGAGGGCGTTAACGTAGAGCATATTTACGATAAAGAAGTGTCACGGGTAGGCGCCAATGTGTTATTTGCTGTGATGGACGAGCTGGCAGCTCACTAATGCAGCGCATTATCAGCTTATTACTGGTTTGTTTTTGTGCAATGGCGCCGGTGGTGCTACGCGCACAAACCAGCGATGCGACCGGCGACCCAACGAAGAGGCAGGCACTGGCGCGCAGTTACGCTGAAATTGTCGGTCGACTGGCATTAACCGATAAGTTATTCGCGGCGATGGCTGAGCAGTGCGATACCAAAGTTGCCATGCCCAGCCAGTCTTATTCGGCAATCGATTACGCATTGCGGATGCAAACCAACATGAGCTTCTTTCAGTGGCGTAAGCAGTTTAGCGATCCTGCTCAGGAAGCGAAGCTGGTAAAACAACTGATGAGCAGCACCCTCACCGATATCGGCGGCTGTGAGGAGAGCGCCGTTCAACGGTGGTTTGCCGGGATGCTACAAAATATGTTGCAGCCCTTCGTTGAGCAATTAACCGAATTGCCCGATTTGCTGGGCATATCCAGGGATAAACCAGACGAAGAGCAACTGGTGAGAGTATTTATTCATCAGTTAGCTCGTTACCAGCAGTTATCGGTAGCAGAAATACGCGGTCTGGCCATGGCGCTGGAAAGTGGTATGTACCGCTACAGCATGGTTGCCTTTACTAATCAGATCACCAAAGATTACCCGCAATCGGTAGCGCTTCGGGAGTATGTGTATCAACAGACCAACACGGCCGGTGATTTATACGAACTGGCCGACAGCCTGCGCTTTACCGACCGTGTAAGAGCTGTCACCTTGTTTGGCGAGGCGGCGGAGCAGGGCAGCTTTGTTGCCCAGCGCTGGTATGGCAACTACCAGGCATGTGTGGGAAATACTGAACAAGCCCTGCAATGGCTTAATAAGGCCAGGCAAAATGAGCCCGATGAAGCTTCATTTATCGACGACATTATTAGCGAAATAAAGGCACTGGGTGAACCAACGAATTGTCTGGACGGCTGGGTTTACTAAAGGAGAAATACACATGTCTGATACGTTTTATTCCTATCAGTTAAGTAACGGCCACGGGCTACCTCATGACCCATTTAAAGCCATTATAGCGCCGCGACCTATAGGCTGGATTGCTTCTGAAAATCAAAGCGGGATTGCCAATCTGGCGCCATACAGCTTCTTTAATGCCTTTAACGGTGCGCCGCCGATTATTGGCTTCGCCAGCGTTGGCTTTAAAGACAGCGTGTGTAATATTAAGGCAACCGGTGAATTTTGCTGGAGCCTGGCAACCCGGGAGCTGGCGGATGCAATGAATGCCTCAAGTGCCGGTGTGGATCCTGAGGTCGATGAATTCGAGCTGGCCGGTTTGCAGAAGCGTTCATCCACGTTGGTAAAGGTGCCCCATGTTGCAGCCAGCCCGGCTTCAATGGAATGTAAGGTTACCCAAATCATTCAACTCAATGATATGCACGGTGAGGCTTGCGATACCTGGCTGGTGCTCGGACAAGTAGTGGCGGTGCATATTCAAAAAGCGTATTTAAACGACGGCGTGTTCGATACAGCGGCTGCTGATTCGATTATGCGAGCCGGCGGACCCGGTGATTATTTTGGGGTGTCGGCCCAGGCAAAATTCTTTATGGGACGGCCTTAGTCCCTGCCTTTGCATAAACGGTTACGGCCACTGTGTTTTGCCTGATAGAGCAGTTCGTCAGCGGCCTGAACCAGCGCTTCAACAGTCTGCTCGCCGTTACCGGCTACTGCCCCCATACTGAACGTGACGGTAAGTTTATGTTCACCGGTGCTTATCTCGCGGATTTCTTCCTGCATACGGGTAAATAGCCCGTCTACTGCATCGAGGCGGGTATTGGTCATAATGATAAGCCACTCCTCGCCGCCCCAGCGCCCAAGTCTGTCTTGCTGGCGGATCAGCGCATTGGTGCGCCGGGCAAACTCGGTTAACACTATATCGCCGGCATCATGACCGTAAGTATCATTGATTGTCTTAAAGTGATCGATGTCAGCCAAAGCCACCACAAAAGGCTGGCCAAGCGGTTTGCTGCGGTCAGCTACCTGTTTGGCAAACAACTGAATCGCACGACGATTTAATACCTGCGTCAGGCCATCGGTATTGGCGAGTTTTTCAAAATGCACGGCTGCCTTACGTTTTTTAACAAACAATAAGGTGAGTACTGCCAATGCCAGAATGGCTGATACCAGAGCCAGCAGATAGATGAGTCGCTGCTGGTTTTGCTGCTCAGCTGCCAGTGCCTGTAAACGTGATTGCTGGCGTGCCTGCTCAAGCTCCCGGGCCTGGCTAACCATCTGAAAACCGGCGTACTCTCTGGCCAGCGCGTTATTGCGGGCAAGCTCCTGGTTCAGCGCGACGGCCTGCTGCAGTGTTGCTGTAGCCTGTTGCCAGTTCTGGCTGGCAGTGGCTCGCTCGACCTCTAGCTTAAGTACCGGCAACTGTTCTTTAAGGCTGAACTGTTTGGCAGAAAAAGCCAGCAGTTGTGCTGTAGCATGTGGTGACGGCGGGTTTTCTGTTTCCAGCAGATATAAACGAATTAGCATCGCTTTTGCGTCTAACGCCTTAGCTAAAAGGTATGCTTCTTCGAGCAATACTTGAGCAGCCGGTTGGTTATTCTCCTCCAGCGCCTGGCGAATGAGTGCTTCCAGGGCATGCAGTTTTACCAGCGTTTGCGGCAGGGCTGAGTAATCACCGAGCACGGCAAGAGTGTCTTCAAGCTGTCGCTGCGTTTGCGGAATATGCCATAACACCGATGCAGCGCGAACCCGGACGTATAGAACAGGATGCGTCAGCAATGGCAGCAGTAATTCCCTCACTGACTGATAAAACTCTATCTCGTAGTGAATATCGGCAACCGCCAGGTTAATAGCCGCCATATCATCAGTGGCGCTCAGAGCCGCCGGAAGAAGCTCTGTGCTGATAATATGGCTAATCGACAAAGCTTGTTTGTATTCGCCGGTATGCAACGAATAAAGGGCCATCAGGTGGTAATAAGCCGCCTGTTGCTGGCGAGACAGTGGAGAGAAATCCTTTTGTAGTAATCGGTTAAACGACTGTTGGGCTGAATCCCTGTTGCTACGACGATGGATGAAAGTAAACAAGGTTGCCGCGTCGGCAATAACATCAATGTCGGGCGACTTGGTGCTAGCGCAATGTTGAGCAATAGTACTGCTGATTGCCTCTACTTCGCTAAGATTCATAGAGTCCAACGCGACCGTTAAATGGCTGGCGAATTGAGGCGCGGCTAAACAGTGGGAAATTGTAGCCTGGGCAGCAGCCTGATTGCTAAACAGCGCCAATGCAGCAAAGACAAAACAACCAAATCGCAACAAAGCTCTCTCCGTTGGGTACTGTTTACTTAATTGTCCTAATGACTCTAATGGTGGCAGTCGCCAGTTTCACTTCTGCAAGAAATAACGTCAGTGCTGAAATTAACAATAACATTGTCAGAATAAAAAGGGTGACAACCAGTACATTAAGTTTGACCTGCCATAACTCCCCGGCAAATAGACTCATTATCACGCCACACACCATTACCGCCGAAGCAGTACAAAAACCGATGGACCAGTTAATCAACTTAACCCGGCGCCACAACAATATGATTTCCCGGCGTAGGCGGGTGTTTTGCTCAGCTTCTGTCTGACTGTTCATTTCTTTTTCGGCTGAACGGACCCGGTCGGTAATACGCCCTAGACGTCCGGACATGACGTTTAGAAAACCGGCTATACCAGCCAGTAAAAATACCGGGGCAACGGCAATTTCAATCAGGGTCGACAGTGAGGGGATCAGAGCTTCCATCTTTTCTTAATTCAAGCGCACAGTTTCGCTTTTATATCACAGATAAGCAGACGGTTGGCAGTTTAGCGCGTGGTGAGTTGTCGTGGATAAGGTAATCAGGCTTTGATTCGCGTAGCGCAGCCGTCATAATGCATCCCCATATCTGGGATAAAGCACTCTGCCGGCTTGCTGGCAGCTACACAGTGAAAACGGAAGAATATGGATACATTAACCGACGCGGGCGACTATTTTGAAGACACCTTTAAAGGCCTGCTATGGATAGAAAAGCGGCTATCCGGCGCAAGCTTTGAAGAGTGCGAGTTTATCGATTGTGACTTTTCCGATAGCCAGTTTCATGGCTGTAAATTTACCCAATGTGAGTTTGTTCGCTGTAACCTTAGCCTGACGGACATGGCCAATAGTCAGCTATATGGCCTGACATTTAAGGATTGCAAACTGGTGGGCGTCGACTGGACGAAAGCTGACTGGCCACAATACTATCGTGACTTTGAGCTTAAGTTTCAGCGTTGCTTACTTAATGATGCGTCCTTTTACGGCCTCACTCTGAATGAACTGGTAATGGATGAATGCAGGGTGCATGATGCAGACTTTCGCGAAGGTAACTTTACCGACAGCCAGATGACACACTGCACCTTTGATCGCAGTTTGTTTATGCACACTAACCTTGAGCGCGTTGATTTTAGCAACTCCACAGGGTGCTCCATCGACGTGCTGGCTAACGAGATAAAGGGTGCCACGTTTTCCAGTTTCGAGGCGGTGCACTTACTCGAATCTTTAGGCATCGTGCTGGTGGATTAGGGCAAGTCCTGGCAGCGTTACAGACTACCTATCCAAATATCTGTTGCTTAGAGGTATAATGACGGTAAACCTGTATTAAAGGACACCTTATGGCCACCGCCGCCGCAGTACACATTCTGGTAAGAACCGAAAAAGAAGCGCAGCTACTTTTAGCCCAGCTCAAAAAAGCCAAGGGTAAAAACTTTGCTGCCCTGGCCCGTAAGTTTTCTATTTGCCCCTCTGCCAAACGCGGCGGTGACTTAGGTGAGTTCAAACGTGGCCAGATGGTAAAGCAGTTTGACGACGTGGTGTTTAAAAAAGACATCCTCACCATTCATGGCCCGGTAAAAACCAAGTTTGGTTATCACCTGATCAAAACCCTTTATCGCAATGACTAAAGCATGGCGCTAACCATCCGCGACATTGACTGGCAGGACGCGTTACCAGTCAGGCACGAGGTACTGTGGCCCGATAAACCCGTTTTGTTTTCCCGGGTCGATGGAGATGAAAGCGCTACCCACTATGGCGCTTTTACCGAGGAGAAACTGGTTTGTGTGGCATCGATTTACCGCAGCGAAGATAGTGCCAGGTTAAGAAAGTTTGCGACGCTGCCGGATTATCAGGGCAGGGGAATTGGCAGTGAGGTACTCGCAAAGGCCATAGAACAACTCAAACAACAACATATCAGACGCTTCTGGTGCGACGCACTAACAACGGCAACGGCGTTTTATGAGAAATTCGGACTGGCAGTGGAAGGCAGAGAGTTTATTAAATCAGGGGTAAGCTACGTTCGGATGAGCGTTAACTGGCCTGAAACTCGCTGACCCCTGAAGGGATAAAGCATCTATCCTGATGATCGTCATCGATAAACCCATCGCCCCTCGAAAAACGCAGTGAGCTGCAATAAAGCAGTCTGACAAACTTGTCATGCTGCTTGCCATTATTGACAGTTAACTTTCCATGCAGATGTAAATAAAATGTTGGTAAAGCAGCAGTTTTTGCTCTGAAATCAGCCAAAACAGTGACTTTAAACCAAAAATACAAGCTGCTTTTAGTTTGCATTGAACAGGCATAAAGGTTGCTTTGTAGTATGTGTTTCTTCTTCATTATTCTCGGATACACATACTATGGATATTAAAAAACTCGTCCTGGCCGTCATGATTGGCGGCGTGACAACCACAGCAATGGCGGTGGATAAAAACGCGGTTCGTACTCAGGCTAAAATGATGCACGGACCGATCCCGGCAACCATGCCTGGTGCAGAGCTGGATACCCCGGCACTAATCGATTTGGGCGAACGCCTGTACTTCGAAACGGCGTTATCAGCCGACGGTACTCAGTCTTGTAACACCTGTCACCGCATCGATGGTGGTCGGGGCGGCGTCGATAACGAGGCGACCTCACTCGGAGTGAAAGGGTCTCGTGGCGAGCGTAATTCGCCTTCTGTGTGGAATGCGGGTTTTCATATGGCGCAGTTTTGGGATGGCCGTGCTGCCGATCTCGCTGCGCAGGCGAAAGGGCCCATTCTTAATCCGGTAGAAATGGCGGTGCCGGATGAGAAAACCGCGGTAAGCAACCTCAAAGAGGAAGGTTACGAAGCGCTGTTTGCAGACGTTTTCAAAGACGAAGAAGAGCCACTTACCTACGACAATGTGGCTAAAGCCATTGGCGCTTTTGAGCGTACGCTGATTACCGTGGATCGCTTCGATAAGTTCCTCGCCGGCGATGATACCGCTATGACCGAAACTGAACTGAAGGGCTATCAGACCTTTGTGCAGTCGGGCTGTGCTTCCTGTCACAATGGCGCGCTGTTTGGTGGTTCAATGTACATGAAAATGGGCTTGATTAACGCTTATGAAAACACCCATGACCTGGGGCGTTTTACAGTTACCAACAACCCGGCTGATAAATATGTATTCAAGGTGCCAAGCCTGCGTAATATCACTAAAACCGCGCCCTATTTTCATGATGGAGCAGTAGCCGGGCTGGATGAGGCGGTTGCACAGATGGCATGGATGCAGTTAGGTCGTAAGCTGAGCGATCAGGAAGTCTCTGAAATTGTGGCTTTCCTTGGGGCGCTGGAAGATACCCATACCATCACGGTTAAATACTTAAACAACGGCGCTGAGGTTGGTCAGTAAGGCTTAAAGTAGCTCCCTTCAGGGAGCTACTTTACCTCTGTCGCCAGCGAGTCGGCGATATCAGGTTTGGCTCGTTTGGTCTTTTTCGCCTTTTTCAGGGGCGGGCACAAGTCGTCATTATTGTAATAAACAATACACTCCAGACACTGCACACACTCGTTATAGTCTACCTTACCCTCAGGCGTAATCGCCTTAATGTCGCACTTGTGATAGCACATGGTACAGGGCTTACCGCACTCCTTGCGGCGGGTTAACCATTCAAATTTATGGAAGTAGCCAAGTACTGCCAGTCCGGCACCTAACGGGCACACGTAACGGCAATAGAATTTATTAATAAACAAACCGAGCCCGAGCAATACCAGGGTGTAGAGCACAAATGGCCAGTAGCGCACAAAATGCAGGGTAATGGCGGTTTTAAACGGTTCTACTTCGGAGAGCACTTCGGCAGCCGACAGAGAATAATAAGACGTAGCGGCCAGGCCGATTAAAATGGCGTATTTAATCCACCACAGGCGGCGGTGCAAGGAGAAGGATATTTTATACTGGCGAATGCGGAAGCGCTTAGCAACCCAGCCGACCATTTCCTGCAGGGCCCCAAAGGGGCATAGCCAGCCACAGAAAATCCCGCGGCCAACAATAAACAGGCTGATAAACACATATAACCACAGAATAAACAGCACTGGATCCATCAGGTACACCTGCAAATCAAAGCCGTTGATAAAGCTTTGCAGAATGGGGTAGATGTTGACAATCGACAGTTGCCCCTGGGCATACCAGCCAATAAAGAACAGGGTGAAAAACATAAAGCCCCAGCGCACCTTACGAAATAGTGCTTGGTTAGCAGACAACTTGTGCTGGAAGGCAAAGATGGCGGTAACGGTAATCAGGCTGAGCACTAAAATGGTAATGGTATGCCAGCGCATTTTCCATACTCTGACCCATGCAGGCTGCGGCTCTTCCATTACTTCTACTTCGGCGATATCAAACAGGGCCTCTGGCAGCGCATAGTCGCTAGAAAACTGCGCTTGTTGTTTGATGAGGTGGTTCTTCGCCACCTCGATATTCAGATTCAGCTGCATTGGCACACTGGGGTTAAAGCCTGATTGTGTATTAACTGCGAACAGTTGCAAATCTTCTGTAGCGGCAAGATCACCTTCCAGCGCCTGTGGCTCGAAACTAAAAAAGTTAAGGTCGCGCATGGCGAAGGGCAGTTCATTTTGCGTCAGGCTTACCTGGCTGGGCACCGTGCCGGGCTTAAAGTCGGCATCGAGGTAGCTGAAGTAGCCCTCCGACATTACCATAAACGCCTGCTCATTGGGCTTCAGCATTGACTGCAGACGGTTAAAGGCGTCCTCACCGAGCAGATTGCGACCGATAAGCGGTGAATTAAGGTACGCGTAATACACTGTAAAAGTGTCGTTAAAATCGGTGTCAAAGGTCTCAGTTGGGTAATCATCCAGGTCGCTGCCGAGTGCGTTTTCAAAGGTCTCGCGACTGATCTGCCACGCTTTAAGGTAACCTTTCTCGAGCAGTTGGGCCGTAGTAAGGGGCTCGTAGTTATCCTGCTTAGCGGTGGCCGCAGGCGCGCTGGCAAAGCCGGTGAGCTTGTTTCTGGCAACCTGTAGCGCAGAGAGTAACACCGTGTCACTCATAACAATCACCGACACGGTGGCTTTAGTAACGCCGTCTACGTGTACGGTGTTGTCGTTCGGGTTAGTGTCGTTAGACGCGCTGTCGACTATGACGCGGTTAGACACATTCTGACCAATGTACTGGTCGAGAAATTTCAGCATGGGTTCTGGCCCCAGGCCGTGTAAAAAAATAGGTTCGTGGTGGTGCAGAATATCGATGCCGACAATGTTGCCTTGCACATCGATACCAATCAGCAGGTTAATGCGGTCGCCGGAAAAACCGGGTAATTCTACCAGGTCGTTGCTTTGAAAGGCGTAACCGAGGAGTTCCTGTAACTGATAAACGGGGTAAACGGGATAGTCAGCTTGCTTTTCGCCAATCACTGTGGCTTTGGGAAACAGTTGCTGAATGCGTTCCGGGGTAATACTTTCTTCGGCGTGGCTGACAGAACAAATACTGCAGCAGATAACTAACCAAATACCGAGAACAAATGTGAAACGTTTCATTGGGCTCCCTGCAGTGGGTGGGGCAAGTAGCGATGACTAAACTACCAGCCCCGAGGAGAAAAAACGCGACAAACCCGGTGGGACTAAAACGGTTTGTCGCGGTGCCTCTTAGCTACGAGGCAATTTGAACGTCCAGACAGTACCACCCTGGTTAATGTCTTTAACTTTCTTGGCAACTTCACCACCCCACAGAGGAACGGCGCCACCCCATCCAGATACGATGCTCAGGTATTGCTCACCGTCCTGTTCCCAAGTGATTGGAGAACCAACGATGCCTGAACCAGTATTGAACTTGTAAACCACTTCACCAGTTTTGGCGTTGAAGCCGTACAGGTAGCCTTCAGGTGTACCAGTAAATACCAGGTTACCTGCAGTGGCTAACACACCGCCCCACAGAGGCGCGTTGTTTTTGAATTCCCAAACAATTTCACCGGTTTTAGGGTCAACGGCTTTAAGTGAACCGATGTGGTCGTAGATAGGTTTGATAGTGAAACCAGAACCCATGTACGCAGCACCTTTTTTGTAGTTAACTGGCTCATTCCAGATGACCATGCCCCATTCGTTTGAAGGTACGTAGAACAGACCAGTGTCCTGGCTAAATGCCATAGGCATCCAGTTTTTACCACCTAAGAAAGAAGGTACGGCAAATACAGTTTTACCTTTTTTGCCATCTTCGCTATCAGATGGGTTACCAGGGCGATTTGACTCGTCGTAGATTGGACGACCGTTTTTATCCAGACCTTTCGCCCAGGTAATACCGCTTACAAATGGGAAGCCACGGATGAAGTCGCCGTTTTCACGGTTAAGAACATAGAAGAAGCCGTTACGGTCAGCAGTAGCTGCTGCTTTAACTGTTTTTCCGCGATCTTTATAGTCAAACGCGATTAGCTCGTTAACACCGTCGTAATCCCAACCATCGTGTGGAGTGGTTTGGAAGTGCCATACGATTTTGCCAGTGTCAGGGTCGATAGCCAGACGCGAAGAGCTGTACAGGTTATCACCAGGACGCAAGTGAGAGTTCCAAGGAGCCGGGTTACCGGTACCCATGAAGATCAGGTCTTGATCAGGGTCGTAAGTACCGCCTAACCATGTTGCTGCACCACCTGTTTTCCACAGGTCGCCGGTCCAGGTTTTGTTGGCTTTACCACCAGTAATACCGTTTTCTTTACCGTTTAGGTAACCCATGTGGCCTTCAACAGTAGGACGAGACCAAACCAGTTCACCGGTCATTGCATCGCGGGCTTCAACTTTACCCACAATACCGAATTCACCACCAGAGATACCAGTAACTACGTTACCTTTAACAATCATCGGTGCAGCTGTGAAAGAGTAACCTGCTTTATAGTCGCCTAACGTTTTACGCCACTTTGGCTTACCCGTTTTCTGGTCCAATGCAACCAATTTTGCATCCAGGGTACCGAAGATAACTAAATCGCCGTACAGTGCAGCACCACGGTTGATTACGTCACAGCAAGGCATGATACCGTCTGGTAAACGAGCTTCCCATTGCCATAATTCGTCACCGGTTTCTACGTCGATAGCGTAGATACGAGAGTAAGAAGCGGTAACGAACATAATGCCGTCTTTAACCAGTGGCTGTGATTCCTGACCACGTTGTTTCTCACCACCGAAAGAAAAGGCCCAAACCGGACTCAACTTCTTAACGTTGCTAGTGTTCATTGTGTCGATTGGACTAAAGCGCTGTCCACGTGGACCAAGGCCATAGCTGACCACGTCACCTGGGGTTGCCTGGTCATTGACGATATCTTTATCTGTCACTTTGGCCTGGGCCATGCCAGTCATAGCACCTAGTGACAGGGTTAAACAGAACGCAGAGCTGAGTAAGCGGCCTGAAACTCTTTTACTTTTCATCAGATTTCTCCAGTGTTTCAACGGGGTTTGGTACCCTTTGTTACAACGTCCGCGGCTTGTTCATCAAAAAGCATGCGACTGTTGAGTGTTGTTTTCGTCCACTAGGTGAGTATAGAACACCATACTTACCTAAGAGTCCTCAGAATTAGTATCAGTCATCATTTTGTTAACAACCATTAAACCTTGGGTTATCATTTTTAGTTCGTTGGTAGTAATACTTCGCTGAAGGGCTTATATCTCGTGGCTTTGGCGGTGTATGAGAGGAGCGATAAATAATAAAAAAGGCCGAATTTTAAAGTGAAAAATAGCGGCCTTTCGAAATCTTGTAAAAAAAATGTAATGCTTATTCGGTGCGATGGTAATCGGGGATTTCGTAGCTCAGGCCGTACTCTAAAAACAGTGCTTCCATTTCGCCGTTTTTAATCATCGGTTCGGTGATTGCCTGGATTGCATAAGCCAGCTCCCGATAATCTGTCTTAACTGCCATGCCAATATCCCAAGACTTAATGCTCATAGCGGCCAGGCCGTCAGCACTGATGTCATATTGCTCGGGAAGCGGTGCAAATTCGGTTTTGTTAACGTCTCCCGAGGTACTCATGCCCCATTGCAACTGACCTTTCATTCCGGCCACTGCAGCCACTTTACCTTCCTGCAGCAGTTTGATGCCGTCAAAAACCGAGTCCACATGAACCAGCTTGTCACGCAGGCGGCCACCAATAGTGGCACCGAGGAAGAAGCTGGGTAATGAATCAAGCTCTACGGCAACCGGTTCGTACTGGAATATGGCCAGGGTGCGAATATCATTGGTTTTTTCGTGGTCACGCAATAGTGCCCAGCTTTCCTGTTGATAGGGGCCGAACATCACTACCAGGTCATTCTTGGGCAAGCCGTAACCGTCAATGGCGTAGGCAAATTTACGATCGTAAGGCACCCGGAGCATTAAGTCGGCTTTCTGGCGGGTAATGATATGCCCTTTCCAGATCGCGTTGCGCAGGTCATCCTCGAGGTTTTCGTCAGCGTTGATCCACATCCACTCCAGATCAACGCCCAGTCCCGCCGCTATGCGTTTACCTACCTCAATATCTACACCGGCAGGTTCGCCGTCCTTGAGATAGGAGTACGGGGGGAAGTTGTTGTAGACAGCAATGGTTATCTGGCCTTGCTCAAGAATATCCTCATAACTTTTAGCCATAACAGACGTGGCTATTAAACTACAAATCAGAAGAACAACTCTTACTACCATTACTGCCCCTTAACTATGTCTTGATCAGGTATGCGGCTTACTCTGGCACGCCGCGAGTTTCGATGTACGCTTTGATTGCCCACATTGCTTCCTGAGAAAGAATACCTTCAAACGGAGGCATGTAAACACGGCCATCATCTACCGCACCGTTACGGATACGTGTCATAAACCAACCGTCGGCTTCTTCCTGGCTGAAGAATTCAAACTCATCGTTTAGTTTACGCAGATCAGGCGTGATTCCGCCAGAGATAACTTCCAGACCGTGACAACGGGCACAATTCTGGTTGTAAGCTGAGTCACCGATTTTAATCGCCAGCTCATTGCCAGTGTAAGGGTTAGTCTTCAGCCACTCATCACCTAATTGTGGTAATTCACTGGTATCTACTGCTTGCGGCGTTACATCACCGTGAGCCATTGCATTAGCGGTTACCAGGGTCAGTACCGCCAGCATCGCGCTGCGCAAAATAGTTAAATACATCTTCATCTCGGTTTCTCCAAAAGCTGCCACATTGAGTTGTCATGCCGTTAAATGTTGCAGGGAAGTAAAAATAGTCATCAATAAGTTTTCATGTCTACAACAAAGCACAGGGTGAAAGTTAGGAGATCTGGGGTTTCCTTCCAATTGTACTTAGGTAGTAAACCTTTCATCCTTTTTGCTCATTTCAACTGTGTACAATCATGCTCTACTATTGCACCATAAGGTTAAAAAAGGGTTTTGTTTTTGAACATAAAAAAACGGAAAGGTTACAAGTTTTACACCTTTTTAACGCAGTTTTCGCAGCACGTTCGCGTCCTGTTCGCGTTTTTTGCATGTGTGATTTTGATGCCTGCAATGGCTAATGCGAAGGCACTAAATATAGATGTGATTTATGTTCAGCAATCATCAAACCAGGCTGCGCAGCCCTTATTACTTAAAAAAACGCCCGACAATCTCACCACAGCCGGTGCGGAACTGGCCATAGAAGACAGCAATACCACGGGGCGGTTTTTAAAACATCGGTACGGCCTTTGGGGCATAACCGGCGCTAACAGCGAGGAAATTTTAACGGCCCTTAAGCAACGGCTGAACGGACAGCCGGCTATCCTCCTCACAGACCTGCCCACGACTACGCTAAAAGTAGTAGCTGATTTGGTACTCGCTAACGGCAGCGTGATCATAAATGCCGGTGAAGCCGACAATAATTTACGTATATCTCAGTGCCGTGGTGGGTTGTTACACACTTTGGCGAGTCGCGCTATGTTAACCGATGCCATGGCCCAGTTCTTTATGGCCAGACGCTGGCGGGAGTGGTTTGTGATCAGTGGTAAATCTGACGCCGACAAAGCCTATGCTGAGTCAATTAACCGGTCAGCCAAACGCTTTGGTGCAAAAATAACCGAGCAGAAAACCTGGAGCTTTGATACCGATTTGCGCCGCAGTGCTCAGCGCGAGGTGCCGCTATTCACTCAGGGCGACGATTATGATGTTGTGCTGGTGGCCGATGAGTCTGATTTGTTTGGTAACTATATTCCTAATAATACCTGGTTACCCAGACCGGTTGCGGGCACCCATGGGTTAACCCCAACAACCTGGCACTGGGCCCTTGAGCAGTGGGGCGCTACCCAGTTACAAAACCGTTTTTACGAACAGTTTGGTCGCGAAATGCTCGACAAAGATTATGCAGCATGGCTGGCAGTGCGCAGCATCAGTGAGGCGGTTACCCGCACCCAAACCAATAATCCTAAAGCCCTTTACTCGTATCTGATGAGCAATGATTTTGAGCTGGCCGCGTTTAAGGGTCGCAAGTTGAGCTTTCGGCCCTGGAACGGCCAGTTGCGGCAACCGATTCCATTGGTGCACCCAAAAGGTTTGACCTCTCTGTCGCCGCAGGAAGGGTATCTTCACCCGAGCACTGATTTAGATACGCTGGGATTCGACAAGCCAGAATCACGCTGTGATATGGCTTACTAAAAGGTGGTATAGAAGTATGCGTTTATTAGTTTTAGCAGCCGGCTTGCTAACGGCACTGGTGAGTCAGGCCGAGGTGGCTTACGTTTCCAATGAGAAAAGCGATACGTTAACCCTCATCGATGTGGATAAACTGGAAGTCATCGATACGCTGGAGGTAGGAATGCGTCCCCGCGGCATTATCTTCAGCCAGGATTATAAATACCTGTATATTTGTGCCAGCGAATCTGATGCCGTGCAGGTAATGGATTTGGCTACCCACAAGGTGATTCACAATCTGCCTTCCGGTGAAGATCCGGAGCAGTTCGCCCTGCATCCAAACAACCGTCATCTGTATATTGCTAATGAAGACAGCGCAGTGGTTACCGTTGTCGATACCGTAGACCGTACCGTTATCGCACAAATTGATGTGGGCATTGAACCGGAAGGTATGGCAGTGAGCCCCGATGGAAAATGGGTTATCAATACCTCGGAAACCACCAACATGCTGCACTGGATCGATGCCAGTACCCACGAGTTGGTGGATAACACCCTGGTCGATCAGCGTCCGCGCCATGTGGAATTCAGCAAGTCCGGTGAAAAGGTCTGGGCGTCGGCTGAGATTGGCGGCACAGTGGACGTTATTGATACAGCCTCCCGGGAACTGATTAAAAAAATCACCTTTAAAATTCCTGGCGTACACCGCGATAAAATACAGCCGGTGGGCATTAAACTTACCGATGATGGCAAATATGCCTTTGTGGCACTCGGCCCGGCAAACCATGTGGCGGTAATCGATGCCAGCACCTATGAAGTGCTTGATTATCTGCTGGTAGGTCGCCGTGTATGGCAGTTAGCTTTTGCCAAAGAACAGTCTTTATTGTTCACCACTAATGGTGTTAGCGGCGATGTGTCGGTGATTGATGTGGAAGATCTGAAAGTCATTAAAACGATTAAAGCCGGCCGCTATCCATGGGGCGTTGTGGTTAAACCATGAGTGTTCCGGTATTGGCTGTAGAGCAAGTAGGATTTAACTACGGGGCCAAACAGGCACTGTCTGAGGTGACGTTTTCACTGTCGCCGGGGTCGTATTATGCCTTGCTTGGGCCTAATGGCGCGGGCAAGAGTACGCTGTTCTCGATTCTTTGTCAGTTACTGCAGCCGCAAACCGGTAGCGTAACAGTTAATGGCATTAATGCCGCGAAAAAGCCGCGTCAGGTGTTAAAGCAAATCGGTATGGTGTTTCAGCAACCCACTCTGGATTTAGATTTGAGTGTTGAGCAGAACCTGGCTTATCACGCCAGTCTGCACGGCTTATCAAGCGCTTATACAAAACAGCGTATTAATGAAGAGTTGCAGCGTTTTGCGTTGAGCGAACGACGCAAAGATAAAGTCCGCTCGCTAAACGGCGGTCACCGCCGCCGGGTGGAGATCGCTCGTGCGCTGCTGCATCAACCGGCTATTTTGTTATTGGATGAGGCCACCGTGGGCCTGGATCAGTCCACCCGTGATACCATTAATGATCACCTGCGACAGTTGTGCAGTGACTCGGGTATCACGATTTTGTCGTCGACCCACCTGATCGACGAAGTACGACCAACTGACGAACTGATTGTGCTGATCAAAGGCCAGATTCAACTGCAGCAACGTTGTGAGGAGGCCATGCAGGCCCTGCAACTGGACTCGGTGCAGGCGCTTTACCGACACTTCCATCAGCAGGGGGAGCAATAGATGTACTGGACCTGCTTTGTTGGTGTTCTAAAACGGGAACTGCTGAGATTCTGGCAACAGCGCTCGCGGCTGATAAGCGCGCTGGTACGCCCTTTATTATGGCTGGTGGTGTTTGCGGCAGGCTTTCGTGCTGCGCTGGGGGTAGCGATTATTCCTCCCTATGAAACCTACATCACTTATGAGGTTTACATTATTCCGGGGCTGGCCGGCGTGATCATGCTGTTTAACGGCATGCAAAGCTCGCTTTCTATGGTGTACGACCGGGAAATGGGCAGCATGAAGGTGCTTCTCACCAGCCCCATGCCCCGACCGTTTCTGCTGGTCAGTAAGCTGCTGGCCGGTGCCTGTATTTCCATGTTGCAGGTGTATGCCTTTTTTGCCATCGCCTGGCTGCTGGAGGTGGAAGCTGAGCCAATCGGTTACTTGCTGGTTATTCCGGCTTTACTCCTTACCGCCTTATTACTGGGAGCGCTGGGACTATTGCTGTCGTCTTTTATCAAGCAATTGGAAAACTTCGCCGGGGTGATGAACTTCGTGGTGTTTCCGATGTTTTTCCTCTCTTCGGCATTATACCCGTTGTGGAAAATGCGCGAGTCGAGCGAATGGCTTTACTGGATATGCCAGTTTAATCCGTTCACACACGCGGTAGAACTGATTCGTTTTGCGCTTTATGGCCAGTTTAACGGACAGGCAGCGCTGGTAACCGGTCTTTGTACGCTGATTTTTACCAGTCTGGCTATTTGGGGCTACGACCCCAAAAGGGGCATGGTAAAACGCAAGGTGGGCGGTTAGCTCGCTGAATTAACAAACGGATGGATTATCCTGATAGCCGCGGTAAATAAAGGCTAGCTGAATGACAGTACATCCACTAATATAACTTACATAGCATTTACAGGGTGATAAAAATGGTAGAAATTCTCGTCGCTGATGACCATCCCTTATTTCAATATGCAATCACCGATTTCGTTGAGCGTAATATTCCGGACACTAAAACCATCAGTTGTATCGACCTTGAAGAAGCACTCAATACAGCAGAAGAAAACCCCAACATTGATTTGGTGCTACTCGACCTGAATATGCCAGGCATGGATGGCCTTAACGGTATCGTGCGTTTTCGTAATCAGTTCCCTGAAATTCCTATTGTTATTGTGTCGGCAGAAGAAGATAAAAACGTCGTGCTGCAGGCTTTTACCTATGGCGCGGTAGGGTTTATCACCAAGTCTTCCAGCTGTGAGCAGATTGTGGGTGCGCTCCAGCAGGTACTGTCCGGTCAGGTATACCTGCCACCGGATATCATCCGTAATGGTGGTAGCAGCAAGCCCAAGGAAGATTCTGCTCAGCAGCAAATCGATCCTAAGCTGATTGGCGCTCTGACCCGCCGCCAGTTACTGGTGTTTGAGTGTATCGCCAAAGGTAAGTCTAACAAACAGATTGCCTATGAGCTGAATATCGCTGAAACCACAGTGAAGGCTCACGTGTCGGCCATTCTTACTAAGCTGAATGTACATAACCGCATCCAGGCAGCGCTGTGTGCCGCCAGTATCGATTTTAACCAGTATCTGATGCGCAACTAGCTGTTAGCGACTGATAGTGCTTAGTAAGCCATGGGTATCCTGTTGCCCATGGTGTGCTCGATGCTCCTTACTACCAACTTCCCACCTGTGACGTGGTCTTTTATTGCAAGTGCTTTAAAAAACACTGAAGATTAAGTATTGTTTTGGCCTCGCCCGCTAGCTTTGCAAAGGTTGATATGGATATCGAAGTCACCAGACCAAAACAATTCACTGATTTTACCCGCAGTTATCGGTTGCTTGCCGATGGCAAAGAAGTGGCGTTAATCGAACGCGGTACCATACATAGGGTTACTCTGCCGGCCGACAGTAAAATACTCACGGCCTGCATTGACTGGTGTTACAGCCCGGAATTTGCCGTGAGTGATATTCAGGATAGCCGCATCATAGTCAAAAACGCATTCGCCTCTAACCCACTTAAAGCGCTTTTACTTCCGCTTTATTACGTGACGTTTGGTAAACATAAGTATCTTAAAATAGAATCTTAATGCCTACGCTTATGGACTGTCGTTTTGTAGGACAAGGAGAAATCAATGCAAGACCATCAGCAAGTTCAGTTGAAGCTCGTGTTCCTATGACGTATTAGTTTTTCCAGAATTAGACGTCACTTCAAGTAAAGCCCCATAATAAGAGGTTAGCCGTTGTAGAGTTTATTATGTTCAAAGTGATAGAATAGTATCACTTTGGTATTCCTTTGGTGCGGCTCTCATGAAAGTAGAACTAGTTACATCACTTAAACGCCAGGCAACTAAGATCCTTGCCGATCTTCATGACACTAAAGAACCAGTGCTAATTACCGAGCATGGTAAGCCATCCGCGTATCTGGTTGATGTCGATGATTATGAGTTTATGCAAAATCGATTGGTTATCCTTGAGGGGATCGCGCGAGGTGAACGCGCACTAGCTGACGGTAAAGCGGTAAGTCATGATGAAGCCAAAGACAAAATGTCAAAATGGCTGAAATAATCTGGACTGAGTCCGCGTTATCTGACCTTAATGATATCGCTGAATATATCGCACTAGAAAATATTGTTGCGGCAAGGCAGTTAGTACAAACGATCTTCTCCAAAGTCGAACGCTTACAAACTTTCCCTGAATCAGGTCGTATTCCACCCGAACTAGAACATTTAATTTATCGTGAAGTTGTCGTGAATCCATGTCGTGTTTTCTATAAGCAAGATGGTGACAGCGTGTTTATTTTGTTTGTTATGCGCGGGGAGAGAGATTTACGTAAGTTCCTGTTGAATAAACAGTAACCTTTTGGAGTGAGGGCTAACAATCTGTTTAAGAGTAATTCGCAACGCGTGGCATTTTCACCATAGGCTGTGGTGTTTCAGGTAGTATGCGGTGGCGTTGGTATTGCGCTGCTCACACCCTCACAGGGAGATACGCTTATTTGACCTTCGGCTCAGTTAGGAAAGTTGTGATTACGTCTAGTCCTATGCGTTCGGTGGTAGTGCCCATGAACGGCAGACGTTGCCGGTATCGCGCATGACGATTTTAGTCGCGCAGAGGGCCCCCACTGGTTATGCTAAGCAAGCGATGATCATCAACACTTTGGAATTAGGATTAGCCAATGGCCACGGATTATTTATCACTGGAATGGCAGACGCTGCAAAACCAATTCGATAGCTATGAGAAATACAGTCTGCTCATTAAGCTGGTCGCTATTTTTACTACGTCTTTTGCCTTAGGGTTTGAATTTAACCTCTTTGTGCCGGTGTTAATGGTTGGGGTATTCTGGTTGCAGGACGGTATCTGGAAAACCTTTCAGGGGCGTTTTGAAAGCCGCTTGCTAATTGTTGAGGCGGCTTTAGCTGCCAATCACAATGAAACCGGCTGCCAGTTTAATCAGCAATATCAGCAAACCGCTAACAGCGGTGTGGGTCTGATTAAAGAGTACTTAAAACAGTGTCTCAGACCCACAGTAATGTATCCCTATGTTGTTTTGCTTGGTCTAACTCTGTCTAGTTTATGGTGGTAGTAAGTACCAACAACTAGGCTTTTGCATTGGACAACAGGTTAGATAACGCCAGCTTCATCTTATGAGGCTTCACGGGCTTGTTTAACAGCGAATAGCCCTTTTCCCTGACCATCTGGCGCAGCTCGTTGGTGTAGTTTGCCGTGATCATAATTACTGGTGGGTGCGGATCTAAATGCTGGTGAGTAATTTCCAACGCGTCAAAGCCGGTATCGCCATCGTCGAGGTGATAATCTGCGATGATCAGCTGTGGGTCCAGCTCGGTTAAGAACTCCGGTTCTTGCAATTCTTCCAGGGTTTGTACCGAGGTAATGTTGCAATTCCAGCTGCCCAGCACCGTTTCCATGCCTTTACAAATTTCATCGTCGTTATCGATAAGTAAAATTCGCGCCCCTTCGAGTTGATCGTTGAAGCGGTCGATTAACGGTGCTGGAGTCGGTTTAACCCGCTGGGCAAGCTTATCTGCATAGGGCAGGGTGATGCTGAAGCAGGAGCCTTTGCCCTCTACTGAACGAACATTAATGGTATGGTTCATCACACTGGCGAGCCGTTCTACAATGGACAGGCCTAAACCGAGGCCTTTATCATGACGGCGTTTCTTGGCATCAAGTCGATTAAACTCGTGGAAGATTTCACTCAGTTTGTCCTGCGGGATACCAATACCGGTATCAAAAATCTGAATTTGTAAGCCTGCCTTGCGCCGCCTTACCCCTATCAGAATACTGCCTTCGTTGGTGTAGCGAATTGCGTTGCTGAGCAGGTTGCGCAGGATCCGCGCCAGCAGATAAGTATCTGAATGAACAAGGGTTTGAGTGGTCTTTACTCTCAGCCTGAGGCCTTTACCCTCTGCCTGAGGGGTAAACTCATTCACCATATTGGTAATTAAGTCGTCGATTTCAAAATCATCCAGAACCGGTTCAATCAATCCGGCCTCAAGCTTTGAAATATCTACCAGCGCACTGATTAGCGACTCGAGGTTTTCCAGTGAGTAGCTTAATGAACGAATAAGTTTCTGTGCTTCTTCGCCAAGTATCAGATCGTTTAAGGCATCGGCAAATAAACGGGCTGAGTTCATGGGTTGCAGCAAGTCGTGACTGGTGGCGGCGAGGAATTTCGATTTCGACTCATTGGCCTGGTCGGCTTCCCGTTTTGCCTCCAGCAGCTTAATTTCGGCCAGTTGTCGTTCTTCAATTTCGTTGCGTAACTGCAGGTTAATTTCAGAAATCTTTTTGGTGCGCTGGTTTACCCGCTGCTCCATGTAATCATAGGCATGCTTAAGGGCCCGGGCGGTGCGTCGCTGCTCGGTAACATCCTGCTCCAGAGCAAAAAAACCAATGACGTTGCGCTGCTCGTCAAAATGGGGGATGTAGGTTTTGTTTGAGATCCGCACGTTATCCGGATCACGGCTGTGTTCGAGCTCAAAGTTAACCGCCTGGCCGAGCATGGCACGGGCAATATGGATGGTGAGGGTCTGATACTCTTTATGGCCAAGCACGTCACTGAGGTGATGATTAATAATTTCGTCCCGTGAGCGGTTAAACCACTTTTCAAACTCGCGGTTAACGAATTCGTAGCACAGATCTTTGTTAACATAGGAAATCAGTGCTGGCATGGCATCGGTGATCAGGCGGATACGCTGTTCACTTTCGCGCAGGGCAATCTGATTGCGACTGCGTTCGGTAATATCGGCAAAGGTGATTAGTATGCCGCCGCCGGGGATCAGGTTGCGCCGCACCAGTAATACCAGGTTTTCATCGAGCATCATCTCGACTTCCAGGAAGTCCTTATCCGGTGCCACATCAAAGGAAATGGCGTCAAACAGGGCTTTGGCAAACACGTTTTGTTGCATGAGTTCGGCAAATACATCGCCGCGTTGAACACCGCTGTCCGACAAGCCTAACAGCTCGAAAAAGCGCTGATTCCAGGTTTCGATTTGCCTGTCAGCGTTAATCAGTACAACGCCCTGGCTCATGTTTTCCAGGGTGGCTTTGAGTAGCTCTGCCTGCTCAGCCATGGCGGTCTCGTAGCGGACCTCTTCGGCTAATTTTATATTGGTGATATCGGTATACACCACCACCAGGCAGTTATCGTTAGTTTTACGCTCCTGCATCTGGATCCAGGTGCCATCGCGCAATTTAAAGATAGTCTGGGCAATCGGATCGGGATAAACGCCCACTTTTTTCTGCGCTTTGGCTTTGTGATCAACCAGTACCAGCGAGGCGGCGGTGATTTCCTGAAAAGAGGTTTTGCCCAATTCGTAGGTAATATTGTGCTGTTGCCAGAATTCGGCGCAGCGGCTGTTTACCATTACCATTTTGCGGTCTGCATCGAACAGGGCGAAGGCATCGGAAATACTCTCAATAGCGTCACGCAGACGCTGACGATCCTGTTCGGCCTGAATCTGGCTTTTCTCTGTTTCCCGGCGGGCCAGTTCGAGCTGTTGGTTGGACTCTTCCAGACGATGCAGGGTTTGCTGCAGGCGGTAGGTGCGCTCTTTTACCTTATCGGCGAGCATGGCTGCGTCTTCAAAAGACTGATAGGCATCACTGTGATTGCCCCACCCCATTTCTACCCGACGCATCAGCACGCGGTTTATTTTCTGCAGCTTCTCGTTTTCGTAGCGCAGCCGTTCGAGCTCATCTTCGCCGGCTATTTCCGGCGACTCAACGGCTACTTCAGGCGTCAGTGGACTTGAGGTCGGTTTCAATGGGCGCTCCAATCGCTACGCCAGTAAAAGTATGGTTCAAGTGTAACCCATTTATTTGCTCACCGTAGGTATTAAATCCGATCATATGATTGGCACGGTAAAGCTCTGACATGGCATCTTCCAACTGGTATTTATCGATTTCAGCGCGGCGGTGAGCACAGTCAAACCCAATGAGTAAATCAATCTCGCCTACGTTGCGGCGAATATCATTAAGGATCATGGTGGAGTGAGCATGCAGCCCGCTCGACTTCATCTTGGTCAGCACAATCCCGGCGTCAATGGCGCAGAAAAAAGTCAGGCTTAAATCATCGTTCACCTGCTGGATGCTGCGGATATACAGGTGGTCGCCAATTTGCACTGCCAGAGGGTGCATGGCGAAAACTTCTGAGGTTAGTTCCTCGAGCTTTAAGCCGTTTATGCGGCAATACTCCAGCGCAGCCGGTTCGGCATTAAACTCTTCCACCACCCGTTGTCCCGGTGCGGTTTGGGTAACCACCAGCTTGTCGTTTTCGGGCGCTAAATGATGGTGGCTGAATACATCAAAATAACAGTTGGTATTAATCAGCATAAAAACTGCTGCGCTACTGTAAAAGCGACCGTTGCAATAAATCTGGGTATCGACAAAGTGCTGATCATCCCCGGCTGATCCGCCTACCAGCGGAATATCCTGCATACTCATATTGAGTACATCGATAACCAGCTCTTCCCGAATAGATAAGCCATCCAGTAAGGTCATGCCGAAAGAATGTTGTTCTACCGGTCCGGGGGATACGGCTTTGCTGCGCAGCTTGTCGAGCATGGAGTTAACCAGTTCATCGGCATCGTGCTCTGAAAAGGCCGCCAGATTTTCGATCAGCACGGTTTCTACGGCGAAGTGCTGTTTACTGAGGGCAAAGGCGCAGATGGAGTGCTTGCGGCAACCATCGGGCGTTATTTCGCCGGCAGAAGTACAGCCAATTACCGGGATGTCGCCAAAATAGCGGTTTAATTCTTTCGACAGTTGTTCCAGCGGATACCGGGTACAACAATAAAAAACGACACATGCTGCTTCACATGGCGCCAGTGCATTGTAGATGTCCCGTGCTGCAATGACAGGGTCAAGACTTTCCGATCCGGCTCTGGCCACAGAAGGTGAGTCGAAAACTTCAACGGTTTGACTAATTTGTTGCGACAGCATGGATACTCCCTAAACTCGGGTGACTGGTTGCATTACGCTGTGCCAAAGGGCTGAGATACCAATTCACCGCTGTCGATTCTATATAATTCACAATTGTTTAACAAGATTAGCAAGAGTGATTTACGCACAAAACTCGGCCATTAGTAGCATAAATTGGGCCGTTGGTCATACAACTAACGATCAGGCCGGATCAGCTAACGACTGTTTAAAACGTTCGGCGAGGGCTAAAAGTTCATTTTCGAGAGGATTACGGGGGCGTTGTGAGGTTAAGCGGACATCTTCCAGCACCTGCATAGGATGACTACTGAGTAGCAGGATACGGTCAGATAAGGTGAGTGCTTCAGTTATATCATGGGTCACATAAACTACGGTAGTCCGGCGTTTTTGCCACAGTTCACTGAGCAGTTGTCTGAGCGAGTCGGCGGCGGGAATGTCCAGCGACGAAAAAGGTTCATCCATTAGCAGAATATCCGGCTCACAGGCAAACGCCCGGGCCAGCGCTGCCCGTTTCAGCATACCGCCTGAAAGTTGGGCTGGATACTGATATTCGGCGCCGCTTAAACCCACCAGACTGAGCCAGTGTAAAGCGCTGGAGCGGCGCTGTGATGTGCTGCCGTCACATACCAACATCACGTTTTCGCAAATGCTCAGCCAGGGCATCAACCTGGGTTCCTGGAACATCAGCGACACCCTGGCCGTTTTGCCGTCTGGTTTGCTGAGGCGAATCTCACCCTCAAAGTCGTTGTCGAGGCCGGCAATCAGGTTGAGCAGTGTGCTTTTACCCGCCCCTGATGGACCGAGCAGGGTGACAAACTCCCCGTTGCTAAGAGTCAGGCCGAGGTTGCGAATAACGGCGGTGGCAATCCCCGCGTCGTTTACAAATGCCTTGTTGATAATATCTACTGTGTAAGTCATCGCCACTTCAGTACCCGCCGTTCCCAGGGGCGTAAAACGCCGGCTTCCAGGGCAAAAATAATACAGGCAAAGGCCAGTGTATAAGCCAGTACACTGGTAATATCAAAATACTGAAAGAATAACGAAAGCTGAAAACCCACGCCATCACTACAGCCGAGAAGTTCTACCACCAGGACAATCTTCCAGACCAGTGCCAGGCCCCCGCGAGCGGCGGCCAGGAAATAAGGATAAAGCTGGGGCAAGTACACTTTTACCATCGTTCTGGCTGCGGGAACCTGGTAGGCCCTGGCCACATCCAGCAAACGTTTATCAATGGCTCTGGCACCTTCGCGCATAGTGACGGCGATATTGGGGGTTTTATTCACTATTACGGCTATCAGTGCGGCCGTTTCATTTAAGCCAAACCAGATAAAACATAAAATGATGGTAACCAGTGCCGGTACATTCAGCGCCAGGGTGACCAGGCTGTCGAGCCATAAATCCAGACGTTTAAAGTGCCCCATCAATAACCCCAGCAAACTGCCAAGCAGCATAGCGAATAAAAAGCTGATAGCTATACGCCGCAATGTAATGGCCAGGTGATGGGGTAACTCGCCACTGTTAATATGTTCAAGCAGGTTAGTGAGCACTGCCAATGGGGCTGGCAGCAGATCAGGCTTCAGAAGCATCACTGCGGCTTGCCAAAGCAGCATAAACACCACCATCGACAGCACACGAGTCAGGGCCGGATGATTATGCATTGCTGTCTAATGCTCGCCTAAAGCCGGACTTTGCCAGAACAGACTCTGTGGCAGACTTTCCAGTGAACCGGTTACGCGGGTGGTCCCTTCGTTTTGCTTAAGCACCCTGAATAACTTTTGCAAATCGGTAGTGATATTTTCATCGAAGCGGGTTGGGATGCCTCTTCGGTAGTGTTCAATGAGTACAGGGCGGGCACCCTCTGAATACTTGTTGGTAAACGACGGAATTAGTTGCCACACGTTATCGTCGGTATCCATTAGCGCGCGGGTGTCGAAAGACATCGCAAAGAACTGATCGATCAGTGCTTTGTTGCGGCTTGCCCAGTCTTGCTTAAAGAGCCAGCCGATAACTGGTACCTCGGCACCAATTTGCCAGCTGGCGAGTACTTCGTCCATGGTCAGCAGTGAGCGCTTGTTGTGAGTTTTCAGTTCTGCGGCGTAATGCCAGAAGTTAACTACAGCGTCGAGCTGGTCGCGCAGCATTAGCTGATTAAGCATAGGCGGAGCGGCAAATTTGATAGTCGCCTGTTGGTCCAGGTCGAAGTTAAAATGTTGCTTCGCATAGGCACTGTACAACAGCCAGTTTTTGTTGCCTTTACCGCCCGCAAAGCCGATGGTTTTACCTTGTAGATCACCCATGTCTGAAGCATTGGCTTTGGCATCAACAACCAGTTCGCCGGCAGCCGTGGAATAGGGATAAAAATGATACAGTCGCCCTTCATCGAACTGCCGTGCTGCCCATAACCAGTCGCCCACAATCATGTCTACGGCGCCGCCTTGCAAAGCAACCGAAAGGGCCTGGGGCGAGCCTAATGCCACCCGGGTTAATTTAAAACCGTATTGTTCAGGAAGTTGTTTGGCTTCTGCCAGGTCCAGCTCCCAGTTGAGGGTGCCATACTTCAGTACACCAACCCGGATTTCCGGAAGATCAGCAGCTCTTGCGCCCGACGTCAGCGCGCTGCACCACAGGATGACACTACACAGTACAACTCTAATCATCATGTCTTTTTGGGAGCTATTCAGCGGTTGTTGGGTCGATCATCGTTTTGACCTGATTAATTTGGTTGGCCGGAATGCCCATTTGTTCAGCATGGTCGAGGATGGCCTGTTTATCAGGTGAAATGTAAACACAGTAAATTTTGTTGTCGGTGACGTAGCTTTCCACCCATTGAATATGCGGGCCGGCATCACGTAACACACAGCAGGATTGCTGTGACGTATTTTGTAGTTGTTCAGCGCTAAGTTCACCAGCACCGGGGATTTCGCGTTCGATAATAAATTTTGGCATGGCAGACAAATCCTTCTTTTTATTGACTATAGGGTACAGAAAGGAAAAAGGTCCCCGCAGATGCGGGAACCTCGCTTACGCCAGTTATGGCAACGCTTTTAGAAAAAGCCCAGTGGGTTGATGTCGTAGCTGGTCAGCAGGTTTTTGGTTTGCTGATAGTGGTCGAGCATCATTTTGTGGTTTTCACGGCCCACACCTGATTTCTTGTAGCCACCGAATGCTGCGTGTGCAGGATAAGCGTGGTAGCAGTTCATCCATACACGGCCAGCTTCAATGCCACGGCCCATGCGGTAGGCAAGGTTAGTGTCACGAGTCCATACACCCGCACCCAAACCAAACTCAGTATTGTTAGCAATAGCCAGTGCTTCTGCTTCGTCTTTAAAGGTGGTTACGCCAACAACCGGTCCGAAGATTTCTTCCTGGAACACGCGCATGTCGTTGTTACCTTTCAGCAGTGTTGGCTGCACATAGAAACCATTGCTGAAGCCTTCTACATTGGCAGGACCGCCACCGATAAGTACTTCGGCGCCTTCTTTCTTACCAAGCTCAAGGTAGCTAAGAATTTTTTCGTACTGTTGAGCAGACGCTTGTGCACCTACCTGAGTATCGGTATCCAGTGGGTTACCACGTTTGATTTGTTGCGTACGAGCGATAACCAGAGAAATAAAGTCATCGTACATATCTTCCTGAATCAGTGCGCGTGAAGGACAAGTACAAACTTCACCCTGGTTAAAGAAGGCTAATACAGTCCCTTCAACACACTTGCTCAGGAACTCATCTTCGTGCTTCATCACATCGCTGAAGTAGATGTTGGGTGATTTACCACCCAGTTCCACGGTAGAAGGAATGATATTGTCAGCAGCACATTTTAAGATGTGTGCACCAACCGGCGTAGAACCTGTGAAGGCTATCTTAGCAATACGCTTGCTGGTAGCCAGTGCTTCACCGGCTTCTCTGCCTAAACCGTTTACCACGTTCAGTACGCCCGGCGGTAACAGGTCACCGATGATTTCCATCAGTACCAGAATAGACGCAGGTGTCTGCTCAGCTGGCTTCAGAACAATACAGTTACCGGCAGCTAAAGCCGGTGCCAGTTTCCAGGCGGCCATTAACAGCGGGAAGTTCCATGGGATGATTTGACCCACTACACCCAGCGGCTCATGGAAGTGATAGGCAATGGTGTTTTGGTCGATTTCACTGATGCCACCTTCCTGTGCACGGATACAGCCGGCAAAGTAACGGAAGTGGTCAGCGGCCAGTGGAATATCGGCATTCAGCGTTTCGCGCACGGCTTTACCGTTATCCCAGGTTTCGGCAACAGCCAAAGCTTCCAGGTTGGCTTCAATGCGGTCTGCGATTTTTAAAATCAGATTAGAACGCTGGGTTACTGATGTTTTGCCCCAAGCCGCTTTTGCTTTGTGGGCGGCATCTAATGCTAACTCAATGTCTTCTGCGGTCGAGCGAGGAATTTCGCAGAATACTTCGTTGTTAACAGGTGAAATGTTTTCGAAATACTGACCTTTAACGGGAGCAACCCACTCGCCGCCAATATAGTTGCCGTATTTTGATTTAAATGAGACGACAGAATTTTCTGTTCCAGGTGCTGCATAGATCATGTTGCTTACTCCGGTAATCAATTATAAAAGCGTTGCCAGATTGTCGGTTTTTAGGGAGATAACCTGTATCTCCCTGACCGGCACCGACTGCCGTAAGACAAGACTGTTTTCTGGCAAGGAAACAGTCAGTTACTAAAAGTTTACGATGGCACCAACGGCAAGAGTCTGAGCTTCTTCCTGACCCAGAATTCCAGAGAACTCGCTGGTCGAATATTCCACTGCAAAGGTGACGTTGCTGTTATAGCCATAGAACCAGGCAGCTTGCATACCTTCGTGACCGATGTAGTCGGTGTCTTCGATTTCGTTCTCGCCATAAGAGAGTACGAAACGATTCGCATCCATCTTATAAGAGGCCTGCAGGATGTAGCCTTCGCTATCGAGCGCGTTATAGGTAGTTGGGTCATACATGGTGATCGGCGCTAAACCCAGTGCTGCTTCTGTGGGGCCTAACAGAATGCCGATACCTTCACCGCTGTAGCCTGATGCGTGCAGTGATAAACCACCAAAGCCTACTTTTACACCGTATGAAGCGCCGTTTGAGTCAACGTCACCCATATCAGATTCAGAGGTTTGCGACAGGAAACCCACCCATGCAGTGACTGATGCGTCGTCGAAAGTGCCGCTGTAGGTCACTTCACCCTCAAAACGAGGTGCAGATTCTTCGCGGTCAGCATCGCCATTGACTGGCGAAGGATCGACAGCCGCGACGGCTACTTTGAAGCCACCACCGAAAGACGGCGAGGTATAACGTATTTGCGACGCTGGGAACGGATAAGTGTACCCGCTGCCGAGGTTACCGAATGATACGCCCTGGCCATCAACCAGTCCCAGCGTATCATTGACATTGCCGTAACCAAGCAGGACTTCGTCTAAGAAAACGTTGCTGCGGTTAAACAGTGTGAAATCTTTACCAATCAGTAATTGACCCCAGTCGGCATCCAGCGTCGCGTAAAACTGACGAACATCGATACCGGTTGAGGTAACACCACTGTTAGAATCGTTGATGGTTACCCAGAAAGATGAGCGACCGCCCACTTTCATGTCACCAATCTGCTTACTGAAGTTCATACCCAGCCAATTAGGCAGGAAACCCGATTTAACGCGGGATTGGTCACGGTCACCGTTTGGACCGTTATCAACAGACGTTGTGGTGTAGAATGTGTTGAATGACGCGTCAACCGATACGGTAGCCACTTCGGCATCGTCGTAAATGGTGATTGCGGCATTGGCTGAAGCTGAAGAGAGTGCAAGTAAGGCAACGGCTAGCGGTTTGCACGCAAATTTATTATTTTTCATGTGTAACCCTCATATTTGTGTTTATTGCGTGGAGTAACACTTTTATTGCGTCCCACTGTCACTCACGTTAATTGACAACGATTCTTTGCCGTTGCTCTTTTGCATTGAGTATTGTTGAGCGGCCGGATTTTGAGTACTCCTCAATG
Source organism: Marisediminitalea alba (assembly GCF_002993365.1). Lineage (GTDB taxonomy): Bacteria > Pseudomonadota > Gammaproteobacteria > Enterobacterales > Alteromonadaceae > Alteromonas > Alteromonas alba. The sequence continues at coordinate 37,487 of NZ_PVNP01000220.1, forward strand.
GAGCCTTTTGAATTCAACTTTAGTCCTCTGCGGAAATTCTCCGAAAGACCTACTACCAAAGTGCTGGTTTGGAGGGGCGGTTTTGGCACTGCTTTGAAGTGCTACTAAAAGCTAGCGCAAAGTGGCAGTTCAGAGAGTATTTTTTAGCGTTTTTGTTAACATAAAATACTTTTACACTGGCAGAGTCTGACTTTACCTCACCGGTAAAAGGCGTAAGCTGCTAGTGGTTGATAAGACCCAGAGTGTCGATTGATCTGTGCACATCAGTGCATTGTGCAGACCAATTCACATTTAATAAGTAGGTCTGTTATGAAAAAAATCGTAGTTGTAGGCGGTGGTGCCGGTGGTCTTGAGCTGGTTACCCGGCTAAGTAAAACACTGGGTAAGCGCAAGCTGGCCGAGATAATACTGGTTGACCGTAGCCGCACGCATGTCTGGAAACCCCTGCTTCATGAAGTGGCTGCCGGGGTCATTAATAAAGCCTCAGACGGCGTTGACTACCGTATGCACGCCGCCCAGCACCATTACCAGTTTCAGCTCGGCAATATGAGCTATATCGACCGTGACAACCAAAGTATCTACCTCGACCCGTTATACGACGAAGACGGCCTGGAAATCCTCCCGGAGCGTACTGTGGAGTATGATTATCTGGTTATGGCTATCGGTAGCATAACCAATGATTTCGGTACCCTTGGCGTTAGTGAGCACTGTTATTGTCTGGACTCACTGATTCAGGCCGAGCGCTTTCACCGTGCGCTGCTAAATCAGTTACTGAAGATCAATCAGGAAGGTATTACCAAGCAAAAGATCCATGTTGCGATTGTGGGGGCCGGGGCAACCGGCACTGAACTGGCGGCTCAGTTACACCACGTGAGTAACCTGGCCAGAGCCTATGGTATGCCTGAAATGTCGGCCGACAAACTGCAGGTGTCAATACTCGAGGCGGGGCCGCGGATATTGCCTGCATTACCCGAGCGGATTGCCGGTTCTGCGCGCCGTGCACTTACCAAGCTTGGTATTGAAGTACGCGAGAATACGCGGGTACAAAGAGTGGATAAAGAAGGGTTTGTCACTGCGGAAGACGTATTGATTGAAGCCGACTTAATGGTGTGGTCAGCAGGGGTTAAGGCGCCTGAGTTTCTCACCGATTTAAACCTGTTTGAACTTAACAAGGCTAATCAGATCCTGGTAACGCCTGCTCTGCAAAGTACTGTGGATAATAAAATTTTTGCCATCGGTGACTGTTGTGGAGTGCTGCAAAAAGACGGTAGCTGGGTACCACCACGGGCTCAGTCGGCGCACCAGATGGCAAGTCTGCTGGCCAAAAACCTGCAAAACCTGTTTATGCATAAACCCATGCAGGCCTATACCTACACCGATTACGGCTCGCTGGTGCATCTCAGTAAATACTCAACGGTAGGCAGCCTGATGGGGAAACTCAGCAACAGCACCATGTTTATTGAGGGACGTCTGGCAAAGATGGTGTACGTATCCCTGTATAATATGCATTTGTTTGCCGTGCATGGCTGGTTTAAGGGCTTTTTAATGCTGCTTATGCGCAAAGTCAGTAACCTGGTTACCCCTAAATTAAAACTTCACTAACAAATAGTACCCGGTAGCGGCATACCGTTACCGGGTAAATCCTGCCTCTGGTCGTTCTGACCACAGTTAAAAAATTGTGATTTTTGTAACAAACAGCCAGGTGATCTGGCTTGCTGAAAAGTGAAAAACAGCGGCTTTGATTGCTCAAATAATGTGCTTTATTTGCCAATTCAGTAAAGACTGTTTAACAAACAATTTTCACTCGTTTAAAGGCTTTTAGGTGTAAATTAGCGGCCTTATTGCTACCAAAGTACCGTCTAATTGATGCCTAAGTAGTAGGTGGTGGTGGGGGCCGCCACAGTGCCTTGGGTAAGGCTGATTACCCGGCGATAAGTTTGCTGGCGGCAGCCCGGTGGCGAGCTAGCAGAGCAGGTAGGTCAAGACCGTTTATCTGGCCATGACTCACCCGCCACTGGCCCCCTACCATAACGTGCTCGGCTCTTTCTGCGCCACACAGAATCAATGCAGCAAGCGGATCATGGGAGCCACTGAAGCGGATGTCATCCAGACTGAACAGAGCCAGGTCGGCCTGCGTGCCCTCAGCTATGACGCCAATATCTGTGCGCCCCAATACGCTGGCAGAGCCTTCGGTCGCCCAGCGCAATACCACTTCCGGCGTGATTTTTTCTGCGCCGTATTTTAAACGTTGCAGATACAGCGCCTGACGGGCTTCATACATCATGTTGGATGCATCGTTAGACGCTGAACCATCTACTCCTAAGCCAATCGGTGCACCGGCCTCAATAAGGTCAAGCGTAGGGCAGATCCCGGAAGCCAGACGCATATTCGACACCGGGCAATGACAAATACCGGTACCGGCGGCACCCAGCCGGGCAATTTCTTGTTCATTAAAGTGAATACCATGCGCCAGCCAGGTGCGGTCGCTCAGCCAGCCCACACTTTCCAGGTAGTCCACGGTACGCATGCCGAAGGTTTGCAAGCAAAAGTCTTCTTCATCCAGCGTTTCGGCCAGATGTGTGTGCAGGCGCACATCCTCGCGTTTAGCCAGCTGAGCGCTTTCCTGCATAATTTCCCGGGTGACAGAAAATGGCGAGCAGGGGGCCAGAGCAATCTGAATTTGCGCGCCTGCTTCACGTTCGTGGTACTGGCTAATAAGGCGCTCGCTGTCGCGAATAATGGCTTCACCGGTTTGTACGGTGTGCTGCGGTGGCAAGCCGCCGTCTTTTTCACCAAGACTCATTGAGCCGCGGGTGAGCATGGCACGCATGCCCAGTTGCTTAACTACATCAACCTGAACATCGATAGCGTTATCCAGCCCCTGGGGGAACAAGTAATGATGATCGGCGGCAGTGGTACAGCCGGATAGCAGCAATTCTGCCATCGCGACCTGGGTAGCCAGATGCAAGGCATCCGGTGTGAGTCGTGCCCATACCGGGTATAAGGTTTTTAGCCAGGGGAACAAGGGTTCATTTACCACCGGTGCCCAGGCGCGCGTGAGCGTTTGGTAAAAATGATGATGGGTGTTAATCAGCCCGGGCAAAATCACCAGGCCGGACGCGTCAAAAACTTCATCGCAGGGCGATGCAGGGGCGTCATGATTAAACAGAAGCGTTTCAATTTTACCCTGATTAACTATCAGACCGGTGACCGGTTGAGACTGGTCGGGGGCAAAAACATATAACGGCGATTTTATCCAGATACGCTGTGCTGCAGACATAGCAATGGCTCCAATAATAAAGTTAATGGTAATGCCAGCTCAGTTATGTCCTGTCTGCTGATCCAGGAGAAGTAAATTCGCCGAATATTCTACCCTATCATTCACAAATGAAAAGCCCGGGCACCTGGCTGGTTCCTAGATTTCCAGTTGCGTCATCAGTTCAACCAGTTGTTTAACGCCGTTACTGATATCCTCGAGCCCCTCGGAGGTCAGCGTAAATTTATCCGTACCCGCCAGCGCCTGTTCAGATAACACGCCTAACTTGCCATCCATAGTTTCGGTAAGCTCACTGTTTTTATTAACGATGTCAGTAATCGATTTGGTTACGGTGGCGGTACTTTCGGCAAGGTTGCGCACCTCGTCTGCGACCACAGAAAATCCTCGTCCGTGCTCTCCTGCCCGGGCTGCTTCGATGGCGGCATTTAACGCCAGCAGGTTGGTTTGCTCTGCAATGCCCTGAATGGTAACCACCATGTCGGTCACTTTTGTGGATTGCTCTGACAAGCGGCGGCCGTCTTCCGCGATTTGCTTTAATTCATCAGCAATTTTTACCGCTGAGTTAATGGCTTCGCTAAGTACTTCTACGGCACTGCGGGTTATGGTAGAGGTTTGTTCCGAGGTAGCGGCCGCCATATTGATGACTTGCTGGGTCTTGTTGATACGTTCGGTAATGTCGGTGGCGAACTTGATAACCTTCACTATATTACCGTTGCTGTCTTTAACCGGATTATAAGTGGCTTCCAGTGCCACTTTATTGCCTTTGGCATCCACCCGGGTAAAGCGCCCGGTGAAGCGTTCGCCACCAGCCAGTTGTTGCCAGAAGTTGGGGTTTTCAGCATAAAAGTCGGGTTCGCAAAACATACGATGGTGCTGGCCAATGATGTCCCCGGCCTGATATTGCATTACCTGCAAAAAATTTTCGTTGGCCTCAAGAATCTCGCCTTCAGGGGTAAAGGCTATGACTGCCATGGAGGCATTCAGCGTATCGGCCAGAACTTTATTTTTTTGTTGCTGCCTAAAATCGTCACTGCGGTCCTGAATTAAGGCAATTACCTTGGTAATGCCCTGATTGTCATCTGCGATAGGAACAAACTGTGCGCTGATATGACGCAGCGCCCCGCCTGATTGCTTAAGGTTGACCTCGAGCTGCTCCATGGTATCTACGGCGCCAGACTGGAGCAAGCTCTGAAAAAGCTGGTTTGGGTTAGTGACTCACTCAGCAGATTATCAATGTGCTCACACGTCAACTGCGCTTTACTGTACCCGCTCAGCGCCTCAAATTGAGGACTGGATTCGAGGATCATACCGGCAGCAGAGATGGCTAGATAGTTCGTCTGGCGCTTAATGGCCAGACATTCTTTTTCCGAACTTTTACTCAGCGCCAACTGGCGTTCAAGCGCTTCAATTTGCTGCGTGTAAACTGATTTACGTACTAACATGGCTGTTGCTCTATTGTGTTGCTTGATCCAATCCACAGTCATCAATACGGATCTAATTGAATCCGTGAGCTTACGCTTTTGGCAGGAACTTTTCGCCTGGCTGGCAAGTTCCTGGCAGGCAACGAAAGTAATGTCGTTGTACTCAGCGTTTGTATTAAACCTGTTCATTGCGGGGTTTTATAAATAGTAGTATTTAATTTCGTATATTGATTAATCAAACGTATTAAAAAAGATACTCACGTATATTTTTTTCGGGTTAAAACCTGAGGGAACGAAAATTCTTTAATATAACTATCTGAGGGGGGGACTTTTTGCCAGACAGAGGACGTTGAGACGGTTTTTTATTATTTTTATCCGCCATATTCTATAAATCAGAACGAAACGTTTAATTAATAGATAAAGCTAAATTCCTTTAATCACGTAAGAATAGTCGAAATTCAATGACTCTTTCAGACAACAAAAGGAATCTGTGATGAATAAACGAATATCTACTATTCTTCTTAGCGCGCTTTTCAGCGTATCAGCTTTTGCAGCACCGACCAGCTATTCGGTAGACCCTACGCATACCTTTGCAGTGGCTTCATGGAGTCACTTTGGCTTTTCAACGCCTACCGCCGTATTCGCCGGAGCTGAAGGCACCATTACCTACGACGCCGAAAAGCCGGCTCAAAGTGATATCGCCATTTCTGTTAGCATCGAAACGGTTGATACCTTTGTGGACAAGCTGACTGAAGAGTTTCTTGGCGAAGACTGGTTTAATGCGGCGATGTATCCTAAGGCCACTTTTGTAAGCACTAAAGTCGTGCCAAAAGGCGATAACAAGTTTGCTGTTACTGGCGATCTGACGATTAAAGGCACTACCAAAACAGTTACTATGGACGCGACTCTGAACGGTATGGGTGAGCACCCGATGTCGAAGAAGCAGGCCATTGGTTTTGATGCAGAAACTGTTATCAAGCGTTCTGATTTCGGCATCGACCAGTACGTGCCCTATGTAGGTGATGAAATTACGCTGCGCCTGACTACCGAAGCCCAGGCTAAGTAGTTTTTCGCAGAGTGCTTTTTCATCACATCCTCAGCACTCTGGGCGGTAGCAAAGGCGTGATCTGCGCTACCGCATTTTGCCGCCAGCCTGGCAGTTCGGCGTAAAATAGCATCAGTTGGTCGGTAGCTGACTTTCCTTTGGAACCAATACGAACCATTGTAGGTCTATTAGTGTATATCCTTTAGCTCGTGGTACTCAGATGAACTGGTTAAGATTGTTAGTAGTGATGGTGGCAATGGTGGGCTGTCCCGCTGTTAGCACTGTGCTGCATGATGATCACAGCGTCGGAGTTCAGCGTGTTGATTTACAGGACGTTGTCGTTGATGCTAATGCCCCGGACAGCATCGAAATCAGCGATGAAAGTGATACCGATTTTGATGGCTACCTGCCACAGTCCGCTTCGACTTCTGAAGTTCATCTGTTCCATTCTGCATTCACTTATCAGAGTCGAAACAAGCACGCCTATCGCTCCCACCACGGTATCAGAGCGCCTCCCTCAATAAGTTAATTTCACCGATATCTGCGTCGTGCAATGGTGCATTCAGGCGCATAGAAATTAATTTAAAGAGGATAAATCCATGCATAATTTAACTCTGTGCAAAACCGAATCTATTGATACGCTCGCTCATCCGGATATCTATGAGCATGTTGAGTTAGCATCTTCCGCGCTGAGTATTTTTACCGATTTTCATGATCACCAACCGCTGGTGATTGATGGCAACGTAAAAGCCGTAGAGCTGGAAAAACTGATGCGTCAGTCTCACGTTAAAATGAAACTGGTGCTCGACCAGCGTGAACAGTTTGTTGGTATAGTCACGTTTGCTGATATTACAGAGCAGAAAATACTACAACGGGTAGTTCAATTGGGAATACCGCGGTCGGAGCTGCTGGTGGTGGATATGATGCAACCTAAATCCCTATTGCAGGCATTCGACTACAACGAGCTTAAACTGTCGAGCGTGTCTGACGTAGTGAACGCCTTGCGCGAGAATGGTGCGATGCATTGCCTCGTGATTGATAAGGTGGCCCATGAAATTCGTGGTGTAATCAGCGTGAGCGACATCGCCCGCATCTTGCGGATCCCACTGGATATTCAATTCCAGCCTTCCTTTGCGGCACTTTCACATATCATTGCCGCCTAATCATTCCTTACCTGTTCGCGACAACCCTGTGTCGCGGCAGGCATGTTTTTGCTAAACTGGAAGGAGGTTCGCTTACGGAGTGACAATATGGATATCAGGTACATTAAACAGCACGGTGATTTTGCCTTAACCATGGTAAATGACATTGTGTTGGTGAATGCCAAGGGTCCATGGAACACCGAGTGTGTGGAAAACTTCGGCCTGACCTATGCCGGCACGGTGTATAAAAGTGGCATGCTACGCTGGGCCGACATTGTTGTGCTTGATGGTGAAAGCCTGTTAGTGCCGGAAGCAGAGCGCGCGCTCACTGAGCGTATCGGCAGAGCAATAGCCGCCGGGCTCGTGCAGGTTTATATTGTTACCGAAAAGTCACGGACGGCGGCCACCTCCGTAAGGCAAATCAAAAAACTCTACGAGCCCTATAATATCCGTGTGGAGTATGTCACTGAACTGGATATGGCGATTGAGCTTGCCGGCCAAGCAGATTTTGCGGCTGATGCACAACAGATCCGGGCGTTTTTTGCCTGACTCAATTACCAACCTCTAACTGCATTATCTAAAACCCGCTAAGCCGGTTAATTCCACTTTCTGAAAAAAACATTGAACAGTTTCGGGGCTTCCTCACGTATAGAAAAGCTGTCGGGGTTTTCCAGATATTCCATGGCAATACCGCGTATGAAACAACTAAGTGCCAGAGTTAGTGTCTTAGGATCCAGGTCAGCCGATAAGGTGCCTCGGGACTGTGCTTTTTCGAAAAATTTTGACAGGACTTCACTCTTTTCCCGACGGGCGTCAATGGTTCGTTCCTGGCATACCTGCAGACTGCCGGTGTAGTCACATTTTAGCAAGAAAAGTGAAAGCACACGGCGCAGGTACAGGTCATCTTCTATACGGGTGACCATCTCAATGCAGTAGCTTTTGAGACTTTCGAGCGGGTCATCGTCGGTATTCTCCAGCCCGTCTACTAAGTCTTGTATAAACGGGCGATGAAGCTCATCGTGAAGGGCCATAAAGATGTCAGTTTTGTTTTTGAAATGCCAGTAAACGGCGCCCCGGGTAACATTTGCTGCTTTAGCAATTTGTTCTAACGTTGCCCGCGCTACGCCTTTTTCGGTAAAGACGTCTACTGCAGCTTCCAGAATGGCATTTCTGGTTTGTTCGGCTTCTTCTTTCGTTCGTCGCATATTCTGACTTTTTGGACTGATTGACAACATACATACATGAATGTATTTTAAACTATAACTTAAAGAGCCTTTTGTCCAGTATTCCTGTCAAGTAGTCCTCAGGAACCATTAAAGTAAAAGTATTTATGATCAAAAAATTGGTAATAGCAGCAATATCGATTATTGCAATATCAGGTTGTTCACAGGAACCTGCTCCTCAAGCCGCTGGTGGTGGCCAGCAGCCGCCTCCTACTGTTTCTGTTCTCGAGGTTGCCCTGCAGCCCGTTGAAAATACCGTTACTTTACCGGGTCGCGTAAGCCCGCTGCGGCAGTCGCAGGTGCGTCCACAGGTAGAAGGTGTTATCACCGAACGCTTGTTTGAAGAAGGCGCGTTTGTGGAAAAAGGCCAGCAGTTGTATCAGATTGATGATTCACGCTACGCCGCTCAGTTAGCCAGCGCTAAGGCCGACGTTAAAAGCGCCGAAGCCAATCGTAAAACGCTGGAAGCCCGGGCAGAACGCTATAAAGGACTGTTGGACAAAAACGCAGTAAGTCAGCAGGAGTATGACGATGCCATTGCCCAGGCCGAGCAGGCCGATGCGCAAATCAGCGTGGCGAAAGCGGCGGTAGAACTTGCTCAGGTGGACCTTGATTTCACTAAGGTGTATGCACCGATCAGCGGCCAGATTAGCCGTTCATACATGACAGTGGGTGCATTGGTGACCTCTAACCAGACGCAGCAACTGGCAACTATTACCCAGTTAGACCCCATTTATGTGGATATGCAGCAATCCGGTAAAGGTGTTCTAAAACTGCGTCGCGCCATGCAGGAAAGTGGCACGTTGCCAGTGACTTTAGTGCTAGATGACATGACCGGCGAAAGTTATGAGCACACCGGCGAACTGAAATTTTCAGAAGTGACTGTTGATGAAACCACCGGTGCAGTTGCTCTGCGTGCCGAGTTCCCTAACCCTGACTCACTGTTAATGCCAGGTATGTTTACGAAAGCCCGGGTGAATATCTCCAATACCCAGGAGATACTGGTGCCTCAGCGTGCCGCTACGCGCCAGCCTGACACCTCGCTTTCAGTGATGGTTGTTAATGCTGAGAATAAAGTTGAAGCGCGCACCATTACCATTGCCGGTAGTTACGGCGATCAGTACATCGTAACCAGTGGTGTCGCAGCTGGCGATAAAGTGATTGTTGCCGGTTACCAGAAGGTAAAACCGGGTGCTCAGGTCAATACCAAGCCATGGCAGCCTCAGGGCTAACGCGCGTTAACTAATTCAGGAAATCATCTTATATGGCACGTTTTTTTATAGACCGCCCGGTGTTTGCCTGGGTACTTGCTATCATCGTTATGATGGCGGGTATTCTGTCAATTAGCGGGCTTCCCATTGAGCAGTACCCCAAGGTTGCGCCGCCGTCGGTGACGATCAGCGCCGCTTATCCCGGGGCTTCGGCCGAAACCATCGAAAATACGGTAACCCAGGTCATCGAACAGAGTCTGACCGGTATCGACAACTTACGCTATTTCATTTCCAGTAGTGAAAATGCACGGATGTCGATTACCCTGACCTTCGAGCCCGGAACCGACCCCGATATTGCGCAGGTACAAACGCAGAACAAGTTGCAGTCGTCCATGTCGTTGCTGCCAACCCAGGTGCAACAGCAGGGCGTAACCGTAAACAAGTCCAATGATGCCTTTGCGGTGGTCGTTGGCTTTTATTCCAAAGACGGCAGCCTCTCTCAGTTTGACCTGAGTGATATGCTGGTGTCGCAGTTTCAGGATCAGATTGCCCGGGTAAATGGGGTGGGTAACCTGCGGGTGTTTGGTGCGCAGCGCTCCATGCGTATCTGGCTGGATCCCGACAAGTTGTACAGCTATAACCTGACGCCGGTAGATGTGCGGGCGGCAGTACAAACCCAGAATACTGATATCTCAGCAGGCCAGCTCGGCGGAATGCCAGCAGTTGAAGGTCAGCAAATCAACGCTACCATCACCGCTCAGTCGTTATTAAAAACCGCTGAAGACTTTGAGAATATAGTACTCAGAGTAAATACCGATGGTTCTCAGGTGCGTTTAAGAGACGTAGCTAAGGTTGAGCTTGGTTCTGAGAACTACAGTTATATTGCCCGTTACAAGCGCCGTCCTGCATCGGGTATGGCGGTCAGTCTGGCCAGTGGTGCCAACGCGCTGGATACCATTGAGGCGGTTAAAAAGCGGGTGGAAGAACTGGCGGTTAACCTGCCTGACAGCGTTGAAATTGTATATCCGGTAGACTCGTCACCGTTTATCAAGCTGTCGATTACCTCGGTGGTGAAAACCCTGGTTGAAGCGGTGGTGCTGGTATTCTTCGTGATGCTGTTATTCCTGCAAAACTGGCGTGCAACGCTGGTTCCCACTATTGCCGTACCGGTAGTACTGTTGGGTACCTTTGCCGTACTTTATGCCTTTGGTTTCAGTATCAACGTACTGACCATGTTTGCAATGGTACTGGCTATCGGCCTGTTGGTGGATGATGCCATTGTGGTGGTTGAAAACGTAGAGCGTCTGATGGAAGAAGAAGGCCTCGACGCCAAAGAGGCTACCAAGAAATCCATGACGCAAATCTCCAGCGCGCTGGTGGGGATAGCGGTAGTGCTGTCTACAGTATTTGTCCCTATGGCGTTCTTTAGCGGCTCGGCCGGTTCTATTTATCGTCAGTTCTCTATCACTATTGTATCAGCGATGACCTTCTCGGTACTGGTAGCGATTATCCTTTCGCCAACCCTGTGTGTGGCCCTGCTGCGCAGAGAAGACGTTGAGAACAAAAAAGACAAAGGCTTTTTTGGCTGGTTCAACCGGGTGTTTAACAAAGGCCGCGACAACTACGGCAATATTTCTACCGGTATTGCGCATCGCGTAAAACGTTCGCTGTTGGTTTATGGTCTGTTGGTTGCGGGCATGGGCGCTATTTTCACCCAGCTGCCGGGCGCGTTCCTGCCGGATGAAGATCAGGGCAACATTATGGTGCTGGTTAACGCGCCGGCCGGTGCTACTGCTGGTCGTACGCTGGAATCAGTGAAAAAGGTCGAAGACTTCTTCCTTGAGCAAAAAAGCGAAGCGGTTAAAGATATCTTTACCATTGTTGGCTTCAGTTTTGCCGGCGCGGCACAGAACTCAGGTATGGGCTTTGTGCACCTGGTTGACTGGGAAAAACGTGACGAATCACAGAGTGCGTTCTCGATTATCGGTCAGGCCTTTGGTGCGTTATCACAAATTCAGGATGCCAGCGTCTTCCCCATTTTACCGCCGCCTATTCGTGAGCTGGGTAACGCTACTGGTTTTGACTTCCAGTTAGTTGACCGCGCCGGTAATGGTCATGAGGCATTAATGAATGCGCGGAATCAATTCCTTGGCATGGCCGCACAGAGTCCGAAGCTGGTGGGTGTGCGTCCTAATGGTCTGAGCGATGTGCCGGAATTTAAGGTTAATATCGACAATGAGAAAGCGTCTGCGTTAGGGCTGTCACTGAGTGATATCAACAATACACTGAGCATTGCCTGGGGTTCTGCATACGTAAACGACTTTATCGACAGAGGCCGAATTAAGCGGGTTTACATGCAGGCTGATGCACCGTACCGGATGGATCCGGAAGATCTGGACAAGTGGTTTGTGCGCAATAACGAAGGCGACATGGTGGCGTTCAGCGCGTTCTCTACCGTTGAATGGAACTACGGTTCACCCAAGCTTGAGCGTTTCAATGGTATTTCCTCAGTGAACATTCAGGGTAGTCCGGCTGAAGGCATTTCTACCGGTGAAGCCATGGCCGAAGCCGAACGTTTAGTGGGTCAGCTACCGCCGGGCTTTGGTCTGGAATGGTCTGGCATGTCTTATGAAGAGCAGGCGGCTGGTTCACAAGCACCGATGCTTTATGCACTGTCTATTATCGTGGTGTTCCTGTGTCTGGCAGCGCTTTATGAAAGTTGGGTTGTGCCTTTTGCCGTATTACTGGTAGTGCCTTTAGGTATCTTCGGTTCGGTAGTGGCTGCGTACATCTTTGGCTTGCCGAATGACGTGTATTTACAGGTTGCCTTCCTGACTACCGTGGGGCTGGCTTCTAAGAATGCTATTCTGATTGTGGAATTCGCCAAAGAACTCTACGACAACGGTACACCTATATTTGAAGCTGCGATCACAGCGGCGGAACAGCGTTTCCGGCCGATACTGATGACCTCAATGGCGTTTATTCTGGGTGTAACGCCGCTGGCAATTGCTACCGGTGCTGGCTCTGAAAGTCAGAACGCTATTGGTATCGCCGTGATGGGCGGGATGTTTGCCGCAACTTTCCTGGCGATCTTCTTCGTGCCTATGTTCTACGTAATGGTAGTTAAGTGGTTTGGCGCTAAGCGTCATCCACACGAGGAATACAGCAAAGAAAGCTAAACTTACAGCTTGTTACGATAGAAACCCCGCTCCGAGCGGGGTTTTTTGTTTTTGCCGCCAGGTAGCATTAGTGTGAAATTCAGCCCGCAAAGTCCAACCAGATCAAAGTTAGACCACTTGCTTATATGATTGGGCAGCAACTGTGGCATTATGAAGTGAGTTGAGATTGGGAGTTGGAACTATGACCGTTGCTCTGCCGCCGCGACCGGACTGGTCGCATCTGATCAAGTCAGGTAGCCGGGTATTTGTTGGTGGGAATGCCGGAGTGCCCTATGCACTCATTGATGATTTAATTAAGCACAGTAAAGGGTTCAGCGATATTGAACTGGTGCATATGCTGGCGCTTGGCGATACCCGCTGGGCAAAAGAAGAATACCGGCAGCTGTTTAAGGTAAATACCTTTTTTATTCAGGGCGATGAAATTCGCCGCGCAGTGGATGAAGGCCGGGCCGATTATACGCCCGTGTTTTTATCTGAAATGTCGAGTCTGTTCAGCGATGGTACCTTGCCGCTGGATGCTGCGCTGGTTACGGTAAGTCCACCGGACGAGTTTGGCTATTGTTCGCTAGGCGTGTCGGTAGACATCTCCATGTCGGCGGTACGTAATGCCACCATCGCTATTGCCCAGATAAACCCGCAAATGCCGCGCACGGCTGGTCACTCTTTTATACACATCAGCGAATTTACTGCCTGTATCGAAGCCGATGAACCTTTGCAGGCTATTGAAGCACCGGCTATCGACAGCGTGACTGAACGGATTGGCCAGTACGTGGCGATGCTGGTGGAAGACGGCGCCACGTTGCAGTTTGGCGTAGGTAAGATTCCCAGCGCCACATTAAAGTACCTCCAGCGTCATAAAGATTTGGGGATCCATAGTGAAATGCTGTCAGACAGTATTATGGATATCATTGCATCGGGGGCCATTACTAACCGCAAGAAAACCTTTCACCCCGGCAAAATCGTGACCAGTTTTTGTATGGGCAGTGAGCGCCTGTATAAGTTTGTCCACAATAATCCGCATATTGAATTTTACCCCAGCAGCTATGTGAACAAGCCCACCAATATTGCCAAAAACGACAATATGATTTCCATTAACAGTGCGCTGGAGGTGGATTTAACCGGGCAGGTGGTAGCCGACTCGCTGGGCTACGATTTTTACAGCGGCATTGGCGGGCAGGTGGACTTTGTGTCGGGCGCGTCGATGAGTAAAGGCGGCAAACCCATTATTGCAATGCCTTCAACGGCGCAGAATGAAACCGTGTCGCGCATCGTTCCGTGCATTGCCGAAGGCGCCGGGGTAACCACTTCCCGAGGCAATGTACATTACATTGTTACGGAATATGGCATTGCCTCGCTACGAGGCAAAAGTATTCGTGAGCGGGCGCTGGAGCTTATCCGCGTGGCTCATCCTAAATTTCGCGCCCACCTGCTTGCCGAGGTGCGTAAAAACTACTGGGTTCCGCATTTTCAGCAAAAGTACCCCACGGATATTCCGGAGCTGGGCGCTATCCAGCTGCAGAAAATGGTTATTCAGGGCGAGACCTTTTACCTGCGGCCGTTGAATCCGGCCGATGAGCGACGCCTACAGGAGTTTTTCTATTCGCATACCAAGGAAACCCTGCGCTTACGCTATAACTACGACCCCAAACAAATGTCGCGGGAGAAGTCCTGTAACCTGGTCAGTGTCGATCAGAACTCCGATGCGGCGCTGTGTATTGTGCGTCAGGAAGGCTCGCGGATCACCATCCATGCGGTGGGGCGTTTTTATTATAACGAGCACGATAACTCCTGTGAGGCGGCCTTTGTTACCCGCGAAACGCAGCAGGGTAAAGGGATGGGCAGCCGTTTGCTGATCAAGCTTATCGACATTGCCCGTAAGCGGAAAATCAATAAGATGCTGGCGTTTTGCCGGGCCGATAATAAACCCATGATTGCCATTTTCGAACATCACGGATTCAAGCGCCTGTTTAGTGGCGACCCCAGTGAGGTGGAGTTGGAATTGCCGCTGCAGGAACCCGAAGCAGCGGAAGGGGCGGAACAGGAGACAGAAAATGACCATTAAAATTTATCGCGGTAGAGATTGCGTGCATCACGATGTGTCTTCTGAGCACCCGGAAAACCCCGACCGCCTGTACGCTATAGACGATCAGTTGTTGTCCTCCGGTCTGGAAATGATTTGCCAGCACGGTGATGCCAAACAGGTCAAACGGGAAAATTTAGCACTGGCTCACGATCCTTATTACGTTGATAGTATCTTCCAGCGTTCGCCGCGCACCGGCGTGATCTGGCTGGAGCAAGACACCGGCATGACGCCGATTACCTTAAGTGCTGCATTGTACGCGGCTGGTGCAGGCTGCGATGCGGTAGACTGGGTAATGGAAGGAGAAGATCGCCAGGCCTTTTGTGCGGTGCGTCCGCCGGGTCATCACGCAGAATACGACAATGCCATGGGCTTTTGTTTGTTTAACAATATTGCTGTGGCGGCTCGCTATGCCCTCAAGCACTATGAACTGTCGCGCGTGGCCATTATCGACTTTGATGTACACCATGGTAACGGCACCGAAAATATCATTGCCGGGGACAAACAAATTTTAATGTGCTCCTCCTTTCAGCATCCGTTTTACCCGCACTCCGGTCATCCGGTATCGGCCAGCAATATACTCAGTGCGCCACTGAAAGCCGGTGCAACCGGTGAAGAGTTCCGCGAAAAAGTAAATTACTGGTTTGATGCGTTGCGTAATTTTATGCCTGAGCTCATTTTAATCAGCGCCGGGTTTGACGCCCACGCTGAGGATGCCATGGGGCAGTTGCGCCTGCGCGAAGATGACTATCACTGGGTAAGCAAGCAACTTCGCAATGTGGCCGATGACGTCTGCCACGGACGAATAGTGAGTATGCTGGAAGGTGGTTACAACCAGAGTGCTCTAGGGCGCAGTGTGGTGGCGCATATCAAAGGCTTACACGGTGACGAGCAGAGTCACTGAGGCACGGCTTATACGGCGCAGAAGCAGCCTTTTACATCGCTGTTGATACTGGCGCCGTAGTATTCGGCTGAGGTGGCGGCTTGTTTAATCTGACTCACCAGGTTTGCGCCGGTAAAGCAGCCGTAACCAACGGCATAGGGCCCAAGGTAGCGCAGCTGCCCGGCGTTATCGACCACGGCCAGGGCCGGATAATGATCCACATATCGGCTCAGCGCCGGATGCTCAGCTAACGACAGTTGCTTAAGCTGATAGCCTTCATGTGCCAATTCACCGGATAGTTCCTCACGATGGGGTTCAGTGAGCTTATCGCAATAGCACTTGCCGCTGGAAACCATATGCACCAGCGTGCCCGGCGTTACTCCAGCCTGACTTAATGCGTTGGCAAAGTCGTTATCAAATTGCGGGTTACTGGCCGCCTGGGCCAGTAACATGGATGGATCGAAGGGTTTTATCTGATTAACGCTGGCGAAGCCGAGCAGGCTCAGAATGCCGAGCGCCCATACCACAACAATCAGTACGATAGTGCGTTGGCTCATTACACCACAAAGCGCTTAACGGTTTGCAGCATACGCTGACACATCTCTGCCAGCTGTACTGACTTGGCTTCGAGTGCCTCGGCAGTATGTGCCTCCAGGTTGGCTAACTCGTGAATGGTTGCGGTACTTTTGGCAATTGAGCTTGAAGCCGATTCCTGCTCAACCGCTGAAGTAGCTACTTCCATCATGTTGTCGCTGGCGGCCTGGATTTTCTCTTCAATACTGTTCATAAAGCTGGCGGCATTGTCAGAGGTGTTAACCGCTTCATCAACCAGCTCAATGCACTGATTCATCTGCGTAACCGATGAGGCAGTACTCGATACCAGTTGCTCGGTGATCGTGGTGATTTCATCCGCGCTTTCTTTGGACCGTATAGCGAGCGTTCGCACTTCATCGGCAACAACCGCGAAACCACGGCCATGTTCGCCAGCACGGGCCGATTCAATCGCCGCATTCAGTGCTAGCAGGTTGGTTTGCTCCGCCACCGCCGTAATTGAGCGCATGGCATCAGATATGTTGGCACAACGTTCGTTAAGTTCCTGATTGGTTTTTGCCGCGTTATTCAGCCTGTCGCGCAGTGAGTTAATAGTGGCAGTGGCACTTTCCACCGCAGCACGGGACTCACCGGTAGTATGGCGCGCGTCTTTAGTGATGTCGTTGGCTGCGGTAGTGCGTTCTGAGGAGTCTTGTAGTGTTACTGCAATTTCCTCTGAAGCAACCGAGATGGCGCCAATTTCTGTGCTGCTTTGCTGCACGTGTTCGTTTAATTCTTTGGTGGAGGACTGCATAAACTCACTGGCGCTGGCTACATCATTAGCCAGCGATGAAGCATCGTGAACCAGCTGACGCAGTGAGGCGAGCAGTTCGTCGAAGCGCTTTAGCATAGGGATGGATTTGTCGACGTCCACCCGCAAATCAATGTGCTGCCGATCGGCCAGAATTTTATTGATAGCCACTTCCAGTGCCGCGCCGCCAACGCCTTCCTCGTGGCTGCGCTTGGTCATGTACATCAGAATGCCGCCTTCTACTAGTGCAAATAATGCATGCAGCACTAGTATGGTAAAGGTGACGTGGCCTTCTTCAAACGCGTACACTGCTACTTCATTCACCTGGAGCAGGAAAAAGCCAATGTGATGAACAGCTATAACCACAACGGCTGAGGCGATTACCTTCCAGTTGCGAAACACTGCCAACACGGCCAATAAGGAGAAAATCTCAAAGTGAATTTCGATAAGACCAAAAGCCTGATGAATATGCAGCGCGGTCATTAGCTGGGTACCAATACCCATTGCATGCGCGCTTATTTCGGCTTCAGGCTTGTTAAAACTGAGGAACAGCGGCAGCGCGATGATGGGGATACCTAACCAGAAGGCTATAAATAGTTCCCCGGTGACCAAACCGATAATGATGGCTGCTACCAACTGGGCGACTAAAACACCACGAAATATTTTATGCCCCTCGGACACCCATGAATACATAGCAAAAACTCCGGAATTTTTGTTAAGTGTAGGCGAGGAACTAAATCATGCCAGTAAACCAGATCAATCTTTAGTGCAATAGATAATCCGGTCGGAGTATAAATTCCCTTTATCTTACAGCCACTTTTTCCAGAGCATGGCGATTAGCATTAACACTGCCAGCACGCCCATAGATGACATCAACAGGGTAAACGCATTTGGCGTTTCGGTGCCTGGCAAACCGGCCACGTTCATACCAAATACTCCGGTCAGGAATGATAAAGGTAAAAAAATGGCGGTTATCATAGATAGCACGTACATGCGGATGTTTTGCTTGTCGGCTATCTGGTTGCGCAGTTCATCCTGCAACACAATGGCGCGCTCACGGGCAAGATCCAAGTCCTCAATCGATCGGGTCATACGGTCTGACTGGTCGCGCAGATCAAATGCCATGGTGTCGGGAATTAAACCCGGCACGCGCACCAGGGTTTCCAGGGCGTCGCGCTGTGGCGCGAGGTGACGGCGAATGCTGGCGGTTTGGCGGCGTAACATAGCCAGTTGGTTACGATCGTGTTTGTTGAGTGATTCCTGAGCTTCGTAATCGCCGAGAGATTCATCAATGTCTTCCACTTTATCGTGAATGCGATCGGCAATGCGGGTTAACAGCGCAATCAGTAATTCAGTAGTGGTTGCGGGTACGTCGCCCTGCTCGAGGCTGGTCCGGGTATCCTGCACACTCATTAATTTACGGTCCTGGCGACGCAAGGTGACTATCAGGGAGCCAGAAATCCACAGGCGCAGGGATACCATGTCTTCCGGATCTGCGCCCGGGTTCACATTAATGCCGCGTAAAAATACCAGTGCACCGCGGTTCACCGGGATCACCCGGGGCCGGGTTTGCTGGGCCATGAGACTGTCTCTGACTTCTTCAGATAACCCCAGAGCTTGCAGCATGCCTTCCGCTTCGGGCGCATCAGATTGCATATGTACCCACCGATAGCCCTGTTCTGGCAGGGGGGAGGCAAGTTGGCTTGCATCAAGCGTTTCAGTTTCACCCGTTTGCTTAACATCATAAGCCCATAAAAAGGCATCGTTTAATTGTGCCATTACGAATTCCTGGAAGGTTTAACCAATTGCAGAGTGCCATCAAGATGAACGTCACGCTGCGGAAAGGCTATCACTATGTCATGCTCAGCAAAGAGCTCATCTATGGTGAAACGTACCTGACTGCGGATCACCCGCAGGTCGCGCTCTTTGGTGGCATTCACCCAAAAGAAGGTTTCAAACATCAGGGCGTTGTCACCAAAATCATCAAAAATAACCACCGGTTTGGGTTCGGTGAGGATGTCTTCCTGGTGCTGGGTGGCTTCTTCAATCAGGCGCGCAACCAGTTTACAGTCTGAACCATAAGCCACCCCAACCCGCACTGATGTACGTGTCAGGTTGTCAATGAGAGTCCAGTTCACCACGGTGTTCTCGAGTAATTTGCTGTTGGGGATCAGCATGTGCACACCATCAACCCGGCGAATACGGGTAGACCGGGTATTAATGGTTTCAACGCTGCCACGGGCACCATCGACTTCCAGAAAGTCGCCAATGCGGATAGGCCGCTCCCACATTAAAATCCAGCCGGAGATAAAGTTATTTATGATGTTCTGCGCACCAAAGCCCACACCAATGGCCACCGCACCAGATAAAAACGCAAATGCGGTTAGCGGCACGTTCATTACATCCAGCGTGGTAACAATTAAAATTGCCCCGGCGACGATGTAGAACAGCCGTTTAAATAAGTGAATAGTGTCGGCACTGGCACCGGAGGAGCGCAAGCGGTAAGTGGCAATGTGCGCGAGCTTTTTAAATAGCCAGATACCCACCACATAAATCAGTGGAATAGCGATTAAATCGCCGCTGGTGAAAGTAATATCAAACAGCGTAAACAGGTCTTTCGACAGAAAGTTTTTTACTAGCGTTAAGGTTTCTTCCACTGGTTCTATCCCTATTTATCGGTGGCGCACATAATAAGTGTGCTATTGATTAATGCAAATAACTTAGGCGTAAACAAGCCCGCTTTAATTTTGTCCTTACGATGAAAAATATTGATATAAAAAATGACATGCCGCTATCCGGGTTGTTTATCCTGATTCTGGCCCTCTCCGGGGCTGCTGCGTTTGGCCCAGAAACTGGCAAACAGAGCGCCTGAAAGGTTGTGCCAGATACTGAATATTGCGCCGGGCAGGGCGCTCGCCGCCGAGAAGTACTTTAAAGCCAGGGCGACGCTCAATCCGGAGTTCTGCATACCTACTTCTATCGCTACCGTTCTGGCAATTACCGAGTCGTAACCCAGTTTGCGGGACAGCCCGTAGCCACAGCCAAGACCAATAAGGTTATGCAGGATAACAGCACTCACTACCTGCCAGGCCACGGTGTTGAGGTTGTCACTATTAAGCGCAACCACAATGGCGATGATGAGCAGTATGGCAGCCATGGAAAACACCGAGCAGGCTGGCGCAATCCCGGCCAGCTTATGTTTAAAAAAGTGGTTTAGCAGCATGCCAGCAGCCACCGGCAGCAAAATGACTTTAACCAGCATACCCAGCATCGACAAGGCAGGTACCTCGATGCTTTGGCCTAAATATAACCAGGTGAGTAAAGGCAGCAGGATTACGGCCACCAGGGTCGATATCATGGTCATACTAACCGATAGCGCTACGTTGCCTTTGGCTAAATAAGCCATCACGTTCGATGCGGTACCGCCGGCGGTAGCGCCGACCAGCATCATGCCGGTCATCAATGCCTCTGAGAGCCCGAGTAGCAAAGCAATGAGCCAGGCCGCAAAGGGCATAATAATGAACTGAATAGCCACGCCGGCCCCGACTATGCGGCGGTACTGCCATACTTTAGTGAAATCCCGCCACTGCAGTGTGAGCCCCATGGCCAGCATCACCACAACCAGCAAGGGCACAATAAACGCCTTTAAACCAACCAATAAAGCAGGAAAAAGATAAGCAAACACGCTTATCAACAATGCCAGTACCGGAAACAAATAAATGGCCACTGTAACTCTCAATAAAAACAGACTGGTTTAAGTTTAACATTGCTAAGCGGCAATTATTTAATAACAGAGGATCACCTTGCTGTCGCCTAATGAAGTTTCTTCGCCGCCTCTGGATTTGTCTTTTTTCATTACGGGCTGTACCTGCCGTGCATGGCTGAACGCTGTCAAAACAACGGCAGTATTGTTTGTTTCGACCCTAATTACCGTGTTGATCTTTGGCAAAGCAGACTGGATAAGTTTAAAGCAAAATGTAACGCGTTTTTTGCATTGGCTGATGTGGTAAAAGTAAGTGAAGAGGAATTGGCGCTTCTTACCGGAGAGTTGAATATACCAGACGGTTGTAGTGCTTTACACCAGCTAGGAGCGGGAGTCATATTTGTCACCATGGGAAGTAAAGGTTGTTACCTTTCAACAAACGTTACCCTTTAACCATGAGTGGTACACTTATTATCTGAATTCGAGACATTTAACGCGACTTCGATTTTGGCGCATGAAGCATAAAAACATACCATCACTTGAATATGCAAAATGTTGAGATCAGGGCTTTTCACATATCTCATTGTGTACTTCACTACCAAAGACCAGTTTAATTGCCTATCTTGACGACAACTACTTCATTGACTTTTGAAAACTATCCATTTGACACACGTGCAACTAGCCTTAAATAAAGCTGACACAGTGGGTAGTGCATAGCGTAAATTTTCTTTTATTCGTAATTTCATGCATTTAATCTTCGAGGTTTGTAGTGGCAGACTAAACCCGAACACTGTTTTAAGTGGTAGCATTACACTTAATAACGAGGTGTTCAATGAGAAGACAAAGACGGTCATTCAGTCCGGAATTTAAACATGATGCAGCGAGCCTGGTGCTTGATCAGGGGTGTAGTGTACCCGAAGCAAGTCGCGCGGTAGACGTTCATGAAAATACTCTGCGCAAATGGGTTCAGCAACTTGAGTCTGAACGAGGCGGTAGCACGCCGAAATCAAAAGCCCTGACACCAGAACAGCAACGCATTCAGGAACTTGAAGCTCGCGTGAATAGGCTGGAGCGAGAAAAAACTATTTTAAAAAAGGCTACTGCACTCTTAATGTCCGACGACCTGAAATCCACGCGCTGATAGACCGGTTGAGGGTGCATGAATCAACAGAATTGGTCTGTTCAGCGTTAGGTGTTGGTGTCAGTAGCTATTACGAGCGACGAAAGCGCCACCGGCTGATTGGCGCTAAACGACGTATTCTGCGCGCCAGAGTGAAGCGTCTGTTCGATAGAAGTCGTCAGTCCGCGGGCACTCGAACACTTGTTGATATGCTTCGCGATGAAGGCATCATCATGGGCCGGTTCAAAGTAGGCCGGCTAATGAAAGAACAAGGGCTGATGAGCAAGCAGCCGGGTAAGCACGCATACAAAAACGTGCAGGTTGAGCGGCCAGATATCCCTAATTTACTGGACAGGCAGTTCAACGTGCAGCAGCCCAACCAAGCTTGGTGCGGTGATATCACCTACATCTGGACTGGCTCAGCCTGGCATTATGCAGCGGTCGTGATTGACCTGCATACTCGACGGGTAATCGGCTGGAGTATGTCACATCGACCGGATGCGGAACTTGCCGCGAGAGCTTTAGATATGGCTTACGAGCTGAGGGGTAAGCCAACAGGCGTGATGTTCCACAGCGACCAGGGCTCGCAGTACGGGGCTCGTAAGTTCAGACAAAGGCTGTGGCGCTATAAGATGGTTCAGAGTATGAGTCGCCGGGGGAATTGCTGGGATAATAGCCCGATGGAGCGCGTGTTCAGAAGTCTCAAATCCGAATGGATGCCATCAACCGGCTACCATTCGCCAAATGAAGCAAAACGAGATGTGGGTTATTACCTGATGAATTACTACAACTGGGAAAGACCGCATCAATTTAACGATGGGCTACCACCGGCAAAAGCGGAAGAATTAGCCAAAAAGGTGTCCGGGTTTTATTGACCACTACAGTTTGATTTAATGCGTCTTGTGACTTGCATGAGTTACGACTAGGCTTTAATTGTGGACTTGGACTTTCACAATTAAAATTAAAAGGAGATTTTATTAAGGTGCTTAAATATATTCATAATTCTGTATTATCGATTAAACGCCATCGAGTACGTTTTAAGTCGTCAGATGTATTCAAATTAGGTACTTATGTATCATTCTTTGTGGTTTCATCTATTATCTTTTCCGGTTCTACTTTAGCAAAAACGTTTTGTAGTACTGAAGTGGTAGAGGAAAAAGGAACCCCGGCTCTCAGTCCTGGGCTGATTGATGCAATGTATGAAGCAATTAGCACTAACACGTTTGACCTTGACGAACCTTATACTTTGATAACTAAGAAACATTTCTGTACGGGGGTAGGTAAGTCTAATATAGGATCCGAAAGTTCTTTTGAAACGTTTAACAATGCTCCGGATCCTGACCCAACACCGAAAGAAGGTGATAAGCAAACAGTCAAACAGACTAGAGCCGATGGAACCAGGGAGTGGACTTATACTTATATAAATGGAGTTTGGGTATTGACTGGATACAAATACACACCTTTGCCTGATGCTGATAGTCTGGAGCCATAATTGACCGGCCGCCAATAAATAGATCCACAAGATAGATGAATTGGGCATAACAAGGCCACATCAGCTGCGCGGCAACGTTAGTCCGTTCCTTGTCTAAAGCTGCCGTAGCAACGGCAGATCAAAACTATAAGTCCTCACGATAACTGGATGATAGTATCGTGCCTGCATACTAAAAATCTGGTAGCCTTAGCAGATAGTAATCAACTGATGTTGTCCCATGAAGTATCTTTGCCGCCTCTGGATTTGCCTGTTTACTTTGCTGGTGGGTATGCCTGCCGCGCATGCTTTCACCATGACCTTTTCGGAAAGCCAGTTAAATACTATGGTGACCGCAGTGTTTCCTCAGCAGCGCACCTTTGACGATGTAGTGTTTACCTTCTCTGACCCCTTTGTTGAGCTTGACCCACTGGAAGATGAAGTGAACGTGAAAGTCACCGTACTGGCAGAGCAAAATGGTCAACGGTTGCAAGCCAAGGCGGAGATTTCCGGGCGCATTGCCTACCACCATCAACTGGCGCAACTGCGCCTTATTGAGCCGCGGTTGGATAAGCTAAAAGTGCTGGATAATCAGGCGGTAGTATCCGATAGCCTGGTTAATGGCATAAAGCGTCTTGAAGGTAAACGAGTGCCGGTGATCCTGCTGTTAGACTTCGACGATTTGGATATGGCGGCGTTTGGTATTCAAAAGCCCAAACGCATCGACATAACCAGTCAGGGTCTTCTCATCGAAATATAATCTGTTATTACCTCGGGAATGATTATGAAAAAGCTCGCGTTTCTGTCGATGGACGATTTGCAGGATTTCTTTGTTTACGACGAGCTGCTGCTGGCGCCTTTTGCCGAGCTGGGGTATGAAGTGGATACGATTTCCTGGCACCAGCCGGAAGTGGATTACAGTAGCTATGAAGCAGTTATTGTGCGCAGCCCCTGGGATTACCAACAGTATGAAACTGAGTTTGTCGCCTGCCTGAAGCGTATTGATCAGCAATCCCGATTGATGAACTCGTTGTCACTGATGATGTGGAATCTAAACAAACAGTATCTTAAAGATCTGGAAGCTGCTGACGTACCTGTGCTGCCCACGCGCTGGCTTTGCGGCTTTGATCAAAGCGCTATTACCGAGGCGTTTAGCGAATTTGCCTGCGATGAACTGGTTATTAAGCCCTGCGTAAGTGCTAATGCCGACGATACCTTTCGCTTAACACCAGCTAAGCTGACGTCTACCGCTGCTGAGCTGGCCACATGTTTTGCCGGGCGCGAGTGTATGGTTCAGCCGTTTGTACGGAGTGTTACCGAACAAGGCGAGGTGTCTTTGTTTTATTTCGCTGGCAAACTGAGTCATGCCATACTCAAGCAGCCGAAAGCAGGGGATTTCAGAGTGCAGGAAGAGCATGGCGGCAGCCTGCAGGCGATTACGCCGGAACCCGCTATGCTGGCAAATGCGCAGGCGGCGCTGAATGCCATGCCTGATGATTACCTGTATGCGCGGGTTGATTTATTATGGTTTGCCGATGAATGGCGCATCATAGAGCTCGAGCTCATTGAGCCCTCACTCTATTTCAACCTGGATGAACAGTCACCCCAGCGGTTTGTTAACGCCTACCTTCGCTATCTTAATGCTCACGCTTAACCCGAGGTTTCTGAGCATTATCCCGCGGTGCCGGGCGACTATGTGATTGCTTAACCGGGCGCTGCTGGCTTGGCTTAGAGTAGGCTTGCTGCGGACGCTGTGAATGCGACGGCGCTTTATTTACCCACTTGCGCTCTTTGTGTACCGTACGCTCCTGAGGTTGTTGACGAACCTGTTGCCGTTCAGCTGGCGCAAATTCCCGCTGTTTATAGCCCGGCTTACCGCCATGAGCCTGTTCTTTAGGCGCTCTCACCACATTTTTGGGCAGGCTGCGATTACCTGGGTTATTCTCATGGCTTTGCAGGCGCTGTTTTAACTGTTTGGCGTCCTGGCTGTATTTCACAGGTTTCTGCCCTTTGGACTCGCGCTGTAATGGTTTACCCTGTTTCCCGCCATCTATCCGATAGCTATTGCCAGCCTGGGTTCGGGTATACAGTTCGCGATGTCTGGCTGCATTATCTAATGATCGGTGTTGCTTAACGATGGCCGGTTTGTGGGTCGCTACCCGTTGCGAATAACGGGCATGGCGGTTGCCCACATTATGCTGCCAGCGATGGTATTCTTTTACAGAATAACGCTTGGTCGGATAGTGTGGTCTCACATAACGACGTGAAGGGGTACTACGAATAATAATGTGCCGTTCAGGCCACCAGATATTACCGAAGTAAAAGCCGGCTGAAATGCTTACCCGCGGGCCCCAGTAAATACGATGACCCAGGGCTATCCGTACGCTGGTGGGCCAGAAAACCGGCTGGCTGTGGTAATGCCAGTGGCCATAGACATGGCGGGTGTCGTAGTAAGGAATATACACCACTTCGGGCTGGCGGGATTCAATCACAATGATCTTATCTTCGGTGGAAACCTGCTGGTAATCGTTGCTTTGCAGGTTGCCACTCTGGCGCGCCTGTAAACGCAGCGCCTGTACTCTGTCGAGCACCCAGTCTTCATTGGTGATCACCGCGTCGCCGAGGTTTTGCAGCCAGCCGAGGTCATCACTCATGTGACGCAGGACATCGGTAAACGGCACCAAAGCCTTTACACTTGGATCCCAGTCGGCGTTTTCCAGCGCCCGCTCCAGTGCGTCACCCTCCAGCGACTGATTATCCTGACGCCAGCGGTCGGCTTCTATCACTTGTAACGGGTAAGTACTGGCGATCAGAATATGGGTTACCAGCGTGTCGGGGTATAACGCGATTGGCGCCAACAGGGTGTCGAGCGTTTCTTCGCTGAGACGCTGCGCATTATATGTTGGTTGATTTTCGGGGGCCGTGGTAGCCAGTGCATGACCGCCGTAGACCAGCGGCAGAAACAGGGCCAGTATTAATCGCTTTTTCATACAAACTCTCCTGTGCCACAGGGCACTTGGTGTGATGTTTGTATCGTTATAGCAAGGGCAAGATTAATTCAGGCTGAACCAAGCTGAACCAATTGTTCAGCTTGCTGGCAAATAAAGCTTAGTCACCCAGAATATGTGGGTCGAAGGCGTGGCCGAGTTTTTCGGTTTTGGTTTTAATGTAGTTTTTGTTGTCTTTGGTGATACCGTGATCAATGGGCTTGCGGGCCACCACGTTAATATCGAGATCTTTCAGCGCCGCGGTTTTACGGGGGTTATTGGTCATCAGCTCAACATTCTTAACATTCAGCTTATCCAGCATGACCTTGCACATCTCGTAGGTGCGCATGTCGGCATCGAAACCCAGATGTTCGTTAGCTTCAACGGTATCCATGCCCTGGTCTTGCAGATGATAGGCACGGATTTTATTGATAAGGCCGATACCACGCCCTTCCTGACGCAAATACAGCAGTACGCCACAGCCGTTTTCGACGATATTTTCCATCGCTCGCTCTAACTGGAAACCGCAGTCACAACGGGTAGAGAACAGCGCATCGCCGGTGAGGCATTCAGAATGGATTCGAATAGGCACCACGTCTTCCGGCTGCCAGGTACCGTATGATAATGCAACGTGCTCTACACCCGAGTTTTCTTCCACAAAACCATGGATAGTGAATTCGCCCTTGCGGGTAGGAAGCTTTGCTGCGCTGACAAATCGGTATTGCTGGGATTTACTGGTCATGAAACTCGAGCCGGGTTGATGTAGAAACTGCCTAATAAGTACCACTACATGAGGGCAGTGACACAGGTTTACAAGCCCTCAGGGGCGGCGATTATACCGCCTATCAGGGCACGGGTCTAATATTCAGACCGAACTAAATTGGTATACTAAAGATCCGCTTGCTCTAGCGCCTGCTGTAGTTTTAGCTGTACGTTTTGCAGCATGTCGGCCTTGCTGATATGGGCGGTAGAGGCGCCTACCGGCTCCAGCCAAACCGCTTCGCACAGCCATTCCACGTTAAACAGTAGTTCAAAATTATCGGCAACCAGGCGCACCTGTAACCTGTCAGCACCCCAGTCATTCTCGCCCTGGCGGGCATTGAGTAAACGGGCAATATTGTGACACAGACCCACTGCCTGTTGCTGGGTAGCGGGGATCGGCCCGGTCCAGCGGATAATGCCGGGTTCGCATACCAGCAAGTTGGCAATAGCGGGTGGGGTTAACTGCTGCATGAAAGACTCCCTTGCGAACTGGCAGCGCCGGGTTGGGAATATTCCCGGGTTATCTCGTTATCATCAAATGGCTGACGAATGGCTTCCATCAGCTTGTGCGCCGGCCCGAAGTCACCTTGTTCGGCGGCGTCGATAGCCGATTGTAAATAGTGCGTACGTGGGATAACCAGTGGATTAAGCGGGTAAAGCGCATCATTTGCAACACCCGCAGCAAGGCGGCGCTGGCGGTAATCCTGCCACCAGTTATCAAAGGCGTTACGGTCAACAAACTGATCGCGTAACGGCACTGATTCCTGCTGTGGGTCGGTCATAATGAGTTGCCTGAAGCTTTGGGTATAGTCGCGTTTCTCAGCGTTAAGCAAACTCAGCCAGGTATTCAGGCAGGGCTCGTTCTCTGCATTATCCTCAAGGCCAATGCGGCTGAGCATCTGATGATGGTACTGACTTAAAAAGGTGGGCTCAAATAACGTCAGGCAGGCGCGGATATCATCGGTATTCAGGTGACCAGAAAACGCATAGGCCAGCGCGTTAAGGTTCCACAGCGCGATTCCGGGCTGACGATCAAAGGCATAGCGGCCTTCGTAGTCGGAGTGGTTAAATACTGCATCAGACTGGAAGTGTTCGATGAAGGCGTAAGGCCCGTAATCGAAGGTAATACCGTGGATTGACATATTGTCGGTATTCATTACGCCGTGTACGAAGCCGTATGCCTGCCAAAGCGCCACCATGCGCGCGGTGCGTAATGTAATGGCTGTCAGCAGCGCTTTATGCGGATTGGCGTCTTGTAAACACTCCGGGAAGTGATGAGTGAGGGTGTACTGCATCAGCTTGTCCAGCGTGTCTTGTTGTTTATTGTGGTAATAAAACTCAAAGTGGCCAAAGCGAATATGGCTCGGGGCCATGCGGATCATCATGGCGCCAGGCTCAGGCAACTCCCGCACAATGGATTGTTCACTGGTCATTAAACACAGCGCCCGGGAAGTTGGGATGCGCAGATGATGCAGTGCTTCTGAGGCAATGTATTCCCGCAAGGTTGAGCGTAACACGGCACGCCCGTCGGCATGGCGGGAATAGGGGGTCTGGCCGGCGCCTTTTAAGTGCAGATCAAAGCTAGTGCCCTGGTCATCGCTTACCTCACCCAGTAATAAACCACGCCCATCGCCCAGAAAAGGATTCCACTGGCCAAACTGGTGGCCGCCGTATTTTTGCGCCACGGCGTTAGTCGCCAGCTCACCGCCTTCATCAAATATCGCCGACATCAGTGCGTCGCTATCCGGCAGTTCAAACTGTGCTGCCAGCTCGCGGTTGTACATCGGCATGCTCATTTCGCTCAAAGGCTGCGGCTTTACTGCGCTGACTGTGTCGGCTAATTCGGTAGCGTAGCGATGGTGTAATTGCATTGGACTCTCAATAAACTACAGGAAGAAAAGTGTAACACCTGCCTGAACTATAGTGTAGATGGGGAAGGGCGCAGGATAATGTTGCAGTCATCCGACGCCATAGTTACCAGCCATTAATTCGCGAGTTTAAAGGCTACGTAAGCCGCCCCTTGTTGCCCCTTAGGATTACGGGCGTTATTGGTGCTGATGACGATATACTGAACCCCATCAACCATGTAGGTCGCTGGTGTGGCCGTACCGGCATAGGGCAGTTGTGCCTGCCATAAAATTTTGCCGTCTGAAGTATCAAAGGCGCGAATTGTGCGGTCGTAAATGGTTGCGCCAATAAACAATAAGCCAGAGGCTGTGACTACTGCACCGCCATAGTTTTCAGAACCGGTGTTAGTCAGGCCTGCGGCGGCGAGCTCGGGATATTCACCCAGCGGCTTACGCCACAAATACTGACCGGTTGCTACATCGATTGCGTTCAGAGTGCCCCATGGTGGTTTGACTGCCGGGTAGCCGTCGGGATCCAAAAACTTGTGGTAGCCGGAAAAGTAGTAACGCGCATTTTTGGCGCTGTTAAACGGGGAAACCATTTCTACTTTATCGCCGGTCTTGGCGGGTTCCTCGCTGGATGGAGGCTTTTCATCAGTCAGGAAGCTGGTAAGGTCGGTAAGCTCTTGCTTTGTTAGCCCGGCAAACTGGGGCATTCTCCCCCGGCCGTTTTTGATAACATTTTTGATGTCATGGTCGGCGAGTTTATTGCCAATATCGATGAGCGAAGGAAACGCCGGCGGAGAACCGCTTCTGTCTTCACCATGGCATACTGCACAGTTTTGCGCATATAAATTATGCCCTTTATCAGCATGCTGCGTGGCTTCTACCATCGAGCCTGTCCAGGCAATATCATTGGAATTTATAAATATCACGCCCTGGTCAGGGTCTACTGCCGCGCCGCCCCATTCTGCACCGCCATCGAAGCCCGGGAAGATTACGGTAGGCTGGTCGGTGGTAAATGGTACAAACAGGCCTTCGCTGATCATGTTGTTAAACTCCGCTTTTGCCCAGGCGTTAGCCTCCGGCGTTCTGTCGGTGAGGAGTGCTTCAGTGAGGTGTTGCCTAGCGTAGGGTTCAGGCAGCACAGGCACTGGTTGGGTAGGAGAGGTGACTTCGCCCTCCAATGCAGAAGGTGGGAATGCCTGTTCTTTGATATCAAATAAAGGTTCACCGGTTAAACGGTCGAACACAAATAAAAAGCCCTGCTTGGTAGGCTGGGCCACTACCTGCCGGACCTGACCTTTATGGCGAACCGTTAACAGCGATGGTGGTGAGGGGAGATCGCGGTCCCAGATGTCGTGGTGTACCGTTTGAAAGTGCCATAGTTTTTCGCCGGTACGCGCGTTAAGGGCCAGCAAGGTGTTAGCAAACAGGTTATCACCTAACCTCGAACCACCAAAAAAGTCTGGCACGGCAGAGCCTGTAGGCACAAAAACGATGCCGTTTTCCTCATCCAGGGCCATACCGGCCCAACTGTTAGCTCCACCGGTATTTGCATAAGATGGATCTGACCAGCTGGCAGCGTGAGGCGATGTGTTGTCTGGCATCGTTCTGAACTGCCAGGCCAACTCTCCCGTTGTCAGGTTGTAAGCGCGAATATTGCCAATGGGGGCGGGGGGATTCTCTGATGTGCGGTAACCCACAATATAGAGGTCGTTAAAGATGACGCCAGGGGTTGTCAGAGATACATAATGTTTAGTGTAATCACCGCCGAGATTCTTTCGCAGGTCAATGGCGCCATCGTTACCAAACGAAGAGACCCGTTCACCGGTGTCTTTGTCGATGGCAAACAGGTAGTTCATTACCCCGGCAACCAGATAAGACTTTTCCTTCCCCTCATAAAAGGCCAACCCGCGTGACGGGCCGGTAAATAGTTTACCACTGGGTAACTTGCTGCCTTTTAGTTTAGGGTTGAACTCCCACAGTTTTTTGCCGTTAGTGGCATCGACGGCAAAAACAGTCAATCCGGGCGTGAAGCCAAATAGCTTGTCACCAATAATTAATGGGTTCGTCTGGGGATCGCCCTGACCGGTGATATCCATCTGCCAGGCAATTTCAAGCTGACTCACATTGTGTTTATTAATTTGAGTCAGAGAAGAAAAGTGCTGGCCTTGCTGGTCGCCGTTGTAATAGCGCCAGGGCACAGAGGCTTCCGGCGCGTTGGTTTCACCGCGGGCAATTGTGGGTAACAATGCAGTCATTAACAAACCGAAGATGAATGACGCCTTAGTGACTTCGACCATACCAACTACCCCTGATGACTAAGTAAGACTGAAAGGTATAGCGCGTACCATAGCATTACTGTTTGTCGGATGAGAATCCATTATTGGTTTGGGCGGGGTAAGTTTGCGCCCGGCTTGCTCCAAAAACGATGACTGCTTTAATACGGTTATCATCGGTTTGCGGTGATTAATGCAACCCCTGTGCTCAGCGTGTAAACATCATTTCGCTGCGTGTTTAAGAAAAATGTAATCCAACTCCGGCTTTTTGCGTATTAGTTTCATCTTATTGTTTTTTATGGCCGTGGATATGGAAATACGGCCCACAAGGTTTTTTATGACAACAGCATCTCCACTCGTATTGCACCATCTTAATAATTCCCGCTCGCAGCGTATTTTATGGCTGTTGGAAGAGCTGGGGGTGGACTACGAAATTAAGCATTATCAGCGTGATGCCAAAACCAATCTGGCACCGCAAAGTCTGAAAGCGGTTCATCCTCTGGGCCGGGCGCCCATAATCACCCACGGTGATACCACACTGGCGGAGTCCGGTGCTATTATCGAATACCTGATAGACGAGTTTGGCGGGCAATTTAAACCCACTGACAGCCGTTACGCGCTCAATCAGTATCGATTCTGGATGCACTTTGCCGAAGGTAGCCTGATGCCCCCGCTGGTAGCCAGTCTGGTGATGAGTAAAGCCAAAGAAAAGGCCAGCCCGTTTTTTATGAAACCCGTGGTGGCTAAGGTGGTTGATGCCATCACCAGTGCCTATTACGGGCCAAACTTAAAAGCCAGTCTCGACTATGTTGATAGTTATCTTAAAGAGAATGAGTGGTTTGCAGGGGAATGTTTAAGCGGTGCAGATTTTCAGATGAGCTTTCCGCTGGAAGCCATGCAGGGGCGGGTTGGTAAAGGGCAGTATGCAGCTATTGATGCCTGGGTAAATAAAATCCACAGCCGCGATGCTTACCTGCGTGGCCTCGAAAAAGGCGGTGAGTACGCTTACGCCTGAGCGATTATTCGTCGTCCCTCTCCAGGTAGTCGTTAATCAGTTGCAGGAAAGGCACACCGTAGCGTTCCAGCTTGGTTAAGCCTACGCCACTGACTGCCAGCAGGCTCTGCTTATCAGTGGGTTTGCTGGCGGCCATTTCGGCCAGCGTAGCATCGTTAAATATAACGAACGGCGGTACGTCATTTTCCTGCGCCAGTACTTTGCGTAAGTGTTTAAGCCGGGCGAAGAGTGCTTTATCGTAGTTTTTAAGCGCAGTTTTTGCCGGTTTATCGGCTTTAATTTCAAGCCGTGGTGTAGCCAGCTCGACGCCAATTTCTCCTTTCAGAACCGGGCGGGCAGCCTCGGTTAAGCGCAGCATTGCGTGGCTGGCAATATCCACCCGAATATAGCCGCGGTGGATGAGCTGATTGATAATGTTATGCCAGTACTGATCGCTCTGGTCTTTCCCTATTCCCCAGGTAGACAGCTTGTCGTGCCCGGCTTCCTGCAGGCGTTTAAGGTTTTTACCGCGCAGTACATCAATCACATACTGAGTGGCGGCCTGCTGCTGGAGGCGCAGAATACAACTCAGCACTTTTTGAGCGGTTTCCAGGCCATCGAAGGGACGCGGCGGATCCAGGCAGATATCACAGTTACCGCATGCAGTATCGCTGAACTGCGAAAAGTAATTGAGTAATACCTGACGGCGACAGGTTTGCGCTTCGGCGAAGGCTTCCATGGCGGCGAATTTTTGCAGTTCTATGGCGTTACGGTCGGCCATTGAGCCCTGATCAATCCACTGTTTTACCCGGGCGCTGTCTTTTTCGTCGAACAACAATAATGCTTCGGCGGGCAAACCGTCACGGCCAGCCCGGCCGGTTTCCTGGTAGTAACTCTCGATACTGCGCGGTACGTCGTGATGAACCACATAGCGCACGTTAGATTTATTAATGCCCATACCAAAGGCCACGGTCGCCACAACCACGTCAATCTTGTCGGTAATAAACTGGCGCTGCACGTAGGCCCGCTCGTCGGCATCCATACCTGCATGATAGGCGGCACTCTTGAAGCCCTGGCGGTGTAATTTGGCGCTGAGATCATCAACCTTGGCCCGGGAATTACAGTAAATAATGCCGCTGCCATCCTGCTGACGAATGTAGGTAACGATCTGCTCAAAGGGTTTGTACTTGGCCATTACCCGGTAGCGTATATTTGGCCGGTCGAAGGAACCTTTGTATACCAGCGGGTTGTCCAGTCCGAGCTGTACCTGAATATCCTGTTCTGTGGTGGTGTCGGCGGTTGCCGTAAGGCCAATTACCGGGATGTCCGGAAAGCGTTGTTTTAACTGCCCTAAAGACCGGTAGTCCTGCCGAAAATCATGCCCCCAGTGTGACACGCAGTGCGCTTCATCCACCGCAAACAGCGCGATTTTAGTTTGTGCCAGCATGTTCAGAAAGTAGCGCTGTAACAAGCGCTCGGGCGACACATAAATAATGTCATAGTGGCCCTCCTGAAGACGCTGCACGGTGGCCTGGTAATCGTCCTGATCTAACGAGGAATTCAGGTACGCAGCCTTCACTCCTGCCTCGCGTAATTGTTCTACCTGATCCTGCATCAGCGAGATAAGAGGCGATACCACAATACCGGTACCGTCGCGTACCATGGCCGGGATCTGATAACACAACGACTTACCGCCCCCGGTAGGCAGTAATACCAGCACATCCTTGCCATTAATGGTGTGATCAATCACCTCAGCCTGACCGGAGCGAAACTCGCTGTAACCGAAAATATCTTCAAGAATTTGCTGAGCGTTACGGCTGTCTGCGGGCTGCGCAGCACTTGCCACGATAGCAGGCTGGCTATCGTTTTCGTCGATGGCGGTGGGGGTATCTGGTGTTGCAGTCATGAGTCGCAGAGTTTACGCGTTTTTTGCCTGAGGTTCACGGGTTTTGCCCGACTTTTTCTGCGTCTTGCCATAACTGACTGATGTACCGCGACAGAGTCATTCCTGCGGCGATAACAACAGTGTTATTATGAGCCAAATTTTGTTGTGTGGTGGAACTCATGGCTGAACCCTTACCCGATCTCATTGAAGAAATCGTTGCCGATAACGGTGTCGACGACTTTCAGGCTGTGGCTGA
Source organism: Marisediminitalea alba (assembly GCF_002993365.1). GTDB lineage: Bacteria > Pseudomonadota > Gammaproteobacteria > Enterobacterales > Alteromonadaceae > Alteromonas > Alteromonas alba. The sequence goes on from NZ_PVNP01000220.1 coordinate 71,594, forward strand.
GCAGCTGTTACCGGCTGAAGATGTCGAAATAGCCACACTGTTAGAGTCACTCCCCGTAGAAGAGCGGATGTCGCTGTGGGAAGTGCTGCCGGATGTGCGCAAGATAGACGTGCTGGTAGAAATGCGGAGCGATCCACGGGAAGTGCTGATTTCCGCTACGCCGGACGATAAATGGAGTGCCATTTTACTCGGCATCGATGCTGAGGACTTACTCGAGTTGATGGACTCCCTGCCCAGCAAACTACTGGAACTGGCGATTCAGGCACTGGATGAACAACAACAGGCCTATTTCCGCGACGCGACCCAGTTTCCCGATGAGCAGGTCGGGCACTGGATATCTCATGAAATGCTGGTGTTGCCATTAAATGCCAAGGTACGCGATGGTTTGCGTCTGATAAGGCGCAATGTACCGGCTCACTGTGACAGCATTTTCCTGGTCAACCGCTCCGGCCAGTTCTCGGCTGCCGTAAAACTCACTGCCGTATTTGGTGCTCCCGAACATTTGCCCATGGTAGAGCTGACCGAAGAGTCCATGCCGGTCATTAAAGGTACCGATGATTCAACCACGGCCTCTCTGCTGGTGCAGCGCAGTGGTTATGCCGCGCTGCCGGTGATTGATGACAACAATAAACTGCTCGGTCGCCACGATATTGTCAGTGCCAGTGAGCTGGTTAACGAAAATTACGAACGCCAGGTGATGGCAACCGCCGGTATGGATGAAGACGAGGATTTATTTGCCCCGGTGGCAAAAAGTGCCCGTAGTCGTGCCTTATGGTTAGGCATCAACCTGCTTACCGCGTTTCTGGCCTCATGGTTTATTGGTTTATTTGAAGCCACCCTGCAACAGGTGGTGGCGCTGGCCGTACTGATGCCAGTGGTGGCCAGTATGGGTGGTATCGCTGGTAGCCAGACCCTGACCCTGATTGTGCGAGGCCTTGCGCTTGGCCAGATCACCAGTGCTAATTTAAAAGCGCTGATGACCAAAGAGCTCAAGGTGGGGGGCGTTAATGGTGTGATTTGGGCGCTGGTGATTGGTATTGTGGCCTTTATGTGGTTCAGCGACCCGTTGTTGGGGCTGGTTATCTGCCTGGCTATCTTCGTGAACATTCTGGCTGCGGCCCTCGCCGGTGTGGTATTACCGGTGATCCTCGAAAAGCTCAAAATTGACCCGGCACTTTCAGGTTCGGTGATCCTCACCACTGTCACCGATATCGTGGGCTTTGTGGCCTTCCTGGGCCTGGGTAGCCTGTTTTTACTGTAATGAAAAGGAAATGCTTTGAACGCTGAGGCTACGCAACGCCACGCCACCGCCGGTCTACTTTATGCGGTGGCGGCCTACACCATGTGGGGCATTGCCCCATTATATTTTAAGCAAATTGCCAGTGTACCGGCGCCGGATATTCTGATGCATCGGATTGTCTGGTCAGCAGCGCTACTGGCATTGTTGCTGCTTGGTTTAGGGCAGTTTGCCAAGGTCAGAGCCATTTTCCGCTCCAAACGCTTAATGGGATTGCTTGCTGTGGCCAGCGTGTTGCTGGGGGGAAACTGGCTGTTATTTATCTGGGCTATCAATGCCGATATGATGCTCGAAGCCAGCCTGGGTTATTACATAAACCCGTTGCTTAATGTGTTTCTGGCCCGCCTGTTTTTAAATGAACGGCTGCGCACCATGCAAAAAGCCGCTGTGGTGCTGGCGATCATCGGGGTGGCGAATATCATTATTGCCCACGGTACCTTACCCTGGGTGGCGTTGTTACTGGCGGGCAGTTTTGCTATCTATGGCCTGTTACGTAAACAAATCCCCGTTGAACCTCTGCCGGGATTGTTTATGGAAACCCTGGTATTGTTGCCGTTTGCAGCACTTTACTGGGCGTACTTTGCTTCTGCTGAAGCCAATATGCTAACCAACGAATGGTCGTTAAATGCCTGGCTGATGGCTGCCGGAGTGGTTACCACACTGCCACTGCTGGCGTTTAATGCGGCGGCTAAACGCATCATGTTTACCACGCTCGGGCTTATTCAGTATATCGGCCCAACGTTGATGTTTATCTTTGCAGTGGGGATGTACGACGAACCGCTGGAACCCGCCAGACTCGTCACCTTTGGCTTTGTGTGGTGTGGCCTGGTGTTATTTAGCCTCGACTCACTGAAAACCTACCGGCAGCAGCGTAAGGTGTTAAAAGCCGCCTGATTAATTTCAACCTTTGCCATCAATCGAAGACGAAGCTCCATCCTATACACTTTAAAGCAGCGAATTTTAACTACCCTCGCTGCTGCTTCGTTATAACGCGTCGTGCTCCACTCTGTTACGGCCATTGTGTTTGGCCTGATAGAGCAGCTTGTCGGCGGTAGTGAGCATGGCCTGAATATTATGATCACTTCGTGTGGTAAGGCCGATGCTGACTGTTACGTTTAAGGTCAGTTCGCCGAATTTAACCGGGTGTTCACTGATGTTACGACGTATATCTTCAAGTCGGCTTACTGCGTTGTGAGGAGTCGTGTCGGGCAAATACAGGCAAAATTCCTCGCCGCCAAAGCGAGCAATAATTACATCTGCACACATCACCGCGAGGCGGTTGGCTACCACTTTGAGCACTTCATCGCCAGCGTCATGGCCATGGGTGTCGTTAATGGCTTTAAAAAAATCTAAATCGAGTAACGCCAGCGCCTGATTGGCTGGCTGGTTGCGCTGCATTTTATTTACGGTATAGAAAAAGTGGCGGCGGTTAGGTAAACCTGTGAGATAGTCGGTATTCGCCGTGCGCCTGATGGTTTCTACATTTTCCAGCAGTTCAATGTTCTGGTTTACCCGGCAAAGAAACTCTTCCAGGTGATAAGGTTTACGCACGAAGTCATTGGCACCACTTTTAATAAAGCGTGCCGAGAGCAGATTGTTGCGATCGTTAGCGATACCAATTATCGCCAGATCTTCCTTACTGTATTGCTTGCGCAGCCAGGCAACAAACTGGGTAGGCGGCTTATCCTGAATATCACTGTCAACAAACACCAGTTTAATGTGACTGTGTTCATCGAGGAGGGTCTCTGCCTGAGCGGCGGTGGCACATTCATAGGTAATGAAGTTATGCCGGCGCAACAGGGCTGCCATCGCGGAGCGCTCATTGCGTTTGGGATTAATAACCAGCACACCGGTGGTTTTGTTTTTCTCCAGCCGGCCAATCAGCCGCATGAGGTAATCAAAAATCTGCGCGTTTTCTTTGGGAATATAATCTACTACGTCCCGCGACAGCACCGCTTTACGAATGTCCTCATCGAGCCTGGCTGTGGTAACAATGGTTGGCAGGTAACTTTTTACAGCGAAGTCGATGGCCTCACCGTTGGGAGCATCTGGTAGGTCATAGTCGACAATGGCGCACAGATAGTCTTCCGGGTCGCTGTGAATAAAAATATGTTTGGCTGCAGTCAGTGAAGTGGCGAGTACCGGCTTTAATTGCGCCATTTCAACCAGCTTGGTCAGCAGGCTGATAGTACTCGCACTGTCTTCAATTATCAGCACCTTCTGCTGCATTAATGCGTCCTATATCACCTCTAGTTTGGCAAAGCTCAGTACCAGCCATTTGCTGCCGAATTCATCAAAATTCACCTGAACCCGGGCATGATCGCCACTACCTTCATAGTTTAGCACTACGCCTTCACCAAACTTGCGATGTCTTACCCGCTGGCCCAGTGAAAAACCACTTTGCTCCATCCGCTCATGGGACGCTGCATTGCTGAAACGACTTGCGACCGGTCTTGATACTGTAGACGTCAGGCGGATTTCTTCCACACATTCGCTGGGAATTTCCCGTAAAAAGCGTGACGCTGTGTGATATTTTTCCTGCCCGTATACCCGGCGCATCTCGGCGTAGGTCATGTACAGCTTTTTCATTGCCCGGGTCATGCCTACGTAACACAGGCGGCGCTCTTCCTCCATGCGGCCGGGCTCGTCGTTGGTCATCTGGCTGGGGAACATGCCTTCTTCCACCCCGGCAATAAAGACCAACGGGAATTCCAGACCCTTGGCGGTGTGAATGGTCATTAGCTGCACCGCGTCCTGATCGCCGCTGGCCTGGGTCTCACCGGCTTCCAGTGAAGCGTGGGCAAGGAACGCCTGCAACGGGGTCATTTCATCGGCTTCTTCCGGGATCACAAACTGCTTGCAGGCTGTAACCAGTTCTTCTAAGTTTTCCAGGCGGGCCTGGGCTTTTTCGCCCTTCTCAGCCTGGTACATGGCATACAGGCCTGACTGATTAATGGCTTTGTTGGCTTGTTCTTCCAGCGGCTGGCCTTCAAATTCGTCGGCCAGTTTATTGATAAGCTCAATAAAGGCATTCAGCGCATTGGCGGCGCGGCCTTTCAGGCTGCCATCCTGCAATAGCTGTAAGCTGGCCTGCCACATTGAGCAATCCTGCAAACGGGCTTGCTCGCGAATGGTGGCCAGCGTGCGCTCACCCAAACCGCGACTGGGCGTATTGACTACCCGTTCAAACGCGGCGTCGTCGTGGGCGTGGTTAACCAGGCGCATATAGCCCAGCGCATCTTTAATTTCCTGCCGTTCGAAGAAGCGCAGGCCGCCGTATATGCGGTAGGGAAGGCTCTGATGCAGCAAGGCTTCTTCCAGTACCCGCGACTGGGCGTTGTTGCGATATAAAATGGCCACTTCTTTTAGCTGATTACCCTGGTTATGCCAGTCGGAAATCTGCGCAACAATAAAGCGGGCTTCATCGAGATCGTTGAAACCGGCATAAATCGAAATCGGTTCGCCATCGTCGCCGTCGGTCCACAATTCTTTACCCAGCCGGCCCTGGTTATTATCGATAACCGTATTGGCGGCTTTAAGTATGGTCGCGGTAGACCGGTAATTCTGTTCCAGGCGAATGGTTGATGCGCCGTCGAAGTCTTTCAGGAAGTGCTGGATGTTATCCACATTCGCGCCGCGCCAGCCGTAAATAGACTGGTCGTCGTCACCCACAATCATAATGTTGTTGTCCTGATTACACAGCAGGCGTAACCAGGCGTACTGGATATTGTTGGTATCCTGGAATTCGTCCACCAGCACGGCGCGGAAGCGACGCTGGTAATGGGCCAGCACATCGGGATTCTTCACCCATAATTCGTGGGCACGCAGCAATAGCTCAGCAAAGTCTACCAGACCGGAACGGTCGCAGGCTTCCTGATACGCGGCATAGATATCGCGCATTTTCTGTTGGGTATGATCGCCGTGGGTTTCAATGTGCTGGGGGCGCAGACCTTCGTCTTTATTACCGTTGATGTACCATTGGATTTGTCGTGGCGCCCAGTGTTTTTCATCCAGGTTCATGGCCTTAAGCACCCGGCGCACCAGTCGGTATTGGTCGTCTGAGTCGAGGATTTGAAAATTTTCCGGCAGATTGGCTTCAGCGTAGTGAGCCCGCAACAAACGGTGCGCCAGGCCATGGAAGGTGCCTATCCACATGGTATTTAACGGCCGGCCCATTACATGCTCAATACGCCCGCGCATTTCCCGCGCAGCCTTGTTAGTAAAGGTTACCGCCAGAATACTGTAAGGGGCGATATTCTCTACCTGCATTAACCACGCGATGCGATGCACCAGTACACGGGTTTTACCACTACCAGCACCCGCCAGTACCAGCATATTAGACAGCGGTGCGGCCACGGCACCACGCTGTTTATCGTTTAATTCGTCGAGTAACTCAGAAACATCCATAACAATACAAAAACACCTGTATTTTTATTCAGGCCATAAAAAGCAAAGTATGCCATTAAAGCCTACTGCGTTAAACCGCGCTTGCACAATAATGGCGGATTATTGCCCGTAGCAACTTAATGAAAGTGATCTTGGCGAAGTCCGGTCGGATATAAGGTAATATTAACCTTCCGGTGTCGCAGACCGCGCTGAATTCTCCGGCTATCGCAATTTTTTCGGGTTACCTCTTGAATTGAAGCCATAAACCATTATGTTACCGCTACGCGCGTTGGCTGGTTTATTCTTGTTCAACCTTTCCCGCACAGCAAACTAATTAGGAACGCCCATGCATGCACTGACCGATACCGCTGATTTTTGGCTGCAGCTAAAAAAAGAAGCGCGTCAAATTGTCGATGAAGAACCGCTGTTAGCGAGTTTTATTCATGCCTGCATTTTAACCCATCATAACTTTGAGTCTTCGCTGAGCTTTATTTTGTCGAACAAAATGGCAGACGATGTGATGCCAGCGCTGACTATCAGAGAAATTCTGGACGAAGCCTATTTGCTGGAACCGGCCATCGTTGAGTCGGCTATCGAAGATATTCGCGCCATTTACACCCGTGACCCGGCGGTAACCAATTATCTTAATGTGCTGGTGCACTTCAAAGGCTTCCAGGCAGTTCAGGTGCATCGTATGGCGCACTATTTGTGGCAGCAGGGCCGGCAGCAACTGGCATTGTTTTTACAAAGCCGTAATTCCGAAACCTTTGCAGTGGACATTCACCCGGCGGCCACCATTGGTAAGGGCGTAATGTTCGACCACGCCACAGGTATTGTGGTGGGCGAAACAGCAGTGATCGAAGATAACGTGTCGGTTCTGCAAAACGTTACGCTTGGCGGTACTGGTAACGAGAGCGGCGACCGTCATCCTAAGATTCGTCAGGGCGTCATGCTTGGCTCGGGTGCTAAGGTGCTGGGCAATATCGAAATTGGCGAAGGTTCAAAAGTGGGCGCAGGCAGTGTTGTGCTTAACGATGTTCCGCCTCATGTTACGGTAGTAGGTGTACCGGCCAAAGTGGTGGGCCGTCCCTGTTGTCCGCGACCCTGCGACTCCATGAATCAGAATGTGCTGGAAGACAACGAACCCTACGAACAAGCTTAGTGGGCTAATGGCTGATCGTTATAAGTGGTCAGCCTTTGTTTTTGAACCTGAGCGGTTCAGCTTTGCGGTAACTCCCCTTTACCCAGCAAGCAAAGCTCACAGTCTTTTACCGATAACGCTCTAGCGTACTCACACTCGAGCCTGGTGTAGTCTTCCGCCGCGACACAATAGATCTTTTTGATCTGGTGCTTGTCGACCAGAGCAAGAAGTTCACTGGCATAGCGCAATTGCGCACCAAACATATAAGTGCGGTGATGCCAGGGCTCTTCGTTCAGTACGTATAAGGGGGCGAACTTTGGTGAGTTGGTCAGATATTCAAGCAGTTGGTAAGAGACGATATCAGTACCTACCGCAATCACAGGGAGCGGGGCAGGGCGAAACCATTGTTTTATAAAGTCCGGCAATCCCATCAGAAAAGATTCTTAGTCTGAAGTAATGGCATCATAGCGCAAATTGCCTTGAGCAAAAGCCTTAATTATGCGGTACTGCCCATTGGTGAGTAGCTTGCTGCCTCTCTCTGGTGATTTTTTCATCCCCGACGCGATTTACTGAGTATAAAGAGTCGTTTATGCCAGACTATGTTCGGTCTTATGGACTCTATTTTTGTTGTTTAGGATTACACCATGTACTTTTTTAAAAAACTTGGCGGGCTGATTTTGCTGACATTGCTATGCAATGGCGTTCTGGCCGCGTCTGAAGATGCCGCTATCGAAGACTCGCCAAATCGTGATTTAACCGGCTTCGAGGGCCTGAATGAGCGACTCCCCCTTTGGGAAGCAGGGGTGGGCGGCGGCATGATAGAGTCACCGAATTATCCGGCCTCATCAGAGCGCAATTTTGTAGCCCTGGCATTACCCTATGTGATTTATCGCGGTGATATTTTTCGTGTTGGCGGAAGAGGAGGAGCAAGAGCCGTATTCCTCGAAAATGACAGGCTGGAACTGGACATGAGTTTTGGCGGAGCTTTTGCCGCAGACAGCGATGACAATACCGTTCGCGAGGGCATGCCTGAGCTAGACTATCTGGTAGAGCTTGGTCCACAGCTGATCTACAAAATTAAAGACTTTTCTTTTAGCGGGGGCGGTAACTCGCGCCTGAATGCCCGGCTTCAGGCTCGCGCCGTCTTCTCTACCGATTTTGGCGGATTTGATGGCAGAGGATTTGTCTTTGAGCCGACCCTGACCTATCAGCAACGAGGCGTCTTCCTGCCAGATACAGGTTTTAGCCTGGCCCTCAGAACAACCTGGGCCACCGAAAAGTTACATGATTACTTCTATGAGGTAACGCCGGAATATGCCACAACGGTCAGGCCTGCCTACGATGCGCAAAGTGGCTATCTGGGCGCAGAGTTGTCGGCAGGACTGGCCTTCCCGGTAGTTAAAAACGTGCGGGGCTTTTTAACCACATCGGTGCAATTTAATAGTGGTTCTGCGAATGAAAATAGTCCGCTTTTTGAGAAAGATGTGACCTATAGTGTGGGTTTCGGGTTTGTTTGGCGTGCCTATAAAAGCGACGCTAAAGCCACCTGGTAAAGCTGATAAAAAAGAAAGAAGCCGCTGACTGCGGCTTCTATGTTAGACGTTAGCCAAATTTGGCGTCTGCCACAAATGGGTTGGTTGAGCGTTCGTGCCCAATGCTGGTGGTTGGGCCATGGCCAGGGTATACCGTCATTTCATCTGGTAGTGTGAACAGCTTTTCACGGATCGCTTCAATTAATTGCTGATGGTTGCCCTGAGGGAAGTCAGTACGGCCAATTGAACCAGCAAATATAATATCGCCCACAATCACTTTATTGCTGCTGCGTTCAACCAGGGCAACGTGGCCGGGGGTGTGCCCGGGACAGTGCAGAATTTCCAGCGTCAGGTTGCCCACCGAAATGGTATCGTCCTCGGTTAACCACTGGTTCGGGCTGAAAGGCTGGGCCGGTGGAAAGCCAAACATCTGGCTCTGTTGCATCAGCGCATCCAGCCAGAACTTGTCGCCAATGTGCGGGCCAATGATGGGCACGTTGTAATGGGCGGCCACAGCGGTAGTGCCGCCAACATGGTCGAGATGCCCATGGGTGAGAATAATTTTTTCGATGGTAACCTGTTGCTCGGTGACCGCTTTATAGAGCTTTTCTTCATCACCGCCCGGGTCGACCAGCGCACCTTTCATGGTGTCGGGATCCCAGATTAATGAGCAGTTCTGAGCAAACGGGGTAACAGGAATAACAAGTATTTTCACAATCGTATCTGGCCAGGAAATTTGTTGTTATGTTAGCAGGAATTATTCGTCGATGTCACAATCAGGCACGCCTCTGACAGTGAACAGTTGGTGCGTTGATTTTCTGAGAATTTTTAAGCTATTTATACTTAAGTTCAATAAATCAGAGTTTGTCTGACTATACCTGATTATCCGCATCAATATGCACCTCTCCCGGCCACTGCAAATATAATAATGATGAAATTTATCGTATGCAGGAGACGAAAGTGGACGTTTCTCGGGAAGATCTCAAGATCATCATTATGGATTTGCTTGACGCTGGCCAGTTTATCAGTGACGAGTCGTTTAATACGGCTTGTGAGTGCAGTGTGTGCAAGGAAAAAGCAGTAAAAGTGGGGTTGGATATAGTGCATAAAGAAGACTGTCCGGTAGGACGGGCTTGTGATGGTGCGCCGGGCATGGCGCGTAGTGCTTTAGCACTGTTCGACTCACTGTGGTGGTGAGTTGATGACTTGGAGGTGGAAGTCCTCTGCACACCCGGCAAGGGGAAGTGCTAGCCGAACGGCAAGGGTGTTCATCGTGAGGTGAAATCTGAAGGAAGCCGAAGGCAAAATGCTGGCCTGACGAACAGGAAGCGGTTTAGG
>NZ_PVNP01000221.1 GCF_002993365.1 Marisediminitalea alba
GATTAATGGTATGGACCCTCTCCTCCCATAAAGGCTTCAAATGAGCCAAGATAGAGTTGTTGAATCACTATCAAGAAGGAGAAGGTCACATGAATAAGGTAACAATAGGTTTAGATATCGCCAAGTCTGTTTTTCATTTAGTTGTTATGAATCAGTCCGGCAGAGTACTCAAAAAGAAGAAGTTAAAGCGTTATCAGGTGCTGTCCTATTTTAGCCAACTGGAGCCAAGTATCGTGGTGATGGAAGCCTGTGGCAGTTGCCATTATTGGTGTCGTGAGCTGACAAAAGCGGGGCATGAAGTCAAAGCCATCGCGCCGCAATATGTTGTGGCATACCGAAAAGGCAATAAACACGATTACAATGATGCAGAGGCGATAGCCGAGGCCTCACAGCGTGAAGGGATGCGATTTGTGCCGTTTAAGTCTCAGGAACAACAAGATATTCAGCTCATGCATCGTATTCGAGAGCGTATGATAGCGCAGCAAACAGCGTTGAGTAATCAGATAAGAGGCTCGTTGGCTGAATACGGTATTGTGTATGCACGGGGCGTAGCGACCGTGGTGAAAGAATTACCTTTCACCTTGGAAGAGGCTGATAATGGATTGAGTATGCTAGCTCGCCAACTGTTTCAAGGTTTATTCAACGATTTGTTGGTGTTACGGGAGCGCATTAAGGAAATGGATAAGGAGTTGAAAGCATTTGCACAAAACCACCCTGTATGCGAGCGCTTAATGAGCATGACCGGTATTGGGCCACTGATTGCTACTGCTTTATATGCAGGTATTGGACAAGGACAGGCTTTTAATAGTGGTCGACATTTAGCCGCTTGGTTGGGTATCGTCCCCAAACAACATACAACGGGAGATAACCCGAGATTGCTGGGTATCAGCAAACGCGGGAATACGTATTTACGCACCCAGATGATTAACGGTGCCAGAGCCGCCTTGCGCCATATCGGTGATAAAACCGATAAAGTGAGCCAGTGGTGTCGGGCTTGCTTAGCGCGAATGAGCTTTAACAAAGCTTGCGTCGCGCTGGCCAATAAGATGGCGAGAATGGCCTGGGCCATGCTGCACCATCAACAGGATTATCTGCCAGGGCAGATAAATAAAGCTGCGGTTTAGCCGGTCAAACCCAAACCAGTAGTAAGCACGTAAACGAAAACAGGAAGCCTATCAACGCATTGCAAAAGACAACGTACTGATGATTAACGGTTCATAACCATCTTGTTCAAATCAGATTATACCAAGGGCCTTCGAGGCCGCCGGATTGATGAGACAACAAGATGCGAACAACCATCAAGGCTAGAAGCCACATGACTTCACTAAAAAGCCGAATATATGGCAGCAATGAATCACGTTAATTAGTCAACACGGTGTCTTGCAATCGGAGAGGGTCCATATATGGTATATAACGGTTTAGCTACGTCATTTATTGGGTGTTGTGCCAGAAACTTAATCTGTCCACATTGACACAGCACACAATGGAAACACTTAGACTCTTCACTCGACGTATTATCACCAGCATTTACATTTTTTTCGGGAACATCATAAGTGCCTATGGACTTTGATTGTTCAGGGACTGACGATACCTCCGCCGGGTAGTCATCGCATTGAGCGGCGAACGAAAAGCCCGATTGACACATGAGCAAAGTAATAAGTAGCCATGCCAACCTACGCAGTTTTGATGTGCAATTAAAAATTGGCATTTTCTTAACAACTTTGCGCATTAAGCGCTCGCTGTCTTTCATTTCCAGCCTCTTCGAGGATCATTTTTGCCCCGCGCAACACAACGCACGAAACTATCACACCGATAACCAGATCAGGCCATCGAGAATCGAGCCAAAACACCAAAACGCCAGCAAAAATAACGCCTAAGTTGGCAATCACATCGTTGGCTGAAAATATCCAGCTTGCCCGCATATGCACTTCTTCATTTCTTTGTTTGCGTATGATCACAAGACAAATGACATTAGCAACCAGTGCAACTGCCCCCATAGCCATCATTAATCCTGATACAGGTTCGCTACCGTAAATTGACCGTCTTACAATATCAATGATAATCAACAGACCCAATGCCATCTGAAAAAAGCCGCTAATTCTAGCCGCATTCGCTTTGTGCAATAGCGATTTACCAATAGCATAAAGGGCAACACCATAGACAACTGCGTCGGCGAGCATATCAAGTGAATCGGCTATTAATGCGGTTGAATCAGCAAGCAACCCGATCCCCATTTCTATAACAAACATTGTCGCGTTTATTCCCAAAAGCCAATACAAAACCTGTCGTTGAGACTGGTCTTTTATTTCAACTTCGCACCCACATCCGCTCATTGGAAACACACTCTTTACTGATGAATAAAATGAGTATAAAGTCTATACTTGGTATAGAGTCAACGGTTAGGAGAAAAAAATGAAAATTGGTGATGTCGCAAAGACGACAGGTTGTAGTATTCAGACCATTCGTTTTTATGAAAAGAAGGGGCTCTTGCCTGAGCTTAAGCGCTCAAGTGGAAATTATCGTGTCTACGACAAGGGGACTATTGAACAACTCCTGTTTATCAAACAGTGTCGTTCATTAGATATGTCTATCATGGAAGTAAAAACGCTAATGGACAGTCGTTCGAGGCCAGATCAGAGCTGTTCAAATATCAATACGTTAATAGCTAAGCATTTATCAGACGTCATTATTCGCATTGAAGAGCTAAACGCATTAAAGTCATCACTCGAAAATATGGCGTCAAAGTGTGATCAAAACAAAACCATTAGGGACTGTGGCATTTTAAATTATTTACACACTTAAAAGTGTAAGAAGCACACAGTTTCACTGTGCGCACTCGCCTTAACGTGTATCTATCGGCTAACATTCTTCATGCGTATAGATTTGTGAAGCAAAAAACACTAGCCTGAACTTTTGATTCTGAGGCAGCTATGCATATTCATTTGTGGCCCTACAAAGCGATTACATCGGAGTCAGTCCTGATAATGATGTTCATGCACATCATGCAGTCCAAATTTGCATTGGTTTAGACAGAGACATCTCGGTTCAAGATTACAAGGCACAAAGTATTCACACCGGACAATGTATTGTGATTTTCGAAGATGTCCCTCACAAGCTTTTTGCGCAGGATGATCAAATTGTAGTCATCTATTTAGAGCCTGAGGATAGGCATAACCAACAATTTCTCACTGCCTTGCGTCAAACCAGGAGTGATGGAATTAATACTCTGCCGCTTACTGGTAAAGAATTGGGATACATTTCTCAGCATCTATTTACTGACGTCGATATCGACAAAGTGTGGAAAACAGTAAATAAAGCGGTAGGGCTAGTCTACAGTCCTGCGCTTTCATCGCGCCCAGAGGATAAACGGGTACGAGCGGTCATCGACATTATTGCTTCGCAGCGAGGTTGTGCAATCGATATGGCGTTTTTATCATCGAAGGTTTTCTTGTCCCCAAGTCGTCTCACACATCTTTTTAAGCAAGAAGTGGGTATACCTATTAGTCGTTTTATTGTCTGGTGGCGTGTGCGCGCCGCAATAGAACAACTGAGTAAGTCAGCAACATTGACTGAGGCTGCCCATGCTTCGGGTTTTTCTGACTTACCTCATATGAGTAAAACGTTTAAACAGCTGTTTGGATTTGCACCTTCCTCGTTATTCAAACCGCACACCATTAAAATTCACAGTAATTAGCCGTTTGATACAAGCCGAATCAAGTTTGACTAGGGAATAATATACGCATCAATAAAAACGCGAATGTGTAAATACTATGAGAACGTTGGTCCAATGGATGTTCAGTCCATTATTTTTTTTAAGCTTTATCTTTGCTGCAACCAGTATTTCCCAAAACACAGGATCTCCAGCTTGGCTTATCCCCCTGCTTTTATTCGCCATCGCCTTATCTTTTGTAGCTGAGAAATGGTTACCATATGAAAAAGCATGGAATACACCGCAGGGAGATTTCGGGCGAGATATAGTGCATGCCATTGTCAATGAAGGCTCTTTGGCTCTCACGGTCGCGTTTATCCCAATAATGACCGCGATAGTGCCCCACTTCAGTATTTGGCCTCACCATTGGCCACTACTAGTACAACTTGGCTTTGCCATCATCGTCGCTGACTTTGGGATAACGATGGCACATTATTTTAGTCATAAATACAAAGTGCTTTGGCGCTTACACGCGGTTCATCATAGCGTTGAACGAATGTACGGGTTCAATGGATTGTTAAAGCATCCCCTTCACCAAGCGATTGAACTAAGTGCAGGTACACTCCCATTACTTTTGATAGGTATGCCCTTAGAAATAGGCGCATTGTTAGGGTTTAGTGCTACCATACAGTTGCTGTTGCAACACTCTAACGTTGATATGCGGCTTGGCCCGCTAAAATATGTTTGGGCTGTTGCCCCAGGTCACCGACATCATCACGTAAAAGACGGTACCAGAGGTGACGTTAATTTTGGGTTGTTTACACATTTATGGGATCACCTCCTTGGCACATTCGTCACCAATTCTAATGAACGACCCTCACCACGTAATGGGGAGCTAGGAATTGGTAGTCAACCTAATTACCCACAAAATTATATCTCGCAGCTTTTTCAGCCTTTTAAGTGAAAGATTTAGCTTTTGGTTTTCTAATCAACTGCTCGACAATTGCTGCTCCAGACTATTATTCATGAGGAATATTACAAACATGTAATCAAACAGTAATAGCAGCGTCATGAGTTAATTACTTATGTTCGGTAGCCTAACTTAGCAGTTATCGTTATTTCGAGGAAAAACAAATGCAAATTGAGCAATTCAGTGACATTTTAGAGTGGACAGCTAATTACCATAAGGCTCTCGCTGAACAACTGCATTGCTGTTGTAAGAAGACGGATTTGAACAAACTTGTACTCGATTATCTCGCAATGCATGAAAACCACCTAAGTAAGCTGATCTTAGCCTTCAAAAACTTAGGTAAAACCGGAGAATTGGATACTTATTTTGTTGAGTACATAAACGATAAGCCTGACATACCTTTGCTGTGTCCGCCTAACCTAGATGATTGCACTACTTATGAACAGGTCATAGAGCACGTTATGAAACGCCATCAACAAATTATCGAATTATTTTCGTATCTAAGGAAGCAAATGGTCGTTGGGCATCAAATAGAACTACTTGATTCTATTATAGAAACCGAACAACAAGAGATTAAAATAATGGCACATGGTATTAACCGAGCGCACGAATTATAAGCCTTTCATTGGATTCATAAACTATGGAGTGAGGTTGTGAGGAAGCACCAACACAAGTCAAATTACAAAGAAGGAAGTCTCAGTCTTATTGGCGCGGTTGCAATGGGTACAGGTGTCATGATCGGTGCAGGTATCTTTGCTTTGACCGGACAAGTGGCTGAATTGGCCCGCGAGTGGTTCCCATTAGCCTTTATCATAGCGGCAATGATCACATCAGCAAGCGCGTATTCCTACGTGAAGTTATCCAATGCTTATCCTTCTGCAGGAGGGATTGCCATGTTTTTACAAAAAGCTTATGGCAAGGGGACTGCCACTGCGGTTTTCGCATTACTCATGTACTTTTCAATGGTAATTAATGAAAGCTTAGTTGCGCGGACATTTGGTCAATATACCGTACAAATAATTAATACAAAACCCAACGATTGGTTTGTCCCAGCGTTAGGTGTAGCAGTATTGATCTTTGCCTTTTTCATAAACATTATGAGTAACAAGGCTATCCAATCTATTTCATTTGTAATGGGAATCGCCAAAGCTTTAGGATTGGCGGTATTAGCGTCTGGAGGAATATATGCGGCCCAAAGAGGAGTTGTTGACACTTTTGTTCAAACGACCGACGCTTCGATTGTTGACTTTCTGGGGGCCGTCGCGCTAGCCGTATTGGCATTTAAAGGTTTTACTACAATAACAAATAGTGGCGGTGAAATCGAAAATCCACGTAAAAACGTGGGTCGCGCAATAGTCATTTCAATTGCGATTTGTATTTTCATATACCTATTAGTTGCCGCAGCAGTTGGAACAAACCTATCAATCCAGGAGATCGTCGCAGCGCGCGATTATGCATTGGCAGAAGCAGCAAAACCAGCCTTCGGACAATATGGACTTTGGATAACAGTCGGTTTTGCGATAATTGCTACCGTGTCAGGCGTCATCGCAAGTGTATTCGCTGTATCGCGTATGTTAGCGATGCTAACTGACATGGAGCTTGTACCACACAGCCATTTTGGTATGCCAGGAAATATCCAAAAACACACGCTGGTATATACAATAGTCCTTGCTATGACGTTAACGATATTTTTTGATTTAAGCAGAATCGCTTCTTTGGGTGTGATTTTCTATCTGGTGATGGATATTGCGATTCACTGGGGCGTACTAAACTACCTGCGTAAAGAAATTTCTGCCAACCGGTTTATACTGTTAACCGCCATTACATTAGATTTAATTGTACTGATAGCTTTCATCGTCGTTAAGGTGAAAACGGATAGCATCGTAATTTGGACGTCATTAGCGGGCTTGTTTCTGATAATTACCGCAGAGAAGCTTTATCTTAGCCGCAAAAGAAAATGATTTTACTGTTATATAGATAGGTAACTGAGGTCTGCATAACTCTTTTCCACATTCTGATTTTAGTAGAAGTAATCTCACACTAAATTGTAATCCGTATTTTCCGACGAATGAAAATCGTTACTTTATTCAGCTCATTGATTGATAATTGTAACAGCAATATCACGTATTAAAGAACTTATGGCACAAATATTGGATTGTCTTAGGTAAACCGTAAATACATACTAAGCAAACGGCATAAGCCATCTGACGCTGTAAATGTTATGCGCGGATAGGTAATTTTTACACTGTGTCGAATTGCAGCTATTAAAGGATTGTAAATTTAGATGACTCACGACGACCACACGACAATAGCTTTAAGTACACTTATCAAGTGCTTGATGCTTATTGCAAGTGTGACTTATGGTTCATCTGTATTGGGTTGCGAAAGTGAAGGTACTGGCAACATCTCATCCATGAAGGGAACACCGGAAATTGAACAAGCAAAGCTGCATGTTCAAATGCACATTGAAGATAATGTTGATGAGAGCTGTCATGAGGAGTGCTGCACAGGATCTTGCGATTGTTCTCATGGAAATTGTTTTACAATTTGGCTACTGACCGGCAATTATCACTACAAAATTAAGTCATTTGATTATGTTTTCTCATTATTCGAAGGTGATTTACTACGGTCTCCTCCTTCTAGATTGCTTAGACCCCCAATAGCATAAGCCCGTTCTAGTTTTAACTACGAAAACTCGGTACATGCTCGGTCCGTTTTAACGTAAGCATGTGTCTGAATCTATCCATCAAATTAGAGAACAATTTATGTTAAACCAATTAAATAAAGATAGGCGCAGATTCGTTAAGTCTGCCGCTTTGACATTAGGTGGGACAGCGCTTTTACGTCAAATTTCACCAGCCTGGGCTAATCCAGAGGGCTTATCTCATGCTGGGCAAGAGTTAAAACCAAGTTTTGGAAACAACGTTGTCAGCGGGGAAAACATCGATATGATGATTAGCAGGCAGCACAAGCGTATTGCAAGCGCAGCTGGCCTACCAATTACAATTAATGGTTCGTCACCGGGCCCGTTAGTGCGTCTAAAAGAAGGTCAGCATGTCACTATAAATGTAACTAACAACTTGCTTGAAAGTACGTCAATCCACTGGCACGGATTGATACTCCCTTACACGATGGACGGTGTACCTGGCGTATCGTTTCCCGGTATCGCCGCTGGCAGTACCTTTACCTATGAATTCGATATTGAACAAAACGGTACATATTGGTACCACAGTCATTCAGGTCTTCAGGAGCAGCTTGGGCACCTTGGCCCCATGGTTATTGAACCAAAAGATGGCGACATCGGTGCAGATCGGGAGCACACCATTATTCTCAGCGACTGGACCTTTGAAGACCCTCACGATGTTTTCCGTCACCTTAAAGTTGCTGAGGGCTATTATAATTATCAGCAGCGTACAGTCGAAAACACGATTAAAGATATAAAGAGCCAAGGACTGATCAATACGGTCAAAGAACGAGCAATGTGGTCTCGTATGCGCATGAACCCAAGAGACATACTCGATGTAACCGGCGCGACCTATACATACCTGATGAACGGCCGTGACCCGCAAACAAACTGGACTGCATTGTACAAACCCGGAGAAAGCATACGCCTTAGGCTTATTAACGGGTCAGCAATGACCTATTTTGATTTCCAAGTTCCAGGGTTGGATCTGACAGTTGTTGCAGTAGATGGTCAGCCTGTTAAGCCAGTAACAGTAGGTGAAATACGGATCGCTGTTGCAGAGACCTATGATGTCATCGTAAAACCCAAAGATACTAAAACCTATACCATTTTTGCACAAAGCATGGACAGAAGTGGCTATGCCAGAGGCACATTGGCAACATCTGTCGGCAAAGAAGCAAGTATCCCGGCACTTCGCCCAATGCCTGAATTAGGTATGGACGCTATGGGGATGTCGGGAATGGCTGACATGGATTCAATGGACGCTACGAACAACAAGGAGACTTATGGTGGCCAAGAAAATCACGGTCCTAATCATTCGATGGCAGCGATGCAAAACAAGGTAGTTCCTGTGGACGGAATCCCTATTACGCACTCACCGGACGGTCACGGACCAGGTGCGTCTATGATTGCCAAAAATCCGATCAGCCGACTAGACGACCCTGGAATAGGGTTTGATGGAGTTTCTCACAAGGTACTTGTTTATTCAGACCTTACAGGTGCCAAGCAGTGGCCAGATAACCGTGAACCAACACAAACCATCGAACTGCATTTGACCGGTAACATGGAAAGATACATGTGGTCTTTTGATGGAAAAAAATTCACTGAAGTGGATAAGCCAATTCACTTTAAGTACGGGGAACGCGTGCGTCTCATTCTTGTCAATGATTCGATGATGTATCACCCCATCCATCTTCACGGTATGTGGATGGAGCTGGAAAATGGTAACTCCCCTTCCCCTCGTAAACACACGATCAGTCTCAAACCGAGCGAAAAAGTCTCTTTACTGATCAACGCTGACGCACCTGGCAATTGGGCATTTCATTGTCACCTTCTATATCACATGGACGCTGGTATGTTCCGCGTTGTAAACGTTTCTTAAGGAGTATCTTCATGAATTTGCGAATTATATTTGGACTAATAATACTTACCGCTACACTTCGCACTGTCGCACAAGAAACGCCTGAAAGCTGGCCATCGCCGGTCAAAGACACACTTAATGGTATTGTTCTATTTGACAGGCTAGAAGTAGCTCGCAACAACCGTGAGGAGAACATCGCGGTTTGGGATATGATCGCATGGTATGGAGGCGACACGTACCGTCTTTATTTTAAAAGTGAAGGTGAAAATAAACAAAACGATGGTGAACCAACCGACATTGAAAGAGCTGAATTGCTTGCTAGTCGCTTAATTGCACCCTTTTGGGAGATTCAGGTTGGAATTGGCGCCCGTGGCGAATTGACGAGTGACAGTAATATGGAAAATTATGCTGTTATTAGTCTTTTTGGAATGGCTCCCTATCAATTCGAAGTAGATAGTTCACTTATTATTAACGAAGAAGGTGATGTCAGTGTCTCAATGGAAGCCGAGTATGACTATCGCATTTCACAAACCTCATATTTGCAACCGCGAATATCACTCTCTGCTTCACTTTCTGAGTCAGAACGGTTTGATAGACCTTCTGGGTTTAATTCAATTCGTGTTGGCCTTCGCTATCGAATGGAGGTCTCACGGGAATTTGCCCCGTATATTGGTGCCTATTGGTCTAGAGCTTTGGGAAACTCAGCGGATAATCTACGTGGCCTAGGCGATCCTGTGCATGAAGCAGGTGTGGTTCTCGGTGCCCGAGTGTGGTTCTAATGTCTGAATTGTCCCAACAGTTTATGGCGTTACTGATTCAGTTGTCAGTCGCATTACTAGCAATTATTGCAAGTGCAATTAGCCATTACCGTATATTGCAGTACTTGACGAAATTCATAGTTCGTCTTCGCAATGGAGCACGCGGTTTAATTGTACTGTTTTGTGGGATTGCAGCGTCTCAATTGCTAGCAGCTCTGTGGTTTACATTTGCTTTTAAAGTTTCTATAGCAATAGACCTAGGGAACTTAAAGGGTGGCAGCTTAAACCAGTTTATTGAGCTTTTCTACTTTTCGCTAATCAACTTGACCACGCTTGGGCTAGGCCAGATTGAAGCGACTTCTCATTTGAGATTTCTTGCTGGAATAGAAGCAATGACTGGCTTTTTACTCGTGAGCTGTTCGGCCTCAGTTTTAATTAAATACATGAAACATTAATCTAGAATTCAAGGAATTAAACATGACTAAATATACTAAATTTTTCGTGATGATACTTACCTCTACCGCAGGGTGAGAGCATGAACGTTCAAATATCGTTCAACGCTACCAAACCCGCCGCTAACACCTTTTCCAAATAATCAGTGCTGCCATGCGCACGCTTCTGTTTCCGTGGCACACTCACTTTTCTGGTTGTCTCCGCGCGAAGCATGTTCAAGGCAAGTTTCCTCGCCCCCGACAGGATTTCGGCGGCATTGCCACGATATATCTGACAGTCATCTTCTTTCATCGAGACATCAAGGACCCAATGAAGACTGTTTTCTACTGCCCAATGACTTCGCACGGCATTGGCGAAGCGTGCTTTGGTCAAAGCGGCTGAGCTAATGTAGTACCGGTATTCCAAAGATTCCTTACCGTTTTTTGGTTGACGATAGCTTAGCGTAACGCCTATTGTTTTCAGCCCTTTCCATTCAGGGAACCTATTCACTAACGATGCCGCATCCATAACATGGTACGCTCTCGCTTCGCCTCGTCCATGATGTTTCTCCAGGCAAATGACTTCCTGGTTTATGGCACCCACAAGCTCATTGCGCACGGCATCATGAAGTTCCTTTTGATTACCTTTTAGGGCCAGAAGGTAATCACCACCGCTCTCTATAATCTTCTCCGCAATAGTAGTTTGACAGCCCATCGCATCTATTGATATCAAGCAACCCTTGATATCCAGCAGGTTCAGTAAGGCTGGAATGGCTGTGATCTCATTCGACTTACTCTGGGTCTTAATTTGCCCCAGTACCACATTATTTTCGGCTGCAAACGCATTCACCATATGGATAGCTGATTGCCGGTCTTCACGATTGTATGAACCACAAAGCCGCTTACCATCAATCGCAATTAGCTGCCCGTCGGATAAATCCGCGACTGACTGCATCCAACCTATAAAGCAACGCTGGAATTGTTCGCTATCGACTCTTGATATCACACGAGCAATCGTGTCATGAACGGGCAATCCATTCTTGAATAGCCCTTTCTCGCGGAACCAGTCAAAGTGTAAATCACCAAAATCTTCGATGTCTTCCCAGCCTTTGGCACCAGCGATGGAAGCACACACAACAAGGAATAAAATATCAGTGAATAAATGCGCCACCTTAGCTGATTGACGAGGATCTTCTAACTCACTAAAAAGCTGTTCAAATGCACCTGTACCCATGACTCTCTCCGCAAAAGAGAGTATAAGATCACAGTCACTATATTTCGTCCAGTTGTAATATCTATTGTTAACTCAGTTGGTCAATAAATGTTCGTGATCTTGCCCTGACCTCTACCGCCTTTATGTTGGTTATGATGTACTTTAATTCATATTCAATTTAACACGTTTTCTTTAGCGAGACTCGCTTATACATGGCTATCTACATGGGGGCGATGATGGCGGTCATCATGCTGCTATTTATGCTGAATATGTATGAAAGCAAAGTAAAGAATCCACCTTCTAAAGAAGGTGGCTTTGCGTTAACCCCCTAAAAGGGGGCCTTCTATTCAAGGGCTAGCTGAGCTTGCTCTTGTCTTTCAACCTTCTCTTGGTGACGAACATACCGTCTTATGATCTCTTCGTTTATCCCAACTGAGTCAACGAAGTAGCCTCTTTGCCAAAAGTGGTTGCCCCACATCTTATTCTTTCTCAAATGCGGATATTTGCTAAATAGCTTCAATGCTATTTTTCCTTTTAAAGCTCCCATTAAATTCGATATGGATAACTTTGGAGGAATTTTTACTACCAGATGGACATGGTCAATCTGTACATTCAACTCCACTACTATGCAGCCGAGTTGCTGGCAATACACGTGAATACACCTGTAAACATCTTTGCCTAATTTATTCTTCAAAACCCTAAACCGATACTTCGGCGTCCAAACTATGTGATATTGACATCGCCAGAACACATGCGATGCTTGCTCGTATCTACTCATGTTAATTTCCTTTTTGACTTCGCTAAAAATCAAAGGGAGATTTAACATGGGTAGGTATACGGGCAAAGCCCTACCATG
>NZ_PVNP01000001.1 GCF_002993365.1 Marisediminitalea alba
TTTCGGGGCATTATCAAGGTGGGTGTGCAACAGCGATTTCACGCTGGCTCGACAGGGATTACCTATATCAATAGCCCGGCGACAGGCTTGTTCCAGGCGACTTTCGCCGTATTTCTTTGCAAGGTTAAGTAGCCCAAGGCAGGCCCGATAACCTTGCTCTGGATGTGGTTTGCTTTGCAGAATGGCGTCGGTGACTTCAAGTGTGGAAGGGCCGATCTGCTTTGCCCAGTTCTTGAGTCTTCCGGGTGACCATTTCTGATGCTGATGATTGGCAGGCATATGCTCATCAACACAGGTAAAGCCACCTTTTCGGTCACTACGCATGTGTTGTGCAATGCACTCGCGTTGGTAGTAAATCCGAATAAGCCGCTTAGAAGCCTGTATTTCAACTGACTTGCCGACAAAGAGGTGAGGAACTGAGTAGAAATGGTCTTTGTACAAGACATGGTAATCAATACCGACTCTGGCAATATGGATTTCAGTGTATTCCCATGGTGTTGTGGGTAACGGGGCCAGCTCTGGTTTATCCAGCGATTCAAACAAGGTTTGTCGGTTTCCCGGTAATCGCTGGAATGGTTTCTGATTCAGTTCATGCAGTAACGCCCGAATAGCAACATTAAGGCCTGATAAGGTATGGAAGACCTGATGCCGCAATTTTGCCATTATCCATCGTTCCACAATGAGTACGGCATTTTCTGCTTTCGCTTTATCTTTTGGCTTCAGAGGTCTTGCAGGCATCACGGCGCAGCCATAATGATTCGCTAATGACTGGTAAGCTGTATTCAACTGAGGTTCAAATCGACAGGCTCTGGTGACCGCTGACTTGAGATTGTCCGGTACCAGCAATTGCGGCACGCCGCCGAAGAAGGCAAACATAGCCACATGCGCCTCCAGCCAGCTTTCGAGCTTCTGGTTTTCTGTGGCAATCGCAAAGGTGTAGTTTGACGCGCCCAGTACCGCAACAAAGACCTGGGCATTACGCACTTCTCCGGTGCCGGGATTTACAATCGGTAATGTCGGCCCACAGAAGTCGATAAATAGCTTCTCGCCTGCTTTATGCGTAAATCGCATCGAGCGCTTTTGCTGGGATTTCCATTCACGATAATTG
>NZ_PVNP01000002.1 GCF_002993365.1 Marisediminitalea alba
TTCATATTTTTGCCGGTTTATGCCGATGCTGGTGAAAATTGGCAGTTATTCAGACCTTCCTTAGCATTTTTTATCGCTTCAATTTCTTTTACAGATTTGTTGAATAAAGTCATTTATCAACTGAGCAAAATCGCATCTCTAGAGTCGGGATTTATCTCTTTCCATCGTTTAATTAATGTCGTGACACATGGGTTACCCGCAAGCTGATTCATACGAACCCAATCAACATCTAGCAAATCAGCAAGTAATTCGATGTCCAATTCACCTTTCAAGGTGTGCCATTGCCGGATGCTTGGCTGTCTCATTAACTGAGCTTTTGGAGAGGTTAATCCACCGACAACAAAATACCCCTTTTCTTTGTCGTACCATATGCGTTGAATACCCGGTATGTTACTCATCCAGCGTTTGATGTCGTTTAAAGGCTTATCGAAGAATCGAGATAACAAGGTATCTAAACTACCGCTGATTGATGTATCTTTTTTCTTTCCTCGCTTATCTAACCAACGCTGAATAACCTCTTTTTTTACCTGATAGTAAGTCACCTTCGTCTCATTTTGCTGATGAAGCGAAACTAATTGTTCTTGCCATAATTCAACTAATTCGGGTAACTCACTTTCAAATCGCATTGTTGCCTTTTGGCTGGATAACACGCCATCATCACTCAACTCTTTGACAATATTGAGCAATACTTCACTATCTGGCAGAACCCAATCCGTCAACGGATAAGGCTTCTGTTTCTTGGTTAAATCCGAAAGCGCATCTTCCATACCAAGTGGCAATACATTCGTTTGGTCGTAAGATGGATCTTGCATCATGATTGATACTTGTTCGTCCTTATTCTTACTCAAAACAAGCGTAATTCTTGCCGCAAATCGTCGTTGTTTATCAACTTCAGTACCGTAGTAATCCATTACGACATTCTGACGATAACTATAGGGCCAATTCTCATTCATCAAAGTGAGCAAATCATCTACGGATGTTTCGAAATTGGCCAGGTACTCATTTGTTTTCAAAGTCATACCAGAATCAGTGGGATCGAAGGGGATCAACACCGGTCTGTCGTTTGAAACCGTAAACAAATAACCATCAGTAATGACAATAGTTGATTCATTTAAACAGGCGCGTTGCAATGGCAAGACTTGAGAAATAGCCCTATCAGAATCAATCAGTAAACGTTTGATCTCTAATTCTTTAAGAACCACTTCAAGCTTTCTAATAATCGCTTCTTTGTATGCCTTGGTATCTAATAATTCGTAGTTGTAGGTGTAATATCCACCTTCAGACGCAACGTATAGCTTTATCGGGTCATCGTCTCTTTTTGACTCGATTAATAACCTTTTTTCGACTGGGTCTCCCGTTAAATCATGAGGATTAACGTTGATATGTTGAACTGCACACCGTCCAACTAACGACTTTGTTAGTGGATAACGATCATCTTCAATACCTTTTTCCTGATCAAGCAGAATCAAAACACGGTCCGAACGTTCAAGTTTTATCCGTTCAAAGTCATTTGCCGAAATTCCATCTAGTAAATCCCACGAAACATCGACGCCTTTCTGTGCAATGAGCGATTTAAATAAGTCTAAGATTTCTTCACAAGCAACAACGGTATTAACTCTTAGGTCTATAACCTTGATTTCACCGGATATCTCGATGCTTGGGAAAGATGACTTAGCCTTATTGGCCTTATGCTTTGTTTTCAACGTCAGTGGTTGGAGATTTAACGTTTTAGCTGAAAGTTCAAAACCATAGTCACGCGCAAAACAGATAAACGCATCTTGCACTGGTTTTAACACCATAGGCCAACTTTGCTCAAACCTAGTTGGTGTAGAAAGATCCAGAAACGGACGCTGTTTCCGTGAATTTTTACTCTTTCCAATTTCTTTAAACAGCGTACCTCTCGGTTTTCTTTCATGGCCAGGATACCACCTGACGAGTACCTTATTTTTGTCATAGACCCATAGAGGCTTCTTAATGCGATCTATATCATCGTCATTAGATAACGGTCTTAATGGAACATTGGTATAAAACAGAGCAATCTCAGTGGTATTTCCATCTTTTAACTGCTGAGTTCTACAATCTAGGCTGATCGCATTAACACCGCCAGCCCAGCTATCTACTTTCAATAACGGACAACCTAAGCTGTAAGCGCCTTTACAATGACCGCCAAAAGCCCGTAATGATCGCATCATTAGTCGAATCCACACAGGATTTAACACCGGTGAATATTCAACTCTAACTGGAGTAATAGGTTGCAACTCGGCGTCTACAATAGACGGAGGAATATCACTTGAGCTTTGTAAAGCCACATAGAGACCAAACTGATTACCATTTTTTTTCATTAAATAGGCAAACTGCCGACTGTCTAGTTCAGCATCGATACGTTCTTCCCAGGCTTTCTTCTCTTTCCACTGATAGTTGTTATTGATGAGTGGATAGTGATAAACCACAAATTTGTTGGCTTTATCTGCATCAACCTTGTTATTCAAATAAACCAAATGAGACAGCGGCAACTTCCTCAAATCTTTATTTTTATCCATTAACCTTGCTCCCTCATACGCTGCCAAACTATTTTCGAAAACCACTTGAAGCCAGACGTCATTTGATATCCATCGTTCACCAAACAACCTGGTAGAAACAGGATTGAAGCATTCTCAACTTTTACTGGCTCCAACATTTCAGAAAAGCCCGATAAGGAACAATCTTCACCAGTCAATAGGTTCGCGATAACCAAAATGGCGTTTTCACCACGGATTTGACGGATCTTCTCCAGCTTTTTAATTAATCCCAAAGGCGCAAATTCAGGACGTTTACCAGAAGCAAGCCATTGCTCAAAGCCTTCATCTGACTGTTCCAGAGCAGCTATTGACCAAAATTTAGCATCAACAAAAACATCCGCGTTGGCTATCTCAAAATCATATAATTCAAACAACTCATGGTTGTAGACGTCTTGTTTAGTGGCTAGCTGCTTGTCACTCAGCAGTGCGCGAATACCTTCTTCACCAATACGCCCTTGTAAAATTCGCTGAATCACGACAGGATGAAATGCAAATTGCTCTTCAATATCGTTGGCAAACGGCTGAAACGACGTTCGAAAACCTTTACGATTAAACCAATCCGAAATAGCAGGTTGCCGGTTTACAACCTCATAAAGCGTCTGTGGGTTATACTTAATCAATCCCGCTGCACGCTTTGCAAAGAACTGCCAACTTTTTGGGTCGTACCATATTTCACCAGTAACCTTTGATTCCTCGGGCCGTTCAAAGCACGCCCAACGACACAAAGGCTCAGTAATGCCAAACGTATTGTTATGCGGCATCCATTGGAGATCATGCTGTAATACAGCGCGGCCTAGTTCATGCCAAAGTCCTGAAATATCTTCGATACAACCCTTACCTTGTCGTGCATCTCGGATAGCGGAAACTAACTTGTTATCAATAATATCTACCGCAGCAGAGCCATCTTGGAATCGCGTTTTCAACAGGGTAAGAAAGTTGGAAACCGATGCATCTTCGGAATGAGTAAGATCATCAATCAGCTGATTATTAAGGTTTGAAACCCAATTTCGGTTGTTAGTACAAACGGTTAATTGGCCGTAGTTGCGAAGATGGCCTGCTAAATCATCGCTTAAATGAATTGCGACATGGGGCACATACGTCCAAGCACGTTCAATACGACCAACTTGCTGCTGCACGTCAGCAGCAAGATTCTTAACGTAGTCATTTGTCCCTTTATAGAGCTTGTTTAGCTCCTGGATTTTAGCGACTGAGTTATTCATTAACGGCATAATAAATTGCCGCTGCTGCTTACGTGAAAACTCTGAACGTCTGACTAATTTTTCTAAGTTTCTGAGCTGAAAGCCAGCATGAGACATTTCATCATCAGCGTCATTGCTATCCCATGGTGAAAAGTAAAAGTGCTTACTTTCAATAATAAACAGTGACGTCAGATCCATCTGTCCTTGAGAGTTGGGCAAGGAGTAGTCCAAATTAATTCCATTGGTAGCGGATGCAGTTTGTGTCATTACCACCACGGTTCGGCCAGAGTCGAACGCCGCTTGATAGGCGTACTCAAATCCTTCTCGCTTTTGTGCTTCAGCATTGAGCAAGCAAATCATCATGGGCTTACCGTTGACAGCCGATGGAATAAACACATCGTCAAAAGAAGACAATACGCCAGTGGTTAAACGCTCAATTTCAAGCCAATCCGCGCTCATCCTACTGTTTTCTGCGGTATCACTTATCAACCACTTCCGAAGGTATTTGACTGAGTTAACAAAGGCTAGGTGTCCTTTATGTTGTGGCTCATTCGCTGCCAAATGCAGAACGTGCAGTAATTTAAACAACACAGACTGCCGGTATTCATACTTGTAATCAGAGTGCTCAGCCTCAAAAAATGCAGCGTTCAAATGCAGTTTTGGCTCCAGAAATACTGGCGCATTGATAGCATCATCAAAGTCGTGGATCGTGGTTTTCAGTGTCGAGCGACGCTTTTCAGATTTATCTTTAACCAACGATCGGATCACTGCCATTTGCAGCTGCTTATCCTCGTCAGTTTGTAAATACGGAATTGGCTTCTTAAACCAATCTTCGGGGCGCTGCTCAAAGCTATCGCCCAAAAAACTCTCGGTACATTGTGGACTGCGAGCCTGAGCCACGTAACGTAAAGCGCTTTCAATCCAGCGTATATCGAAATGACCAATCCCCCTTTCGATATAAGAGGTTGCGGATAGTGCAAAAACCAGGTTTCGACTCGATAACGAAACCATTAACCCTTCAGGTGTTGTCGGCAATAGAGCACGTTTAATCTTGATCCTCAACGGGTCAATATCCGCTTCAGCTTCATCCGTGGTTAATAGCCAGGTTGTTAGGCCAAACATATTCGTCTGAGTATTAGGTAATAGGTTTGATCTACTGAGCGCTTCTAACTCAGGCAAGCTAGTGCGAGGCAAGGAGAACAGCGATAAGCTGGGTAACGCTGTGCTATAGTAGGATGGTCGATAGTCATTCGCAGGATCAAACAGCAATCGGTTTAGCCGAACGAGATACTCATAGGCTTCGGACTCATCGGTTGCGAACTGCGACAACAGCAAACTGAAGCGTCTGATATATTTCTCCATCACACGCAAAAAATCACCGACATCAACGGATTCTTCATCGCTTTGTCCATAACTTTTCACTTCAAAGCCATGAGGTTTTTGCTGTAATTGCAAAGGCTCACTGGTTACTAAGTGATCTGAGCGAAACAGATATTTCTTTTCGAACGGCACACCGGATTCATACTGTTTTAAAGGCATTACCAGCGCCCTAGACTGATTCAGATCGACACCTTTGCTGGTCAAATCCTCCTCTAGCTCCGCAATAAGCTGTTTAAGCTCACTGTAAAGCTCAGGTATAGGTTCGGCAGTAACAAACTGCATTCGCGCTAAAAGACGCTTGCCCCCTTCAAGTAATTGGCCAATACACTCAGGCGGCTCTTGCACCATTTGAGACTGGGCAAGTAATGTCTGTAGAATGTCGGCTTGGTAATCAAACTCATCGACAAATACTACCTTTCCGGCCAGTTGTCCGCTCGACATTCTGACTTTCTGTTTACCGTCGTAAAAGGAAGCGAATAGCTTCTGCGTCGTTAACACCAGCAAATGTTGCTTATCATCGTGCCAGGCAATCGCCGGGAAAATTCGACGCACCCATTTATTTTCTCTAAATAAACGAAGCTTTTCTTTTGCTTGCTCCGTGAGCTCATGCGTCTTGCCATGCTGCTTGCTGGCATACTTCACTGCCTTCTCTAAGGACGACATGCACCCAAGTAGCGTTCGTTCGACAAAGCCACACAGTTTTCTTAGTTCCTGCTCTTCTCGTTCTAGTAAGACGCCCATCGAATCAGGGTTTTTCTTTTTATACTCAACATTACGGGCTATGGCTGCAACGTTGTGGCAAGCACGAACGAGAGCCTCTTTATCAGCATTAGAACGAAACACTCCTAAACCATGGATGTCCTCAATGGCCTTATAAGGATCGGGCAAGTCAGATTTTTGAACGCCTTGTTCATGTGGCAGAGCCCGTTGCGAAACCGCACTAACAACAGTTTCATCCTGAGCATAAAGAATACTAACCAGCAATGGGTTGCCTGAGCTGTCTTTTGCACTCGTTGCACTTTCATAAATGTCATGCAGGATGTTCCAGCGATGGGTGACCAATATGGCCTGCAACCCTTTAGATTTTATAAATTCAAGGCTCGCTGGAGTCTTCCCGTCAGGGCTACGATAAAGCGAACTACTTTTGCCCCCGCCTGTTGGGCCTTGTAACTGACAAAAGCCAGCAATAGCATTTTCGCTCTTTGCATTAACCGATAGGGCAAGCGCCTGTTCAATCGTATGCGCAATGATTTGATTATAAGAAGTCGGTATTGGCTGACTCATCTAAATCCTCGTTAACTTGATATTCCTTTTGAGTTTCGCCCCTGTTTTAAGAGGAGCGACAAGGTTGGAGACAACACAACACCAACAAATGACTCATTAATTCAACTCAGGCACGATTTCCTGTGACCAACTGTCTTCCATCAGCATTCTGAACGACATACCACCCGACGCTGCTTCCAACGTAAGTTCGCCAGCATCTACCGCCGTCTTGACGTGCTCAGTTAATAGCTCAAACAATCGGCGCTTGTACTCAGTGTCATCGTTTCCTTTTAAATGCTCACCCTTGGTTTCCAGTACAGAGAAGCGGTAACTGCCAGAGTTTGGCTGTTCGACGCACACCAACAAGTCAGGGTAAACCTTTTGCTTTTGCCAGCCTTGTAGGCTGTACTCGCGTTGATTTACTGCAATACGATGCCACCAATACACAGACGCTTGCTTATCCAAATACCAGGCTGTGTCGCGCTCTAAATTGTTCAGCCCATTTTGATAGACCTTTTCAAACAGGCTTTTTTCGAGTACTGATCCATCTTTGCGGCGAAGCACCTGATCATGTTCACTGACATTAACCTCTAAGGTTTGCGCCAGTTCCCAATTTAGCTTTTCGTTGTCTGAAGCGAGTAGACGTAGGGAGATATCACCCTTGTCCAACTTAGATCTGAAGATTTGCTCCGATAATTGCGCGACCTGTTGTTTAATGTCGCGCTTCATCTCTTTGAGCAGCTCAAGGCGGTTAGTAAACAAGGCCTCCTCAGAAACGCCATTACCACGCAAGATGTCTAACGTGTGCGTTAACACCCGCATGGCTTGCCATGGGTTTGGAATAACATCGGTGAGCTGCCTTACCATAAAGGAGATATCCAGGCCTGCATTCGGGTCAAACTCGATGTTCTCGTGAACCGGATCGGCTAAGTCCAATTCGCCTTGGTTATCCTTTGACATTTTGTAGTCGATACGGGCAATCGTGCGCTTTAACTTATCGTCCACTAGCTGGAAGTTCTCAGCATTCAAATAAGACAGCGATTCCCAATCTAGGTCACCCAGCACATCCCGTTCATAGTCAAACAAACGGTAGCCGTCTTTGTACCCAGCATCGCGATGTAAAACCCTAGGCAAGAATATTTTAGGTAGGTTACGAAAACGCTCTCTACGCAATAAGGTTTCTTTGCTCACTACTGCGGCGGGTTTATTGGCTTCTGTAGCTTTAACTTGATTCGCCACATCTCCCATCCCTTCTTCTTCTAAACCTTGCTTAACACCAGCAACAGCTTCCATCACGTCTTGATCAAAGGTATAGACATAACACTCATCTAAGCTTGCTTTTTGCGTCAATCGCGCATGTGGTTGACGTAGTACACGGCCAATCATTTGGGTAATTGCCGTTTTTGCGGTCATTTTTGACAACACGGTTAATACATAAGCGAAAGGACAATCCCAACCTTCACGTAGCGCATCCTTTGTGATGATGTATTTAACTGGGCACATTTCGCTGAGCAAATCATCATCACCCAACTCGTCTTTATCAGACGTTTTCAGGCGGATTTCATTTTCATTCACGCCCAATTTGTCCATCAAATACTCGCGGGCATCTTCCGCATGCACAAATGCTGAATCACGCTGATCTTTACCTGTGCGCTCAACTCGGATCAGCATGATGGGACGAATATAGCGACCGGTTTCGTTTTGTAGTTGCCCGGCATCCTGTTCAAGCTCTGCCAATTTAGCGTGCGCAAGCGACAAGGTATGCTTCCAGTCACTTTTGTCTTCGTTGATTAAGTTGATGGGCAACTTAATCATTTGCTCATCTTTCAAAGCTTGCCCAGACACATTCACCAGCACATTTGAGTGATGCTTACCGTTTGCGTTAGGCGTGGCAGAAAGCTCAAGAATAAACTTAGGGTTAAAGCCACACAGGGTTTCTCTTGCGGTTTCGCTATAGGCTTTATGCCCCTCATCCACAATAATCATTGGGCGAACCATGCGTAACACATTGCCTAAGCTTTGTTTGACTGACACTGAGCCTGGCGCTATGCCTTCTTGCCAACCGTAATCTGAAAGATCATTACAATCTAAATTACGAATACTGCTCAATAGCGCCTCATTGGCTGTGGTGTCATCTTCAATCGGGAAGAAGGTGGTAAATCGCCCACTATCACGGAACATGCGTAGGGTTTCTTTGGATTGACGCGCACTGGATTGCAGCATCAACAACATAACGCACAGGTTTTCGTCGGTATCCCGCTTGGTAAATGCATCGTTCTTTTCGAGCATTTTTACTCGTCCACCCGAAGCACGCTCTAGCATTTGCCTATACGGATGCTCACGATTGGCCAACTGTTTCCAGGTTTGTTTGTAAATGGCATCCGACGGCACCACCCAGAGCACCATACCTGTCTGTTGCGTAAACAAATCAGTTTGCAGGCGCTCAACCGCAGCAACACCAAGTAAGGTTTTACCACCACCTGTCGGTACTTTCAGGCACACGTTAGGAATTGGCCGCTCTAATCCGTCAAATCTTGTGACATAAGGTGCGGGCACCAAGTGACCGCTTTTGTCTTTAAGTAGGTCAATACGGCGCTCCTGTACCAGAGCTTCCCACGTGTCTTTGGCATAATCGGTTAAGCGAGCGTCTTTGCCTTTCATTTTCTGAAAAGCAACAAAGTCTTCCGCTTCTTCCTTGGTGTCGGCCAGCTTTTTTAAGTAATAGTCCAGCTTATCCAGCACACCATTTTGGTAGTCTTTTAACTCCATGTTACGCCCCCATAATACGATGGATAGCGTAAGGCAACTGGCAAAACTCAATGCGTTTTTCAGTTAAGTCCTTCTGACTCATAAATTTCGCTACAGCAAATACAATAGTGCGTTTCTTCGTAGTATTGTTTTTAGCTATAGCCTCTACTTTGTCCGCGTTTAATGCGGCTTCATTTGAACGCAACCATTCGCTATCTGGACGATAGAACAGATGAATACGGAATAGATCTGTTTCACCGATAAAACCATCGGCAGAAGCTTTAGCAACAGTTTCTAATGACTGCCCAGTTGCGGTATAAAACACATAACGTGCAAGCGCGTCGAACGATGGCATCGCTTCGCCAGTAAGTAAACTTTCAATTTGAATCGGTTCACCCAAAGTACAATAAGTGAAACTACCACCAATGCCTGGCGCAAAATCATCCACTTTACGCTCACCAGTTACAGTAAGTACACCGTCTTTGAGCTCTTTCTTGATTTTGTCAAAATCCTTGCTGTGTTTTTCTTCAACTTTGGCTATTTTTTCAAGCAACTCCGCGTGTTTTTTCTCAAAGACCGACCACGTGATTTTTTCAGAAAGCAGTTCTTGCTTCTGGTTGCCTTTAAAGGGGTAACCGTTAATAACACGACGAACACGTTCAGCAGTTAATGTATCGGCGTAGTCTTCACACTCGACTAAGATAAACTTACGGCTGCCATTGTCTTTTTTATTAGCTTCAAGAACTGCATGAGCGGTAGTTCCAGAGCCAGCAAATGAATCGAGTACGATGCCTTCTCTACCAATAGACAATTCAATACAGCGCTGAACATGCGCTAAAGTTTTGGGAGCGTGACCAAGTGGGTTTTGCCCTGCAAAAATATTTTTAAGGAAGGTCTGAATAACTGCCAATTTTCACCAGCATCGGCATAAACCGGCAAAAATATGAA